>NZ_AOJD01000058.1 GCF_000337415.1 Halorubrum tebenquichense DSM 14210 | reverse complement strand
GAGATGTGTATAAGAGACAGGTCGTGGCGAGCCTCGCGGCCGCCGGCGTCGGGGCGACCGCGGGCGCGGTCGCGAGTCCGATCGGCGGAGCGCTGCTCGGGGTCGCCGCGATCGCGTTCCTCGGCGGCGCGCTCCGGGGCTCGACGCGGGTCCTGACGTGGGGCGCGGCGGTCGGCGTGGTCGGCCTCGGGGTCGCCGGGTACCGCGGCGCGCCGCCCGAGTCGCTGCTCGTCGCCGCGGTCGGGCTGGCGGTCGCGTGGGACGTCGCCGACCACGGCGTCGGTCTCGGCGAGCAGGTCGGACGGGGCGCGCGGGCCCGGCGGAACGTCGCGGTCCACGCGGGGACGAGCCTGTTAGTCGGCTCGGTGGCGGCCGGCCTCGTCTACGGGGTCACCCTCGCGGTCGGCGGCGGGCAGCCGGTGGCCGCGCTCGCGCTGCTGCTCGCGGGCGGCATCGCGCTGATCTCGGCGCTTCGGTGACGGGGAGGTCCGGGAGTTGGGCGGGGCCTGATCGGGAGCGGCGGCCCCGCGCCGACGGAGCTAAACCCTTATGAGCGCGCGGCCGGCAGGTACGGTCGTATGAGCGACCTCCCGGACGACTTCGACTGCACGCTCACCAACTGGGAGTACATCTACGGGCTCTGCCGCAACGTCTCCGACGCGGTGAAGCGGGCCGACTTCGAGCCGGACGTGGTCGTCGCCCTGGCCCGCGGCGGCTGGTTCGCGGGCCGCTGCGTCTGCGACTTCCTCGGGCTCAACGACCTCACCAGCCTCAAGATGGAACACTACGTGGGGACCGCCGAGAAGAGCGGCGAGCCCCAGATCCGCTACCCGATGCCCGAGGGGAGCGTCGAGGGGAAGAACGTCCTCATCATCGACGACATCGCCGACACCGGCGGCTCGATCCGCCGCGCCGAGGAGTACGTCGAGGAGCGCGACGCGGGCGAGGTCCGCACCGCGACGCTCCAGCTGCTCGGCACCTCCGAGTTCGAGCCGGACTTCGTCGGCGAGCGGCTCGAACAGTGGACGTGGGTCGTCTACCCGTGGAACTTCCTCGAAGACATGGTCGACCTCACCGAGGGGGCGATGGAGCGCGCCGACGAGTCGGCGTTCTCGCGCGAGGACCTGCGGCACTACTTAGAGGAGTTCCACGGCATCGGTCGGATCGAGATGGAGGTCGCCCAGCCCGGCCGGCTCGACGAGGTCGTCGAGGAGATGGTGCGGCGGGACGTGGCGGAGCCCGTCGGCGACGACGCCTGGGCGCTCGCCGAGTAGCCGGGCCGAGCGATGGCCGGGGACCGAGGCGGTGGCGAGCGTGACGCCGGCGACGGTCGCGGCGACGACCTCGACCGCGCGCTCGACGCGGTGCTCGCGGCCTACGAACTGAAAGAGGAGCGGCGCACCGGCTGGCAGCTCCGCGGCGTCGACGACCCCGAGTCCGTCGCGGCCCACTCGTGGGGGGTCGCGTACCTCGCCGTGACGCTCGGGGACCGGCTGGCGGCCGACCTCCCGGGCGTCGACCTCGACCGCGCGCTCCGGCTCGCGGTCGTCCACGACGTCGCCGAGGCCGAGACCGGGGACGTGGCGACGCGCGCGAGCGACGTGACGGAGTCGACGAACGACGGGAAGTCGGCGACCGACGCGACCGCGGAGGCGGACGATCGCGAGGCGAAGGTCGCCGCCGAGCGGGCGGCGATGCGCGACCTCGCCGGCCCGCTGCCGGAGCGCGTGCGGGACGCGTGGGAGGCGTACGAGGCGCGCGAGTCGCCGGAGGCGGTCCTCGTCAAGGAGTGCGACCTCCTCGACACCTGTCTCCAGGCCGTCCGCTACGAGCGCGGCGACCGGTACGACCCGGAGCGCGGCGACCCCGACGCGTTCCGCGAGTACGACGACCTCGACGAGTTCTTCGCGACGACCGAGCCGCGGCTCCGCACGGACGCCGGCCGAGAGCTGTTCGCGGCGGTCCGCGAGCGGTACCGGACCGCGCGAGACGAGTGAGGGAGACACGCGGGGCGAAGCCGGACCGCCCGCGGATCGGTCGGATGGGTTCGACGATCGTCGTACAGTTAATCGACGTTTGTAGCCTCTCTACCGGTCGATTTCGCGAATAGATGGTAAAAGGGTTAACGGGGGAGGTCGTCTCGAGAGGTGAGCTTTCACTACGCATGTCTGACACCGATCTCGTAATCGTCGGCGGGGGAATCAGCGGGGCGTCGCTCCTGTACACGGTCGCGAAGTTCACCGACGTCGAGGACGTCACGCTGATCGAGAAGGAGCGGGAGATCGCGGCGATCAACTCTCACCGGACGAACAACTCCCAGACCCTCCACTTCGGGGACATCGAGACGAACTACACCCTCGAAAAGGCCGAGGAGGTCAAGGAGGGCGCGGAGCTGCTGGCGGGCTACCTCGAAGGGGAAGACCCCGACTGCGAGATGCACAGCAAGCGGAGCAAGATGGTCCTCGGCGTCGGCGACGAGGAGGTCGCCAAGCTGGAGGAGCGCTACCACGAGAACGGGTTCGGCGACCTGTTCCCGAAGCTCCGCGAGATCGGGCGCGAGGAGATCGCGGAGCTGGAGCCGAAGGTCGTCGAGGGGCGCGATCCCGGCACGGAGCTGAAGGCGCTCCAGACGCCCGACGGCTACGTGGTCGACTACGGCGCGGTCGCGGAGTCGTTCGTCGACGCCGCCCGCGCGGAGGAAGGGGTCTCCGTCCACCTCGGGACGACCGTGACGAACGTCGACGAGCGCGGCGACGGGTTCCGCGTCGAGACAGACGACGGCGACTTCGAGGCCGAGGCGGTCGTCGTCGCGGCCGGGTCGCACAGCCTCCAGTTCGCCAAGGAGATGGGGTACGGCGACGGGATGTCGCTGTTACCGGTCGCGGGGAGCTTCTTCCTCGCGGACGACCTGCTGAACGGGAAGGTGTACACGCTCCAGATGAAGAAGCTCCCGTTCGCGGCGGTCCACGGCGACGCCGACGTCCACGACGACGGGACCACGCGGTTCGGGCCGACCGCGAAGCTCGTGCCCGCGCTCGAACGCGGCCACCTCTCGACGGTGAGCGACTTCGTCGACGTGTTCGGCTTCAACCCCGACTCCGTCCTGAGCTACGTCAACATCCTCTCGGACAAGATCCTCTTCCCGTACGTCGTGCGCAACCTCGTGTACGACCTCCCGGTGGTGGGCAAGCGCGCCTTCCTGCCGGACGTCCAGAAGGTCGTGCCGAGCGTCGACGTCGACGACATCGACCGGGCGAAGGGGTACGGCGGCGTGCGCCCGCAGATCGTCGACACCGAGAACAAGGAGCTCGACATGGGCGAAGCGAAGATCACCGAGGACGGTATCCTGTTCAACATCACGCCGTCGCCGGGCGCGTCGACCGCGCTGAAGAACGCGATGACGGACGTGGAGACCGTCCTCGGCTTCTTCGAGGACGACTACGAGTTCGACGAGGCGGGCTTCCGCGACGCGACCATCGAGAACTTCCCGCGGCTCGACGGCGACGCGGCGGACGACGACGCGGCCGCAGACGGCGAGGTCGCCGCGGACGCCGAGACCGCCGACGGCGACGCGGAGGCGGAGGCGGACGACGAGGTCGCGGCCGAGGCCGACGACTGATCGGGATCCGGAGCGAACGACACCCGTAAGTAGCGTCCCGGCCGATCCGCGGCCATGGCATCGAACGGCGACGACGGGACGGGACCGGGCGGCTCGACGGCGGAACACCCGGCGGCCGACGGCGGAGTCGTCGACCGCTGGACCGCGCTCGACCGCGGCTGGCAGGCGCTCGCGTTGGGGCTGGGGATCGTCGCCGCGCACCTCGTCGGGCAGGCGCTGTGACGGGGGTCGCCGAGGCGGTCCGGGCGTACCTGCCCGGGCTCGCGCTGCTCGCGGGCGGCGCGCTCGTCGCGACGCTCGTCGCGGACGCGGTCCCCGGCCTCCAGCCGCTCGTCGTCGCCGTCGCGCTCGGCGTCGGCGTCGGGAACACGGTCGGGACGCCCGATATCGCGGAGCCGGGCGTCGGCGTCGACAAGCTCTTTCTGGAGACCGGGATCGTGCTGCTCGGCGCTGCCGTCGCGGTCGAGGAGTTCCTCGCGGCCGGACCGACCGTCCTCGGGCTAGTGGTCGCGTTCGTCGCCGGCGGCCTCCTGTTCGGGGAGGTCGTCGCGCGCGCGCTCTTCCGGATCGGGTCGCCGACCTCGTCGCTTCTGGCGGCCGGCGCGAGCATTTGCGGCGTCTCCGCGGTCGTCGCGATCGGTCGGGTGTTGGACGCCCGCGGGGCCGCGATCACCTTCGCGGCCGCGACGGTCCTCCTCTTCGACGCGGCGACGCTCGTCGCGTTCCCGCTGGCGGGCGAGTGGCTCGGCCTGTCGAGCCGGCAGTTCGGCGTCTGGGCGGGCGTGAGCATGTTCTCGACCGGCCCCGTCGCGGCCGCGGGGTTCGCGTACTCGCCGGAGGCGGGGCAGTGGGCGACCGTGACGAAGCTGGCGCGCAACTCGCTTCTGGGCGGGGTCGCGGTCGCGTACTCGGTGGCGTACACGGCGCGCTCGGCGGCGGAGCCGGGCGTCCGTCGGCTGTGGGCGGAGTTCCCGAAGTTCCTGCTCGGCTTCCTCGCCGTGGCGGCGCTGGCCAACAGCGGGCTGCTCTCGCCGGCCGCGCTGGCGTCGATCGGCCGCGTGTCGGACGCGCTGTTCGCGCTGGCGTTCGTCGGGCTCGGCCTCTCGATCCGGATCGAGGACATGCGCGCGGTCGGCGCTGCGCCCGTCGGCGCGGTGCTGGTCCACCTGCTCGCCGTGAGCGCGGTCGCGCTCGCGGCGGTGCGCTGGCTGCTGTGAGGCGGGGCGAGGGGTCCGGGGCCGGGACGGATCGGGTTCACTCCTTATAAGTAGCGAGCGGGCGCACTCCGGGTATGGGCACCATCGGCTTCATCGGCGGCAGCGGCATCTACGAGGCGCTCCCCCTGAACGACGTGCGCGAGGTCGAGTTCGACACGCCGTACGGGGAGCCGAGCGACGCGGTGACGATCGGCGAGTTCGGCGACACGGGCCGCGAGGTCGCGTTCCTCCCGCGGCACGGCTCGAACCACGGCGTCTCGCCGACCGACCTGCCGTACCGCGCCAACATGTACGCCTTAAAAAAGGCCGGCGTCACGCACGTGTTCGCGTCGAACGCGGTGGGGAGTTTAAAAGAGGAGCTGGAACCCGGCACGCTCGTCGTCCCCGACCAGATCTACGACCGGACGAAACACCGCGACCTCTCCTTTTACGGCGACGGCGTCGTCGTCCACCAGCCGTTCGCGGACCCGTACAGCCCCGAGCTCGTCGACCACCTCACCGAGGCGGCGGAGTCGGCCGCGCCCGACGACACCGGCGTCGTGAAGGGCGGGACCTACGTCTGTATCGAGGGCCCGCAGTACTCGACGCGCGCGGAGTCGGAGTTCTACAAGAGCCAGGGCTGGGACCTCGTCGGCATGACCGCGATCCCCGAGGCGAAACTGGCCCGGGAGGCCGAGATCGCGTACGCGACGATCGCCGGCGTCACCGACTACGACGTGTGGAAAGAGGACAGCGAGGTGACGCTCGAAGAGGTGCTGGAGAACGCCGAAAAGAACCAGCAGGCGATCAAGGCCGCCGTCGAGGAGGCCGTGCGGACGCTGCCGGAGGATCTGGAGTGTGACGCGCACAGTTCGCTGGAGGGGACCGTCAACACGCCGACCGAGGCGATTCCGGAAGCGACCAAGGAACGCGTCGAGCCGCTGCTGGGCGACTACTTATAAACCGATCTGCGGTGCGGTCGGCGCGTGCCTGCGAGCGCCCGACAGGGCGCGAGACAGCACGCGCGAGGGACGCGGTGAGCGCTCGGAGAGCGCGAACCGCGAGGCTGGGGAGGTGTGAGGTGCGATCGCTGTGCGGTGTGGGGCGGGACTCGAAGGGGCAGCCGCGAGGACGACGCACGACGACGTAAGCACCGCAAGGAGCGAACGAAGTGAGCGACTGAAGAGCGTGGTTCGAAACGGCGGAGCCGTTTCGTCATCACGAGACGCCGGAAGCGTCTCGAACGACAACGAGTCGCGCGAGTCCTCGCGGCTGGGGCTTCGGCGACAGTCGTGGAGACCACAGATTCATATCCAGATACACCGTGGCATCGCCGAGCGGCTGGGGCTTCAGCGGTCGTGTCCCGATCGCCGGGGGTAACCTGTTTGCCTCGGATCGCTCCCCAAACGATTCCGCACGAGCGGTCACCGGAGGCGCACTAGTCGTCGAACACGTCGAGCGTGAACTCCGCGTCGGACTCGCGGGTCAGGCGCTCGGAGCCGTCGTGGTCGCTCAGTGCTCCGGCCTCCATCGAGTCGTGGACGCGCTCGACCGCGTCCGGCGTCACCTTCTCGGTCACCTCGAAGGTCGTCACGGGGCTGACCAGCCCCCAGAGCGCGCCGGTGGAGTGAGCGAGGAAGGCGACCGGCGTGAAGAGGAGATACAGCGGCCACGTGAGCGGGTGTTTGTCGTACGACGCCGCGCCGACGACCGTGTACACGAACAGCACGCCGAACAGCGTCAGCGAGGCGGCCCGATACCACTCCATCGCCGGCGCGGTGCCGGGGAGGAGGACGGAGGCGACGGCGAGGACCGGGACGAGCGGCGAGAACGCCCACGCGACGATCCGCGTGTAATACACCGGTCTGTACATGAGCGGGAGCAGCCCTCCGTCGGCGCGGGTCCCCGAGATCCACCGCCGTCGCTGCTTGGCCATCGCGCGCAGCGACGGGGGTGCCTGATTGCGGAACCGGACGTCGAGGACGGCGAACGAAACGCCGACCTCGGCAGCGGCGCGCCAGATGAAGTTCGTGTCCTCGGTGATCGTCGCGACGTCCCATGTGATCTCCTCTTCGAGCGAGTGCCGGACCGCCACGCCGCCACCCCACGCGTACAGCGGGTACCGCAGGCGGTGGAACGCGAACTGCTCGTACTGGTAGCCGACGCGGAAGATCTCGCTGAGGTACGCTATCCGCGACCCGGTGTACAGCGGCTTCTCGGTGAACTGGACCACGTCCGCGTCGGGGAGTCCCTCGAAGCCGGCCATGATCGTGTCCTCGTCGAGGTACAACACGTACTCGCGGTCGCAGGGGACCGCGCGGCGCGCCCACTCGACCGCCCGGCCCTTGTTCGTCGCGTCGCACTCGAACGCCTCCGGGACGACGTGGACGTCGGCCCCCTCGACATCGATGGGTTTCTCGGCGATCACGCGCACGTCGTCGAGCGCCTCGGGCACCGCGTTGACGGTGGCCTGAACGACCTCCTCGGCGTCGATGGTGAGAATGCGAACCTGAATGTCGTCGTACCCCCAGTCGACGTCGTCGGCGTCGACGCGGCCGCCGCGCGCGAGGACGGCCGCCTCGAAGAGCCACCACAGCGTGGAGGCCCCGTACAGCGCCAGTGCGACCCAGAGCCCGACGACGACCGCGCCGAGGACGGGGTCCTCGGAGAGCACCGATAGCACGCCCGCACCGACGGAGAGCGGGGATAAGAGCGCGTCGAATCCTGTCAGTCCGCGACGGCCTCGGTGTCGGCCGCTACCGCCGACGGGTCCTTCACCCAGAGGTCGCCGAACAGCTCGTCCTGCTGGAGCCGCACCGCGCCGCGGTGGGCCATGAAAAGCAGCGCGAGGTACGTCATGAACGGGCGGCCGCCCGCGCCCTCGATCTCGGCGAACAGCACCTCGGTGCGGCCGCGGTCGAACTGCGTCGCGAGGACCCCCTCGATCTCCGCGATCACCTCCTCGATGTCCTCGTCGTGGGTGCGGTCGGTCGCCTCGCCCGCGGTCGGCTCGCCGTCCTCACGGAACTCGTCGCCCGTGCGGTAATCGAGCGTCTGCGTCCCGCGGGCGTGGCCGCTCGGCGACTCCGAGGTGTCGTACTCGCGGGACTCTTTCCACCACGAGCCGCGCTCGGCCTCGCGCAGCTCGCGGACGAGTTCGTCGAGCGTCTCGGGCGAGCCGCGGGTGTTCTTGCGGTCGAGCCGGCGGTCGATCTCAGCCTCCAGCTCGTCGACGGGGTCGAAGTCGCCGTCCGCGGGGTCCGGCGCGCCGCCCTCCATCGCCACCTCCCACGGCTCCGGTTCCGGCTCCTCCTCTTTGTCGTCGTCGGCCAGCATGCCGTCGCTTTTCATCCGGAGTAAGACGCTGGCGTAAAACAGCGCCCGCCCCGTCGTCCGGAGGTCCGTCTCGTCGAGCTTCTCCAAGAAGGCGTCCGTCACCTGGACGATGTCGATGTCCCACGGCTCGATCTCCCCCTCCTCGGCGAGCTGGACGAGGAGCTCGACGGGCTCGACCTCGTCGTCGCCCGTCTCGTCCGGCGGCGACACGCCGGACACAGTCGAGTCCGAGACGGCGTCCGCAGCCGTTTCGGATCCCCCAGCGGACTGTCCGTCACCGGACGGGTCGTCGTCGGACGGGTCGTCTGCGAACGGGTCGGCCCCGTCGCGCTCGCTCGTCAGGTCGAGGTCGGGGACCCCGTCCTCAGTCATCCGCGCTCACCCCGCTTTCCTCCCCCTCGTCGGCGTCGTCGCCGAACTGCATGCCGGTCACCGCAGAGCGGTTGTCGCCCTGCATCGTGACGCCGATGGCGCGGTCGGAGCGCTCCAACAGCGCCGAGCGGTGGCCGACGACGACGAACTGCGCCTCCTGGGCCAGCTCCTCGATCATCTCGCCGACGCGCTCGGCGTTGACCGCGTCGAGGAACGCGTCGATCTCGTCGAGCGCGTAGAACGGCGCGGGGTTGTGGCGCTGGACGGCGAAGATGAAGGAGAGGGCGGTGAGCGACTTCTCGCCGCCGCTCATCGCGTCGAGCCGCTGGACCGGCTTGTCCGCGGGCTGGGCCTTCATCGTCAGCCCCTCCTCGAACGGGTCCTCGGGGTTCTCCAAGACGAGCTCCCCGGACCCGGCCGAGAGCCGGGCGAAGATGTCCTCGAAGTGGTCGTTTATCGACTCGAACGTCTCCATGAACGTCTCCTTCTTCGCGGCCTCGTACCCCTCGATGCGCTCCTCGATGGCGTCGCGCTCCTCGACGAGCACGTCCCGGCGCTCTTGGAGCTCGTCGAGCGCCTCCTGAACCTCCTCGTACTCGTCGATCGCGAGCATGTTCACCGGCTCTAACGCCTCCATCTCGTCTTCGAGCTCCTCGATCCGCGACTCCACCTCGTCGAGGTCGGGGATCTCCGCGGCGTCGTACTCGCCGACCTGCGACTCCAGCTCGTCGATCTCCCACTCCAAGCGGTCGCGGCGGTCCGTCAGGTCCGACAGGTCCGACTCCGCCTCGGAGACGAGCGACCGCTGCTCGTCGCGCCGCTGGGTCGCCTCGCGGATCTCCTCGCGGAGGGCCTCGCGTTCCTCCTTCAGCTCCGTCAGCTCTTCTTCGAGGTCGGCGATCGCCTCCTTCTTCTCGTCGAGCGCGGCCTCCTTCTCCTCGATCGCGGCCTCGTAGTCGGCGACCGCCTCCTCCGCCTCCGCCTTCGCGTTCTGCGCCTCCTCGACGTCGTCGTGGAGGTCGTCGAGCGCGTCCTCGGCGTACCCCTTCTCCAACTCCAGCTCGTTGATCCGACCGTCGAGGGAGTCCATCCGGTCCTCCAGGTCGCCGATCTCGGCGCGGATCTCGTCGGCGCGCTCGGAGAGCTCGGGGATCTTCGAGTCGGCGAGTTCGGCCTCGATCTCGTCGATGTCGCTCTGTAGCTCGTCGATCTCGGCGGTGATCCCGTCGAGCTCCTCGTCGAGTTCCGTCATCTCCGCGTCGACGGACTCGCGTTCCGCCTCCAGCTCCTCCAGTTCCGCCTCCAGCTCCTCGATCCGGGTTTCCGCGTCCGCGAGGCCGTCCTCGGCGCGCTCGACGTCCGCCTCCAGCGACCGGACGCGCTCGGCCGCGTCCGCCTTGCGGTCGCGGGCGTCGTCGATGTCGTCGTCGAGCGCGTCGATCTCCGACTGGACCGACTGGCGCTCGTCCTCCAGATCGGATATCTCCGTCGCGAGCCGCTCCAGTTTGCCGCCGCCGGACTTCGTGAACGAGTAGCGGGAGCCGCCGCCGGAGCCGCCGGTCATCGCGCCCGACTTTTCGACGAGGTCGCCGTCGAGCGTCACCATCCGGTAGTCGCCCATCAGCTCGCGGGCGGTGTCCATGTCCTCGACGACGAGCGTCGAGCCGAGCACGTACGAGAAGATCGACGCGTACTCGGCGTCGTAGTCGACGAGGTTCCGCGCGAAGTCGACGACGCCCGGCAGCGACGGCTTCCGCGGCAGGCTCCGGTCGTCCATCTCCGTGATGGGGAGGAACGTCGCCCGCCCCGCGTTCCGCCGTTTCAGGTAGTCGATACAGGTCGAGCCGACGCCGTCGTCGTCGACGACGACGTTCGCGAGCCGACCGCCCGCGGCGGTCTCGCAGGCCTCGGCGTACCGGGCCTCGACCGACGCGAGCTCCCCGACCGCGCCGTGGACGCCGTCGATGCCGCCGTTCTTCACCTCGGTGACCGCGCGCGGCCACGAGGCGTCGCCGCGCTGGTCGGCCGCGGCCTCCAGCTTGGCGTACTCGTTCTGCTTCTCGCGGAGCGTCGACTCGATCTCCTCTAAGCGCTCGTCCTTTTCCGCCTTCTCGGCGAACAGGTCCGCGACGGCGTCCTCGATGGTCGCCTCGTTCTTCTCGGCTTTGTCCAGTTCGCTCTTCAGCTCGGAGATGCGCGCCTTGTGTTCCGGGAGCGACGCGCGGGCCTCCTCCAACTCCTCGCGGGCCTCGCTCACCGCGTTCGAGCGGCGGCGGGCCTCGTCGAGCAGCCGGTCCTTCTCGCGTTGCGTCTCGTTTTTCTCCTCGCGGAGCGACTCGATCGCCTCCTTCTTCGCCGACAGTTCGGCCTTCAGCTCGTCGAACTCCGTGTCCGCGCCCTCGATCTCGGCCTCCACGTCCGCCAGCTCCGAGCGCTTCGTCGCCAGCTCCGATTTCACCGAGGCCTTCTCGACTTTCGTCTCGCGGATCTCCGCCTCCAGCTCCTCGATCGTCTCCTCCTTGCGGTCGATCTGGACGAACGCCTGTCGCCGGTCGTTCTCGGCCGACTCGGCGCGCGACTCGGCCGATTCGATCCTGTCCTCCAGCCGCGAGATCTCGCCTTTGATCGACTCGATCTCCGACCGGATCTCGATCTGCTCGTCTTCGCCTTTCGTCTCGATCTCGTGGTTGAGGTCGGCTAGGTCCTCCTCCAGCCGGGTGAGCTTCCCCTGTCTGGCGTCGAGCTCGGTTCGGAGCTCCTCGAGCTCCGCCTCCGCCTCCTCGACGTCGTCCGCGACGGTCGCGAGCGTCTCGCGTTTCTCCTCCAGCTCGGAGGCCTTGCGGAACCCGCGGTACTCCTCTACCTCGTCGCGGAGGTCCTGGTACTGGAGGGCGGTCTCGCGCTCGTCGGCGAGCTGGTCGAGCCGGTCCTGCTTCTCGCCGATGCGGAGGTCCGCCTCGCCGATCCGGTCTTCGACCGTGTCCAGCTCCTCGTAGGCCGCCTCCTTCTTCTCGTCGAACTCGGCGACGCCCGCGATCTCGTCGACGATCCCCCGCCGCTGGTAGGGGGTCATGTTAATGATCTCGGTGACGTCGCCTTGCATCACCACGTTGTACCCCTCCGGCGTCACGCCCGCCGCCGCGAGCAGGTCCTGGACGTCCGAGAGGTTCACCGACCGGCCGTTGAGGTAGTAGTACGAGTAGTAGTTGTCCTCGGTCTCCTTCACGCGGCGCTTGATCGTGATCTCGGAGACGTCGCCGACGTTCTCGGTGCCGGCCGCGGAGACGACCTGCGACCGGTCGAGCGTGCCGTCCTCGTTGGAGAGCACGACCGTGACGGACGCCTCGTTCGGCCCCCCGGACTCCCCGCCGTCGTCGTGGCCGGGGTTGTAGATGAGGTCGGTGAGCTTCTTCGCGCGGATCCCGCGGGTGCGCGCCAGCCCGAGCGCGAACAACACCCCGTCGATGATGTTCGACTTCCCGGAGCCGTTCGGGCCGGTGACGACCGTGAAGTCCTCGTAAAAGGGGATCCTCGTCGTCCGCCCGAAGCTCTTGAACCCGTCCAGAACGACTTCAGTGATGTGCATGTGGTCGGAGGCGACCGCTTACGCGACGATGATGTCGTCGCCCTCGCTCGACTCGCCGTCGTCGTCGCCGTCGGCCGCTTCGCCCTCGTCGTCGCGCGACTCGGCGTCGGGCGTCGTCGCCGACTGCTCGGGCACGATGACGTCGTCCCCGTCGTCCGACGCCGCCGCGTCGTCCGCGGACGCGCCGTCGGACGACCCCTCGACGGACTCGAAGACGTCGACGTGGTCGTCGGAGTGGGTCGTCCGCTCGCCGCCGGAGACCTGCTCGGTCGCGTCGTCGGCGGCCGCCGGCTCGGCGGCGGCCTCCGTCGCAGCGGTCTCGGAGCCGGCCGCCGCGCCGGCCGCCTCCGCCTCCACCGGGACCGAGCGCTCGTCTTCCAGCTGTCGGACGCGCTCTTTCATCTCGACGAGCTCTTCGGTGAGTCCGTTGACCGCCGCCTGTAGCTCCGCGACCTGCCGTTCGAGGTCCTCGACGCGGTTACTCATTATACACACGCATGCTCGCGCGACGCGTATAAATCTGCGTCAGACACACGTGTGATCAAATAGCACGATTCGGGGCGTCACCCCCGACATTTCGGCGGTATGAAACGTGTCAGACGGCGGGGGAAGATACTTGTACCGACCGCGAATACCCGTCGGTATGAGTAAGATCACCTTCCGGGCGGACGACGGGCTCGTCGACCGGCTGGAAGCGTGTGACGCCTCGAAGAGCGAGGTGATGCGGGAGGCCCTCCGGACGTACCTCGACGGGGAGGAGGCGGTGTCCGACGCGTCCGACGCGCCGACCGGGGGCGTCGACGACGCCCTCGCGGACCGCGTGGACGAACTGATCGCGGAGCGGCTCGACGCCGCGCTCGACGAGCGCCTCGGACCGGCGGCCGGTGCCGGGGTGCCGCGGTCGGCTTCCGGGGACGCCGGCGACATCAACGTAAACGTCACGCTCGACGCGCCGAACTCGGGACCGGACGAGAGCGAGGAGAAGGTTAGTGTGACGCGTGAGACGGCCGGCGACGCGGAGCCGACGGCGCGTAAGACGGACGAGAGTCCGACGGACGAGAGCCCGGGAGCGACGCCGCGCGAGAACGTCTGCGGCGGGTGCGGCGAGAACGTGCCGTCGGACCACGTGTACTGCCCGAACTGCGGGGAGAAACAGTCACACAGGGCGTTCTGCGAGTGCGGCGACGAACTGCGGACGGACTGGGCGTTCTGCCCCGGCTGCGGCCGCCGGACCCCGGCCGCCGACGTGTTGAAGGATCGGTAACCGGCCACGGAACGCACCCACGGAACGCGTCATACGCGGCGGACCGCTCGTTTCGGCGAGCGTCTTACACCCGGCGGTAGTTTTATATGTTTAGCCTCGGTTGGTTGAGCCGCGTAAGACGGTCGTCTTACAGACGGCGTCCGGCGTGGGTCGATATCCCCCGTTCGGGCGGTCACGTGCTGTAAGACACACGCGTCGCGTGGTCGCCGTCTTACCGGGGGAATACCAATGGAGCGTGTGACACTACGAATCCCGAAACAGCAGATCGATGAGGTCGAACAGATGGTGGAGACGGGCGAGTTCCCGAACCGGAGCGAGGCGATCCGGTCGGCCGTCCGCGACATGTTGAACGAACAGGACGGCGACCGCGACGAGCGCGGCCGCAACCGCAACTGGGCGAAGGTGTAAACAGATGCAAGATCTCGTTCAGGACGCCCTCGACAACGCGGAAGCGGAGAAGCGCGACATGGACGTCGACATGGACGACGACGAGTTCGGGGACCCCCGGATCGTCATCGTCGGTGCCGGCGGTGCCGGCAACAACACGGTCAACCGACTGTACAACATCGGCGTCGACGGCGCTGACACCGTCGCGATCAACACCGACAAACAGCACCTCAAGATGATCGAGGCCGACACCAAGATCCTCGTGGGCAAGTCGCTCACGCAGGGGCTCGGTGCCGGCGGCGACCCCAAGATGGGCGAGCGCGCGACCGAGATGGCCCAGGGGACGATCAAGGAGGTGCTCGGCGACGCCGACCTCGTCTTCGTCACCGCCGGGATGGGCGGCGGCACCGGGACCGGCGCGGCCCCGGTCGTCTCGAAGATCGCCAAAGAGCAGGGAGCCATCGTCGTGGGCATGGTCTCGACGCCGTTCAACGTCGAGCGCGCCCGCACGGTGAAGGCGGAGGAAGGCCTCGAGGACCTCCGCAACGAGGCCGACTCGATCATCGTCTTAGACAACAACCGGCTCCTCGATTACGTCCCGAACCTGCCGATCGGGAAGGCGTTCTCCGTGATGGACCAGATCATCGCGGAGACGGTCAAGGGGATCTCGGAGACGATCACCCAGCCGAGCCTCATCAACCTCGACTACGCGGACATGTCGACGATCATGAATCAGGGCGGCGTCGCGGTCATGCTCGTCGGCGAGACCCAAGACAAGAACAAGACCCAAGAGGTGGTCAACGACGCGATGAACCACCCGCTCTTGGACGTCGACTACCGCGGAGCCTCCGGCGGGCTGGTCCACATCACGGGCGGCCCGGACCTCACCCTGAAGGAGGCCGAGGGGATCGCGAACAACATCACCGAGCGGCTGGAAGCGAGCGCAAACGTGATCTGGGGCGCTCGCATTCAGGAGGAGTACAAGGGCAAGGTGCGCGTCATGGCGATCATGACGGGCGTCCAGAGCGCGCAGGTGCTCGGCCCCTCCACCCAGAAGCAGGCCGACAAGTCGCGCGCCGCGGTCAACGGCGAGGACCTCGGCGACTCGCGCCAGCGGGCCGCTGAGGCGAACGAGGCCGTGAACGCCGGCGACAACAGGGGCGACGCGGCGGTCTCGGGCGGCACCGAACGCAGCGCGTGGGAGTCCGACGGCGGCAACGAGCCGGTCGAGAAGAACAACGGCCTCGACGTCATTCGCTGAATCCCCGGAGCACCGACGGCAAAACGCCGTTTCGACGCGGTCCGCGGTCCGTTTTTCCAGTCAGTTCGGTCAGACGGCCTCGATCGACTCCAGCAGCCGGCACTTCCGACAGACGTCGCGGCTCGTCTGCGAGCCGCAGCGCTCGCACTCGCGGAGGGCGGGCGAGTCGTGGGCGTCGCTCCCGTCGTCGTCCGTCCCGTCGCCGCGGTACGCCTCGGCGGCGAGCGCGGACAGCTCTTCGTAGCCGGCCATGATCGAGTGGCGCGCGCCGGGGTGGTTCTCCTCTAGGGCGTGGATCGTCGACTGGATCTCGCCGCGGTACGCCTCCTCGGCGTGGGGACACTCGGCCATGTGGGTCGGGAGGTCGCGGACGTGACAGTATAAGGCGATCTCCTTTTCGGGCACGTCGCGGAGCGGCTTGGCGCGCGGGACGAACGCGTCGGTGGCCTCCCGCTCCTCGAAGGGGCCGAGCGAGGCGTCGAAGTGTTTCGCCACCTGTCGCACGTCGCCTTCGAGGAAGTTCATCAGCGCGGTCTGGGCCTCGTCGTCGAGGTTGTGACCGGTGAGCAGCTTGTCGGCGTCGAACTCGGCGGCGTATTCCTCCAGCAGGTCCCGGCGGAACACCCCGCAGTACGCGCAGGCGGCCATGTTCTCCGGGTCGTCCTCGACGACGTCGTCCATCCGAACGCCGAACTCCTCCTCGTACGACACCAGCTCGTGGCGCATCGAGAGGTCGTCGGCCAGTTCGACACAGGCGTCGACGCTCTCGTCGCGGTACCCCTCGATCCCCTCGTGGATGGTGAGGGCGAGCATCTCCACGCGGGGGTCGCGGCCGAACACGTCGTCTAAGATCTGCGTCAGCACGACGCTGTCTTTCCCGCCGGAGAGCCCGATCACCCAGCGGTCGGGGTCGTCGGGGGTCGCGTCCGGGTCGAGGAGCCCGTCCTCGCGGACCCGACGCTTCACGCGCTTCTCGACCGACTCCCGGAGGTGGTGGCCACAGAGGTGCGCCCCGGAGTAGGCGGCGTGGTGGACGGCGTCGCTCCCGCACTTGTCGCACTCCATCGATGTCGGGTTGCGGTCGCGCGGGGATACCCGTTTCGGGCCGAGATGAATACATGAGACCAGCAGTGGAGGGGGATGGATCTGAGACCGGCGTAAACCCCGTCGAAGGCTCGGTTGCTTGGCGATACGTCGAAAGGATCGACACCGCCGAGAACACCGCCGAAGCCCCAGCCGGGATGACTCGATGCGCTCGCTGCGCGCCTCACTCGGTCACTTCGTTCCCTCGTTGCGGTGCTTGCGTCGCGCGTCTTCGCCCTCCCGGCTGCCCCTTCGAATCCCGCCCCGCACAGCACCTCGCGCCTCCCCAGCCTCGTCGGCCGCGTCCGTCGGGCTCCCTTCGGTCGCCCTCGTCGCGG
>NZ_AOJD01000057.1 GCF_000337415.1 Halorubrum tebenquichense DSM 14210 | reverse complement strand
CCCCAGCCTCGCGGCTCACGGCTCGCGGCTTCGCCGCTCGCGTTCGCCGCGTCCCTCGCACGCGCTGTCTCGCGGCCGCCGGTGGCGGCCGCTCGCAGGCGCGCGCCACCGCGTCCGGAATGGAGAACGTCGTCGCGGGAGGTCGGATCAGCGGTCTCCGGTCCACGCGGAGAAGCCGCCGTCGATGAGCGTCTCGGACTGCCGCGCGATGTACTCCCGTTGGGTGTCCTCAACCGCGGTCGCGAAGTCGTCGCCGTCGTCGAGGCGCTCGCGGACGCGGTCGCGCTTCCAACTCGCGGGCGTCGTGCGGTTCGCGACGCGCCAGCGGAGCGGCGCGACCCACTCGGCGGCCTCGTCGGCGGCGCAGCCGGCGGTCCGGAGCCCGGCCTCCGCGTGGTCGAGGAGGTCGTCGTACAGGGCGTCGATGTCGGTCGTGCGCTCGCCGTCGTTGCCGATCCAGTCCATGTCGGCGTCGAGCCCGTCCGCGACCGCGGCGTAGAAGTTGTCGCGGGCGGTCTCCCAGTCGAGTCCGATGACGGGGTGTTCGTGCTGCGGGAGCGCCTGCATCAGCCCCGCGAACGTGCCCTGGAAGGCGATGGAGTCGCGGACGGTGGGCTGGCCGGGGACGGGGCGGAACTCGATCCGGGCGTTCGCGGCCGAGCGGCTGGAGCCCTCGAAGACGGGGCGGACCCACCGCCAGTAGCTGCCGTGTTTCGTGCGGAACGTCGCGAACGCGTCGTCGAAGCGGTCGCTGCCGCCGGGGTCGGGCATCGGGATCAGCGTCTCGTCGGCGGCGATGCGGTCGACCGCGGTCTCGACGTCGCGGAAGTCGCGCGGGAACCGGACCTTGTCGGCGTCGGTCCGGGCGTTGAGGACGGACTCGAACACGTGGATCCGGTTCGCGGTCGCCCCCTCGGCGAGGACGCGCTCGCCGTCCCAGTCGTCGTCGTACAGCCCCGGGGGGAAGAAGGGGGAGTTCGCGCCGAGCGCCAGCAGCGGGCCGGCGATCCGCAGCGCGTACCGGAAGTGCCGCGGCAGCGTCTCGGCGTGTGCCACCTGGTAGTGCGGCTGGATCGACGTGATGAGGCTCTCCGGCATCACCGTCTCGGCCGCCAGCGACACCCCCGGCGCGTCGAGGCGGACGGCCGGATCCCCCTTCCCGGTGTTCGGGTCGGCGTCCGCCGAGTTCTCCGGACGGTCGTTGGCCATCGCGTGGTACCGCACCGCGTCGCTCATGTTCACCGCGACGACCACGCCGTCGACCTCGACGCTGTCGGTGAGGTACTCCTCGGCGGTCTCGCCCGCGGGCGGGACGGTCCAGAGCCCGTCGGAGACGAGCCGCATCCCCTCGACGCCGGCGGTGTTCTCCGCGGCCTCCAGCCGCGCCCGAACCTCGGCGAGCTGGGCGCGCAGGCCGTGGTCGGAGAGCGGCTGCGGGCTCGTACACATCTCGGCGTTGTGGAGCCCCAGCTCCTTCTCGAAGCCCATCAGCTCCAGCAGGCGGCGCGGCACGCGCATGAGCGCGTACTCGCCCGCCCGCGACTCCTCGCTCCACCGCCCGTCGCCGACCGCGTAGAACTCGTACTCGAAGCCGACGATCGACTGGTGGTTGTCGAAGGAGCCGTCGCGGAGCTCCTGTTTGACGATCTCGGCCTCCTCGGCCGCGCGCTCGGCGAACGCCTCGGCGTCGACCGAAAGCGCCTCCCGGACCCCGTCGGCCAGCGCGGACTCGGTGGTCATGCGACCGGGGAAGGACGCGGCGAGGTAAAAAGGCCTCCGGCCGGAAGACGGCCCGACCGCGGGACCGACCCGCGACAGACCCGGTCCGACTACTGGTTCGCCGAGCGCGCGTCGAGCGCGACGGGGATCGACCGGCTCGCGACGTCGCCGGCGAACGCCTCGCCGTCGGCCTCCAGCAGGTCGAAGGTGTCGTAGTGGACCGGGACGACGAGGTCGGGACCCATCGCCTCGGCGAGGTCGGCCGCCTCGCGCCGGTCCGCGACGATGCCGCCCCCGCCGATGTTCGCGAGGAAGACGGAGACGTCGAGCTCGGCGAACCCGTCGAGCGCGTCCGAGTCGCCGGGCCAGAAGACGGTGCGGCCGCCGAGCGACAGCAGGAAGCCGCAGCCGAAGCCGGGCGGGTGCGCGACCGAGCCGTCGGCGTCGGCGTTCGGGCCCTCCGGGTCGTTGTGGGCGGGGACGGACCACACCCGCACCTCGCCGGCGGGCGTGTCGACATCGACCCGGTCCTCCTCGCCGACGCGGACGACCTCGTAGTCCTCGGCGAGCGCGTCGATCGGTTCCACGTCGCGGTCGATGCTCGCGGGGTCGACCGCCTCGTAGATCACGAGCGTCGCGTCGTCGCTCGCGACCGACCGGATGCCGTCGCTGTCGTAGTGGTGGTCGTGGGTGACGACGACGAGGTCGCCGTCGCGCGCCCAGTAGTCGTCGAGGACGCCGTACCGGCCGGGGTCGGTGTAGACGACCGGCCCGTCGTCGGTCTCCAGCCGCGCCGTCGCGTAGCCGAGCCACTCCACCGCGAGCTCCTCGTAGCGGAACGTCATGCGATCGCCTCCGTCCGCGGCCGTCTTGAGGGTGGCTATCGGTCGCGGTCGCGACCGGCGTCGGATCCGCCGCCGTCGGGCGAGTGGGGGTCCTCGCCGTCGATCGCGACGAGGTCCCACGCGGCGGCGACCGCGTCGTCGTCGAGCGACCGACCGAGCGCGTGCTCCGGCACCAGCGGCATCGGGACGGGGACGTACCCGGCGTCGCGCATCGCACCGAACCCGCCGACGGTCTCGACGACGGTCCCGTCGTCGCCCCGCCGGACGCGGAACCGCTTGTCGGCCGGATCGCGGCGGTACGCGAACGGGAAGACCTCGTCGGCCGGCGTCCGGAGACTCTCGACGCCCGCGAGGACCGCGACGGGGCTTCCGTCGACCTCGCAGACCAGCCGAGGGACCGCCGGTCGCCCGTCGTCGTCGACCGCCGCGGCGTCGACGTCCGCGCCGGCCGCGACCGGCCCGGCGGGGGTGTCGGTCTCGCGCCACGCGAACGTCGGATCGCCGAGGCCGTCGGCGCGGACGCAGGCGTAGCCGCCGCCCGAGACCGGGATCCGGTCCGGCCCGAGGTGGAACGTCCGCCGACCGTCGCGCCGGGCGGCGAGCAGCGGCGGGTCGGCGAGGAGGTCGCGGACGGCGGCCGCGGTGTCGGCGTCGCGAACGGCGAACAGGACGCGGCGGTCGCGGTCGAGCGCGTGGCCCAGCCGCGAGGTGATCACGACGGGCGTCGCGTCGTCCGCGGCGAGCGGCTCCACCGCGACCCGGTCGTCGCCGCGGGTCGCGACCGCGGGCGGTTCCGCGCCCGACTCCGGGCGAGACACGTCGAACCCCTCCGCGGCGAGCCGAGCGGCGGCCGCGTCTGTGAGGTCGCGCCGCGTCGCGTCGCCGAGGGGGCCTACCATGCCCGACCGTAGGGCCCGGATCGTGAAGGGGTTTTGCGTGGCGGAACGCGGCTCACGGGTCGGCGTTCAGAAGTGTCGGTGTCCGACTCAGTCGTCGCCGGCGAGTCGGCGGACGCGGGCGAGCGAGTCGGCGTCGTCGACGGACTTGTCCTCGCGGACGCCGACGAACCGGGGGAACCGGAGGGCGTACCCGGCCGAGTACGTCGGCGAGGTCTGGATCTCCTCGTAGCCGACCTCAACCACGAGTTCCGGGTCGAAGGCGACCGTCGTGCCCGACTCGCCGGCGACGTAGGGTTCCAGCCGCTCCGTGAGGTCCGCGAGGGCCTCGTCGGTGATCCCCGTCGCCACCTTCCCGACCGTGGCGTACCCCGGGGGGACGAGGTCCGCCGCGTCGTCGGGGGCGTCGCCTTCGCCGCTCTCGCCGCCCTCGCTGCCCCCGTCGCGGACGGCGAGCAGGAACGTGCCGAACAGCTCCGCGCGGCGTCCCTCGCCCCACTCCGCGCCGACGACGACGGCGTCGAGCGTCTCTACGTCCGGCTTGCGTTTCAGCCAGTCGCGGCCGCGGTCGCCGGGGGTGTACGCCGCGTCTGGGTTCTTCAGCATGACGCCCTCGTGGCCCGCGTCGAGGGCGTCGCGCTCCGCGGCCGCGATCGCGTCCGGGTCGTCCGCGAGCGCGAGGTCCGCGGCCGCGTCGCCGAGGACCGCCCGAAGCCGCTCGTGGCGGACGCGGAGGGGCTCGTCCAGCAGGTCGTCGCCGTCGGCGTGGAGGCAGTCGAAGGCGTGGAGCCGCAGCGAGACCGTCTCCCGCATCCGGTCGACGTCGTGTTTCCGGCGGAAGCGTCGGAGAACCTCCTGAAACGGGAGCGGGTCGCCCGCGTCGTCGACCGCGACGACCTCGCCGTCTAGAATGGCCGGGACGTCGACGCGCTCGGCGACGTACTCGACGATCTCCGGGAGCGCCTCGGTCACGTCGTCCATGTTCCGCGAGTAGAGCCGCGGGCCGAGTGCCCCGTCGTCGCCGTCGCTGGCTTTCGCGTCCGCCGGGGCGGTCCCGGCCGGCGCGTAGTGCACCTGAACGCGCGCGCCGTCGAACTTCGTCTCGACGGCGACCTCGCCGAACGAGTCGACCGCGTCGGTCGCGGTGCCCGCCTGCGCGAGCATCGCCTGAACCGGCCGGCCGACGCGTAGCGACTCTTCCCGCAGCCCCTCGATCCCCTCGTCGCGGGCGCGGACCGCGACCCGGCCGTAGTCGTTTGTCACCTGAAGCGCGCGTTCGACGGCCGCGACCGCCTCGTCGCTCGCGCGGAGCGCGGCGTCGTCGCTCTCCGAGTCGGCGGCGGCGGCGCTGTCATCGTCGCCCTCGACTTCCGGTTCGGGCGCGATGAACGCCTCCGCGACCGCGTCCCGGACCGTCCCCTCGCCGACGCCGAGTCGCATCTCGCCGAGGACGAGCCGGGCGAGGAACGCCGCCTCGCTCGGCGAACAGCGGGTGAACAGCCCGAACAGCGCGTCCCGCTTGCGCGACTCGCTCCCGTCGCCGCTCTCGGCCGCGAGGTCGCGGAGCTCCTCGTCGACCGCCGCGACGGTGAGCGCGTCGCGGCCGCCGCCGAACGCGGCGAGGCCCTGCTGCCCGCCGAGGTCGTACGCGGCCGCGACGGCACCGATCTCGCCGCGCTCCGCGAGGCGGTCCTCGACGTCGCTCGCCGACACGTTCGGGCCGGCGGCGCGGGCGATGGACTCCCGGCAGAGCGCGGGCCCGACGTCGAGGGTGCGCGTGTCGTGGGCGGGGAAGACGCGGCCGAGCAGGAAGCGGGCGACGACCGGGAGGTCGTCGCTCGGTCCGTCGTCGCCGTCGGCGGCGTCCTCCGCGGAGCCGGCGTCTCCGCCTGAGCCGGCGTCGGCGAGCAGGTCGGCCGCCGCGAGCGTCGTCTCGATGTCGCCGTCGTTCGCGGCCAGCCGGTCCGCCCGTTCCGCCAGCGCGGCGAATTCCATACGCGTCGGGTCGGCGACCGGCGGGCAAAAGCGACCCGATGCGCGCGCAGCGAACTCGCCGCGGATCGTCGCCGGCCACCGCGGGCCGCCGTCGTCGGGGGAGACGGCGGTCCCGTCGGGGAACCGCTTTTCACCTCCGCCGTCATATGAGCGTTCATGTACGTCCGCGACGCCAAAAACCGTGACGAGGCGTGGTTGTTGGACGCGATCGAGCAACTGGGGCTCGACGACGTCGCCTTTCGGTCACGGGACTACGTGATCGCGGTCGACGAGGAGTCGAACGACCGGGCGGGATTCGGCCGCCTTCGGCTCCACCGCGGCGACGAGGGCGAGGAGAACCGGATCGAGCTGACGGGCATCGGCGTCCTGCCGGAGTGGCGCGACCGCGGGGTCGGCGCGCACGTCGTCGAGCGCCTCGTGGACACGGCCGCCGCGGACGGCTTCGAGACGGTGTACGTGCTCACCGACCAGCCGGAGTACCTGACGCAGTTCGGCTTCGAGCGCGTCGACACGGACGACCTCCCGCCGGCGCTCTCCGACCGCCTCACGGAGAAGCGAGAGTTCCTCGGCGGCGGCGTCGTCGGACTCCGACTCGCGGTCGACGACTTCGAGATGCCCTCCCGGTTCCGGACGGCGTTCAAGGACGCCGAGCCGACCGGCGGCGACGAGCCGAGCGAGTCGGCCGAGGACTTCGGTATCGACCCAGACTCGGCGACGTATAAATACGACACCGGGCGTTAACGGCCACGAACCGCTCTCTGTTCTGACGCTTCGGTTTTTGCTAACTCGCGGTGGCGCGTGCCTGCGAGCGGCCGACAGGCCGCGAGCCAGCACGCGCGAGGGAGTCGGCCGCGACGAGGGCGACCGAAGGGAGCCCGACGGACGCGGCCGACGAGGCTGGGG
>NZ_AOJD01000056.1 GCF_000337415.1 Halorubrum tebenquichense DSM 14210 | reverse complement strand
TCTTGGAGTTCCTCGACGGAGATCTCGTTGAGGTGGTCCATTACAGACAACATAGTTTTCCGAGTAAAAAATTCTATCGACTACTATAGTCGAGATCCGAAATACATCGATTGAGTCGCCTCTGAAGCCATTTTAGTGGATATCCCCGTCGCAGCTTTTTAAATCGTGGAACCCCTTATTATCGTAGATTCATGTCCATCGAGGACCCCAACGAGGCGGCGACCGCGCCGGTCGAGATCCTCCACGTCGACGACGACCCTTCGGTGCTCGATCTGACCGAGTCCTTCCTCGACGCGGAGCTGGACGGGGCCCGCGTCACGACGACGACCGAACCGGACGAGGTGATCGGTCACCTCGCGTCGGGGGCGTTCCACTGCGTGATCAGCGACTACGACATGCCGGGACGCGACGGACTGGAGGTGCTCTGTGACGTGCGCGACGAGTACCCGGATCTCCCGTTTATCCTGTACACCGGGAAGGGGAGCGAAGAGATCGCCGCCGAGGCGATAAACGCCGGGGTCACGGGCTACCTTCAGAAGGGCGGTCCGGACCAGATCCGTCGGCTCGCCAACCGCGTCGAACACGCGGCGGTGGAGTTCCGGAGCCAGATCGAGTCGGAGCGGTACTCGACGGTGCTGAAGGCGCTCGACTACCCGATATACGTCGTCAACGAGGACGCCGAGTTCGAGTACGTCAACGAGGCGTTCGTGGACCTCACCGGCTACGACCGGGACGAGATCCTCGGGAGCCCTCCCGGGCTCATCAAGACCGAATCGGACGTGGAGAAGGCCAACGAGAAGCTCGCGGACATCGTGTCTTCGACCGGCCCGGAGCGGGAGAAGTTCGGGGTCGACATTCGGACGAAAGACGGCGAGACGGTCCCGTGTTACGACCACATGGCCGCCCTCCCGTTCGACGGCGATTTCAGGGGGTCGGTCGGCATCCTCCGGGACGCCTCCGAGGAGCAGCGGCGGCGCGAGGAGCTGCTCCGACAGAACGAGCGGCTGGACGAGTTCACCTCCGTCGTGTCGCACGACCTCCGGACGCCGCTGAACAACGCGAAGGCGGCGGCGGAGCTGGCCCGGGCGGACGGGAACGAGGACCACTTCGATCGGCTCGAATCCGAACACGAGCGCATGGACCGGATGATCCGGGACCTGCTGCGGCTCGCCCGCGACGGACGGACGGTGTCGGACGCCGAGCCGGTCGACGTGGGAGCGGTCGCCGCGGAGGCGTGGGAGTCGTTCGGCTGCCCGGCCGACGGGCTCCGACTGCCCGACGGGGAACTGGTCGTCGACGGCGACCCGCCTCGGGTCCGGCGGCTGGTCGAGAACCTCCTGCGCAACGCCGTCGATCACGGGCGGTCGCCGGTGACGGTGACCGTCGGGGAGCACGGCGGCGGATTCTACGTCGCCGACGACGGTCCGGGAGTCGACGAGGAACGGGTCGATGCGATCTTCGAGCCGGGGTTCACGACCGCGTCCGACGGCACCGGGTTCGGACTGACGATCGTGAAGCGGATCGCCGACGCGCACGGGTGGAGGGTCGACGTGACGGAGAGCGACGCCGGCGGCGCTCGGTTCGAGTTCGCGCTCGACACGGAGCCGAACACGCAGATCGAAGCGCCGCGCGTCGTCTGAGCCGGGTCCGACTCTTCTCGCATCCACCGCGGTCCGACCGCCGGTCTCGTGTTCCGAGCGCGAGCGAGGCGGCCGCTCGCCGGCCGGTCGCGTCCCGACCAGCGCGAGCAGAGGCGCGCGATCGGCGGGTCCGGACCCGTCGGTCGGGGGTCGACCGCGCCGGACACTCGGAGACGGGCGACGCGCCGCCGGACCGCAACGCCTTTCACAACCAAGTAATACTACCAAGTTGTATGGACGGATACAACGGCTTCGCGGACGTGAGCGAGACCGACGTAACGAGAGCCATCGGAAACGAGTGGACCGACGGCTTCCTGGACTTCACCGAGTCGGAGGTCATCATCCTCGGCGGGGGTCCCTCCGGGCTGATGGCCGCGAAGGAACTGGCCGAGCGCGGCGTGAAAGTGATGATCGTCGAGAAGAACAACTACCTCGGCGGCGGGTTCTGGCTCGGCGGCTTCCTGATGAACACGGTGACGGTCCGCGACCCCGCACAGGAGATCCTCGACGACCTCGACGTGGACTACGAGCCGGTCGAGGACGTCGACGGCCTCTACACCGCGCCGGGGCCGGAGGCCTGTTCCGGGCTGATCAAGGCGGCCTGCGACGCCGGCGCGCGCGTCCAGAACATGACGGAGTTCACCGACCTCGTCGTGCGCGAGGACCACGAGGTCGGCGGGATCGTGATGAACTGGACGCCGGTCCACGCGCTGCCCCGCGAGATCACCTGCGTCGACCCCATCGCGGTCGAGTCCGACCTCGTCATCGACGCGACCGGCCACGACGCGGTCGCGATCAGCAAGCTCGACGAGCGCGGCGTC
Organism: Halorubrum tebenquichense DSM 14210; assembly: GCF_000337415.1. GTDB lineage: Archaea > Halobacteriota > Halobacteria > Halobacteriales > Haloferacaceae > Halorubrum > Halorubrum tebenquichense. Next base: position 814 of record NZ_AOJD01000056.1, on the reverse strand, counting down.
CTCTCCGCGCCCGGCATCGAGCACGCGAAGGAGCACAACACCGGGATGGACCAGACCGAGGACGGCGAGTACGGCGCGCCCGGCCACGACTCGCCCGGCCACGACTCGATGTGGGTGGGCGAGAGCGAGGACGCCGTGGTCGAGCACACCGGCGTCGTCCACGACGGCCTGATCGCGTCCGGCATGGCGGTCGCGACCGCCCACGGCCTCCCGCGGATGGGCCCGACGTTCGGCGCGATGCTGGTCTCCGGCAAGAAGGCGGCACAGAGCGCCCTCGACGAACTCGGCGTCGACGGTCCCGCGGTCGAACTGTCGACCGGCGGCGCGCCCGCTCCCGCTGACGACTGAGACTCGGATCGCGGTTCCGGGAGCGACTCGGAGCGAGTCGCGAGACCCACGGCCCCCTCCGGCCCTCCAGACGGTCAGTACTACGAGATCGGTTTCGACGCGATCACGTTTCCGACCGAGACCACCGAAACCCCAGTCGCTCGGCGATACGTTGCTGTTTTCGAATTGCTGATCAACACGAACCACTCCGAAGCCCCAGTCGGTCGCTACGGCGAAGTTCGTATCGAGAACACGACCGCCGAAGCCCCAGTCGGTCGCTACGGCGAAGTTCGTATCGAGAACACGACCGCCGAAGCCCCAGTCGGGAGGCGGGCGCACGCTCGGGGCGCTCCTCACTCGGTCGCTTCGCCCCCTCGTTGCGGTGCTGCCGTCGCCTGCGCCCGCCCCCCGACTGCCCCTTCGAGTCCCGCCCCGCGACAGCACCGCACCTCACGCCTCCCCAGCCTCGTCGCTGGCACCCTCCGCT
>NZ_AOJD01000055.1 GCF_000337415.1 Halorubrum tebenquichense DSM 14210 | reverse complement strand
GAGGTGAGAGGTGCCGGGTGGGGTCCCCCTAGACACCGTTATAGGTCCCTGTGGTGGGTGGTGGGGTCGGTTCGATTTTCGGCGACCCTTGCGCCGTCCTGCGATTAGGGAGCGGAGGGGCGAGTGATTGTGGTGGGAGAATCGCAAGACGGCGGTAAGTTGTGGCGGTTCAGACAGGGGTATCCTTACGCCGTCCTGCGATTGTACGGATAGGGCCGGGATTCGACAGGGGGAAGAATCGCAAGACGGCGGTAAGTTGTGATGGGTGATACTCCGGGGCGATCGGCGACCCCTGCGCTGTCATGCGGTTTCGGGTTCTGTCTGGCTATGGTTAGAACTGCTAATAACAATATGTGGGCGTGTTGGTAGTATCGGGATAGGTAGATGTTCTGCCGGGGTGAAAGGTCAGTATTCTTTAAGGGGCTAGTCGTTCTCGTCGCAGTCAAAGCTACGCAACGTGAGTGAATGCCCGGAGAAGGCCCGGGCGACGGACGATTCCACCGGACGCGATTTGTGGCAGAATCGCCCGGTGGAAACCTCTTGGCCGGAGGGTTCGTCCTCGCTCTGTCCTCTCTCAGCCGAGTCAGTAAGTGTTTCGACGGTTCACGGAAACGCTCGGTCTGGACGACTAAGCGCCGATCCACCGCAAGGATCGGGCGATCTTGATTTGCCCGAGAGCCGGCGTACCCGGCTCGAGGGCCGCCCGATCCGCACGCCCCCGACCGGCGGGAGGGGGCTATCTTGTGCGGTGGCGGTGCGGCGGCGGTGCGGTCTTTACTCGACGCTAGTTAGAACAACTCAAGAGCCGCTATGCTTCGCCAATTCAGGCGTTCCACCGTGCGGTGCGGTAGAAGACGTGCCGGTGGCTATGGTGCGGTGCGGTGCCACCGGCTCGTCTTCGTCGCGGTCGTCGGATAGTGCCGCCCCAGCTGGGCCGGACGTGCTGTCGGGCCACTCGTGGAGCAGCTCGCGATCGCGTCGGTCGGGGTGGTCGGAGTGAGCGCGGATCCCGTCGACGGCGAGGTCGAGTTGGATGAGCAGTCACGGCTCGGTCGGGACTGGGATTGCGGGCCGGATCGGGAGCGGCCGGACTGCCGGAAGGACTTGGCGCACCTGAAGTACCAGACAGAATCGGGGGAACAGGCGTCGTACCGTTGCGGTTCGTGGGACTGCGAGTGTTGCGGCCACCGGCTGAGGATGGGACTGATCGAGGAGATAGAACGGATCACGGAGGAGCGCCCGGAGATGCGTCGGTTCCTGACGCTCACAGTGGACCGCAGAGCGCCCGCGTCGAAGGAGGAGAAGCACGAGTACATCACCGATCGGTGGAACGCGCTGAGGACGGAACTGAGGGACCGCTATCCAAACCTGTCGTATCTGTGGGTGCGGCACGAGGGAGACGAGCGGGACCGGCCGCACCTGCACCTGCTCGTGGATCGGTTCCTGCCGCAGCGGGAACTGTCGCAGTTGGCCGAGCGCGTCGGCCTCGGCCGGGTGGTGGACATCCGGCGGGTGGACGCACGGAACGCGGCGCACTACATCAGTGCGTACCTCGGTCGTGGCTCGCTGTCGTTCCTGCCGTCGGGGTCGCGGCGGTACGGATCTAGCGCCGACGTCGATCTCGATCCACGCGATCCGGGCGGCGACGATCGTGACGGCAGTGCGCTCGAGGAGGACTGGTCACTGATGGCGTGGGATCCGATCGTCGAGGACTGGGTGTCGGCTGCGTCGGGAGACTTCCGGCGCGACGAGGATAGAGGACCGCCACCAGACTAGATCGGTCGGTCCCACCGCGAGGTGAGAGGTGCCGGGTGGGGTCCCCCTAGACACCGTTATAGGTCCCTGTGGTGGGTGGTGGGGTCGGTTCGATTTTCGGCGACCC
>NZ_AOJD01000054.1 GCF_000337415.1 Halorubrum tebenquichense DSM 14210 | reverse complement strand
TATAGTAGTCGATAGAATTTTTTACTCGGAAAACTATGTTGTCTGTAATGGACCACCTCAACGAGATCTCCGTCGAGGAACTCCAAGAGGCGCTTGACAATGTTGATGGAAACAAGCCGACTCAACGGCTGTTAGCTGCGATCGCGTACAAAAACGGCGTCACGCAAACCGAACTTTCCGAGTGGTACGACACAGAGCGAAAAACGATCTATAACTGGCTCAACCGACTCGATACCGACGAACCGCTTGAACAAGCTGTTACAGATGATCACCGGTCTGGTCGAAGACGAAAACTCTCAGAAACACAACAGCAAGAGTTTGAGCAAACAGTCCACGAATCACCTCAAGAGATCGGCGTTGACGCGCCGGCGTGGACGCCGGCGCTCGCACAAGAATATCTTGAAGAAACGTACGGCGTCAACTACTCAATCCCAAGCTGCCGGCGGTTGTTGAAAGAGGCGGGATTGAGTTATCAGAAACCACGCCGTTCAGCGTCTGAATCCGACGAAGACGAGCAAGACGAGTTTTACGACGAGATCAAAAAAAGCGGCGGGAAATGGATGCCACAGTAGTCTGCATCGATCAAACCAAGAAATCTGTCCGAGTTGAGCCGCGTGCCGCGTGGTTTCCGCGCGGCACGCGGCCTTCCGTCGAATTATCTGGCCAACGGGACTGGACGTGTCTACTGGGCGCGATCACCGAAAACGGTGATCGCTTTTTCTCTCGATTTACAGAGTACATTACCGCTGATCACGCAAAACATTTCATTTTAGCACTATGTGAAGAATTTGAAGATAATTTGATTGTTGTTCTCGATGGAGCGTCGTATTTTCAGGCATCGGCCGTCACGGACCTAGCGGCCCGTGACGACCTCGCCTTCGTGACGCTTCCTTCATATTCGCCAGAATTGAACCCAGTCGAAGAATGCTGGAGACAGCTCCAAGCAGCTCTCAGCAACCGCTTTTTCGACTCACTCGACGAACTTACAACAGCGATCGACAGTGCTCTTGATCAGCTCTCGATTCCAAAAGTGAGTAATTATTTCTAGTAACTACTATANCTCGACGAACTTACAACAGCGATCGACAGTGCTCTTGATCAGCTCTCGATTCCAAAAGTGAGTAATTATTTCTAGTAACTACTATAGCATAAAAGGACGAAGTGCGCGACGGGCGCGGTGAACCGGGAGGCTCCGGCGCTCTCGAAGGCGGCCATCGCCCGCCGCGACTCGTAGCCTTTTTACCCGCGCTGGCGGTAGACGGACTCACTATGGCTGAGGACAAGGCACGAAGCACCGGGAGTGCGGGCCGATTCGGTGCCCGCTACGGCCGGGTCGCGCGCAAGCGGGTTCAGGACATCGAAGAGGAGATGCGCAACGCCACCGTCGACGGTGACGACGTCACGCGCAAAGGCACCGGCATCTGGGTCAACGAGGAGACCGGCGAGACGTTCACGGGCGGCGCGTACCGCCCCGAGACGCCCGGCGGTCGCACCGTCCGCCGCTCCATCCGCGCCGCGCTCGCCGACGAGGAGTAGGACGATGAGCTACAAGTGCTCCCGCTGTAAGCGCGACGTCACCCTCGACGAGTACGGCGGCGTGCGCTGTCCGTACTGCGGCCACCGCGTCCTGCTGAAGGAGCGCGGCGGCGACGTGAAGGAAGTCAACGTCGAGTAACGCCGTCTTTCTCTTCGGACCGTGACGGCGACGCGACCACACGAGACGGTCCTCTCCGTTACCTACCCCTCCGAGCGACGCGCTCGCGTCGTGGCCGACGCGCTCGCTCCCGAGGTGGGCGAGATCGACGACGCCCGCTCGACCGCGACCGTCGACCGCGACGGGAGCGCGGTCCGCGTCCGCGTGCGCGCCGACGACCTCGTCGCCCTCCGCGCCGGCGTCAACAGCTGGTCGCGGCTCGTCGCGGTCGCCGAACGCGTCGGGGCGAGGGCCGATCGGACGTAGCGCCCAGACACCGATAACGGCCTCTCTCGGGGCTGTCACGACCGCATGGCCCGTCGTCGGAGAAGTCGGGGGTTTTTCCGTCCGGGCCGCGTCCGTCCGTCCATGCAAGGGAATATGCCGCCCGAGGCACAGGAGAAGATAGAGGAGCTGCAGGAGCTTCAGGAGACGGCACAGCAGGTCTCCGAGCAGAGAGAGCAGGCGCAGTCCGCCTTGAACGAGTCGAAGACCGCCCTCGACGCCCTCGAAGACGTCGACGAGGACGCGGGGATGTACCGAGAGATCGGTGAGGTTCTCGTCGAGACGGACTACGAGTCCGCCTACGACGACCTCGAGAACAAGGTCGACTCGCTCGAGGTCCGCGTCGAGCAGCTCGAGAAGCAGGAGGAGCGCGTCGAGGAGCAGTTCGACGAGCTTCAGAGCGAGCTCCAGCAGATGCTCCAGGGCGGCGCTGGCGGCGGCGGCCCGATGGGACCGGGCGGTCCGGGCGCTGGCGGCGCGTAAGGCCGTGACCGACGACGCGAGCGACGCCTCGGAGCCGGTCGACGCGGACGGGCCGGACGACGACGAGGTCGTCCGCACCGCCGCGGAGGCGGCCGAGGGGATCGTGTTCAAACACTACGACCAGTCGACCGTGACGGACCTCGACATCACCGTCACGTTCGAGGACGGCGTCCTCGACGTCGACGTCTACCTCAACGCCCCCGAAGACGCGGATCCGGACCGGGAGGCGGTCGCGCAGGAGGCGGTCGAGACCGCGGGCGAGGCGGTCGACGAGCTGTTCGCGGAGTAACCGCCCGCCGGTCTCGGTCGCGCTCGATTTTCATCGCCTTCGATTCACCGACTACCGAGCCGCGGCTATCTCTCTTCGCGCGTCGCCGCGACCAGCCGCTTCCTGAGCGTGGCCTCGCCTCAGGCCGACTCGCAGATCGCGACGAAGTTCTCGAAGACCTCCTCGCCGCGCTCGGTGTGGGCGACCTCCGGGTGCCACTGGACGCCGTACAGCCCCGCGTCCGGGTCGGCCATCGCCTCGATGTCGCAGACGTCGGAGGTGGCGGTGCGGTCGAACCCGTCGGGGAGTTCGGTCACCTCGTCGGCGTGGGAGGCCCAGACGCGGGTCTCCGGCGCGAGCGAGCCGACGAGCGGGTCCTCGTCGTCGACGATCTCCACGTCGACGTCGGCGTAGCCGCCGTAGTCGCCCGACCCCACCGCGCCGTCGAGTTCGCCGGCGATCAGCTGCATGCCCAGACAGATCCCGAGGACGGGCACGTCGCCGTCGAGGTAGTCGGGAGCGTTTCCGACGCGGTCCATGTCCGGTCCGCCCGAGAGGACGACACCGTCGGCGTCGACCTCGTCGGCCGGCGTCTCCGCCGACACGATCTCGGTGTCGACGCCGAGGTCGCGGAGCGCCCGCCGTTCGAGGTGCGTGAACTGGCCGTGGAGGTCGATGACGACGATCCGAGTCATGGCCCCGATTGACGGCTGTCGCACAAAAACGGCTCGGAACGAAGCGCAGTATCGTGGTTATCTCGTCCGACCGAGCCGAACGATAATACACGAACGCGGATCGGTCAGAGGTCGAGCGGGCCGGACTTCGTGAACTCCCGGAGCAGTACGGTCGCGTACGAGCCGCTCGGCAGCGCGAACCCGAACCGGGGGTCGCCGCCCTCGACCGACACGTCGAGGTCCGTCCGGAGGAGAATCGCCCGCCGGGTGCCCTTCGAGTCGAACTCGCCGGGCAGCGCGAAGTCGCCCGGCTCGATCCCGGCGGCGGCGAGCACCTCCCGCTCGATCTCGCCCGGCTCGCCGTCGCCGAGCTCCGTCTCGGTGCCGACGAGCGGCGCGGTGACGAACGCCCGCCCGCGCTCGCAGTGCCGCGAGACGGTGTCGACCCGGTCGGCGTCGACGCGCTGGAGCCGGTCCGCGTCCGGCGCGTACAGCTCCCCGGGCGCGTCGCCGTCCGCGAAGCAGACCACGTCGCCCGCGACGGGGCGGTCGAACGGCAGCCCCCGCCGCAGCCGCTCGCTCACGACCCGGTTGAACAGGTACGACTGGGCGGCGTTGACGAACAGCCGCTGGAGGTTCGAGGGCACGGCCTCCAGCGCGTGCCACCAGTCGTCGTGGTCCGGGGGCGCGTCGGGGGCGACGCCGCGGTCGGCGAGCCGGTGGACCATCGAGCGCTCGAACCGGAGCTTGCCGGGGATCTCGTCGAGACAGGCCGCCCAGTCGCCGTCGCCAGCGCCGTCCGCACTTCCCGAGCCCGAACCGTCGTTCGCGGCGTCGCTGTCGTCGGCCGTCCCGCCGGGCTCGTCGCCGTCGGACTCCCCCTCACCGCTCACGCCGAACGCCGCGTCGACGCGGTCGCGCGCGGCCCGCGTGTCGTCCGGCTCCGTCGCCGCGGGGTTGCCCGCGTACAGCCGGACCGCCTCGCGTGGGTCGTTCCGGGCGATCGCCAGCCCGACGACGTGCGTCACGGGCCGCCGGCTGCCGAAGCGCTGCTGGCCGAAGTAGTTCGGGACGCCGACGGTCGAACGGATCGGGAACGCCGGGTCGTCGGAGGCCTCTGCCGCGTTCTCCGCGTCGCCCGCGTCGCTCCCCTCTGTCCCGCCCGCGAACGCCCGGAGGTCGCGCACCGCGGCGGCGACGCGCCCGGGGGCGTCCTCGACCGCGTCCGCGACCCGGATCTCGAAGTCGTTGCCGGCGAGGTCGCCGAACGAGAGGGCCCGGCCCGCCCGGCCGAGCGCCTCGATCTCGGCCCCGCGGATCTCGGGGAGGTCGTCGGCGTCGACCCCGCGGACCGTGAACAGCTGCGTGGTCACCGCCCGCTTGTCCTTCGTCCCGGCCCACGAGACGCGCTCGCGGCTGACGCCAAGCGCGTCCGAGAGCCGCCGCGCGAAGTCGTTCGTGTCCCAGTCGCGGAGCGTCGCCCGGACCACCAGCTCCGGGTAGCTCCCGGTGTCGGCGTTGAGCGGCTCCGCCTCGAACGCCTCCAGCTCCCGGACCCGGAAGTCGTCCGGCGACTCGCGCAGGCGACCGCCGATCCCGTCCGCGCCGCTGACGTAGTACTCGATCCCGACCGCTCGCTCCGTCGGGTGCGCCTCGCGGAGCGCGTGTTCGGAGGCCATTCAGTACAGCGAGAGGTCGCCGGTCACGCGGTCGACGCCCTCGTCGCGGGCCGGGCCGACCGCGAGCGCGGTGACGGTCCCCGGGTCGAGCTGAGTGTGGCCGGCGTCGCGGACGATCGCGTACGGTAACCCCTCCTTGTCGGCCTTGTCGGCCAGCTCGAACAGCTGGCTCTCGGAGTCGCCCTTGAGGACGACCTTCTTCTGTCCCTCTCCCTGCCACTTCTTGCGGGCGCGCCGGCCCGCGTCCTGGTACGCGGACAGCGACGCGTGCGCGACCTGCGCGGCGAGTTTCCCCTCGCCCATGCCGATGTCCGTCCGGGCGACGATGGCCTGTTTCATGTCTCCACCCACCGCCGCCGCGGGTTTAGCGCTTCCCTCTCGGCGGCCGTGGCCGGGGCTTGCGGACGTGGTACAACAAAAAGGAGAACCGCGAGATCGACCGCGACGTCGGGAGCGACCGCCCCGTCAGTCGTCGGCCGGCGCTGCGCCGCCGCGGGAGGCCGAGCCGAGGCCGGCGGCCATGTCGGCGACCGTCCGCTCGTTGTTGACGACCCACCGCAGCAGGAGGAACGCGAAGAGGTACTTCGCGATGATGTCCATCCCGCTGTAGGCCCACGAGGTGATCGCGATGTCGAGCACTGCGAGCCCCTCGGCCCCGAGCGCCCAGAAGATCGGGTAGCCGAGCCAGAGGACGACGGTGAGCACCTTCAGCGTGTTGAAGATGTCCGCGGTGCCGGCGACCTCGGCGTCCTTCGCCCACTCCGCGAGCAGGATGTACAGGACGACGACGAAGAACGCGCAGCTGATCCCGTACCAGATCCACCGAAGGAGGTACGAGGAGGTGGTCAGCGCGGCCGCCAGCCCGGTGATACACATCCCGACGTCGGCCACCACCGCGGTGAACAGCTTGCTCATGTTCGACCCCGCGAGGAGGCCGAGCGCGATCAGGATCATCGGCGTCGAGAACGCCCACGTGAGGTAGCGCCCCCACGGGGTGAACACGCCGCCCTCCGGGCCGGCCCCCATCCCCGCGAGCGCGTGACCCGCCGGCATTTCGAGGAATCCCACTGTGAGTCCGGAGACGAGGCCCGTGTAGCTGGATATCGACACCAGCGGTACCATCAGCGTCGCCACGAAGATCAGCTGCGCGCGCGGGTCCTCGACGTTCCGCCCCATGTAGACGAACAGGAGGATGGAGAGGCCCGCGAGCGCGATGTTCACCCACAGCGACGCGCTCAGGAGGGTGTTGTCCTGAATGAACTGGAATATCTCTGTTTGGGTCATTTCGAGCGGGACTGTTCCGCTTGCGAGTAAGTCAGCCGCTGCTGTTTCGATCATGCGTCGTTCGAAACCAACGTGGCGAATTTATTAAATGTACTAACCTGACTGGTAAGGGTTTCTTGACTGATTCCGATCTCTGCGGTGCTTATTCGAAATGATCCGGTTTCTCCGGGGAAGAGTAGACGAACGTCCTTTCTTGCTCACCGTCCGACCAGCGGGAGGCGGTCGAGCGGCCCACCGGCGACGTCGGCCGCGACCGCGTCCGCGCAGTGTTCCCCGCCGAGCAGACACATCGGCACGCCGATCCCCGGATTAGCGCTCCCGCCGACGTAGTAGAGCCGGTCCGTCCCCCGGACGCGCGGTCCCGGTCGGAGCGGTCCGGTCTGTCGCATCGTGTGCGCGAGGCCGAGCGCGCTCCCGCCGGGCTGATCGAACCGGTCCGCGAACTCGGAGACGCACGCCGACTCCTCGACGACGATCCGGCCGCGGAGGTCGACGCCGGTCCGCGACGCCACCGCCTCTAAGACCCGGTCCCGAAGCGCCCGCCGCCGCTCGGGCGTGTCGTCGAGCCCCGGCGCGAGCGGGACGAGCGTCACGACCGCCTCGTGGCCGTCGGGCGCGACCGACGGGTCCGTCCGCGACGGGACGTTCACGTACACCACCGGCTCGGTGTCCTCGGTCGGCCACGCGGGGTCGTCGAATATCGCCTCGAAGTGCGGGTCCCAGTCCGTCGGGAGCGCGAGCGTGTGGTGTTCCAGTTCCGGTAGCTCGCCCTCGACGCCGAGGTACAGCAGGTGCGCGGCGGGTCCGTACGTCCGCCGCTCCCAGTAGTCGCCGAGCCGCGGCACCGTCCCCTCGGGGAGCAGTTCGCGCTCGACGTGCGCCGGCGGCGCGTTACAGACCACCCGGTCGTGGACGTACCGGTCCCCGCCGAGTTCGACGCCGACGCCGTCGTCGAGCGGCTCCAGTCCCGTCACCGAGACCCCCGTGTGAACGTCCGCCTCGGCGTCGCGCGCGACCGTCTCGACCGCCTCGACGACCTCGTACATCCCGCCCTGCGGGTAGTAGACGCCCAGCCCGTAGTCGACGTGGCTCATCAGCTGGTACAGCGCCGGCGTGTTGTGCGGCGACCCGCCGAGGAACACGAGCGTGTACTCCAGCAGCTGTCGCAGCTTCGGGTGGTCGACGTACGAGCGCACCCGCTCGTCGAGGCTGGAAAGGAGATCCAGCTCCCGCCCGCCGGCGACGACGTCGAGCGAGAGGTAGTCGCGGAACCGCGACCGGCCGGGGAGCACGAACCGGTTCATCCCGGCGTCGTACGCTCGCTCCGCGTCGTCGAGGTACTCGCGGAAGGCGTCGCCCGCCCCCGGCTCGTACGACTCGAACAGGTCGGCCGCCGCCGCCGGGTCGGCGGGCACGTCGGCGCGGTCGCCGTCGTCCCAGAACACGCGGTAGTGCGGGTCGAGCCGCTCTAACTCGTAGAACTCCGCGGGCGACCGACCGAAGTCGTCGAAGAACCGCTCGAACAGCTCCGGCAGCAGGTACCACGACGGCCCGGTGTCGAACCGGAACCCGTCGACTTCGAGCCGCCCGGCCACCCCGCCGACGCGCTCGGCGCGCTCGTACACCGTCACCTCCGCGCCGGCGGCCGCGAGGTACGCGGCCGCCGAGAGCCCCCCGATGCCGCCGCCGACGACTCCCACCGACTGCCCGCGGAGTGCCTCGTCGCTCATGTGTGCGGTACGGGCTCGTCCCGTGTGAGTCGTTGCCAACTCTCGTCGGGATTTTATGAGACCGATCGCCGACCGCCCCCGAGGCGTACTCGTTCGGCTCGCTTTTTTTCCCTGTTCGACCGCACGATCGAGGTATGGGACGGCGGTCGCAGTCGTCTGATTCCACGCCCGCCAGCGCCGTCGACTCCGGCGCGAACGGCTCGGCGGGGTCCGACAGCGTCGCCGGTTCGAGCGCGCCCGACGCCGGGTCCCCGGACGCCGGATCGACGAACTCGGAGTCCGCTGACGCCGGCTCGGCCGACGCCGACGGCGACAGCCACGCCGACGCGGGCCCGGTGCGGGGCGCTTCAGACGCGTCGTCGACCGCGGCGGCGTGCGGCGACGCCGGGGTGCGCGTCGAGGTCGTGGTCCGCGACCCGACGCCCGCCCCGGTCGCGGAGGCGCTGCCGCCGGGGGCGGTCGCAGAGGACGTCGACCGCGTCCGCGTCGACGGCGCGGTCGTCTCGCAGTTCCGCGCCGACCGCCGGGTCGACGCGGAGCTCGTCTTCGACGGGGGCGACGAACTCGTGTACCGCTGCCGGAGCGGCGCGGCGGGTCCGTTCCCCGCCGACGCCGTCGAGGCGCTCGGCTATCCGGTCTCGTCGGTCACGGTCCGGACGGCACCCGACCGCGTCAGACTGGGGCTGTCGCTGCCGGCCGCCGACCCGCTCGGCGAGGTGATCGACGCGCTGGAGGCGACGGGCGGGTCGGTGCGGCTCGAAAGGCTCACCAGCTCCGGCGGGGCCGACACCCGGTCGGATCCGGTCGTCGTCGACCGCGGACGGCTCACGGAGCGACAGCGGGAGGTGATCCGGACCGCCCAGCGGCTCGGCTACTTCGAACACCCGCGCGGGGCGAGCGCGACGGAGGTCGCGGACGCCATCGGCATCGCCCGCGCCACCTTCTCGGAACACCTCGCGGCGGCGCAGCGGCGCGTCTTCGAGGACCTCGTCGGCGGGTGAGGGCGGGCGCGGTCGGGCGCGGTCGGCCGGCGACGGCACGTCCCCTTCTCACGCGACGGGGCCGACCGCGATATTGAAACCGTCCAAGCCCCGAGGTGGGGTATGTACCGCAGACGGTTCCTTCGGCGGGCCGGTGCCGTCGGGAGCGCGGCGACGACCGTCGGGCTCGCCGGCTGCGCGGGCGTCGGCGGCGAGCCCGACCACGACGTCGGCATGCTCGCCACCGCGTACGAGCCGCGGCAGATCACGGTCTCGGTCGGCGACACCGTCGTCTGGCAGAACACGAGCGCGCGGGCCCACACCGTCACCGCGACTCCGGGCGGGATCCCGGACGCCGCCGAGTTCTTCGCCTCGGGCGGCTTCGGCGACTACGAGTCCGCGCTGTCCGGGTGGCAGTCCGACTTCGGCGGCATCCTGGAGAGCGGCGACCGCTTCGAGCACACTTTCACCGTCCCCGGCACGTACGAGTACGTCTGTATCCCCCACCGCGAGGGCGGCATGTACGGGACCGTGATCGTGGAGGAGTGAGCCGCCCCGATGTCCCTCCCGTCGCTCCTCGGAACCGACGTGCTGCTGTTCGCCGCGATCGGGCTGCTCGGCGGCGCGCACTGTATCGGGATGTGCGGCCCGCTCGTCACCGTCTACGCGAGCCGGATGGACCCCGACGCCGGCCGGACCGACGGCGGCGCGGCGGACGCCGGCCGCGGCACGGGCGCGGCGACCGGTCGCGAGGGACACCTGACCACCTACGAGGTCCGCCAGCACGCCCTGTTCAACCTCGGGCGCGCCGCGAGCTACGCGACGATCGGGACCCTCCTCGGCGCGCTCGGCGGCGCGGTCCTCGTCACCACCGCGACCCTGACGGGCGCTGCCGAGGCCGTCCGCGGCGGGGTCGGCCTCCTCGTCGGCGCGGCCGTGATCGCCGTCGGCGTCCGCTACCTCCTCGGCGGCGCGACCGGCGGGGTCCACCTCCCCGGGCTCGAACGCGTCACCGGCTGGCTCACGGGCCGCGTCGACCGGCTCGCGAACGGGCCGGGGATCGTCGCGCTCGGCGCTGTCCACGGACTCTTACCCTGCCCGATCCTCTACCCGGCGTACCTGTACGCGTTCGCGAGCGGCTCCGCGGTCGCGGGCGGCGTCGCGCTCGGCGCGCTCGGGCTGGGGACGATCCCCGCCGTCTTCGCGTACGGCACGCTGATCGAGAGCGTCGACCCCGCCTCTCGCCGCCGGATCCACCGGCTGCTCGGGGTCGCGTTCGTCGCGCTCGGCTACGTCCTGTTCGCGCACGGGCTGATGGCAGTCGGGGTTCACGTGCCGCACCCGCGGCTCCCGTTCTGGAACCCGCTCGACGTCGCCGGCGCGGGCCACGGGGGGATGTGAGATGAGCGGGAGCGCCCCCGCCGCGGGAACGGTCGACGACTCCGGAGCCTGTACCCTCTGTGAACTGCCGACCGAGGGCGTCGACGTCACCGACGAGGACGGCAACGAGTTCTGCTGTACCGGCTGCCGCGACGTGTACGCCGCCCTCGGCGACGCCGACGTGGACGCCGACGCGGTCCGCGAGCGCCGACGGGAGCGCGGGGACGCCGCGGGCGACGCGGACGGGAGAGACGCCGCCGACCCGGACGCCGCGGGCGACGCCGACCGCGACGTGCCGGACGGCCACGAGGCGACGTTCCTCGAGGTGGACGGGATGCACTGCGCCACCTGCGAGGCGTTCATCGAGACGGTGGCGACCGACGCCGACGGCGTCAGCGCCGCGAGCGCGAGCTACGTCACCGACACGGTGCGGGTCGACCACGACCCGGACGCGGTCACGGTCGCGGACCTCACGGAGACGGTCAGCGGGCTGGGGTACAGCGCGTACGCCCGCGACGACGCCTTCTCGCGCCGACAGGCGAGCAACATGGCGACCGCGCGGCTCGCGGCGGGCGTCATCGTCGGGATGGCGGTCATGCTGCAGTACATCGTCCTCATCTACCCGACGTACTTCGCGTTCCCCTTCTACAACGAGCGGACCCTCTCGTACCTCGACGAGGCGTTGGCGTCGACCTCGGGCACGTACTTCTTCATCGTCATCGCCGTGCTGACGACCATCGTCCTCTTTTTCACCGGCAAGCCAATCTTGCGCGGCGCGTACGTCAGCGCCAAGACTCGCTCGCCGAACATGGATCTCCTCGTCGCCATCGCCGCGGTGAGCGCGTACCTCTACAGCACGCTCGCGGTGATCTTCGTCGACTCCCCGTCGATCTACTACGACGTGACCGTCGCGATCGTCGTGATCGTCACGGTCGGCAACCACTACGAGGACTCGGTGAAGGACCGCGCGACGGAACTGCTCTCCGAGGTCACCGCGGTCCAGGTCGACGACGCGCGCCGACTGACCGGAGACGGGGAGACGGAATCGGTCGCCGTCGACGCGCTCGAACCGGGCGACCGCCTCCTCGTGCGCGCCGGCGAGCGGATCCCGGTCGACGGCGAGGCGGTGGACGGCGACGCCGCGGTCGACGAGTCGGTCGTCACCGGCGAGTCGCTCGCGGTGCGGAAGGTCGCCGGCGACGCGGTCGTCGGCGGCTCGGTCGTGACCGACGGGTCGCTCACGGTCGCGGTCGGCCCGGACGCGACCTCCAGCCTCGACCGCGTCGCCGAACTGGTGTACGACCTCCAGAGCGGGAACCACGGCGTCCAGAAGCTCGCGGACCGGCTCGCGACGGTGTTCGTCCCCGCCGTCCTCGTCATCGCGGCCGTCGCCGCCGCCGCGTCGCTCGCGCTCGGCGGGACCGGGACCGACGCGATGCTCGTCGGACTCACGGTGCTCATCGTCTCGTGCCCGTGCGCGCTCGGGCTGGCGACCCCGCTCGCGGTCGCCGCCGGGATCCGCGACGCCTTGGAGCGCAACATCGTCGTCTTCGACGACACCGTCTTCGAGCGGATCCGCGAGGCCGACACCGTCGTCTTCGACAAGACGGGGACGCTGACGACCGGCGAGATGCGCCTGACCGCCCGCGAGGTCGACGACGACCTCCTCCGGCTGGCGGCCGCGCTCGAATCGCGGTCCGCGCATCCGGTCGGACAGGCCATCGCCGCGGCGCGGGACGCGGCCGATGCGGTCGACGACGGCCCGGGCGAGACGCCCGGTGACGGCGCGACCCCGGCGGTCGCGGACGGCGGCGCGGCGGCGACGGACGCGCCGGGCGGGGGATCGGACGCCCTCGGACCGACCGTCGAGTCCTTCGAGAGCCACGCCCGCGGCGTCTCCGGCGTCGTCGACGGGGTCGAAGTCGTCGTCGGCCACCCGGACCTCTTCGACGAGCGCGGGTGGACCGTCCCGGACGCGGTCCGCGAGGCGGTCGCCGACGCGCGCGACGTGGGGCGCGTCCCGGTCGCGGTCGGCCGCGACGGTGCCGCCGAGGGGTTCGTCGTCGTCGGCGACGAACTGCGCGACGGCTGGGAGGAGACGGTGACGGCGCTCGATCGCTCGGGCGTCGAGGTGATCGTCCTCACCGGCGACGACGAGCGCGCCGCGACCGTGTTCGCCGACCACGACGCCGTCTCGTCGGTGTTCGCCGGCGTGCCCCCGGAGGGCAAAGCCGAGACGGTCGAGCGGCTGAAGGCGCGCGGCGTCACCGTGATGGTCGGCGACGGGACCAACGACGCCCCGGCGCTCGCCGCGGCCGACCTCGGGGTCGCGCTCGGCGGCGGCACCGCGATGGCGGCCGACGCCGCCGACGTTGCCATCGTCGACGACGACCTCGGCTCCGTGGCGACCGTCTTCGAACTCGCCCGCGCGGCCGGGCGGCGCGTGAAGGGCAACATCGGCTGGGCGTTCTGTTACAACGCGGTCGCCATCCCGCTCGCGGCGACCGGCCTGCTCAACCCCCTCTTCGCCGCGGTCGCGATGGGGGCGTCGAGCCTGCTCGTGGTGACGAACTCCTCGCGGGCGCTGCTGTCGGACTGAGCCACGGCGCTCGCCGCGGCCGCGCCCGACCGCCCGCCCGAAGGCACTTCTCGCCGGCGGCCGATCCGCCGCGCATGTCCCTCCACGAGGCCGAGAAGCGTCGGTCCCGCCGAGACGACGCGACGAACCGAGACCCGGACCGTTCCGACCCCGACGACGCCGCGGACGACGGCCCCGCCCGCCCGACCGGCGTGCCGCTCGTCGCGGCGCTGGCGTTCCTCAGCGGGCTGACGGACCTGCTGACCGCGGTGGCGTTCACGCTCGACGCGCTGCTCCTCCTCGCGGTTCCGATCGGCGCGATCGGGGCCGCGAAGTGGTTGGCCGCCGTCGAACTCGTCCGGTTCCGAGCGCACGGACTGGGCCTCGCGGTGCTGTTCTTCGGGTTCGGCGCTGCGGTGTCGGCGGCCGAACTGCTGTTCGCGGTCGGCACCGGCGGCGGGCTCCGGTCACCGATCGGCGAGCTCGCGCTCGACGTCGCGGTCATCGGGTACCTGTTCGCGGTCGCCGACGCCTTCGACTGACACCGGCGGCGCGTCCTGCGGCCGCCGCCCGCGACGCGGCCGCGTCCGCCCCTACCGCAAACTGTTTTCGGCTCACGCGAGTAGGCGAGAGCGATGACAGACCAACAGCAGCAGCCCGCGACGCCGACCCGGAACGGGATGCCGGTCCTCGGCCTCGGCACGTGGGAGAACGACGACCCGGCGCAGTGTACCGAATCGGTGGCGAACGCGCTCGACGCCGGCTACCGCCACGTGGACACCGCCCAGATCTACGGCAACGAGGCGGCCGTCGGGAAGGGAATCGCGCGGAGCGACGTCGACCGCGAGGACATCTTCCTCGCGACGAAGGTGTGGATCGACCAGCTGTCGCCCGAAGACGTGGCCGCCTCCACCCGCGAGAGCTTGGAGAAGCTCGGCGTCGACGCGGTCGACCTCCTCTACGTCCACTGGCCGGCCGGAGAGTACGAGCCGGAAGAGACGCTGCCGGCGTTCGCCGAACTGCGCGACGACGGCCTGATCGACCGGATCGGCGTCTCCAACTTCGAGCCGCACCACCTCGACGCGGCGACGGACGCGCTCGGCGAGACGCCGTTCGCGAACCAGGTCGAGATGCACCCGCTGCTCCGGCAGGAGGAGCTCCGCGAGTACGCCGACGACAACGGCGTCGAACTCGTCGCCTACTCGCCGCTGGCCCGCGGCGAGATCCTCGACGACCCCGAGGTCGTCGACATCGCCGAGAAACACGGCGTCAGCGCCGCGCAGGTAAGCCTCGCGTGGCTCCGCGAGTCCGGCGTCACCGCCATCCCGAAGGCGACCGGGATCGACCACATCCGCGACAACCTCGCGAGCCTCGACCTCGAACTCGACGACGAGGACGTCGCGGCGATCGACGAACTGGGCCGCACCGACCGGCAGCTGAACCCCGACTTCGGCCCGGACTGGTAGGACCGCCCTCTCGGTCGCGGTCGCTCCGACTCATACCGGCCGGTGTATAGCAAGACCGTCTCCCCTCACTTTCCGCCCGCGGGGAGCCGGATCGTGATCTCGTTGCCCCGCTCGTCGCTCGACTCGACCGCGACGGAGCCGCCCGACAGCTCCACGCTCCAGTAGACGAGCCAGAACCCCAGCCCGCTGCTGTGGTAGACGTCGGTCATGTCGTGGTCGCCGGTGAGGACGTTCGCCTCGACCGTCGGGATCGGCGCGTGGTCGTCTCGGACGACGATCTCGCCCCCGTCCGCCGTGCGGCGGAGTTCGACCGTCACGGTCGGCGCGTCGTCGTCGGCGTGTCGGACCGCGTTCTCGAGGAGTTCCGTCACCGCCGACCGCAGTTCGGTGCGCCCGTCGGTCACGACCGGATCGAGCGACCCGACCTCGATCGACGCCGCCGGGAACCGCTCGCCGACGCGCTCGACGGACTCCTCGATCACCTCGTCGAGGGCGATCGGCTCGCCGTCCCGGTGGTCGGTGATGAGCTCGATTACCTCGCGCTCCTTCTCGGCGGTCGCGAGGAGCTGTTCGCCGACGCGGCGGATCACCGCGGTGTGTTCGGTCGCGTCCGGGACCGCCGACTCGATCGTCTCCACCGTGCCGAGGATGAGGTTGAGGTCGTTCCGGAGGTTGTGTCGGAGCAGGTTGTCCATCACGACCAGCTGTCGCTCGCGCCGCCGCCGGTCCGTGACGTCTCTGGAGAACCCCGTAATGCGGACGACCTCGCCGTCGACGGTGATCGGCTCGCCCTGGATCCACACCCAGCGGTTGTAATCCTCGTCGGGGTTCACCCGGTGTTCGATGTCGACCGGGGTCCCCTCGGAGAGCCGTTCCATCGCCTCCCTCACCGCGGGGACGTCGTCGGGGTGGATCGCGTCGAGGAACGCGTCCGGGTCGCCCCGCAGCTCGGCGACCGACGTTCCGTAGATCTCCTCGTACGAGGGGTTCACGAAGAGGAGCTCCGACCAGTCGGCGTCGAACATCCAGAGCACGTCGCTGGAGACGGCGGCGATCTCTCGAAGGTGCGAGGCGACCTCCGCCCGCTCTCGCTCGGCCTCGACGCGGTCGGTGATGTCCCGAGAGCTGACGACGAAGCCGTCGAGCGCGTCGTCGGTGAGGTTCGACATGCGGCTCTCCAACCACACCCACGACCCGTCTCGGGTCCGGTGTCGGTACTCCGCCGTGACCTCCGTGAACTCGTCGCTCCGGACGGCCCCGCGGAAGGTGCGCCGCACGTCTTCCCGGTCGTCGGAGTGAACGTGTTCGAAGACGTTCGTCCCGACGAGCTCGTCCGGATCGAATCCGAGAATCCGCTTTACGGCCCCGTTGACGTACGTGTAGACGCCCCCCTCGTCCAAGAGGGCGACCTTGTCTTGGGCCTGATCGAGCAGCAGCCTGTGCGGCTGGGACCCGTTCATCCCCTCCAGTTCGTGTGCGTGTGCGTATAATCGTCACGGCTGTCCGGCTCCGTCGGGAGATCACGGACGAACCGCGGTACCGGGAAAGACCACGGCGCGACGGGACGCGCCCGGCCGGTACGAGTGGACTCCGTTTAGTCGTCGCTCGCCGAGAGGGCCTCCCGGATCTCTTCCAGCTTGAAATACGACGCGAGACCGAGTATCGTCACCGGCCACAGACCGACGAACTGCCCGCGCTGCTTGTCACCCCGCACGTAGTAGAAGTACAGCGCGAGCGCCACCGAACCCACTGCGGCGAACACCGCGGGTCCGAGTCCGTCGCCGTCGACCTCTTCGACTACCTCGACCGCCGTCTCTTCTGTTGTGTCGCTCACAGGTAGTTAATGCTGTAGACGGTGATATGTGTTTCCTTGCTGTGGGTCCCGCTCCGGGCCGCGTTCGTCTCACGTCGCCGCCGGCGGTGTCACGACGACCCGGACCGCTCTCTCCGGAACACGAGCACGAATATCAGGACCGACAGTACGATCATGACGGTCGCGAACGCGCGCTCGTCATCTACCACGGCATTGACCGGACTCGGAAGCATACATACGGTACGGTCTTCAGGCTAATGTACGTGGGTGTCGACGGCGACCGGGCCCCATCGGCACTGACACGGGCGACCCCGGACGAGCGGCAGCGTGTCTCTCTGACCGTCGAGGGCCGGCCCGCTCACTTGTGAACCGCACGAAACGATTTGAGTCCGAGGACCGTACTACGTCTATGCGTGACATCGACCCGGACACGCTGATGTTGGTGGCGGGCGTGGTGATCTCACTGATCGCGCTCTGGGAGCTATATCCGCTCTGGAGAGATCGAAGAACCGATCGACGGTGACGGCCGCCCCGTCCACACCGGGCCCGACTTTGGTGGCAGCGTCGCGCTGCCCTCCGGTGGCCACGGCGACGGGTATGGCTGTCGTGAGCGCGGCGACGAGGGACGGGCGGTGCCCGTCAGACGTGTTCGGCGAGGAACTCGACGATCCCGCGGTACGCCTCGATGCGGTTCTCCAGCTTCGCGAAGCCGTGCCCCTCGTCGTCGAAGATCAGCTTCCGGACGGGGACGCCCTGCTCGCGGGCCTTCTCGACGATCTGTTCGGCCTCGCCGACCGGGACTCGCGGGTCGTTCTCGCCGTGGAGGACGAAGAGGGGTGCCTCGATCCGGTCGATGTTGTTGATCGGGGAGACGGACTCGAGGAACTCGCGGTCCTCGGCGAGCGAGCCGTACTCCGCCTCGCGCAGCGAGCGCCGCCAGTCCCCGGTGTTTTCGAGGAACGTGACGAAGTTCGCGATGCCGACGATATCGACGCCCGCGGCCCACAGGTCGGGGTACTCGGTCACCGACGCGAGCACCATGAACCCGCCGTAGGAGCCCCCCATCGCGACGACGCGGTCCGGGTCGACCTCCGGGTGGTCGTGGAGCCAGCCGACCCCCTCCCGAACGTCCTTCACCGAGTCCATCCGGTTCTCCACGTCGTCGAGCGCGGAGTACGCCTTCCCGTACCCCGAGGAGCCGCGGACGTTCGGTTCGAAGACGGCGAACCCGTTGTTCAACAGGAACTGCGTGACCGAGGCGAAGGAGGGCCGCCGCTGCGACTCCGGCCCGCCGTGGATGTCGACGACGACCGGGTATCCCGACTCGGGCGGTTCCGTCTCAGGCACGGAGAAGAACGCCGGGATGTCGCGGCCGTCGAAGGTGGGGTAGTGGACCAGCTCGCGCTCGACGAACGAGTCGCGCGGGATCCCCGCGGTCGAGGCGCGCGTCCACCGCTCCGCCTCGCCGGTGGTCGCGTCGACGACGTAGACGTTCGCGTTGTGCGTGCTGCCCGTCGCGGTCACCGCGAACCGCTCGCCCTCGGGACCGAAGCTCACGCCGCCGGCGACGCCGTCCGGGAGGTCCGGCTCGGGGAGCTCGTCGATCCGGCCGGGACCCGTCAGCTCGCCGACCGTGAGTTCGGTGTAGCCGTCGACGTTCCGGGAGTAGACCACCCGGCGCGAGTCCTCGTCTATCGCGACGCCGTCGACGTTCCACTCGCCGCCCTCGGCGACGACGGCGAACTCGCCGGTCTCCAGATCGAGCCGCTCCAAGCGGAGCGTGTCGCTGTCGCGGTCGGTGACGAGGTAGACCCCCTCGCCGTCCGGTCCCCACTCGGGGCTGGAGTACCGCACGTCGCCCTCGTGGGGCGTGTGGTGGGCCAGGTCGCCGGTCGACAGATCGAGCGTGTAGAGGTCGTGGTCGAACGAGGAGTGCGCCTCGTGGACGATCAGGCGGTCGTCGCTCGGCGACCAGCCGGCGACCGAGAGCCAGCCGTCGCCCTCGAAGACGAGTTCGGCGTCGTCGCCGGTCTCGTCGCGCCCCTGAACGTACACGTCGAAGACGGCCTCGTCGCGGCGGTTCGACGCGAACGCGAACCGGTCGCCGGTCGAGTCCCACCCGCCCCACCGGTGTTTCGCCTCGGGCATCGCCGTCAGCTCCGTGATCGCGCCCGACTCGTAGTCGAGCCGGTACAGTTGCGCGCGCTCGTTGCCCCCCTCGTCCATGCCGAAGACGGCCTCCGACCGCTCCGGCGAGGAGTCGACGAAGGAGACGGACTCCTCGAAGAAGGTGTGCTGCTCCGGCCACGACTCCGCCTCGCGGACCGACCACACCTGTCCCGTCCCGGTCGTGTCGAGGAGGAAGGACAGTCGCCCGTCGGGGCCGAGGTCGGGGCCGCCCGCGTTCCGCACGTTGAGGTAGCGCTCGATGTCGTACTGTCGCATGCCACCCGGTTCCGCGCGTGACCGGAAACCGTTTCGGGTGACGGAACCCCGGCCGCGGTCGCGGCTCCGATTCCGCCGCCGTCGACCCGACAACCACTCCTCGGCCGCCGACGCGACCGGCCTCCCGGCCGGATGCCGTGTCTTTTTACCGGCCGCCACCGTGCGGTCGGCGTATGCGCGTCGCGTTCGTCTCGCTCTTCGCCCCCGGTCACGGGGAGACCCCGGCGCGGACGCGAACGCTCCGAACCGCCCGCGGGCTCGCCGACCGCGGGCACGACGTGGTCTGGCTCTGCGCCCGCTGGTGGGGCGGCGACCACGACGCCTTCGACGACGACGGGATCGAGTACCGCTCGGTCACCGCCGAGCCGGCACCGACCGCGTTCGCCGCGAAGCTCCCCCTCGCGCTCCGGCGCGTCGCCCCCGACGTGGTCCACGCCGTCAACAGCCCGCCGACGCCGGCGCTCGCGGCCACGGTCGCGGGGTCGCTCTCCCGGGTTCCGGTCGTCGTCGACTGGTGGCGCGACCACCCGGCCGACGCCCGCCGCTGGTACCGGCCGCTCGCGCGCCGCGCGGACGCCGTGACGACCCCCTCGCGGACCACCAAGACCCGCGTCCGCGAACACGGCGCGGACGGCGACGACGTGCGCGTCCTCCCCGAGAGCATCGACTTCGACGCCGTCGAGTCGGCGGGCGTCGACGACCGCTTCGACGCGGTGTACTCCCGGCGGCTCGACCGCCACGCCAACGTCGAGACGTTCCTCCTCGGGCTCGCCGAGCTGCGCGGCCGCGACTGGACCGCGGCCGTGATCGGCGACGGCCCGGAGCGCGGGCGCGTCGAGGCGACCGCCCGCGACCTCCGGATCGACGACCGCGTCGAGTTCCTCGGCGACCTTCCCGTCGAGGAGCGGCTCCCGATACTCAAGGGAACCCACGTCGCGGTCGCGACCGCCACGTGGGAGACGTTCGCCACAGATCTGCTGTGGGCGGTCGCGTGCGGCTGCGTCGCCCTCGTCGAGTACCAGGCCGATTCGAGCGCCCACGAACTCGTCGAGGGGCGCGAGCGCGGGCGGCTCGTGACGAGTCCGGCGGAGCTGGCCGACGAGTTCGTCGCGGTCGGTGACCTCGAACGCCGGGCGGTCGACCGCGAGTTCGCCGCCTACGACCACGCCGCGGTGATCGACCGCTACGTCACGCTGTACGAGGACCTGATCGGCGACGAATAGCCTCGGCAAATAGTTTCGACCGCTCGCGGCGGTCGACGGCGAAAACGTGACTGCGTCGTGCGTTACGCCTGTTCCTGCCGGGTGATCGACCCGCCGTACTTCATGAAGACGAACGCCAGTCCCAGCGTGCTCACCATCGCGATGAACGTCGCGACGCCCAGCGCTCGGGCGGCGTCCGGGACGAACACCGCGTCCGAACTTCCGCCGCCGACGTCGACGGTGGCGACGTCCTCACCGACGGCGAGGCCAGCGTGCATGCCGACCGCGGTGTGCGGGACGCAGTGGTAGTGGGTGATGCCGGCGTCTTCGCTCGACGTCTCGTACTCGTAGGTGGCTCCCTCCTCGCCGACGGGGTCGCCGCTGTCGAGGCTGGCCGGGCCGCCGCCCTCGACCGTCTGGACGTTGTGGTCGCCGCCGTTTCCGGTCCACTCCCAGGTGATCGTCGTCCCCTCGTCGACCCACACCAGCGTCGGGTCGAACGCGAGCCCCTGGTCGCCCGCGCCGACCGAGATGGTCACCGAGTCCTGCCCGCGGGCGTCCGTGTACGAGCCCACGTTCCCGACGGCGGCGCTCGGCCAGTCGGGTTCCACTTCCTGTGCAGCCGCCGTCCCCGCCGTCGCCGTCGCCGCGCCGGCGGCGGCCGCCGCACCGCCGGCCGTCCGCATGAA
Source organism: Halorubrum tebenquichense DSM 14210 (assembly GCF_000337415.1). Lineage (GTDB taxonomy): Archaea > Halobacteriota > Halobacteria > Halobacteriales > Haloferacaceae > Halorubrum > Halorubrum tebenquichense. Next base: position 42,716 of record NZ_AOJD01000054.1, on the reverse strand, counting down.
CGCGCGCCGAGAGACGTCGTCCGAACTCATACTGCCCGGTTCGTGATGACCCGTAGTGAATATGTTGATCCGAACGCGGCGTCGACGACGATTCGAGACCGAGGGGTCGGCGGCTCCGTTCCACTTTCGGCCGTCACGCGGTTATTTATAAACCGAACCACGGTACTCTGTCGACTGTTTATATACAGTTGTGGCCCGGGGGTGACCGGTACCGAAGCCCCAGTCGCTCGGCCGTACGGCGCGGTGAGTGTTTATAAGACGCCGATCGACGCGGACATCACCGAAGCCCCAGTCGCGAGGCGGGCACACGCTCGTTGCGCGCTTCAGTCGCTCGCTGCGCTCGCTCCTTCCAGTGCTTACTTCGCCTGTACCCGCCTCGCGACTGCCCCTTCAAGTCCCACCCCGCACCGCTCCGCACAGCACCTCACGCCTCTCCGGCCTCGTCGGTCGCCTCCGCGTTGCTCCGGCGACCGACTCCCTCGCGCGTGCCCCTCGCGGCCGCCTTCGGCGGCGCGCTCGGCGGCGCGCAGTGAGGCGCTACGCGCCTCTGGCAGCCGGCGGCGAAGCCGCCGGCGACGCCACCGCACAGTCTTTTACAAGTAAACAGCTCCGCGACGGTCGCGGATTTACTTGCGTTCTCACCCGCGGATCCGGTCCAGATCGTCGAGGAACGCCCGCAGCGTCGACCGCGTCACGTGCGGCATACAGACGACGCGGAGCTCTCCCGTCCCGGTCCGCGATATCTTCCAGCCCGCGTCGCGGAGCGCTGCGAACTCCGACTCCGGGACCGCGGCGGCGACGAGCGGGAGTTCGGGGTCGACCACGTCGTACCCGCGGTCCGCGAGCTCCGCGGCGAGCCAGTCGGCGTGGTCCGCCGCCCGATCCGCGGCCTCGCGGTAGCCGTCGGGCCACAGCGCGTCCATCGCCGCGACCGCGCCGGCGACGCCAGCGCCGCTCCGGGTCCCGGTCAGCGTCGCCTGCGACCGCGACTCCAGGTACGGCGTGTTGACCGCGAGCGCGTCGAGCGCGGCGTCCTCGCGGGCCAACAGCCCGCCCGCCGGCACCGGTGCCTGCCCGAACTTGTGGGGGTCGATCGTCAGCGTGTCGACCGCCGCGTCGGCGAACGACCAGTCGTGGTCGGTGAACGGGAGGACGAACCCGCCCCACGCCGCGTCGACGTGGAACCGCGCGCCCGCCTCCGCGGCGATCGCGGCGAGCTCCGGGATCGGGTCGACCCGGCCGTACTCCGTGGTGCCGGCGACGCCGACGACGAGCGCGGTGGCGTCGTCGACCGCGGCCGCGACCGCGTCGGTGTCGGCCCGGTAGTCGTCGTCGACGGGGACGGTCCGCAGCTCCACGTCGAGCAGCTCCGCCGCCTTGGTGAACGAGAAGTGCGCGCTCTCCGGGGCGACGACGTTGACGCCGCGGTCGTCGCGCCCGCCGTCGTGTCGGTTCCGCGCCGACCGCACCGCCTGGACGTTCGCCTCGGTGCCGCCCGAGGTGACGTACCCCGCAGCGTCGCTCGGAATCGGGTGTTCGGCGAGCGTCGCGAGCCGCTCGACCGCCCGCTCCTCGAGCGCGGCCACGGTCTCGTAGGTGGCGGGGTCGCCGGGGTTCGCGGCGAGGAAGCGCTCGGCGGCCGCCCGCGCGTCGGAGTGCGGCTCGGTGCACATCGAGGAGAGCACCCGATCGAACGACTGCGGCTCCGGTTCCGGCCGTTGCATTCGCCTCCTATTGCCGGGGGCGGCTCTTACCCGTTCCGCTCCCGGCCGCGGCGGAGGGGGAACCGGCTCCGACGGCCTCAGCGGACCGAATCGAGCAGCAGCCGCTGTTCGGTCCGCTTGACCTCGTGTTGGACGTCGCGGACCGCGTCGATGTTCGCGGAGATTGAGGAGACGCCCTTCTCGACGAGGAAGTCGACCATCTCGGGCTTCGAGCCGGCCTGCCCGCAGATGCTGGTGTCGACGCCGAGCTCCCGGCACGTCTCTATCGTGTCGCCGATCAGGCGCAACACGGCCGGGTGAAGCTCGTCGAACCGGTCGGCGACGTGGCCGTTGTTGCGGTCGACCGCGAGCGTGTACTGCGTGAGGTCGTTGGTGCCGAAGGAGGCGAAGTCGATCCCCGCCTCGGCGAGGTCCTCGATCTGGAGCGCGCTCGCGGGCGTCTCGACCATCACGCCCCACCGGTGCGTCTCGGGGTCGATCCCGGCCTCGCGCATGTGGCGTTTGATCCCCTCGACGTCCGCCGCGTCGTTGACGAGGGGGAACATCACTTCGAGGTTGTCGTACCCCATCTCGTGGAGCCGCGCGAACGCGGCCAGCTCCTGCCGGAACGGCTCGGGCTTGTCGAGGCTCCGCCGGATCCCCCGCCAGCCGAGCATCGGGTTCGGCTCGACCGGTTCGCCCTCGCCGCCCTCCAGTTCGCGGAACTCGTCCGTCGGCGCGTCGATGGTCCGCACCCGGACCGGCCGCGGATAGAACTCGTCGGCGACGCGCCGCACGCCCTCGATGAGCTCGTCCTGATACGCCTGTGCGCCGTGGTCGGCGATGTACTTCTCGGGGGTCTTCCCGAGCGACAGCACCATGTGTTCGATCCGGAGCAACCCGACGCCGTCCGCGCCGGTCGCCGCGGCGCGCTCGGCCGCCTCCGGGATCGAGACGTTCACCTTCACCTCCGTCGCCGTCATCGGCTTGACGGGCGTCTCGGGCCGCGCCGCCTCCACCGGCTCGAACTCCTCGCCCGGCTCGGCCGACTCGTCTTCGCCCGCTCGGACGGTTCCCTTGTCGCCGTCGAGGGTGACGTGCTGGCCGTCTTCGAGGACGCGGGTCCCGTTGCCGGTCCCGACGACCGCGGGGACGCCGAGCTCGCGGGAGATGATCGCGGCGTGGCTCGTCATCCCGCCCTCGTCGGTGACGATGCCGGCGGCGCGTTTCATCGCCGGCACCATGTCCGGCATCGTCATCTCCGTCACCATCACGTCGCCCTCCTGTACCTGGTCGAGCTGGTCGAGCTTGCGCACGATCCGGACGGTGCCGGAGACGGCCCCCGGGCTGGCCCCGAGCCCGTCGACGAGCAGGTCGGCGTCGTCGTCTTCGCTCCCGTTCGAACCGGTCCCGGTCACGCCCCCGGTCGCCGCGCCGCCGTCGCCGGTCGCCGCGCCGACGCCCGTCTCGTTCGCGTCGCCCCCGCCCGCGGCCGCCTCGTCCCCGGCGTCCTCGCGGATCGTCGTGATCGGGCGCGACTGGAGCATGTATATCTCGCCGTCGTAGATCGCCCACTCGACGTCCTGCGGCGAGCCGTAGTGGTCCTCGACGCGCTCGCCGAGCGCGACGAGGTCGCCGATCTCGGCGTCGGAGAGCACCCGCGCCGTGCGTCGCTCCTCGTCGACGTCGAGCTGGACCGTCTCGCCGGTCTCGGCGTCTTTCACCATCTCCACCTTCTTGTCCGCGACGGTGACCTCGTCGACCGCGCCGCGCTCGCGGTCGTACACGTAGTTGTCCGGCGAGACGGTGCCGGAGACGACGGCCTCGCCGAGCCCCCACGCCGCCTCGATGGTGACCTGCGGCTCGCCCGTCGAGGGGTGGCTCGTGAACATCACGCCGGACTTCTCGGCGTCGACCATCCGCTGGACGACGACCGCGATGTCGACGTCGGCGTGCGGGAAGCCGCGCTGCTGGCGGTAGTAGATCGCCCGCTGGGTGAAAAGCGAGGCCCAGCACTCCTTGACGCGGCGGAGCAGGTCCTCCTCGCGGACGTTGAGGAACGTCTCCTGTTGGCCGGCGAACGAGGAGTCGGGGAGGTCCTCGGCCGTGGCGGACGAGCGGACCGCGACGAACGCCTCCTCGCCGTCCTCTCCCATCGCCCGGTATCGCTCGAGGATCTCCTCGCGCACCGCCTCCGGGAACGGCGTCTCGAGGATCAGCCGCTCCGCGGTCGCCTCGGCCTCGCGGAGCGCCCCGGAGTCCTCGGGGTCGACGTCGACCGCGTCGAACAGCTCCTCGTCGATCCCGGCCTCCTCGATGAACGTTCGGTACGTGCCCGCGGTGACGGCGAACCCCGGCGGCACCGGGAGCCCCGCACCGATGAGTTCGCCGAGCGACGCGGCCTTCCCGCCGACGGTCCCGACGTCGTCGGCGTTGACGTCCTCCAGCAAGAGTACTGCCATTCGTGTACTCGGAGGATCCGCGAGGCGACGTATGAAGCTTCCGGCGGGCGTAACAATGAATAAAACACAACTCGGGTCCGAGTTGTGACCGTGAATCTCCCGAATTTCAGCCGCGTCGGGCGCGCCGAGATGTTACAGGTGCTGTGTCGAGAACAGCATCATATACACAATTTTCTTAAATAAAAACTGCTACCTGTTGTTCACTGTGGCACATCAGCCCGCATCTTCCCGCACTCCCGACGCCGAACGGACGGCGTTCGACGACGACGAACGGGGAGAGGCGTCGCCAGACGCAAACGATCCCGCTCCCGACCGGTCCGAGGCGCTCATCGAACTGCTCGCCAACGCGCGCCGGCGGTACCTGTGGCAGCATCTCCGGCGAGAAGACAGCGAGATACCGCTCCAAGAGGCGTCCCGGGCGGTCGCGGCCCGCGAACTGGACAAGCCGCCGTCGGCCGTGACCTACGACGAACGCAAGAGCGTGTACACCTCGCTGCTCCAGTTCCACTGTCCGAAGATGGCCGACGCGGGGCTGATCGAGTTCGACCGCCGCGCCGCCCGGGTCTCCCCCTGCGAGGGGTCGAACCCCGTGGTGGAACTCGAACCCGACCGACGACGGGTGGGAGCCACCGTCCTCGGCGCGGTCGGCCTGTCGACGCTCGTCACGGTCGGCGCGTGGCGACTCGGGCTCCCGGTGTTCGGCGCGCTCACGCTCGAAGCGCTCGCGGTCTCCCTCGGTATCGCCGTCGCGGTCGCGTGTTCCCTCTACTACAGCGTCCTCAGGTCGACCCCCGCGGTCGAGTTCGACGAAGTCCTCCGCCGACTCCGATAGCTCACGCCGGTCCCGACCGCTTCGCCTCGCCCGTTGGCTCCGACAGCCTCGGTTCGCAGGTGGATCTGAACTCCGCGAGGACCGTCTGGCCGGTCTTTCACACCGCCGACCGGCCGCTCTCGGCCATCAGCCGCCGTCGCAGAATACCGACGAAAATCACCGGTAGACACGACTCTTTGTGGGATTTTCACGCCGCGGGAACGGCTTATATTCTGAATAACCACGTCCGACCGGCCGCTGTGACGTGACACCTCCGCACGGTGGAGGCGAACTATCGATGGTACATCGGAAGAAACTCTTTGCGACGTTATTCGCGGCCGTCATGGTCGCGTCCATGTTCGCGCCGACCGCGGGTGCGGCGGCGGCCATGGACGCGACGGGCGGTGACGCGGTCGACGCCGGCGTCGCCGACGTCGATTCGGACGTACAGCCACAGACGACAGATCAGACGAACGAAACCGAGTCCGCTTCCACGGGCGACGAAACGCGCGTCGTCGAGGCGGTACCGGACGCGGAGACGACCGGCACCGTCTCGGACGCGCTCGACGACGCCAGCGGCGAGACCACGCTGATCGTGACCGTCGACCGGACGGTCGACGTCCCACGGCTCGCGGCGATGGACGATGCGTCGGCGTTGGACGAACTCAGAGCCGACGCGGAAGCGACACAGGCACCCGTCATCGACGCGCTCGAAGCGGGCTTCGACGCCGAGATCCGCAACACGTTCTGGGCCGGGAACGTCATCTCGGTCGACGTCGACCTCGACGAGAACGACGTCGAGGAGATCGCGTCGATCGACGGCGTGAGCTCCGTGTCGCCGAACGTCCAGTACGAGCGGCCCGACCCGCCGGCGACTGGGAGCGACGCAGGGGTCACGCCCGTAAACCACGACGGCGAGTACACGTATGGACTCGAACAGATCAACGTTCCCGAGCTCGAAGACGAGTTCGGCGTCCGAGGCGAGGGCGCTACCGTCATGATCGGCGACGACGGTATCTCGAACCCCGAGGAGGGGCATCCCGACCTCGAGTTCGCCAAAGAAGCGATCGCCGAGAACGGGACCGTCGAGGAGGGGACTCTCGTCGGCGGTAACGCCGGCGCACACGGCGAACACACTGCCGGCACCGCGACCGGCGCGGCCCATCCGGCCGGCGACGTGCCGCGGTACGGCGTCGCACCCGAGGCCGACCTGCTGATGGCGGACGTGTTCGCGGGCGGCGCGTTCACCGAGGACATCATCGCCTCGATGCAGTGGGCGGCCGAGAACGACGCGGACGCGGCGAGCTTCAGCCTCGGACTCCCGTCGGAAACCGGTCAGTCCACGTTCAGTCTCCAGTACGCCGACGCGATCGAAGACGTCAGGGCCGCGGGGACCGCCGCGGTCGTGTCCGCCGGAAACTCCGGTAGCGGCGATGCGGGCGGGCCCGTCTCCGCGCCGGCGACGAGCTTCAGTTCCGTCGCCGTCGCCGCCTCGACCGAGGCAGGGGACATCGCGACGTTCTCCAGCGGCGCGGTGATCGACGAGAACAGCATCGAGGGCGACGAGACGCTCCCCGATCGGTTCCCGCGCCGGTACATCCAACCCGACGTCGCGGCTCCCGGCAACGAGGTCCTGAGCTCCGGCCCGCTTGGCGGCGGTATCGGTGATGCCAATGCTACGTACTCGTACGCCAGCGGCACGTCGATGGCCGCGCCGCACTACACGGGGGCCATCGCGCTCCTCCAGTCGTACACCGATGAGGATCTCGATGCCGCGGTCCTCGAATCCGCGCTGGCGGAGACGGCCGAGAAGCCCGAAAACGACTTCACCGAGCTGAACGGACGAGACATCCGTTACGGCACGGGGATCATCGACGTCTACGCGGCCGCGCAGACCCTCGACGATCGGCAGACGATCGAGGGGACGGTGACCGACGCCGACGGCGACCCCGTCGTCGGAGCCACCGTCGAAACGGCCGCGGGCGCGCTCACCGCGACCGACGAGAACGGTACGTACTCGCTCCCGACCACGACGGACCCGGCGCAGCTCACCGTCGACGCCTTCGGGTACGAGAGCGAGACCCTGAACGTCTCGGGCGGCGAGACGACCGACGTCCAGCTCGACAGCGAGCTGGTCGTCGACCTCGTTAACGGACAGCCGACGGCGGTCGAGCAGGGTGGCTCCTTCGATGTCGTCGTCGATGTCGCCAACCTCGATCGACTGACGGTCGCCCTCGCCGACGACGCCACCGTCGACCCCGACGACCTGACGCTGTCCGTCGGTGGAGACGAGGTCCCGATCGGCGAGCCGATCGAGACGGACGGACTCACCGGAACCGTGACGCTCACGGTCTCGGTGGACGACGACGCCGACCTCGAATCGACGGTCGCGCTCGAACACACCTTCGAGCGACTGCCCGACGGGCCGGACGATCCGGACGATCCGGACGCTGAGGCGGCCGTCTCCTTCCAAGACGGACTCGTCTTCGACGCGGGCGAGACGAGGTCGGTGGCGCTGTCCACCGACGCGGACGATGTCGCCGGGTTCCAGGCCGCGATCGACTTCGACCCCGACATGCTACAGGTAGTGAGCGTCTCGGGCGGCGAGGTCGGGAGCGAACTGATCACCGACCTCGACAACGACAACGGCACGCTGTCGATCGCCAACGCGCAAGCCAACGGCGTCGACCAGCCGACCCTCGCGAACGTCGAGTTCACCTTCGTCGGCGACGAGGGCGACGAGACAGACGTCGAAGTGGCCGATAACGGTACGAGTGTCTCGGCCGCGGACGGCGACCTCCAAACCGTCGGCGAGACGGTCACCTGGTCCGCCGGAATCCCCGGCGACGTCAACGACGACGGAGCGATCACGCCGTTCGACGCGGTGTTGACCCAGCAGTTCATCGCCGATCAGGATCCGAACGGCGACTTCTACGAGTCGCTCGCCGACGTCGACGACAGCGGGTCCATCACCCCATCCGACGTCATCCTGATCCTCGAACAGCTCGTCGGCGACGACGAGAGCGCCGCGACGGTGCTCTCGAACGCGCAGGGCGTCGACGCGGTCGCCGAAGCGGCGGCCGACGGCGGCGTCACTCCGGCGGACGGCCACGAGGACGGCGAACAGATCGTCGTCGAGACCGGTCCGACCGAAGTCGTCGACGAGCTCAGTCCGGCCCAGTTCGAGGTCGAGAGCGTCGAGACACCTGAATCGGTGACGGCCGACGAGCCGATTCTGGTCGAGGCCACGGTGACGAACGTCGGTCAGCAGTCCGGCCAGACGCAGACGATCACCGCGATCCAAGACGCGGCGACCGGCGGAAACGACACCTTCGTCTACTTCCCGCCGAGCTCTGTGACGCTTGACCCGGGCGAGTCGACGACGCTTCAGACGGAGTTCCCCTCGATAGAGGGACTCAACGCCGCGCTTGGCGATGTCGACCTAGGCCCCGGTGACGAGCTGGAAGGTGTCCAGCAGGTCGGCGAGAGCCTCAACCCAGATGAGGGTCCAGATCCGGTCATCGACGACGAGGGCACCTCGCCGTTCACCGTGACCGGTGAGGAGTTCACCGTGAGCGATCTCGCCGCGCCGGCTGAGGCAGAGCCGGGCGCTTCGATCGACGTGAACGCGACGGTCACCAACGACGGGAACGCGAACGGGACGCAGGCCGTTGAGTTCGCGTTCGCCGGTGAAACCGTCGCGTCACAGAACGTCACACTGGCGGCGGGCGCGAGCGAGAGCGTCGGCTTCGAGAACGTGACGCTACCGAGCGAGCCGGGCGAGTACGAACACGGGATCTTCACCGAGGACGACGGTCAGACGGCGACGATCGTCGTCGGTGACCCCGCCGACAGTCCGGCATTCTCCGTGAGCGATCTCGCCGCGCCAGCGGAAGCGGAGCCGGGCGCTGAAATCGACGTGAACGCGACGGTCACAAACGACGGCGACGCGAACGGGACGCAGGCCGTGGAGTTCGTGTTCAACGGCAGCGTCGTCGCGTCGCAGAACGTGACGCTGGCGGCCGGCGCGAGCGAGAGCGTCGGCTTCGAGAACGTGACGCTGCCGTCCGAGCCGGGCGAGTACGAACACGGGATCTTCACCGAGGACGACGGTCAGACGGCGACGATCGTCGTCACCGACCCGGCGGAAGCCGAGTTCGCGGTGACCGCCTTCGACGTGAGTCCGTCGAACGCGACGCTCAACGACTCGCTCACGCTCGACGCCGAGGTCACCAACGTCGGGGACGCCAACGGCACGGTCGACAACGTCGTCGAGGTGACCGGACCCGGGTTCCAGGGAGCCGTCGTGCTCGCTCCAACGGACAGCAACGAGTTCACCGTCGGACCGCTCGCCCCGAACGAGTCGGCGACGCTCCAGTTGAACCTCGGGACGATCCAGTCGTTCGACGACATCGACGGCGTCTCCATTCAGCCCGGCGACGAGATCACGGTCACGCACGTCGCCGGTCAGGACGTGAACCCGCTCTACGACCCCGACCCCGCAGTCGACGACACGGCGTCGACGGCCGTGACGGTCGTTGAGGACGACGGTAGCGAGTCGGTCGACGCGAGCGGCGAACCCACGGAGCCCGAACTGCTGCAGGCGGTCGCGGACGGTCCGGCCTCGCTCGCCGCAGCGACCGCGCTCGCATAGACACGCCACCGACCCATCGCCGCCTCGGCGGCGGCTTTTATACCAGCGGTGGCCGCACCGACTTTCGAACACGGAAGCCGGCCCGGATCCATGCCCGGGCCCCGACGGCGCGGGCTCGCGCCCGCAGACGCACTGACGCGTTGACGGCTACACACCACGGCGAACACACCACATGACGACTCACACCACGCGCGGACGACTGCTCGTCTACCTCCTCGTCGCGCTCGTCGCGATCGCACCGCTTACAGCCGGCACTGCTGCCGCCGCGATAGGGACCGCGCCCACCGACCAGACGGAGCCGACGGGCGAACTGACGCTGACCACAACGAACCAGACCGACGAGACGGTGACCGTGACGCTCTCGACGACGGTCGACGACGTCGCGGGCTATCAGGCGAACCTGACGTTCGACCCGGATTCGACTGCGGTCCAGAGCGTCTCCGGGGGCGAGGGGGCGTTCTCGGCCGATCCCGTGACGAACGTCGACAACGAGAACGGCTCAGTGAACTTCAATCAGGTCGCCGCGAACATCTCGTCGGGAAGCGACGCGCCGACGATGGCGACGCTCGTCTTCGCGGTGCCGGAGGAACCGACCGATGTCACGTTCGTCGCCGAGGACTCCCTCGTGACGACGAGCGAACCCGAAGACGTCACGAACCTCGTGCGCGACGGCGTCACCCTCGCCGGTGACGGGAGCGACGGTGGCGACGGAAGCGATGGCGGTGACGGAAGTGACGGCGGTGACGGAAGTGACGGCGGTGACGGAAGTGACGGCGGAGACGGAAGCGACGGTGGCGACGGAAGCGACGGTGGAGATGGCGGGGACGGAAGCGATGGCGGTGACGGAAGTGACGGCGGAGACGGAACCGACGGTGGAGATGGCGGCGACGGCGGAGACGGTAGCGACGGTGGAGATGGCGGCGACGGCGGAGACGGAAGCGATGGCGGGGACGGAAGCGATGGCGGTGACGGAAGCGACGGGGGAGACGGGAGCGACGGCGGAACCGGGGGAACCGCCCCGTCGAGCGACGACGAGGCGGCGACAGTCGACGCGGACGTGACGCCGGTCGACGGCGGCGCGACCCTCTCGGCGACCGACGTCGACGCGGGCTCGACCGTCGAGGCCGACTTCGGCGACGCGGTCGGTGACGAGACCGTCGCGGTCGAGGGGCTGACGGTCGAGACCGCGGCGGCGGTCGACTCGCTCACCGTCGAGGCGCGGTCGGTCGACGCCGAGGCGGTTCCGGCGGGGTCGCCCGCGTCCGGCGAGGAAGCGGCCTCGTACCTCGAGTTCGAGACGAACGCCTCGTCCGACGCCGTCGCGGACGCCACGGTCTCGTTCACCGCCGACGCCGACGCGCTCGGCGCGGAGCCGGCGGACGTGCGGCTGTTCCGGTTGGTCGACGGCGAGTGGACCGAACTGGAGACGACTCACGAGGGCGACGGCGTCTACACGGCCGAGACGCCCGGGTTCTCGTACTTCGCCGTCTCGCAGGCGACCGACGACGCCGACGCCGGCGACTCGGACTCGACGGACGGCGACGGTTCGAACTCGACGGACGGCGACGGCTCCGACGGATCGTCCGACTCCGGCGACGACTCGTCGTCCGGGACCGACGACGGGACCGGCGGCGACGGCGACGAGCCGATCCTCGAAGAACAGACGCCCGGGTTCGGCGTCCTCACGGCGCTGCTCGCGGCGCTCGGTGCCGCGCTGCTCGCTCGTCGACGCTGAGCGGTTCGTCAGCCGTCGACGCGGCTGAGCGCGTCGGCGAGCGACAGCCCGTACTCGGTTCGAACGAAAAGCGAGTAGACGAGGAGGGCCGCGGTCGCGCCGATACCCAGCGAGAGACCGACCGCGGCCAGCGACAGGGTCCCGAAGACGGGGAGCCGGAGGGCCCACGCGCCGAGGACAACGCCGCCAGCGACCGCGAGCGCCCCGCAGGCCGTGTTGCGGACGTCCTCCGTGTCCGGCTCCACGGTCACGGTTAGCTGCGGCGGGAGCTCCGTCGCGAGCCGGACCGTCGAACTCCGCTTGTCGAACTCGATCAGCCCCGCGTCGGCCATCTTCGGGCAGTGGAACTGGTGGAGCGAGTTGTACACGCTCTTGCGCTGGTCGTACTCGACGTCCTTGATGTCGACGCCGTTCTCCCACGCCGCGATCCGGCGCGACGCGTCGGACAGCTCCAGCTCCGCTCCCTCGCGACGCAGCGCGCGCCAGAGGTACCGCCGTCGGCGGTTGCTCAGTAGTTCGAGGAGGTCGTCGGCCGCCACGCCGGCGGCCGAGCGGGATCCGTCGTCGGCCGGAGACTCGCCCTCGTCCGCCGCGAGCCGGTCGGTCGCGCTCGCCGGCCGCGCGACCGTCGCCTCCTCCGAGTCGCGGACCGGTGGCGAGCTTTGCTCCCGTTCGCTCCGACCGTCGCCGCCTGCGCCCGTTCCGTTCCGATCGTCACCGGTCGAGTCTCTCGGATCCAGATCCCGGAGGCGCATGACTACGTTTCAATTATCTTCAATGTATATAACTTCTTGGCACGCTGCCATGTCGTTCTTGGCCCCGTCGTAACCGTTTCCGGGCGCATCGGGGCCTGGCGGTAAGATCGCGTTACCGAGTACCCGAAACCGGGGCCGTCGGCGAATGATCGACTCCGGGGACTGATGTGTATATCCGTCCGTTCCGGCCTCGGCGATCGGCCGAGTGCCCGCGCCGTAACGAGCGATTACGCCGGGAACCTCCCGCCCCTCGTCGCGTTCGATACGTGACACGTCGCGCCGCCACGAGTCATTACGGCGCTGATCGGCGGAGTCCGCGGCGTCGACACCGGCGATTTCGACGTCGCAACCGCGCGTTGCGTTCGCACATTGCGTTAATAACTACGGGCGAACCGCGCCGTTGCCTCGACATCCTCCCGTAGGGGGAGGTGCTCCGAAGCGAGAAGACATGATACGCACCATCGACTACTCGAAGGCGCTCGCCGCGCTGTTCGCGGTTCTCATGGTCGTCTCCATGATGGCTCCGGCCGCCGGAGCTGCCGTGGCCGCGGACACGGGCGACGCCACACCAACGATGGAGGGAGCCGGCGCGTCGCCGGCGTTCTCCGACGAGGTATCGTACGAACAGACGAGCGACGGCGAGTTCGAACAGCAGGACGCGAGCGACGTCGAGATCGACCCCGCGCTCGAACGCAAGTTCGAGGGGGACGCGGAGTCCACCGGCGGCACGGTCGACGTCGTCGTCAGGCTCTCGCCAGCCGACACGAGCGGCGTTCAGGGGCAGGAGGCGACGGTCAATACGCTGAAAGACCACGCCGCCGAGACCCAACAGAACGTCGTTCGCTTCGCCCAGATGTCCGAGCACGTCGAGCTCGAACGGCAGTTCTGGATCACGAACGCCGTGCTCCTCGAAGTGAACCCCGACCGGATCAGCCTGGAGGAGATCGCGTCCGCGGAGGGCGTCGAGCGCCTACATGTGAACTTCGAGGTCACGACGGCGCAGGCGAGCGGCGGCAACGGCTCGACGAACGGCACGTCGGACGACACGCCGACGAACGAAACGTCGAGCGACGAGCCGACGAACGAGACGTCGGAGGAAACGTCGAGCGACGCGCCGACGAACGAGACGTCGGAGGACATGTCGGCGAACGAGACGTCCTCCGAGGACGCGACGGCCGACACCGAGCTGGTTGCCCCGTCGTCGATGCGGACCGAGAACTACTCGACGACGTACGGTCTCGACATGATCAACGCGACCGAGGTCTGGGACGCGTACAACTCCCAGGGCGAGGGCGTCGAGGTCGCCGTGCTCGACACCGGAGTCAACGAGGACCATCCCGACCTCCCGGAACTCAGTGACGAGCAGTGGCAGTCGTGGGATGGCGACGGCAACCCGGTCGAAAGCGAGCCGAACGACGGCGACGGACACGGGACTCACACGTCCGGCACCGTCGTCGGCTCCGACGACCCGGACGGCAGCGGTACCCCCGCGTTCGGGGTCGCACCCGAGGCCGAACTGTACCACGGGAAGGTACTGGCCGACGACGGGAGCGGTACCTTCACCCGCGTCGCCGCCGGCATGGAGTGGGCCGTCGATACCGCCGAGGTCGACATCATCTCGATGAGCCTCGGCGGGTCCGGCTACAACGCTAACATGATCGAGCCGTCCGAGAACGCGCGCGACGCGGGAGTCATCCTCGTCGCGTCCGCCGGCAACGGCGGGGCCGGCAACACCGGATCGCCGGGGAACGTCTACCCCAACTTCGCGAGCGGCGCGGTCAACGAAGACGCCGACGTGGCGTCCTTCTCCGGCGGCGAGACGGTCGACACGTCCTCGGCGTGGGGCAGCGACGCACCCGACGACTGGCCCGACGAGTACGTCGTGCCGAACGCGGCCGCACCCGGCGTGGACGTGCTGAGTTCGTGGAACGACGGCGACTACAACACTATCTCCGGCACGTCGATGTCGGCCCCGCACAAGACGGGCGCGTTCGCGCTGATCCTCTCCGCGGCCGGCGGCGACCTCGACCGGCAGACGGCGATCGACGCGGTCGAGGACACCGCCTGGAAGCCGGACGACGCGCCGGAGCCGCCGGGCACCCCCGACACCCGGTACGGCGTCGGCATCATCGACGCCAAGGCGGCCGCCGACCAGGTCGCGCTCGACAGCGGCGTCACCGGCACCGTCACCGACAGCGACGGCGAGCCCGTCGAGGGCGCGACCGTCGCGGTCGAGGAGAGCGGCTTCGCCGCCGAGACCGGCCCCGACGGGGAGTACACGGTCCTCTCGCCGCCCGGCAACTACACGGTGACCGCGAGCGGCTTCGGCTACGAGGAGACGAGCGAGAGCGTCTCGGTCCCGGACGACGAGACGTTCGTCGAACAGAACATCACGCTGGCCGACGCGCTCGGCGTCGAGCCGGTCGCGGGGCAGCCCGAGTCGATCGAGGGCGGCCAGCAGTTCGACGTTCAGGTGAACGTCGCCAACCTCGACAGCTATTCGGTCGAGCGGGCGAGCGGCTACAACGGGAGCCTGACCTTCGAACTCAACGGCGACGAGATCGAGGAGGGCGAGGAGGTCTCGCTCGGCGGCATCTCCGGGACCGCCACCCTCACCGTCACCACCGAGGCGAACACAGAGGGCGAACTCGCGCTCGATCACACGTTCTCCGGCGCGGGCGACACGGTCTCCGTGACGACCGGCCCGACCGACGTGTTCTCCGAGTTCACGCCGATCGCCGTCGTCGACGACGACTCCTACGGCGACGCCGTCGTCGACCGGCTCACGGCGCAGCTGCCGGGGTCGTACGAGATATCGCTGCTCACCGGCAGCGAGGCGGTCGACGCCGCGGCGAACGACGAGCACGAGGCGTACGTCGTCCAAGACATCGACGAGACGCACGTCGAGGACCTGAAGTCGAACACCGCGGGCGCTTCGACGGGCGTCGTGTGGCTCGACCAGTTCGGCAGCGGGAGCACCGGCGTCCCCGCGCGGTCGAGCGCGCTCGGCGACCCGGCCGAGACGGACGACAGCTTCGCCTCGCCGAACCCCGAGATGGAGATCGTCGCCGACAGCCCGATCTTCGAGGGCGTCGGCGAGGTCGGTGACACCTTCGGCATCCACTCCGCCGGATTCTCCGACCACGCCTGGTTCGAGGGCACCGACTTCCGGACGGTCGGCTACGTCCAGGCCGGCGGCGTGACGGACGGTCCCGCCGCCGCGACGAACGGGCAGGAGCGCGAGGTGCTCCTCTCGACGTTCGGCTCCACCGCCTTCGTCGAGCCCGGCGACTACAGCGACGACGCGGACGCCGTGCTGGCGAACGCGGCCTCGTGGGCCGCGACCACGCCGCCGGTCGTCCTGAACGAGGGGCAGCCCGCGCAGAACGCCCCCGGAGAGCGGTTCGGCTCCGAGTACAGCGTCCAGCAGCTGGAGCAGGTCAAGGTGTCGCTCCACGAGGACAGCACCGCGAACCAGTCAGAGCTCGACCTCTACGTCAACGGGTCGGTCAACGCCTGGGACCAGTGGCGCGCTTACCCCGGCTCGCTGACGGACGATGAATTCACGATCGAGGTCGAACCCAGCGAGGACACCGTGGGGTCGGTCGTTCTGGAGACGACGTTCACCTTCGCCGACAGCCCGGACGCGGTGGGCGACGGCGGGGACATCGCTCCCGAGGACTCCCACGAAGTGACGATCACGACCGGACCGACCGCCGTCTACGACCCGCCGCTGACGGTCGGCGACGACGGCGACGTCGAGACCATTCAGGAGGCCGTCGATCTCGCGCCCGCCGGGACCGAGATCCAGGTCACCGAGGGCACCTACGCCGAGACGGTCTCGGTGGAGGGGACGCAGAACCTCACGATAACCGGCGAGAACGCCACGATCGTCGCGCCCGACTCGAGCGCCGACGACGGCCACGCGCACGTCGACATCCAGGCCGCCGGGACCCAATTCGAGGGCTTCGACCTCGAGACGCCCGCGGCCCTCGCGGGCGTCGGCGTCTCCGGCGCGAGCGACGTCACCGTCGCCGACGTCTCGGTGACCGGCGCGTCCGACGCGGTACAGGTCGTCGAGAGCAGCGACGTGAGCGTGAGCGACGTCAGCGCCGTCGGAGCCGCGGCCAACGGCATCCACGTCGCCGACAGCGAGGCGGTCGACGTCACCGACGCCGAGGCGACCGACGCCGGCACCGGCGTTCGGATCGCCGACAGCGCGAACGTCACCGTCGACGCGCCCACCGCGACGAACGTCTCGTACGGCGTGATGCTCGACGGCGCGACCGACACCGACGTCGCCGCCGCGTCCGTCGAGACCGCCGCCGAGGCGGGGATCGCGTCGATGAGTTCGAGCGGCGTCGACGTCACCGACGCGACGGTGACCGACGCCGGCTACGGCGTCCGCGTCGACGGCGGCTCGGTCGGTAACCTGACCGACGGCTCCGTCAGTGACAGCGAGTACGGCATCGCCGCGGAGGGCGGTGCCGCCGTCGCCAACGCCGCGCGAAACGAGATCACGAACGCCACCACCGGCTTCATGTTCTCCGGCGGCGCGACGAGCGGCGAGTTCGCGAACAACGACGTCAACGCCACGACCGGCGTGCTGGCGTCCGACGCGGGTAGCGACCTCATCTTCCACTTCAACGACCTAGCCGAGACCGAGACCGCGATGGCCGCCGAGAGCGGGACCTTCGAGGCCCCACTCAACTGGTTCGGTGCGGACGGTCCGCAGGCCAACAACGGCGTCGAGGGCGACGTGCGGTACTCGCCGTTCCTCACCGCCAACCTCGGCGAGGTCGACACGAACACGACCCAGATCGCCGTGGACCTGACGATGGAGGCCAACGAGACCTACACCGTCGGCGTCCCGGCGGCCACCGACCAGACGGTCGGCGACGCGTTCGACGACGAGTTCGAGGGTGCCATCTACGGCTATGACGCCGAGATCGGCGACTGGCAGATGCTGACGGCGAACGACAGCCTCAGCGCGCTCTCGGCCGTCCTCGTCGTCGCGGAGGAGGACACCTACGCCACCTTCGACTTCCAGTCCGGGGACGAGCCCGCCAGCCCGGGACAGGTCGACCTCCACGACGGGTGGAACCTGGTGAGTCCGTCGGCGTACCACGACGAGGAGTACGCCTTCTGGACCGACGGCACGAACAAGGGCGACGGCGACTACTACACGCCGAGCACGTGGATGGTCGCCGAGACCCACGCCGACGGCCACGTCGGCGACGGGACCGTTGCCGACTCGACGGTCAACCCGTTCGGTGGCTACTGGGTCGGCATCGGCGCTGAGGGCGACGGCTACACCCTCTTCTCCGAGCTGGAGCGGGACCCGACGATCGACGACTACCGCGCGCTGCTCGATCCCGAGACCCCGACCGCCCCGCAGCCGCCGGGCGAGAGTCCGGGCGAGGGACCGAGCGAGCCCGAGGACGTCTCGGTCGCGGTCGTCGATCAGAACGACTACCACGAGGGTGCCATCGCGAGCGCGCTCTCCGAGGAGCTCGACGACGACGTCTACACCACCGTCGACACGCTCACCGCGGACGGGCTGCTCGACGAGATGGACGGGTACGACGTGTTCGTCGTCCAGCGGTTCGGCAGCGACTCGCTGGCGTCCGACTTCGCGGACGCGCTCGCCGACGACCAGGCGGTCGTCTACCTGGACTCCTACCAGGGCGGAACCGCCGAGGCGTACGCGGACGGCGTCTACCGACTGAACGACGTCCGCGAGGACCCGGCCGAGCGCGACTCCGTCTCGCTCGACGCCGACAGCCAGCCCGTCGAGGTCGACGTCCAGTCCGACCACCCGATCTTCGACGGCGTCGGCAGCGAGGGCGAGTCGGTCCCGGTCGTCGACTCCGGAAACACCTGGGGTTCGTGGTTCAACGACTACGACGGGCAGGTGCTCGGTCACTCGGACTTCAGCCCGAGCGACGAGGGCGAGTTCGAGGGTCCGGGCGTCGCGATCGACGAGGACCGTAACGAGGTCCTGAACACGGCGATCGCGATGGACTTCTTCCACGACGATCCGGACGACTTCACCGACGCGGGCCGCACGCTGTTCGCGAACTCCGTCGAGGAGGCCGCGAGCATGGCCGCGTCGTCCGACGCCGACACGACGGCGGAAGAAGAGGAGACGGCGGCGGGCACTCAGCCCGACCTCGCGCCGGTCGCGGCCCCCGCGGCCTGACGGGCGCTCGCCCGTTCCGACGCGGATTTTCTTTTACCGACGCGCGCTCGCCGAGCGTCGGCTATGGGGTGAACGAGAACGGGAGAGAGCGGCGACGAACCCTCGCGGCCGCGACCGAGATGGGGGCCGAAGCGTCGGGGACAGCGAACCGACCTGCGGTTCGTGTCCTTTCAGAGGGGTCGTTTCCGTCTATACTTATCTCCCGTTTCGCGGTCGGATGCTGTAACTCGTTACAGGCTCTGTAACATCAACCCCGGCGGAAGAAGCGTCAGACGCACCGGCCGTCGCCCTCAGTCGGCTTCGAGCCGTCGCCGCTCGTCGCGCAGCAGTCGCTCCCAGAGTCCGAACAGCCGGCTGTCGAGGCCGTACGCCTCGTTGACGCGTCGGACCCACCGGTCGTCGGCGAACAGGTGACGCTGGAACCGGCGCACGTCGGGGGAGAGGCGGTCGCGTTCGCCGCCGTAGTAGGAGAGCGACTCCTCGCGGGTCCGGTCGACGAGGTCGGCGGGGACGTCGATCCCGTCGGCGGCCGCGACGTGGTCGAACCACTCCAGGTGGAGCAGCGAGTCGGCGAGGAGGAACCGCTCGCGGAAGCCGTCGACCCGCGACAGCGCCGGTGCGCCGTCGATGCGGACGTCGGTCGGCCGCGAGAACCGCGGCGCGGTCGCGGTCACTCCCGCAGCCTCCGCGATCGCGTCGACGACCCGCCGGAGCCGCCAGTCGCAGTACCGGACGGGCGCGATCAGCGCGAGTTCGTACCACGTCGGCAGCCACTCGCAGTACGGCTCCGAGAACGCGCCGTCCGCGAGCAGCGTCGCCCCGACCGACCGGGCCTCGTCGGGCGTCAGGTCCCCGGGCGCGGTTCGGAGTCGACGGGCGATTCGGTCGGCGTCGACGGCGTCGACGCCCGAGAATCCCATTCCCTCGGCGACCCCGGCGGTGTACGCGCGGCCGGCCGCGTACCACTCCGCGAAGTCGGCGGGCGTCGTCAGCCGCAGGAGTCGGAGGACCGTGATACGGATCGAAGGGACCGAGGCGAGATAACCGTTCGGGCCGCGTCCGGCGGGCCGGCGAACCGAGCCCCCGGCGCGCCGGGCGCAATCGCTCGGTCAGCGCCGTCCGATCAGCCGTCGACGCGGGCCAGCGCGTCACCGAGCGACACGCCGTGGTCGGAGCGGACCGCGACGGCGTACACGAGTCCGGCGGCGGCGACCGCGGCGGCGACGGCGAACGCGACGCCGCCGAACGAGAGCGGGCCGAACACCGGCAGTCCGGCGGCCCACGAACCGAGGATGACTCCGGTCGAGAGCGCGAGGGCACCGAGCGCGGTCCGCCTGACGTTCTCCGTGTCCGGTTCGATCTCGATCACCAGCTCGTCGGGGAGGTCCGAGGTCAGGCGCACCGTCCCGTCGCGCTCGTCGAACTCCACGAGTCCCGCGTCGGCCATCTTCGGGCAGTGGAACTGCCGCAGCGAGGTGTACACGCTCTTGCGCTGGTCGTACTCGACGTCGGCGGGGTCGACGTCGTTCTCCCACGCCGCGATCCGCCGCGACGCGTCCGACAGCGCCGTCTCCGCCTCCTCCGCGCGGAGGTGTCGCCACAGGAGCCGGCGACGGCGGTTCCCGAGCAGCTCCAGGAGCTCGTTCGCGCGGACGCTCCTGCCGTCGCCGTCGACCGCTCTCGCGTCGCCGTTTCCCCCCGCGCTACCGCCGCCTCCCGTCGCGGATCCGTCCTCCGCGTTCGGTTCGGCCGCGTCCGCGTCGGCGCTCCGCCCCTCCCCGCTCGCCGGCCCCTCGGCCTCCGGTTCGCCCCCGGAGTCGGTCGCCTCCGGTCCGCCCCCGGACGCTCGGTTCTCCGCCTCCACGTTCCCTCCGAATGACATGTTATATCTTCACATGGCCGTCGGGCAAAAAATTACCGGTGAATCGAGCGTTTCAAACGCGCGTCGAATTCGGTCGCGGTCCCGCGTTACCCGTTCGAGCCGTCGTCGTCTCCCGCGTCGATCGAGTCGAACGGGTCGTTAGAACCGCTCTCTCCGGGATTTACGCCCTCCGATCCCTCCGCTACCTCCGGATCGTCGAGCGCGTCGTCGAGGCCCCACTCCGCGGCGCGGTCGCGGGCCTCCGACCGCGCCTGCTCGCGGATCGCCTCGATCCGGTCGTCGTCGGCGAGGAAGGCGGCGACCGCGTCGTCGTCGTCCGCGCCGTCCCGGAGGCGGTCGTCTGGGGCCGCCTCACGGGTCCGCTCGGCGAGGTCGGCGTCGTCGGCCACCTCGGTCGCGGCCGCGTCGGGCGCGACGCACAGCGCGTCCTCCTCGTGGGCCGCGGCCAGCTCCCCGGCGTCGACGGCGTACAGTTCGACGCGGTACGGGCCCGGGACCGCCAGTTCCGCGAGCGCGTCCGGGCCGCCGCTGTCCGTCACGGTGTTGTACGCCAGCACGGGGACGCCGTCCTCGAAGGTGATCACGCCGCGGGCCTCGCCGGACAGCAGCAGCGTCTCCTGCGGGACGAGCGTCGCGTAGCCGGTGAGCTCGCGGTCGAGCGCGCGCGACAGCGTCGTCCCGACGTCCGAGACCACGCGCGAGCGCAGGAGGGTCCCCCGCGGGATGGTGAGCGTCGCCGGCTCAGCGGTCGACTCCGCCGACTCTCCGCTCATGGCGTGTCGGGGACGACCGCGCTGCGGAACCGGTCCGCCACCGCGCCGCCGTCGCCGTGGCGCACGTCGAGTCGGTCGGCGGCCCGTCGGTAGCGCGCCGCGGCCGCGCTCTCCGGCGCGTGCGCGAGCAGCGGCTTCCCGGCTCGACGCGCCGCCCGGACCGCGTCGCTCTCGGGGACGTTCGCGAGGACGGGCCCGCCGAAGTGGCGCTCCGCCTGCGCCGCCACGTCGTCGGCCTCGCCGCGGACCTTGTTGAACAGGACGCCGGCGGTCTCGGTGCCGTACGAGCGCGCGTACTCTTGGACCTTCAGCCCGTCCGAGAGCGCGGGGATCGTCGGCTCGACGACGACCACGACGCGGTCGGCGAGCACGACCGGCAGCACGGCCGACTTCGAGCCCAGCGCGGCCGGCGAGTCGAGCAAGAGCACGTCGGTGTCGCGGGCCAGCTCCGCCACCACGTCGCGGAGCCGCTCCGGCTCCGCGGCCTCGAAGCCCGCGAGCGAGGTGCCACAGGGGACGACGGAGAGGCCGAACCGCTCGTAGACCGCCTCGCTCACGTCCGTCGCGGTCCCCGCGACGAGCAGGTCGTGGAGGGTGACCGCCGCGTCGTCGAGCCCGGCGTGAAAGAGGAGGTTCGCCATGCCCGTGTCGGCGTCCACGACCGTCACGTCGTGGTCCTCGGCGAGCGCCATCCCGAGCGCGAGCGTGCTCGTCGTCTTCCCCGTGCCGCCCTTCCCGCTGGCGACCGCGAACGCCTCGACCATACGCCCGCTCTCCGGTCCGTCGGGCTAAAACCTATCCATCGTCGGTCGAGGCGAATCAACCCGAGGATCAACTGCGGTGGCGCGTGCCTGCGAGCGGTCGCCATCGGCGACCGCGAGACAGCACGCGCGAGGGATGCCGCGAGCGAAGCGAGCGGCGAGGCTGGGGAGGCGTGAGGCTGCGGTCCCGCGAGCGACCGGAGGGAGCGAGCGGGAGTACGGAAGACGCAGCGCCGAGCGAAGCGAGGCGACCGTCTTCCGGCGGTGCCGTGCGGTCGGGCGGGACTCGAAGGGGCAGCCGCGAGGCGGGCGCAGACGACGTAAGCACCGCAAGGAGCGAACGGAGTGAGCGACTGAGGAGCGCAACGAGTGTGCGCCCGCCTCGCGGCTGGGGCTTCGGCGGTGTTCGTGTCGGTCAGCGATTTATAAGCAATAACTCACAGCCTCGCGGCTGGGACTTCGGCGGTGTTCGTGTCGATCTACTGTCCGTGATTTACACTCAAGCGACCGACGCCGATGTTCACCGCAGCCGTAGCTGCTATTTATAAGTGAACCGTCGGGGAGCACCAGTCTTCATCGCAGACCCCGCCGCCGACGTTCCACTCTCCGCTTCGCCCACCGAGCGCTTTTGATCGCGCGGACCGAGACACAGGTATGGTCGAAACAATCTCCGCCGACGAGTTCCGCGACATGATCGACGCGCGACGGCGCGGCGACCGCTCGTTCTCCCTCGTCGACACGCGCCCGGAAGAGAGCTTCGCGGGGTGGCACGTGGCGGACGCGGTCAACTACTTCCACAAGCCGTTCCACGAGTTCGACCTCGACGACTTCGAGCGCGAGACGGGCCTCTCGCCCGACGACAGCGTGGTCACGCTGTGTGCCAAGGGGAAGGCCTCGAACGACTTCGCCGCCGAACTCGAGGCGGCGGGGTACGAGAACGTGCTCGTCGTCGACGACGGCATGCGCGGCTGGTCCGCCGTCTACGACCGGACCGCGGTGCCGCTGCCCGACGCGCCGGATTCCGCCCCGCCGCTCGACCTCGTTCAGATCCAGCGTCGTGCGAAGGGGTGTCTGGGATACCTCGCCGTCGGCGGACGCGAGGCGGGCGACGCCGATCACGCCCCCGCAGATTCCCACGGCACCGACCGCGTCGCCGTCGCTATCGACGTCTCCCGACACGGCGACGAGTGGGTCGAGGCCGCCGCGGAGCGCGACGCGTCGATCGCGGCGGTCCTCGACACGCACGTCCACGCCGACCACCTCTCGGGCGGCCGGGCGCTCGCCGACGACCTCGGCGTTCCCTACTACCTGCCCGCCGCGGCCGCCGACCGCGACGTGGCCCACGCGTTCGAGCCGATCGAGCGCAACGAGACGCTCGACGTCGGCGGGGTCGACCTGAAGGCGCTCGCGACGCCCGGCCACACCGCCGACGGCGCGAGCTACCTCGTCGGCGGGAGCGCGGTCCTCACCGGAGACACCCTCTTCACCGACAGCGTCGGGCGGACGGAACTCCAGTTCTCTGCCGGTGACCGGGACGGCGACGAAGTCGGACCGGACGCGCCCGCCGCGGAAGCGGCCCGCGACCTCTACGACTCGCTCCACGGCACGCTGCTCGCGGAACCCGACGCCGTCGTCGCCTGTCCCGGTCACTTCGCGGTCGCGAACGACGGGACGACCGGCGACGTGGTTCCGGGCGAGCCGGTCGTCACGACGATCGGCGAGGCCCGCCGCGGGATCGGCGTCCTCGGACTCGACCGGGAGGCGTTCGTCGAGAAGATTACGCGGACGCTTCCGGAGAAGCCGCCGAACTACGAGTCCGTGATCGCGGCCAACCGCGGCGTCGAGTCGCCGCCCGACGAGACCGCGGCGATCGAACTGGAGCTGGGACCGAACCGCTGTGCGGCCGAGCCGGACGAGCCGTCGGCGGCGGACGACTGACTGCGGACGCCGCCGTCTCCGCATCTCGATTCACTCGTCGTGGATGAAGACGAGCCGCTTCGACTCGGTGTTGACTAAACAGAGGTCGATCCCGTCGCGGGTCGCGCCGATCTGCTGCCAGCCGTGGTCGCTGACGAACAGCGTCTGGAACACGCCGCGGTCGCAGTCGGGGTTCGGACAGCCGACCCCCGCCGCGTTCTTGTAGACGGTGGTCCCGCCGCCGGAACTCTGGCGCACCAGGCCGTCCGTCAGCGACCGGAACTCCTCGGCGGACATCGGACTCTCCGCGTCGTCGTCTCCCATGCGATCGCGTTCGCCGCCGACCGTCTAAAAACCGCCCGACCGTGACAACTCCTGACACGGATCCGTCGCCGCGGTTCGTCCGACCGTTCGGTGACCGTCTCGCCCCGGAGCGTTCAGTCCGCGTCTCGCTTCGCGGCGTCCGCGTGCGCGTCCGCGAACCGCGTCGGCTCGGGGAGCTTGTACCCCGCGCAAAGCGCCGCGACGAGGTCGACCGCGGTCTCCGCCGACACGCGGTGGCCCGGACTCACGTACAGCGGGTTCACCCGCTTGCTCGTCGGATACTGCCGCGACTGGAACGCGTGGCCGATCGCGGTCCCCGGCTCCGCGGTCGTCACCGCGCCGTCGGCGCGGACCGGCGTCCGCCAGCCCTCGGGGCGCTCCTCGGTCGGCTCGTCCGGCTCGCCACAGAGGAGGTTCTTCGCGACGCCGACGCTCGGCGCGTCGCGGAGGACGCCGACGTGCGTCGCGAGGCCGGCCTCGCGGAAGTGGATCCGCCCGGAGCCGTCGCAGATCAGGAGATCCGGGTCGGCGGCGAGCGCGTCGAGCGCGGCCAGTATCGGGTCGCCCTCCCGGAACGCGAGCAGCCCGGGAACGTACGGGATCGACAGCGGCGTCGTCGCGCTCGCGTACTCGATCACGTCGCCGTCGCGGAACGCGACCGCGGCGGAGACGGCGGCGTCGGGGGCGTCGCCGCGGTCGGTCAGGAACGCCTGATCGATCCCGACCACGACGGGCGCGTCCGGGTCGTGGTCGTCCCCCGCGCCGGCTTCCGGGTCGTGGTCGTCCCCCGCGCCGGAGCCCGTTCCGAGTCGCTCCTGCGGGCCGTCGCGCGCCGGCGGCAGTCCGTCCGCGAGCGAGGGGGCCTCGTCGACCGCGACCGCGGCCGGGTCGAGCGCGTGGTCGTCGTCGAACGTCGCGGCCGCCGCGATCTCGCGCTGGAGATCCTCCATCTCCGCTCGCGAGAGCGACGGGTCCGGCCGGAGGTCGGGCCGCGCGCGGTCCATCAGAACCGACCGCCCGGGCCGCCGGGACCGCCCGGGCCGCGCGGGCCGCTCGCGCCGCCCATCGAGACGCCGCCCATGCCGCCCGCGGAGCGCGCCAGCCCCTCGTTGCGCTTGCCGAACGCGAGTCCGATCGCGAAGCCGATCAGGTGCGCGAAGTGCGCGATACCGCCGGCGCTTCCGGCTCCGCCGCTCAGGACGCTCTGGATCACCAGCACCGCCGAGACGACCGCGATCCCCCACGTGAGGTACTTGATCTTCATCGGAATCACGAAGAAGAGGAGCACCTGCATGTTCGGCCGCCAGACGGTGAGGACGCCGAGGATCGCGAAGCCGGCACCGCTGGCCCCGAGGACGCCGGCGGACGCGCCCATCCCGATCGCGAACAGGATGTGGCCGAGGCCGGCGACGATCCCCGACGCGAAGAAGAACGCGACGAACTTCTTCGACCCGACCGCGCGCTCGACGAGGGGGCCGAAGAACAAGATTACGATGCTGTTGCCGATGATGTGGAACAGATTTACCGGAGAGTGCGACAGCACCGACGTGACCCACGTCCAGACGTTGCCGAGCGCGTCCGTGTGGAGGACGAACAGGGTCTGATGGAGCGCGGGGCCGCCGAAGAACAGCGTGACCAACTGGGCGACGAAGGTGACCCACATCGCCAGCAGGATCGCGTACGTCGCGTTGTTGCGGAAGTAGCTCACCAGTCCGCCCGTCCCGGTCGCCCGGTCGACCCGCCGTTTAAACCGGCTCACGACGCCGCCAGCGCGGCCACCGGCGGCACGGCCGGTTCCCCCCACCGTGCCGCCGCCGTCGTCGCCTTCGACGCTCTCGTCGAAGCCGCTGTCGAAGACGCCGCCGGGGTCGTCCCACTCGGCGAGGCCCGGGCAGTCGTGGTTCTCGGGCAGTCGGTGTTCGGCGCAGAACGTCTGGCCGCACCGTTTACACTGGTACGGGAGGTTCTCGTACTCCCCGCACACGTCGCACGTCGCCATTGGCGACTCTTACGGGGGCGGTCGTAAAGCGGTTTGGCTCTTTACTCGGTCTTCTGAGCGACAGTTAGCGGCCGTCGTGGTGGCTGAAAAGAAAACCCCGGTAACACACCCGTGAACGCCTCCGAAGCTCCAGTCGATCAGCTGTAAGAGAGTGTAACCGGTTGTGAATCTCCGATCGGCGCGAACACCGCCGAAGCCCCAGCCGCGAGGCGGACGTACACTCGCTGTGGTCCTCACTCGGTCGCTGTCGCTCCCTCGTTGCGGTCCTTGCGTCGTCTACGCCCGCCTCGCGGCTGCCCCTTCGAGTCCCACCCGGCACAGCCCCGCACCTCACGCCTCCCCAGCCTCGTCGCTCGCTCGGGGCTCCCTTCGGTCGCCCGCGCGCTCGCGACTCCCTCGCGCGTGCTCCTCGCGCCCTTCGGGCGCTCGCAGGCACGCGCCACCGCGGAAGTCGGTTCAGTCGCCGTCGGGTATCTCCGCGTCGCCACCTCTCAGGTCGTCCACGAGCCGCCGGAGCGTCGCGAGGGGGTACTGGCCGGGCGCGGTCGCGTCCGCGGCGTCGACGGGCGCGTACCCGATTTTCGAGCCGTAGACGGGCGCGACCGCGCGGGTGTGGCGACCCGCCTCGCCCATACACATGGTCGCGACGCGGTGGCCGGCGGCGGTCGCCTCGTGGGTGGCCTCCAGCATGGCGAGCGCGTCTCGCGGGGCGGTCGCGGTCGTCGCCAACTTCCCCACGTCGCCCTCGCTCGCGGCCTCTGTCAGCAGGTCGACGAGCGCGGCCGGCTCGGGGGTCGACTCGAAGTCGTGGACGGAGGCGACCACGTCGACGCCGGCCTCGCGGGCCGCCTCGCGCAGCGCGGTCGCGTGCGACGCCTCGGCCGGGTCCGGGTGCGTCCCGCGCAGCGCCGCGAGTTCGACGTCGACGGCGGCGACCGCGCCGTTCCCGATCGCGTCCGAGAGCGCGTCGTACCGACCGAGCCCGTCGGCCTCGCCGCCCTCCCACGACGCGCGGTTCGTGACGAGCAGCGGGAGGTCGCCGTCGTAGGCCGCCAGCTGGTCGAGCGGCGCGTCCGCCAGGTCCATCCGGAACTCCACCGCGTCGGCGTGTTCGCGGGCCGCCGGCTCCTCCGAGAGGTCGGCCGTGCTGGCGGCGAGAACGAACTCCTCGAACATACGCGGCCGTTCCGCGGCCGGCGACTTAGCTGGTCGGGTTGGAACGGTCGGCGGGGTCGAAACGGGTCGGAAAAGTGCGATCGACTTACGCGACGAGGCCGTCCTCGGCTTCGAGGAGCTCGTGGTACCGGTTCCGGATGGTGACCTCGGAGATGTCGGCGACCTCCGACACCGCGGCCTGCGTCGTCTTCTCGTTCGTCAGCAGCGCGGCGGCGTAGACGGCGGCCGCGGCGAGTCCGACCGGCGACTTGCCCGAGTGGACGCCCTTCTCCTTCGCGTTGCGGAGCAGGCTCTTCGCGCGCATCTCGGACTCCTCCGACAGTTCGAGGTCGGAGGCGAACCGGGGGACGTACTGCTCGGGGTCGGCCGGCTTCACTTCGAGCTTGAGCTCGCGGACGACGTAGCGGTACGTCCGGGCGATCTCGGCCTTCTCGACGCGCGACACGTCGGCGATCTCGTCGAGCGAGCGCGGGACGCCGGCCATCCGCGCGGCGGCGTACACGCAGGAGGTGGAGACGCCCTCGATGGAGCGGCCGGGAAGCAGATCCTCGTCGAGCGCGCGGCGGTAGATGACCGAGGCCGTCTCGCGGACGTTGTCCGGGAGCCCCTGCGCGGAGGCCATGCGGTCGATCTCGCCGAGCGCCTGTTTCAGGTTGCGCTCCTTGGAGTCGCGGGTGCGGAACCGCTCGTTCCACTTGCGGAGCCGCTGCATCTTCTGGCGCTGGCGCGCGCCGAGGGAGCGCCCGTACGCGTCCTTGTCGCGCCAGTCGATGTTCGTCGAGAGCCCCTTGTCGTGCATCGTGTTGGTAGTCGGGGCCCCGACGCGGCTCTTCTCGTCCTTCTCGCGGGAGTCGAACGCGCGCCACTCCGGCCCCCGGTCGACCGAGTCCGCCTCGACGACGAGCCCGCAGTCGCTACAGACCGTCTCGCCGTGTTCCTCGTCGTTGATGACGTGCCCGCCGCACTCCGGACAGCTCAGCGTCTCGTCGGTGTCTTCCGATTCCTCCTCGTTCGTCTCCGTTCGGGAGCGACTCCCCCGTGTGTGTAGTCGTTCACTCATAGCTCGGTTGCCCCCGGAAACTGAAACTGCCCGAGAGCGATCTTAGTTTACCGTCGACGGAACACAACTTAAAACGACCGGAACGTGTCGCTCGAAACCCGACGAAAGGACACGATCTATCACGTGTTTTCGGCGTCCGCGCTCGGGGCCGCCCGCCCCCGTCTGGACCGAAACCGTTGAGACGGTCGCGGCCGGAGCGAACGGCATGTCTACGCCCCGCGTCGTCTCGCTCGCCCCGAGCGCGACCGCGACGGTCGCCGCGCTCGGCGCGGCCGACCGGCTCGTCGGCGTCACCGCCCACTGCGACCTCCCCGACGACGCGCCGGGCGGCTCCGCGCACGGCGACGATCCCGCGACCGTCGTCGGCGGGTGGCTGAACCCAGACCTCGACCGCGTCGCCGCCCTCGACCCCGACGTCGTCCTCACGAGCGACGCGCTTCAGGAGAACCTCGCCGCCGACTGCCGCGACCGCGGCTTCGACGTCGCGCACCGCGAGCCGGCCACCCTCGACGACGCCGTCGACGGGTTCGCCGCCCGCGGGAGCGACGTGGGCCGCCCCGAGGCGGGCGAGCGACTCGCGGCCGACGCGCGCGACCGACTCGACCGGATCGCCGACGCCGTCGCCGACCGCCCCCGCCCGACCGTCTACTGCGAGGAGTGGTCCGACCCGCCGATGGCCGCCGGCAACTGGGTCCCCGACGCGGTCCGCGCCGCGGGCGGGCGCTACCCGTTCGTCGACTCGGGCGAGCGCTCCCGCGAGGTCGACCCCGGCGCGGTCGAGCGGGCCGACCCCGAGCGGGTCGTGGTCCACGTCTGCGGGCACGGCGACCGCGTCGACCCCGAGACGGTGGCGTCGCGCGACTGGATCGACGCCCCCGTCAGCGTGATCGACGACTCGCTCCTCAACCAGCCGAGCCCCGCCCTCCTCGACGGCGTCGAGCGGCTGGCGCGGTTGCTCCATCCCGAGGCGTTTTCGCCCCCCGGCGACGACGACCGCGCATGACGACCCTGCGAGTCGGCGTCGGCAGCGGGAACCCGGTGAAGCGGCGCGCGGTCGAACTGGCGCTCGGAGCCGCGGCGGACGCGGACCTCCCGGGCGACCCGACGGGCGTCGCGATCGAGTCGGTGCCCGTCGACTCCGGCGTGAGCGAACAGCCGACCGGCCACGCGGAGACCGTCGCCGGCGCGGAGAACCGGGCCGCGGCGGTCCTCGAAGCGGAACCGGAGGAGGAAACCGCGGGACTGCGGGGTGACGACCCCGCGGCGTTCGACCTCGGCGTCGGGATCGAGGGCGGCGTCGCCGGCTTCGACGGGGCCGACGGCCGCTACCTGATCATGTGGGCGGCGGTGACGGACGGCGACCGCGTCGGGCGCGCCGCCGGGCCGAGTCTCGCGCTCCCGGCGGACGTCGCCGCCCGGATCGACGACGGCGAGGAGCTCGGCCCCGTGATCGACGACCGACTCGGCACGGACGGCGTCGCGACGCGCGGCGGGGCGGCGGGCGCGCTCACCGCCGGCCGCGTCGACCGCGCCGAGGCGCTCGCGGCCGCGGTGAGCGGCGCGCTCGGTCCGTTCGTCTCGGAGTTGTACTGACCCGACCCCCGGCCGAACGGGTTCGAAGACCGTACCTAAACGCGGGGGTCGGGCCGTCGCTCCCCGCCTTGGATCTCGGCAAAACCGCCCGACCGCGTCGTGTTAACCCGACCTACCAACCGCCTTATGCTGGACGCGGACCTGATCCGCGTATGAGCACTGCCCACCCGGACGCGGTCGCAGCCGAATCGGCCGGCCTCTCCGCGAAGCAGGCCCGCATCCTGCGGTACCTCCGCGAGAACGCGGCCGACCGCACGTACTTCAAGTCGCGGCTGATCGCCGACGACCTCGACCTCTCGGCGAAGGAGGTCGGCGCGAACATGGGAGCCGTCGCCGACGCGGCCACCGATGTCGACGTGGAGAAGTGGGGCTACTCGTCGGGCACGACGTGGATGGTCACCGCCTGACCGGCGGTCGCCCTCGCGGTTCGGTCGACCCTTTCACCCGCGGCGCGCGTCACGGGTCGTACGCGACCAGCGACGCGGCGTCGTCGGCGAACGCGACCGTCTCGGCGTCGAAGGAGTCCGCGTACCGGACGACGAGGGTGAGCAGTCGCTCCGGCTCCGTCAGCGCGTAGCCGTCGCTCCGGTCCAACAGCCCCGCGGCCTCGAGGTCGGCGGCCGCGGCGCTTATCGTCGGCCGGGAGACGTCGAGCGCGCTCGCGAGGTCGGCCCCGGTCGCCTCCGGGTCGCGCAACAGCGTGAGGATCATCCCGCGCGGCGTCTCCCGGCGGAGGTAGCCGAGCGCGCGCTTGTCCGTCTCGTCGAACCGGTCCGCCGGGAAAAAGCGCCGGTAGTCGGCGTCCTTCTCCGACTCGATCGCGCCGGCCTCCTCCAGTTTCCGGAGGTGGTACTGCGCCTCCCCGGTCCCGAGGCGGAGGTCGTCGCGGAGCTTCGAGAAGTGCGCGCCGGGGGTCGTCGGCACGTAGCCGCGGATCGCCTCCCGCGTCTCGTTGGCGTCGTCGCCGTCGCTCGCGCTCGCCGTCCCGACGAACGGCGCGGCGGCCCCGACCGCGGCGAACCGCCGGAGCGTCTCGCGCTTCCGGCCGTCGAACCCCTCTGTCACGCTACACGTTAGACTACGCCTCGACAAAAGCACTTCGTTCGGGGACCTCGGTCCGAAAAGTCGGCGCTCGCGGCGTCTCGCGCCGCGTCAGTTCTCCGTCTCCACTTCGCCGTCCGCCTCCACTCCGGCGTCCACCTCCTCGTCGTCCATCTCTTGGATGACCTCGTCGGCGGACCTGATGCTCGCGCCGGCGTCGCCGGCCTTCACGGCCTCTGCCTCCTTCTCTAGCTCCTCGACATCCATCTCCGCGGACTCCTCGATCTGCCCGAGGATCTCGTCGATGTCGTCGAGGCCGAGCATCTTCCGGGTGTCGGCGTCGAACTCCTTCCCGTCGAGCCCCTCCATCTCCTGAACGTCGGAGCCGGAGAGCGCCTTGCCGTAGCGGCCGACGAGACTGGTCAGCTCCTGCGGGAGGACGAACGTCGTGGACTCGCCCTTGCCGATCTCTTCTAATGTCTCCATGCCGCGCTCGATGATGGCGCGCTCGCCCATCGACTCGGCCGAGCGGGCGCGGAGGACCGTCGAGATCGCGTCACCCTGCGCTTCGAGGATCTGGGACTGCTTTTCACCCTGCGCGCGGATGATGTTGGACTGCTTGTCACCTTCCGCCTGCTCGACCGCGGAGCGCCGTTCACCCTGCGCTTCGAGGATCATCGCGCGGCGGCGACGCTCTGCGGAGGTCTGCTGCTCCATCGCCTGCTGGACGTCCTTCGAGGGGTTGACCTCGCGGACCTCGACGCTCTCGACGCGGATCCCCCACTCGTCTGTGGGTTCGTCCAGTTCCTTCCGGATCTTCGCGTTGATCTCTTGGCGCTTGTTCAGCGTGTCGTCGAGCTCCATGTCGCCCAGCACCGCGCGGAGCGTGGTCTGCGCGAGGTTCGAGACCGCCTTCTTGTAGTCGTCCACTTCGAGGAACGCCTTCTTTGCGTCCATCACCTTGATGTAGACCACCGCGTCGGCGGTCACCGGGGAGTTGTCCCGAGTGATCGCTTCCTGGCGAGGAACGTCGAGCGTCTGCGTCCGCATGTCGAACGGGTACGTCCGCGAGACGAACGGGGGAATGAGGTTGATGCCCGGTTCGAGCAGCTTCCGGTACTCGCCGAAGACGGTGAGCGTCTTCTTCTCGTAGGCGTCGACGATCTCGAACGACTGCCAGAGCGTGACGACCACGAGAAGCAGCGCGAGCAGGCCGACGCTCACGAGCTCGAAACCGAGTTGGAGGGGTATCGGATCCATGCCCCCACTTGGAACATCGCACGCTTAATAGTTCGCACGCCGGGGGCCGTCGCCCCGCCATCTCCCGGTCGACGCGCGCCGGCGGCCGACTCCCTCCGGTGTCGTGTTCCCCGGTTCGCCTACTCGTCGTCGAACCGCCCCGCGACGTTCTCTAACGCCGCCCGGAGCTGCCGCTCGTTGAACCGGCGGATCGCGGGTGCGCCGAGCCTCGTGAGCGCGTTCTCCGGCAGGCCGTACGTCGCGGCGTACGTCAGTTCCGTCTCGCCCTCGGCGGGCGCGAGCCGCAGGTCGATGGTCCCGGTGAGCCGTCCCCGAAGGTCGAAGACGTGGCGCTCGGGCGGGTCGTGGACGGTCTGGACGATCTCGCCGTCGATCCCCATCCCCGCCATCCGGTAGGTGTACGAGAGGCGCTTCCCGCCGTTCTCCAGCGGCTCGACGTCCCGCACGTCGGCGAGGCCGGGCGTGATCGCCGCGTGGTTCGCGGGGTCGTCGAGGAACGCGAAGACGGTCTCGGGGTCGGCCGCGACGAGGATCGCGTCGCTCGCGGCGAACGGGTCGTCGCTCATCGCTCCTCGGATCCCCCCGTCGGTCGCCGAGTCATTCGTCCGAGCGCGGGTCGACGTACGCCTCGACCAGCTTCCGCTCGGCGGCCCGGAGGTGCTGGTGGAACGTCTGCCGGGTGATCCCCATCCGCTCCGCGATCTCCGAGCCGTCGACCGGTCGCGGCCACTCGAAGTAGCCGTTCAGCTCGGCGGTCTTCAGCGCCGCGCGCTGCCGCTCGGTGAGCTGTTCGTCGACCGCCGCCGCGAACTCCGCGACGGTGCGGTCGCGGCTCTCGCGCTCGACGCGCGACCGGAGCTCGACCCCCTCGTACTCGTCGCGGAACACGTCGAGGATCGAGCGCACGTCGCGCTCGGGCGGTGCCTCGACCGTCAGCGTCGTCGCGTCCGCGGTCGCGGTCGCCTCTGAGACGATCCCGCCGTGGTCGGCCAGCCGCGCGAGGGGGGGCGACTCGGTGACGGTGACGGCGAAGCTGACGGCGTCGGTCGTCTCCGAGACCGGCCGCATCGACTCGACCACCGACAGCGCCGCGACCTCGTCGAGGTCCACGTCGCTGCCGTCGACTCGGAAGTACAGTTCGCCGGCGTCGTCGTCGAGCCGCGTCGTCCCGAGGTGTTCGACCTCCTCGCCGACCGCGTCGGCGATCTGCGAGAGCGTCGACGAGGGGTCGCGGATCTCCACGACGATCTCGCAGACCCGGTCGGTGGTGAGGATCCGCGTCGTCTCGACGGAGTGGAGGCCGTTTGCGATCATCTTCCCGACGGACTCGCACACCTTCCGCTCCCGCCGGTCGAGGACGTTCGCGCCGTTCCCGTAGATACCCAACACGCCGTACCGGCGCTTCCCGTAGGTGAGCGGGACGACGAGCAGCTGCGTCCCGCCGGCGGACGCCGGCGAGAGCGGTCCGCCGCCGTCGCCCTCTATCGAGCCGCCCCGGAGCTCCTCCGTCTCGATCGCCTCCCGGACCTCGGCCGGGGTCTCGGCGACGTCGAACGTCGCTCCCGGCTCGACCGCCACGCCGCTCGCGGCGTTCACCTCGAACCGCCCGGTCGCCGAGGAGACCTCGCCGATCCACGCGCCGGCGTACCCCGGCTCGTCGGCGACGACCTCACAGACCCGATCGGGGATCACGTCCGGGTCCCAGTTCTCGACGAGGATCCGGCTGATGTCGCTGAGGAGTCCGTTCACCCGACCGAGGAGCCTGTCGAGCGCCCGGCGCTCCGTCGCGAGCTTCTCGGCGCGCTCCTCCGCGAGCCGCTCGGCCGCCTTCCGCTCGCTCACGTCGTTCTGGAACCCGACGTAGTGGGCGAGCTCGCCCTCCTCGTCGTAGACGGGGGCCACCGTCAGCTCGTTCCAGAACGGGGTTCCGTCCCGCCGGTAGTTCCGTATCTCGACGGTCACCTCCTCCTCGTTGCCGATCGCCTCCGCGATCTCCTCGACGGTCTCCGGGTCCGTCCCCGGGCCCTGGAGGAACCGCGGGTTCCGGCCGAGAACCTCCTCGACCGAGTAGCCGGTGTGTTCGCGCCACGCGTCGTTGACGTACACGAGCGGGTAGTCGGGGAGGTCCGGGTCGCTGATGCTGATCCCGATCGGCGCGTCCTCGACGGCCCGCGTCACCTCCGTCGCGGTCGGCTCGTGGTCGGACACGTCCTGTCGCGGCTCCGAGTCCGGCACGCCGGAGGAGACGGCCGACACGTCGGACACGAGCCGGTCGATCGACGCCGCGCCGTTCTTTTTGAGGAACCGGTCGACGCCGTTCTCGTAGGCGGCCTCCGGGACGCCGTCCTCGTCCGTCTCGGTGAACATCACGACCGGGATGCCGGCGTCGGACTCCTCGATCGCGGTCGCCAGCGCGACGCCGTCGTCGCCATCCAGGGCGTACTCGCTGACGACGCAGTCGTACTCGCCCGTCGTCGCCTTCGCGACGGCGGACGCCGCGGTCTCCGTGCGCGTCACGTCGAACCCCGCGGCGTCGAGCGCCGTCTCGATCCGATCGCTCCCCTCGTCCGGATGGACGAGCAGAGCCCGAGCGTTCGCCATGTGTAGCCGTTTGTAGTCACACGGGTTAATGCTTGCCAGTCTTCCGACGTGTCGGATCGGGGCTCCGGGTCGCGTCGGCGGGCGCGTCGAGCGAGTCGAATCGCGGGGCCGCGGTCGCGTCGGCGGCCGCGACGGTGTCCAGTCAGGCCGTGGGTACTTTGTGGTCGATGCGCGTACCGATCCGTGTATGCTGTCGACGACCGCCGCCGGCGGGGCGTCCCGCGATCCGACCGACGAACGATGACGGTACGCATCGACGACCGATGACGGTGCGTATCCCGGTCCGAGAGCCGCCCACGTCGGTCCCCGGGGACCGCGTCGGTCTCCCGGAGTCCGTCCTCGCCGAGCTGGGGATCGGGCTCGGCGACTCCGTCGCCGTCGGGGGCGCACACCGGGTCGTCGCCCCTGCGGTCGCGGTCGACGACGGAGCGCGGGCCGTCTTCCTCCCCGAACGGCTCCGTCGGACCGCGGGGGTCGAACCCGGCGAGACCGCGGCCGTGTCGGCGTCGGACCTCCCCGTCGCGTCGGCCGTCACCCTCCGGCTCCGCCAGTCGGTCGACTTGGAGCGGAGCGAGGACGCGATCCGCCGGCGGCTCGACCGCCGGGCGGTCGCCCTCGGCGACGAGTTCGAGGTCACCCGCCTCGGCGGTGCCCTCACGCTCCGGTTCGACGTGCGCGACGTGGCCCCGTCATCGCCGGCCGTCGTCACGGACGAGACCGAGATCACCGTCGCGGCCGACGACGGGACGCCGGCCGTCGTCGCCGAGCGGCCGGACGGGGTCGGCGTCGGGGACGAGCTCGTCCCGACGGCGACGTTCGAGCGCCTTCGCGAGGCGGTCGCGGCGCGGTTCGACGCCGCGGACACCTTCGAGTCGGCGGGCTACCCGACGCTGGGCCTGCTCCTCCACGGGCCGCGCGGCTCGGGGAAGACGACGCTCGTCGAGGGCGTCGCGGCCGCGACCGGCGCGACGCTCATACGCGTCTCGGCGGCCAGGCTCCGCGGCGAACGGGCCGGCGACCGGACGGACCGCCTCGACCGCGTCGTCGAGAGCGTCACGGCGGGGGAGCCGACCGTGGCCCTCCTCGACGACCTCGAGGCGCTCGGGGCCGACGACGGCGGCTCCGCGCTGGCCGACCGGCTCCGCTCGACCGTCGACGAGCTCCGCGCCGGCGACCGGACGGTCGTGATCGGCGCGACGACGGACCCGAGCGCCGTGCCGTCGGCGCTGCGCCGCGGCGGGCGGTTCGACCGGGAGGTGGCGGTCGAGCCGCTGACGACCGCCGAGCGCTCGGCCGCGCTCGAAGCGCTCTGCGAGGGCGCGTCGCTCGCGATGGACGTCGACTTCGAGTCGATCGCCGCGCGACTCAACGGGTACGTGTTCGCTGACTTGGCCGTCCTCGTGGACGCGGCGCTGGAGCGCGCGGTCCGGCGCGACGGCCGGTCCGCGATCCGGCTGACCGACTTCGACGCCGCGATCGACGAGGCCGAGCCGACCGGCCTCCGGGAGGTCACGGTGGAGTTCCCCGCGGTCGGCTGGGACGACGTCGGCGGGCTGGAGCCGGCCAAACGCGAGCTCGTGCGCGCGGTGTACTGGCCGCTGGAGTACGCCGACCGCTTCGCCGAGATGGGGATCGACCCGCCGTCCGGCGTCCTGTTACACGGGCCGCCGGGGACCGGGAAGACGCTGCTCGCGCGGGCCGCGGCGAGCCTCAGCGACGCGAATTTCATCCCGGTGAACGGCCCGGAGCTGCTCGACAAGTACGTCGGGGCCAGCGAGCAGGCGGTCCGCGACCTGTTCGCCACCGCGCGCGAGAACGCGCCGGCGGTGGTGTTCTTCGACGAGGTCGACGCCATCTCGCCGAAGCGCCGCGGCGATGACACGGGTGCCGGCGAGCGCGTCGTGTCGCAGCTGCTGACGGAGCTGGACGGACTGGAGCCGCTCACCGACGTCGTGGTGATCGCGGCGACCAACCGCCCCGACAACATCGACGAGGCGCTGCTGCGTCCGGGACGGATCGAGAAGGCGGTCGAGACGCCGCTCCCCGACCGGGACGCGCGCCGCGAGATCCTCGGGATCCACGCGCGGGAGATGCCCGTCGGGGCCGACGTCGACCTCGACGCCGTCGCCGACCGCACCGCCGGGTACAGCGGCGGCGACCTCGCGGCGCTGGTCCGAGAGGCCGGGCTGCTCGCGATCGAGGACGCGATCGTCGGCGACGGCCCGGCGACCGACTCGACCGTCGGTCGCGACCACTTCGAGCGCGCCCTCGCCGAGACGTCGCCGTCGACCCGCGACGGGCGAGCCGACCCCGGCCGGTCGGGGCCCGATCGATCGGCGGAGTGAGACGGCCGAAACCGGGGGTCGGAGCTACTCCTCGTGGAGGTTGAGGACGAAGTAGGCGACCCCGACCATGGCGAGCAGCTCCAGCGCCGCCATCGTCCAGAACGTGACGCCGAACCCCGCTTGCGACTCGAACCCGGGGATCACGAAAATCCCGCCGAGGGCGATCGCGAGGCAGACGGCGAGTCCGATCACGGACCGCGTACGCAGCACTGGCGGCTGTTCGGTGGTTGTGTCAGTCATGTCAAAAATGAACGGTGGAAAGTCGGTCGATGCGATGCGATCACGGAACGGTCGACGGGCGACCGTCAGTCCGCGGCCTGCGCCTCGGCACCCGCCGAGGGCTCCGGAGCCTCGGTCTCGCCGAGGATGGCGCGGCTGCGGAGCAGGACGAACCCGAATCCGACCTTCGCCGTCACGTCGAGCACCATGAACGCGAGCGTCTCGACGCCCAGGCCGACGACGCCGGCGCCTTCGGTCCCGATGATCCACAGGATCGGGTACGCCGTCCAGAGGACGGCGACGAGCGCCGTTAGCGTGTTGAAGGTGGTCTGCACGTCCTCCGAGAGCTCCGCGGCCGCGCTGCGGAGCACCGTCAGGAGGTAGTACAGCACGAACAGGAACGCGATCGTGCTGAACAGCCACCAGGTGTACCGCGCGAGCGGCGTGTGCGAGAGCGCACCGATGAGACCGGTGACGATCATCAGCGCGTCGACGCCGATGAGCGTCCCGATGGTGGTGCGGTCCGCGTTCGCGAGCAGCGCGAGGTCAAGCAGCAGCAGCGGCGTCGTGAACAGCCAGTCCGCGTACCGGGCGTAGTAGATTTCGAGCGGCTCGGCCATCCCGGCCACCTCGACCGTCGTCAGCCCGATGCCGAAGAACATCGACAGATACGCTGCCGACGCGATCCCCGGCACGAGGATCGTGATCGCGTAGTACTCACGGGCCTTCTTGTCCGTCACGCCCCAACCGCGGGCGATGAAGTAGAAGGTCCCGATGAGCATTAGTAGCGTGCCGATACCCAACCAAAGCGTCTCGGGGCGACCGTCCCCGAGGAGGTCGTATCCCGCCTGTAGCGCTATCGGGTCCATACCCACATCTTCATACAGTATATACTCTATTGAGATCGATGCCATCCCAGTTAGGTATCCGCGCCGTCGGCCGCTTGGTCGCGGCAGCGTCCGGGCCGCCGTCGCCGGCGTCGGACACCCCTTCGGGGGGAACCTTGTCGGCCCGAAAGTAATGAGCCTGGGGCACCACGGATAGGGCATGGCAGACGATGACGCCGAAGCGGAAGCGGAATCGACCGTCGAAACAACCGCGGAACGAGAGGCCGAAACCGAGGCGGCCGACGACGTCACCATCGACGTCGAGGCGATCGACGCGTACGAACAGCGAATCGAGGAGCTGTCCACCGCGGTCGAGGAGCGGGAGGACACGATCGAGGAGCTCCAGTCGGTCGTCGAAGAGCAGTCCGAACAGATCGAGACGCTCGAAAACCAGTTCTTGGACCTTTCCGCACGCGTCGCGGACGGGCGGAACCTCGGCGTCTGTCCCGAGTGTAACGGGCCGACGGAGAAGAAGGAGCGCCTGTTCAGGTCGGACACGATCGAGTGCACGCGCTGCGGCGAAGTGATCCACACGTACTGAGCGCGTCTCACTCCCTCGGCGGGGCGGCCGGCTGGCGACCGCGGCGAGCGCGCGCACGGCATATAAAATACCCAATAATGACGACGAGGCCCTAACCCCGTAAGAGCCGTACGTGCTGGTATGTCGACGTCGACGGCGAGTCCGGTACGGCGGCTCCTCGGTGAACCGGAGCGGACGGCCATCGGTGCGTCGCGCGCCGCGTTGCTCCTGCTCGCGGTCGGGTTCGGCGCGCTGTCCGCCGCCGGCACCGAGGTATCGCTCCGAACGCAGATGATCGCGTACCTCGTCGGGATGGTCGCGCTGAACCTCCCGCACGGGGGGTACGAACACTTCTCGAACCTCCGCCGGCGGGGCCTCCCGTTCGGCGCGCGGTACGTGGGGCTGTACGTCGGCTTCGTCGCGGCGTTCGTGACGCTGTTCGTCGTCGCGCCGCTGCCGGCGCTCGCGCTCGCGTTCGGGACCGCGGTCGCGAAGGGGGGGCACGGCGACCTGCGCGTGATGGACGCGCTGGTCGGCACCGACCACCTCCCCACGCGGCCGCAGCGCGCGCTCGCCGCCCTCGTCCGCGGCGGGGCCGTGATGGTCGTCCCCGCCGTCTTCTGGACCGACACCTTCTACGGCTTCACCGGTATCATGCTCGGCGTCTTCGACGGGCAGTTAGCGGGTCCCGCCGCCTCCTCGCCCGAGGCGGTCACCACGGCGCTCGGCGCAGCGTACGGCGTCGGGGTGCTCGCGCACCTCGGCGGCGGGCTCGCGACCAGTTGGCGTTCGACCGGCGGCGTGAGTCGATCGTGGCTCCTCGACGCCGCCGAGACGCTGCTGCTCGTCGCGTACTTCGCGCTCGTGCCCGTGGTCGTCGCCATCGGGCTCTACTTCCCGCTGTGGTACTCGATGCGCCAGTCGGCCCGAAGCATGGTCGTCGAGCGCGAGCGCCCCAGCCGGACCGAGGGCGTCTCGCTCGTCGTGGCGTGGGGCGTCCTCGTCGTCGGCGCGCTGGCCACGGCGACCGTCGCCGTCACCCTGTGGACCGTCGCGCCGAACCCGCTGGCCGGCGGCCCGCTGCTCTCCGGCGCGGTCGCCTTCTACACCATCTTCGTCTGCGTCATCGCCCTCCCGCACGTCGTCGTCGGGGAGTGGCTCGACTTCGGGCGCGGCATCTGGCACGTGCCCTGACGGCGGTCGGCTCACGGCCCGACTCCGGTTCGCGCCCCGACGCTCCCTCGACGGCGTCGCGTGCGGGCGGTCGACGAGATAACAAGCCCTAAAACCCGTCTCGTCGACCGGTACGGTATGCCTCTGCGGTTCGCCCGGCGGCTCGGACTCGCGGACGCGGTCACCGTGGCCAACGCCGCCGTCGGCTTTCTCGCCGTCGTCGCCGCGACGGTCGACGTCGCGCTCGCGGCCCGACTCGTCCTCCTCGCCGCGGTCGCGGACGGCCTCGACGGCGTCGTCGCCCGCCACCGCGGGTCGACGCCGGCCGGCCCGTACCTCGACTCGCTGGCGGACGTCGCCTCCTTCGGCGTCGCCCCCGCCGCGCTGGTCGCCGCCGTCGTCGGCGACGGCCGCTCGTTCGCGGCCGATCCCGTCCTCGTCGCCGCCGGCGTCGGCGCTGGCGCGCTGTTCGTCGCCGCCGCGGTCGCCCGCCTCGGCCTCTACACCGCCGACGAGGACGGCTCCCGCGAGACGGTCGGCGTCCCGACGACGCTGGCGGCGACGGTGCTCGCGGCCGCCGTCATTGCGGGCTACACCGCTCCGATTCTCCTCGTCGCGGCGACGGGGACGTTCGCGCTGCTGATGGGATCGACGGTCACGTACCCGGACCTCCACGCGCAGGACGCGCTCGTGATGGGCGTCGTCCAGGCCGCCGTGATCCTCACCCCCGCCGGCCACATGGCGACGGACGCGCTCCCCGCGTGGATCGGCGAGGGGTTCGCGTTCGCGCTGCTGTTCCTCTCCTGTGGCTACCTCCTCTTCGGCCCCCGGTTCTACTGGGGCGACGGGATCCGCGCGCCGCCGGGACTGCGGCGGTGACGGCCGGAGAGCCCGGAGAACGTACTCGCGAGTGGGAGGGAATCGGAAAAATCGCGATGAGAGTCGTCGGCGAACCGCGTCAGGGAACTGCGTCGACGGTGCGGGCGGCCTTACAGGAGGCCGTCGAACTCCTTGTACCGGGTGATGTCGACGCCGTCATCGGTGACGACGGCGACGTTGATCCCGTTGCCGGACGCGAGGTCGCGCTCGACGGCGGACTGGATCGCCTTCGCGGCGATTGTCTTCGCCTCGTCGATGGTGACGCCGTCGTCGTACTCCTGTTCCAAGACACCGAGCGCGTACTGCGACCCGGAGCCGGTGACGGTGTACTCCTCCTCGGTCGTGCCGCCGAGGGCGTCGATGGAGTAGAT
Source organism: Halorubrum tebenquichense DSM 14210 (assembly GCF_000337415.1). Lineage (GTDB taxonomy): Archaea > Halobacteriota > Halobacteria > Halobacteriales > Haloferacaceae > Halorubrum > Halorubrum tebenquichense. Next base: position 1,613 of record NZ_AOJD01000054.1, on the reverse strand, counting down.
GTGTGCGCCCTCGTCGTCGACGCCGCCCAGGATCGGCTGGACGATGTAGAACGCGCCCGAGCGGAGGAGGTTCCCTGTCAGCGTCGACAGCGCCTCCATGGACATGTCCTTGCCGCGGCGGGCCTCGTAGAGGCTCGTCTCGGCGCGGAGCGTCGAGATGAGGTTCTGTGCCGCCGAGACGGATCCGGCGATGGTGAGCGCGCCGCGCGGGTGAATCTCCTCGACCTTCTGGACGTCCTTCGAGGAGACCATGCCGCCGAGGGAGGCGCGCATGTCGGTCGCCATCACGACGCCGTCCTCGGCCTTGATGCCGACGGTCGTCGTCCCGGTCTTCATCTCGCCGTCGCCTTCCGCCTTCGCGGCGCGGCGCTCGCTGTGTTCGAACTCGCCGAGCTCCGGTCCGAAGACGGGCTGGTCGCGGCCGAGGTCCGCCGCCGGGCCGTCTGAGAGGTCGCCAGTCGGTGTTCGCATTACACCTTCATTCGCTCGGCGCGCTGATAAAGGCAACCCTTCGGGGGCCGCCGACCGGTTCCGACGAACCTATCCGTCGCCGGGGGACGACCGCTCGCCCGCCCGACCGGAACGGGCCGCGACCGCCGGACGACCGCGCAACGTCGGTCCCGCGGGTAGGAGCTGTCAGCGGCCGGAACGCCCGGAGAAGCCGCCGGCGCGGTCGCTCGGGGGAATCTGCGTTCGTCGACGCCAAAACGGACCGTTACGGTCGGTCGATCACTCCTCGTCCGCGGTCTCGAACGCCTCGGTGGTGGTCTCGACGAGCCGGCCGACGGGGATGTTGATGCCGAGACGCCGGCGCGCGAAGACCGCCACCGGGAACAGCGAGATACCGGCGGCGACGGTCGCTTGGTGGAGCCCGAACAGGGCCGCCCTGCGGATGCGGTCGAACATTGAACTTCTGCCCGACCCGAGCGCGGGGACGTATAAGTATCTTCCGCGCGGTCGACCGAACGTACCCCGACGCAGTCGTGCGATTCTCGGTCGTAAATTAACGATCCTGAAATTACGACCCCGGCGCGGCGACCGACGCGTATCCAACGTCAGTCGGACCCACGGTATCTGCGTAACTTATGCGTATCCACGACGGTTCGTGCGCCTCGCATCGGGCCGACTCCGGGGGTTCGTTCCGCTCCCTGGCTGCGGAGCCGGGATCCGGGTCGCCGGCCGGGGAGCGTTCCCGCGTCGGACCGAACGCGATATAACCGGGTGCGCGCCTATCACGTTGCGTGCAGAACGTCACGGACCAGATCCGGAACCCGTTCGGGATGCGTCCCGACTGTCCGTCGTTCGTCCCGGGCTACGGCGACGCCAACGCCGACTTCCACGTCGTCGGCGACCGTCCGGGCGTCCACGGCGGGACCGCGGCCGGCGTCCCCTTCACCGGCGAGCCGTGGTCGCCCGCGTTCCTGTCGGCGCTGTCGGCCGCGGGACTGATCGCGGGGGTCGCGGACGGGGTCGGCCCCGACGGCGTCGCGCGTGAGGGTGATCCGGCCGCGACCGACCCGATCCGAACCGACCGGACGTTCCTCTCGTACCTCCACATGTGCGCGAGCGAGGAGCCGCCGGACGACGACGCGTACGCCGACATGGAGCGGTTC
>NZ_AOJD01000053.1 GCF_000337415.1 Halorubrum tebenquichense DSM 14210 | reverse complement strand
GAAGACCGAGATCGACATGGACGCGCTCCACGGCGAGGAGCTGCTCGGCGCGGGCTGGCTCGTCGTGCCGGTTAAAAACCCCACCGACTGGACCGACGGCGACGCCGACCGGCTCGTCGCCGCGCTGGGGGAGCTCCGGTCGACCGACTTCCGCCGCGAGAGCGACCTCGGTCGTTTCATCGCCGGCGACGAGCCGTATCTGGTCCGCTGAGGCGGTCGTCCCGTCCCGAACGCCGCGATCGACCGGTTTCGCCCGGATGGACGTGGAGTTTCCTCGGCAAAGTGCGCGCTCGATGCGGAGATTCGGCAGTAATCGCTCTCGTCTGCGGACGATCGTTTCTATCTCGGCCGAAAGAGTGTCATATTTGTCGCTACTGCTCGGATTTTATATCCGTCCTGTCGATCCCTACGTAGACGCCCGGACGATCGGGCGTCGGCCGCAGGACTGGTACTCCGCGCGGCGACTTGGTCAGTTCCGGCCCTCGCGGGCCGGTTTTTCCTCGGCGCACAGCGCCTCGACGTACTGCCCGACGTGGTCGTCCATCCGCCGCTTGTAGCCCGCCCGCCGCGCGAGCCGATCCAGTTCGCGGGAGACGTACGTCCCGTACTGGACCGCCTTCTTGTCCGCGGCGGCGACCGACGCCGGGACCCGCCCGGTCGCGACGCGGCGGAGCGCGACCTTCCGCTCGTCCCCGTCGACGAGCAGGTCGTCGGGGAGCGCCAGCGCGGCCGCGACGACGCGGTCGTCGAGCAGCGGCGTCACCGGCTCGACCCCGGCGGCCCGCAGCGAGAGGACGTCCCGCTCAAGTTGGTCGGGCAGCGTGCGGACGGTCTCGGTCCGCGCCCCGCGAACGCTGTCGGCGTCGACCCGGGTGTCCTCGGCGGGGTCGACCACCTTGCTGTAGCCGCCGAACAGCTCGTCGGCCCCCTGCCCGACCGCGAGGCGGTCGAAGCCGTCCGCGGCGGCCGCCTCGGCGGTCAGGTACAGCGGCACCGCGATGGCGACGTCCATCGGGTTCCGGCGACCGGTCGCGGCCGCGACCGCGCGGACGGCCCGTTTCAGGTCGTCGTGGGTCACCTCGACGACCCGCAGGTCGCGGTCCATCGCGCCCGCCGCATCGCGCGCCGCCGCGACGTCGTGACACCCCTCGAAACCGGTGACGTAGCAGGGGGCCTCGGGGACGGCGGCCGCGACGATTCCGGAGTCGACGCCGCCGGAGAAGGCGACCGCGAGGTCGCCCGGATCGCTCCCGCCGCCTCCGTCGCCCTCGCTCCTCACGCCGGTCCCGGGTGCGCTCTCGGACCGGGCTGACACCGCGAGGTCGTCGAGCGCGGCGCTCACCGCGTCGTCGACGGCCGACAGCGCGGCCTCACGGTCCGCGGTCGCGTCCGGCTCCGGGAGCCGCCAGACGCGGTCGATTCCGGCGGCCGACACCACGCCGCCGGCCGGAACCGGCTTCGGGTCGTCGAGCGCGTTCCGGTCGACGTCCCACGCGCCGGGCGCGGTCGGGCCTCGGTCGGTCTCGGGGCCGAGCGCGTCGCGTTCGACGAACAGCGGCTGTCGGCCGAGGACGTCGCGGACGAGAACCGGCCCCTGGCCGCCGGAGCCCTCTCGGGTCGGCGGGTCCGCGAGCAGTCCGGCGAAGCCGCGCCCGCCGGGGAGGGGGTCGCCGTCGCGGAGCGCGGCGCGGACGCGGTCGGCCGAGGCTCCTCGGATATCCGAGCCGTCGTCGGGTGACCCAGCGGGCGACATCGGGGTCACCGTAAGGAGTCGAGCGCGCGGAGCGCGCGGCGCTTCGCGCCCCCGCCGAACTGCTTGAGCGACACCCGCCACGGGGTGCGTTTGCCGACGACGCTGGTCCGGCCCGCCGCGATGCCGTCGAGGATCGCCGCCGCGGAGCGCTCGTCGGCCCCCACCTCGGTCACGGCCTGCCCGACCATCTCCGAGATGTGCGCGTCGCTGCCGGCGGTCATCGGGAGGCCGTTGCGGACGGCGAACTTCTCGGCCTGTCGGTTCGAGCGGCCGGTGAACAGCCGGGAGTTGTACACCTCGACGGCGTCGGCGCTGGCGAGCTGCTCGTCGCTGACGTGCGCGGCGACGCCGTGGCGGGACTTCTGGAACGGGTGGGGGACGACCGCGATCCCGCCCTGGTCGCGGATCCGGTCGAGCGTCTCGTCGAAGGGGAGCCCGCTCTCGATCCCCTCCTCGATGCCGAACGCGAGGACGTGGCCGACCGCCGAGGTCACCTCCATGCCGACGATGCCGACCAGCCCGTAGTCGGGGGCCTTCTCGGCCGCCTCGATGCTGGCGTCGATCTCGTCGTGGTCGGTGACGGCGAGCGCGTCGAGCCCGACCCCGGCCGCCTGCTCCAACAGGAGGTCGACCGGGTCGCGCCCGTCGTACGACAGCGCGGAGTGCGCGTGTAGCTCGACCGATAGCACGCTCTCCGCTTCGCGCGTGGTCCTCAAAAGCGCCCCGGTCCGCCGCGGTTCGCGCCGATACCGGCCGAACTGGTCCGATCCGACGCGACTCAGAGCGCGACGCGACTCGACCCCATATGCGGTGGCGCGTGCCTGCGAGCGTGCCGCCGAAGGCGGCCGCGAGGAGCACGCGCGAGGGAGTCGCGAGCGATCGGGCGACCGCAGGGAGCCCGAAGCGAGCGACGAGGCTGGGGAGGCGTGAGGTGCGGTGCTGTGCGGGGCGGGACTCGAAGGGGCAGCCGCGAGGCGGGCAGAGGCGAAGTAAGCACCGCAGGAGCGAACGCAGTGAGCGACGAGGAGCACAGCGAGCGTCTGCCCGCCTCGCGGCTGGGGCTTCGGTGGTCGTGTCCGCAGTAGTAACCTCGTCGTAGCGACCGACTGATCCGACGAACTCGAAAAAACGAAGATCCGCGAACCGATCAGAACGCGCTCTCGCCCACCGTCTCGCGGTACGTCCCCACCCCGCGATGTTCCGTCTCGTCCCACGAGTCCACGTCAACGACGACCCGCGTGTTCACCGCGTCCGCGGGCGCGCCCTCGATCCGGAGCGTCGAGTCGCCGATGCGAGCGATCGCCGTCCCGTCGCCCACGCCGCCGTCGTCCTCCACGTCGGTCACCATCACTTCGAGGGCGTCGCCGGGCGCGTAGTCCGGCGTCGACCCCCGGAAGGAGAAGCCGGCGAGGAACTTGTCGAAGACGCTCATGCGCGCGACACCTCCTCGGAGGCGCGGTCGGGGATGTACTCCCGCCCGAAGCCGGTGATCGCGGCGAGGACGAAGATGCCCACGAGGAACCAGCCGTGGAACACGTAGGGGACGACCTCGATGGGGTTGACGACCATCGCGTCGGTCCCGTACTCAGCGCCGAGCCCGTCCGGGCCGACCATCACCTGATAGCCGACGAGGACGCCGCCCGCCCACGGGAAGATGTAGCCGAGCGCGGAGGTGTTCGCGTCCAAGATGTTCGCGCGCCGGTAGCCGTTGATGTTGAACTTCTCGCCGATGCGGGCGATGTACGGGGCGATCGCGATCTCCGCGGCGGTGTTGATCGTGATCATCCCGTTGATCGTCGCGGTGCCGAGGACCATGGTCAACTCCGCCCGCCGGACCGTCGTGGCGACGCGGTTCAACAGGAACTCCTGGATCGCCTCGAAGCCGCCGCCGCGGATCATGACCTGCGCCATCGCGACGATGAGCAGCGTGAGGACGATCAGCGGGAAGAATCCGACCGCGCCCGAGTAGAGGCTCCCGCCGACGCCGGCGGCCTCGCCGACCGTGACGACCGGGAGGCCAGTGAACGCGCCGCTCTCGGTGACGGTGAAGGCGACGATGTCGCTCGCGCTCGACAGGCCGAAGAGGAGGTTGAAGACGACGGCGACGATCAGCCCCCACGAGATCGCCTCGACGATGTGACGGCCGGCGACCGCGGTCAGGATGACGACGCCCATCGAGAGCAGGTGAACGAGTCCGAGCGCGTTCGCGGACTCGCGGAGCGCGGCCGAGCCCTCCAGGCTCACGCCGGACATGACCGACCCCGCGATCAGGTACGCGGCGAACGCCGGGATCGCGGCCGCGATCGCGTACTTGAACCGCGACGCGACGACGCCGCCGATGTCGGCGTCCTGGGTCACCGCGCTCACGATCGTCGTGTCGCTGACGGGCGCGAGGTTGTCGCCGAAGACGGCCCCGGAGAGGATCGCCGCGAACAGCAGCACCGGGTTCGCGCCGACGAGGACGCCGGCCGGGAAAAAGAGGGTCACGAACGCGACGGTCGCGCCGTACCCCGTGCCGATCCCGGTCGCGAGCAGGCCGCAGAGGACGAACGCGGCCGCCGGGAACGTCGCCGCGCCGACGTTCAGGGCGTCGGCCGCGAAAATAAGACCCTCGACGAAGCCGCCGACCTGGAGCGTCTCGGCGAACATTCCGGCCCACAGCCACGCGACGATCGCGGTCGCGGCCACACGCTGGGTCATCCCCTCGAAGATCGTGTCCGCGTACGCCTTCCAGTCGCCGCGGACGAGGAACATCCCGAGCGTCGTCCCGATCAGCGCGCCGACGACCAGTCCGTTCGTGTCGCCGATCCCGAGGACGCCGCTCTGGAAGATCGCCCAGACGATGAAGAAGACGAGCGGGACCGTGCTCGCCCACTTGCCGCCGCGGAACTCGATCCGCGGGCCGTCGCCGCTCTCGTCGCCGACGCCGAACTCGCTGCCGTCCGGCGGCTCCCCGCCGTCCGCCGCGGGCGGGGCCGCCTCTCTCGTGTCAGTCATTCGTGGGTCACACACCTGCGAAAACCGACCACCCACCTAAATCCTCCCCTCCGCCACGGGGTGGCGCGGAACGAAGTCGGCGACCGGAGGCCGGCGACGGGGTGTCGGCGACCGGGGGTTGACCACGGGCGCTCGGCGCGAAGCATCGGCGACGGACCGAGGGGGCGGACGCACGGCGCTCGTCCCCACAAGAACACGCTTAAGAACCCCGACGGCGAGGTCCCGAACGGGAACAGCACAGCTGCAGATCCGACGTGCCGGGGGCCTGTTCGCCCGCGGCTTGGGAATGTAGCAGTGCGCCGACGCCTCCGGCGTCGCGGTCGGGCGGTCCGCTCGCGCGGGCCGGCCGGTCGGACCGCTCGGTCCGCGAGCGATCCGTAGCCACGCCGCGCGGAGTCGCGGTCACGTTGCGGTTGTGCCGTTCCAACTCACAGCCAATGGCACGAATGCACACGCGCCGTCGCGGTTCGTCCGGTTCGGACAAACCGGCGACGGACGAGACCCCGGAGTGGAGCGACGTCGACGCCGAGGACATCGAGTCCCGCGTCGTCGAACTGGCGGAGCAGGGCCACGACCCCAGCGTCATCGGCCTCAAGCTGCGCGACGAGGGCGTCAAGGGCGTCCCGGTCCCCGACGTGAAGCTGGCGACCGGCAAGAAGGTCACCGAGATCCTCGACGAGCACGACGCCGACGCCGACATCCCCGAGGACCTCCGCAACCTCATGTCGCAGGCGATCCGCCTGCGCGAGCACATGGAGGAGAACGGGCAGGACCACCAGAACAAGCGCGCGCTCCAGAACACGGAGTCGAAGATCCGTCGCCTCGCGGACTACTACCGCGGCGACGAGATCGACGAGGAGTTCACGTACACCTACGAGAACGCGGTCGAGTACCTCGAGGAGTGACGCGGCCGTAACGCGGCAGCGGCACCCACGACCGACACGTCCGACCACCCACACCGCGTCCGACCACCACATCACATGACCGAAGCGACCTCCGCCACGCCCGTCCCCGACGCGCTCGCCGGCGTCCTCGCAGACGCGCCGTTCGTCCGGCTCGTCGCGACCGACGACGGCGACGCGCTGGCAGCCGCGGGGCTGCTCGCGCGAGCGCTGCGAGCGACGGGCACGCCGTTCCAGGCGCGGGTCGACCCGGACCCGGTCCCCGACGACGTCGACGACGGCGTCGCGGTGACCGTCGGGGTCGACCGCGGACCGCACGCGGTGCCGGGGACCGGGCGACCGGCCAGCACGGCGGCCTTCGCGGTCGCCCGCGCGCTCGGCGTCGAACCCGATCCCGTGGTCGCGCTGGCCGGCGTCGTCGCGGCGGGGTCGATCCCCGGTGCCGACGGCTCCGGCGACGCGCTCGACGCGGCGGAGCGGGCCGGCCGCGTCGAGCGGCGGCCCGGCGTCGCACTCCCGGTCGCGGAGGCGGACGACGCGGCCGACGACGGCGACGCGGACGCGCCCTCGCGGGCCGAGGCCCTCGCGGCCTCGACGCTCCCGGTGACCCGCTACTCCGGCGACCCGGAGGCGACGCGAGACGCGCTCGCCCCCCTCGGGCTGCCGGCCGACCCCGACGCCGACGACCGCCGGCGCTTCGCGTCGCTGGTCGCGGTCGACGCCGTCGACGGCGACGGCGCGAGCGACCGCGCGGCCTCGTCGGTCGAGCGCGCGCTCCGCCCGTACGCCACGGACGGGCCGTTCGAGACGGTCGGCGGCTACGCCGACGTGCTCGACGCGCTCGCCCGGGAGGCACCCGGGACCGGGATCGCGCTGGCGATCGCGAGCGACCCGGACGAGTCGCTCCGGGCGGCCGCGCTCGACGCGTGGTCCCGCCACGGACTGGCGGTCCACCGCGCGCTCGACGCGGCGACGGTCGGCCGGTACGACGGCTGCGTCGTCGCCCGCGTCGACGCCGCCGCGGTCGACGCCGCCCCCTCGATCCTGCCGACGGTCGCCCGGCTCGTCCGGGACTTCCGGTCGCCGGAGCCGGTCGCGGTCGCGGTCGACGAGACCGCGGCCCGGCTCGCGGTCACCGGGACCGGCGGCGCGCGCGCGGCGGGCGACGCGGCCGCCGACCCGATCGGGCTCGGCGACGCCTGCCGGACCGCCGCCGGCGAGGTCGGCGGCGACGGCTGGGGGACCGCCGCGCGCGGCGGGATCGCCGTCGACGACTCGGACGGGGACGAACTCACCGCGGCGCTGGCCGCGCTCAGGGAGGCGATCTGAGATGGTCGAGGACGCCTCCACGTCGGACGACGACACACCGGCCGGCGGCGACGCCGACCGGACCGCGACGGTCCGGACGACGCACGCCGACGCCGCGACGGTCGCGGCCGCGCTCGGGCCGGACGAGACCGACTCGATGCGCACGCGCGTCGACGGTGACGTCGTCGCCTGTACCGTCGCGCGACCGACCACGGGGGGACTCCAGTCGACGCTGGACGACCACCTCGTGAACCTGCGCGTCGCCGACCGCGTCATCGAACGCGGTCGGGCGCACGCCGGGACGGACGCGTCTCGGACCGACGCCGCGACGGAATCGACCGCCGACGCCGCAACGGAACCGCACTCCGACTCCGCAGACGAACCGCAGACGACCGACACCGACACACCAACCGACACATGAGCGAACGATCCGTATCCAAGAGCAGAGAACAGAAGCGCTGGTACACCGTGCTAGCGCCCGAACAGTTCGACCGGCAGGAGCTCGGCGAGACCCTCGCCGAGGAGCCCCAGCAGGTCGTCGGGCGCACGATCACGACGACGCTCGATCAGCTGACGGGCGACTCCAACGCGAACAACACGAAGCTGACGTTCAAGATCACCGACGTGGGCAGCGACTCGGCGTACACCGAGTTCATCAAGTACGAGCTGACGCGGGACTACCTGCGCTCGCTCGTCCGCCGCGGTGCCTCGAAGGTCGAAGCGTCGATCACGGTGCTGACGACGGACGACTACCGCATCCGCGTCCAGCCCGTCGCGCTGACGACGAAGAAGGCCGACCGCTCGCAGGAGAAGGCGATCCGCCGCGTGATGATCGACAAGGTCCACGCCGCCGCCGAGGAGCGCACCTTCGAGGCGTTCCTCGACGCGATCGTCGACGGGAACCTCTCGTCGGCCATCTACGGCGACGCCAAGGAGATCTACCCGCTGCGCCGCGTCGAGGTCCAGAAGCTGACCCTCGAAGCGCGCCCGCGCGAGGTCGCCGCCGAAGAGGAGGCCTCGGTCGACGTCGACGCCGACGAAGTGGCCGTCGACGAGTAACCGCGTCGCGATCCGCGACCAGACTTTCTCCGTTTATCGATCCGAGAGCGACAGCGTCGTTCCGGCGCGGCTCGAACCCGCCGAGCCAGCCGCACCGCTACGGGTCGTCGACGGGCCTCGTCAGCCGCTCGCGGTGCCCTTCGAAGCCGACCGCCTCGTAGCGGGCGCGGTCGCTGTCGACGTCGACGTTGAGCCGCAGTTCGCCGCACCCGTGGTCGCGGGCGTCGGCGGCCGCGCGCTCGACGAGCCGCTCGGCGAGATCCGTCCCGCGGTACGGCTCCGTCACGTAAATCTCGCCGACTACGAGCCGATCGGGCCGGTCGAAGGGACCGGGACACTCGTCGACGTCCGTCAGCACGTGCCCGACGAGGACGAGGGTCGGGTCGGTCACGTCGGCGGTCGCGGGGTCGACCGCGGCGCGCTCCGGGGCCGCCGCGACGACCCACCCGACTCCCCGACTCCGCGAGGCGCTCGCGCGTGAACGCCGCGTTGCGCTCGACGAACCGAACCTCCGACCAGTCCGCCAGCGCGAACCCGTCGACGGTCGCCGCGAGCTCGCGGTAGAACGGCAGCCACAGTCGGCCGCGTACCGGCGGAGCGCCCCGTCGTCGTCGCCTGAGAGGTGACGGATCTCGGCGGTCGTGCGTCGCCTCCGGCGGGACGCGGTAAGTGCTTCCGGGTCGCGTGCGACGCGTCCGCATCCGCCGATACTCCGGGAGACGAAAGCTTGAAACGCCGCTCGCCCGACCTCACGACTATGGAACTGCGGGTCATCGAAAAGACCGACACGGAGCTCGACATCGAGATCGCGGGCGAGGACCACACGTTCATGAACGTGCTGAAGGGCGCGCTGCTGGAGTCCGAGGACGTCGCGGCCGCGACCTACGACGTGAACCCCGAGCAGTCCGGCGGCCAGACGGAGCCGGTCCTCACCGTCAAGGCCGAGGAGGGCGACCCGCTCGACGTGCTCGCGGACGCCGCCGAGTCGATCACGGAACGCACGGACGCGCTCCGCGACGCGGTCCGCGCGGCCTGAACTCCTCCGTTTTCTCACGCCGAACTGTCGACATCACTCTCTCGCTCCCAGCGGCCGCTCGTTCGGCCCGCGGTCGCCCCCGTGAGGGGCATACCTAAGTGCCGACTCCCGAAACGGGGGGACATGCCGCCGAGCGTACTCATGCTGGGATGGGGGTTCCCGCCGAACATCACCGGCGGACTCGACGTCCACGTCGGAGAACTGTTCACCGGGCTGCGCGACGACCTCGGCGTCGACGTCACGCTGGTGTTGCCCGCGGAGTTCGCGCCAGACGACGAGCCGGGGCTCGAACCGGTCGAGACCGGCGAGGGCGACGTGGCCGCGCGCGTGGGACAGCTCTCCGACCGGTTCGCCGAGCTCGCGTCCGACCGCGACGTGATCCACACGCACGACTGGTTCGGCTACGGTCCCGGCCGCGCCGCCGCCCGCGAGTCGGACGCCACCTGGGTCTCGTCGTTCCACTCGCTGGCGAGCGACCGCAACATCGACCCGCCGAGCCGCGAGGTCGAGACCGAGCGCCGGCTCGCGAACGCCGCCGACACGAACATCGCGGTCAGCGAGATCGTCCGCGAGGACATTCAGGAACTGTACGACGCGGACTCGCGGGTCGTGTACAACGGCTTCTCGACCCCACAGTTCTCCGGGAAGGACGTCCGTTCTGACCTCGGGATCGACGGCGAGATGCTGTTCTTCGTCGGCCGCCACACCGACCAGAAGGGCATCTCCCACCTGCTGTACGCGATGAAGAAGCTCCGGGGCCGCGACGCGACGCTCGTCGTCGGGGGGTCGGGCCACCAGACCGAGCAGCTGAAGCGGTTCGTCGAGCTGATCGGCATCGAGGACCGCGTCGAGTTCGTCGGCTACGTCCCCGAGGCCGAACTGGGGGACTACTACGCCGCGTCGGACGCGTTCGTCTCGCCGTCGTACGCGGAGCCGTTCGGCATCACCGTCACCGAGGCGCTGGAGGCGGGGACGCAGGTCGTCGCGACCCGCTCGGGCGTCGCCGAGGTGCTGCCCGACGACTGCCTCGTCGAGGTCGAGACGGACTCGGAGTCGATCGTCGACGGGATGATCGAGGCGCTCGACCGCGAGGAGCCGCCCGCCTACGAGCGCCGCGAGTGGTCGGCGGTCGCCGAGGACACGCTCGCCGTGTACGAAGACGTCGCCTGATCCGACTCTCTTTGCCCTCTCGATCCCTTCCGCGGCACCCGCCGATCAGCTCTCCGCGCCCCGGTACACGTCGAACTCGGTCACGGGTTCCGGGTGGGTGACCCGGAAGCCGTCGGCGGTCTCGATCACGCCGCGCGTGCTCCCGCTCCCGCCGCCGTAGGGGCTCTCCTCGCCGCCGGTCCCGTGTCCCTGATACGGCGAGGTGTACGGCGACCCGGAGACCGGGTCGTCGAACCCCTCCGGCGGGAGGTAGATCCGCTCCCCGCCGGCGGACCGCACGACCACGGCGACGTCCCGCGTCCCCGTCACGTCGATGACGGTGCGGTCCCCCGTGAGGCGCGCGTCGACCTCGATGTCGGTGTCGTCCATGTGGCCCCGTGCGAACGGGAGGGATTTAGCTGTGCCGACGAGCGAGCCGACGGCTCGACCGAACGCGACGCGGTGGCCTCACGACCGAGCACGCGCGCCGCGGGCCCGCGGGTGGTGAATCCTTTTGTGCGGCCGCGCCGAACCTCGCTTCGATGGACGTCAACAGCCATGCCGAGGAGCTCGCCTCCGACCTCGGCGTCGACAAAGAGGAGGTCAAAGCCGACCTGGAGAACCTGTTGGAGTACAGCGTCCCGATCGACGAGGCGAAACAGAGCGTCCGGCGAAAGCACGGCGGCGGTGGCGGCGGGTCGTCGCCGACGCCCGACGCCGTCGACGTGGGCGAGATCACGACGGACCACGACGGCGTGACGGTCACCGTCCGCGTCCTCACCCAGGGGACGCGGACGATCCGGTACCAGGGCGACGACCTCACGATCCGCGAGGGGGAGGTCGCCGACGGGACGGGCGTCATCTCCTACACCGCGTGGCAGGACTTCGGGTTCGAGCCGGGCGACTCGCTGACGATCGGGAACGCCGGCGTCCGCGAGTGGGAGGGGAACCCGGAGCTCAACCTCAACGACTCGACCACCGTCGCCATCGCCGACGAGGCGGTCGCGGTCGACCACGAGGTCGGCGGCGACCGCAGCCTCGTCGACATCGCCGCGGGCGACCGCGGGCGCAACGTCGAGGTCCGCGTGCTGGAGGTCGACGAGAAGACCATCTCCGGGCGCGACGGCGAGACGGAGATCCTCGAAGGGGTCGTCGGCGACGAGACCGCGAAGCTCCCCTTCACCGACTGGCAGCCGCGCCCGGAGCTGGAGCCGGGCGCGGACCTCCGGATCGAGGACGTGTACGTCCGGGAGTTCCGCGGCGTCCCCTCGCTCAACCTCACCGAGTTCTCGACGGTGACGCCGCTCCCGGACCCGGTCGAGGTCGCGGACGACGCCCCGCGGCTCTCGGTCGCCGACGCGGTCGGCTCCGGCGGGATGTTCGACGTCGAGGTCGTCGGCAACGTCTTGGAGGTCCGGGACGGCTCCGGGCTCATCGAGCGCTGCCCCGAGTGCGGCCGGGTCGTCCAGAACGGCCAGTGCCGGAGCCACGGCGACGTTGACGGCGAGGACGACCTGCGCGTGAAGGCCATCCTCGACGACGGCACCGACACCGTCACCGTCGTCCTGGACGACGAACTCACCGCCGAGGTGTACGGGGGCGGCCTCGACGACGCCCTCGCCGCCGCGAAGGACGCGATGGACAAGGAGGTGGTCGCCGACGACATCGCGGAGACACTCGTCGGCCGCGCCTACCGCGTCCGCGGCAACCTCTCGGTCGACGACTACGGCGCGAACCTCGACGCGGACGAGTTCGCGCTCGCGGACGACGACCCGGCCGACGCCGCCCGCGCCGCGCTCGTGGAGGTGGGCGAATGAGCGACGACGGGCCGGGCGCGCGGGAGGTCGCCTACCGCGTGTTCGCCGCCGAGTTCGACGACGCCTCGCTGTCGTACTCCGAGAGCGACGAGGAGCGCGCCCCGAACTACGTGGTCACCCCCACGGGAGCCCGCGTGAACCGGCTGTTCGTCGCGGGCGTGCTCACCGAGGTCGAACGCGTGAACGACGAGACGCGGCGCGGCCGGGTCGTCGACCCCTCCGGCGCGTTCGTCACCTACGCCGGCCAGTACCAGCCGGAGGCGCAGACCTTCCTCGAACGCGCCGAGCCGCCGGCGTTCGTCGCGCTCACGGGCAAGGCGCGTACCTTCGAACCGGAGGACTCGGACCGCGTGTTCACCTCCGTCCGCCCGGAGAGCCTCAACGAGGTCGACGCCGACACGCGCGACCGGTGGGTCGTCTCCGCGGCGGAGGCGACGCTCGACCGCCTCGCGGTGTTCGCGAAGGCGCTCGACTCCGGCCTGCGCGGCGACGACCTCCGCGCGGCGCTGGAGGCCGGCGGCGCGCCGGCCCCGCTGGCGGCCGGGATCCCGAAGGCGCTCGACCACTACGGGACGACCGCGGCCTACGCCGAGGCGGTCCGACGGCTCGCGGTCGACGCCCTCGAACTGATCGCGGGCGACCGCGAGGAGGTCCGCGCCCTCGAACTGCTCCCCGAGGAGGGCGGCGACGCCGATCTCGGCCCCCTCCCCGAGACGGACGTGACGATCGCAGAACCGCCGGCGACGGCGGCCGGCGACGGAACCGTCGACGGGGACTCCGCCTCCGAGGCGGAGTCGACCGTCGGCGCGGCCGACTCGGAGGCCGGTTCCGCCGCGGCCGACTCGGAACTCGATTCTGACGAGAGCAGTACCGAACCGACCGCCGACGCGTCGGAGTCGTCCGAAATCGGGTCGACCGCGGAGGCGGAATCGACGGAACCGGACCCGACCGCGGAAGCCGAGCCGGACCCGACCGCGGAGGCGGAACTGACTGCGGATTCCGAATCGACGACGGGTTCTAAACCGATCGCGAACGCCGAGGGCTCGGCCGACGAGTCGCTCGACGAGTCGACGGCGGATTCGGACCCGACGGCCGGCGCAGCCGATACGACCGACGCGGCCGACACCGCGACCGACGACGGCGGACTCGGCGACTTCGACGCCGGCGGCGACGACGGGATGGCCGCGGAGAGCGACGCGGACGCCACCGCGGACGACGGCGCGGACGCGACCTCGGACCTCGATCCCGACGCGGACGCCGACGACATGTACCAGCTCGACGACGAGGAGCGCGAGGAGATCGAGTCCGAGTTCGGCACGGACTTCTCGACCGGGACCGAGGTCGGCGAGCCGGGCGAGGCCGACATCGACGTGCCCGATCCGGAGGATCTCACCGAGGAGCCGGTCGACGGGGGCGGAACGACCGCGGACGACGCGGCCGTCACCGGGGACGACGGGAGCGACGCCGCCGAACCGACGACCGACGACGGCGCGACGACCGACGCCGACGGGGGAGCCGACACCGACGACGAGGACGCCGAGGTCGACCTCGAAGCCGCGGCGGTCGCGGCGATGGACGACCTCGACGACGGCGACGGCGCGCCCCGCGAGGCGGTCGTCGAGCGCGTCGCCGACGACCACGGCGTCGACCCCGGCGCGGTCGAGGAGGCCATCCAGGACGCGCTGATGAGCGGGCAGTGTTACGAGCCGGGCGACGGCCTGCTGAAGCCGATCTGATGGCCTCCGCCGCGTCGCCCGCCGTCGAGCCTGTCGTCGGCGAGCCGGCGGCCGTGGCCGACCTCGGGACCGAGCGCGCGCTGCTCGTCGCCGACGTCCACGCCGGCATCGAGGTCGGCCTGCGCTACGAGCGCGGCGTCGAACTGGACTCCCGGGCCGACGCGCGCCGCGAGCGGCTCGTCGGCTTGCTCGCCGAGACCGACGCCGACCGGCTCGTCGTCCTCGGCGACCTCGCGCACCGGATCGGCGCGCCCGACGGCGACGAGCGGGAGGAACTGGAGACGCTGGTCCGCGCCGTCACCGACCGCGTGCCGATGACGCTCGTCGAGGGGAACCACGACGCGGGCGTCGCCGAGGCGTTCGCGGACGACCTCGACGCGGTCGACCCCGCCGGCGGACTGCTCGGAGCGGAGGCCCCCGACGAGCGCGGGGGAACCGTCGGCGTCGTCCACGGTCACACGTGGCCCGACCCCGCCCTGCTCGACGCGGACGTGGTCTGTATGGGCCACGAACACCCGCAGGTCCGGCTGGAGGACGCGGTCGGCGGCTCCCGAGTCGAGCGCGCGTGGCTCCGGGGACCGGTCGATTCGGCGGCGTTCGTCGACGACGCCGACCCGGACGCGGCGGCGGTCGAGGACCCGCCGGAACTCGTCATCTTCCCCGCGTTCAACGAGCGCTCCGGCGGCACGTGGGTCAACGTCGAGGGGCAGTCGTTCCTCGCGCCGTTCCTCCCCGACGCGCTGCCCGCCGGCGACGCGTACCTGCTGGACGGGACGCGACTCGGTGACTACCGGCGGGTGTGAGTCGCCGTCGTTGGTTGCGGCCTGCCCGCCCGCCTCGGATCGATGACGCGCTCGTTCGTCACCCCCACGCACTGTCCCGGCCCGCTCTACACCCGCTCTCGACAGCTGCTCAGTCAAACTGACTCGAAATTTCCCGCCGGTTCTCGCGTCACAAGAATCGAATTTTGGGAATTGTTGTCTGTCTAAAATACTCTAAATCATCTACAAAGCGCCTGAATTCGATTGCCTCTGACTCGTCGGACCACCAATGGCGAATCAGATCGAGTCTTATTACCACACCTGAGAAAATGTCCGTGGGTTTATTTGTCGCGTACGAATTTGTCGTCGTATGGGATTTTCACCCGGTATGATCACCTGGGCGCTGTTCGGGATCTCCGGGTTGAACCTCGGGATTGCCGCTGTCGCGGTTCGACGCAGAGAGGTGCGCGGCGCAGTCGCGTTCTCGCTGGTGATGATCTGCGTGTCTCTCTACTCGCTGGGCACCGGAATCCGCGCCGGGAGCACCACGCTCTCGCTGTATCAGGTCGGGACAGTCGTCAAATTCGCCGGGATCCTCGGACTCGGGCCGACCCAACTCCGCTTCGGACTGATATACACCGGTCGGGAGTCAGTTCTCACTCGCCGCTACTGGGCACCTGCTCGCGTGGCCGGTCGCCACCTTCGCGCTCATCGTGACCGCACCGGTACACGACCTTCTGTGGACCGTCCAAGGGTTTAGCAGCAGCGCCCCGCTGGCCGCGGTCGACCGGGCGAACGGGCCGCTGTTTTGGCTGACGCTGGCGTACACCTACGCCCTGTTACTCACCACGTACTCGTTGCTGCTCGTCTTCGGGGTCAGGCGCGGCGGCCGATACCGTACTCAGGTTCTGTTGATGCTCTCGGGCGGAATCATCCCGGTCATCGGTAGTTTCCTCCTCCTGTACAGCGGCGACCTGTCGGCGGCCTTCGACCCGACCGCGTTCGCCAACACGGCCACCGGCGTCGTGTTCGCCGTCGCGCTCTTCAGGTTCGGCTTCCTCGATCTGGCCCCCGTCGCGAGGCATACTCTCGTCGACGAGATGGTCGACCCGGTGTACGTCGTCGACACCGACGACCGCGTCGTCGACGTGAACGTGGCCGGTGTGGAGCTGCTCGAGGAGGGGGCCGGTGAGCCAGTCGGGCGGCCGGCGGCCGAGGTCGTACCGCTGTATGACTCGTTCGACGAGCGCACCGGCGACTCGGACGTGACCGTCGAGCGCGACGGGTCGCTGCGGTTCTTCGATATCAACCGAACGCCGTTGACCGACCGGACCGGAACGGCGATCGGGTCGCTGTTGATCTACCGCGACGTCACGGAGCGACACATCACCGAAAAGCGGTTCGAACGGCTCATCGAACGGTCTTCGGACGTCATCGCGGTGATCGACGAGGACGGGGACATCACGCACGTCAGCCAGTCGGTGGAAGAGATTCTCGGCTACGTGCCGACGGCGTTGATCGGTGCGAACGTCATCGAGAACGTTCACCCCAACGACCGAGACGAACTCAGCGCCGAGCTCTCCGCCCACGGCACCGAATATGGATACACAAGCTCCTACAGGGTCAGGTTCCGCCACGCCGACGGGGAATGGCGGGTCCTCGAAGTGCGGGCGCGGAACCTCCTGGCTGACCAGTTCGTGGAGGGTATCGTGCTGAACTCTCGCGACGTCACCGAAAAGGAGCGGCAGAAGCGGAAGCTCGAACGGCAGAACGAGCGCCTCGACCAGTTCGCCAGCATCGTCTCGCACGACCTCCGAAACCCACTGAACGTCGCGACAGGTCACGTAGACATGCTCGACACGGACGCCCGAAGCGAACAGGGCGACTCGATCGAGACGGTTCAGCGTCAGCTCGAACGGATGGAGGCGATCATCAGCGACGCCCTCACGCTCGCTCGGTCGGGCGAGGTGATCTCCGAAGCCACGGAAGTCCGGCTCGAGGACATCGCCCACACCGCGTGGCAGAACGTCGACACCGCCGAGGCCGACCTCGTCGTCGACACGTCGCTCGCTCTCGACGCTGACAGGGACCGACTGCTCAACGTCTTCGAGAACCTGTACCGGAACAGCGCCGAACACAACGAGACGACGGGTCTGACCGTTCGGGTCGGATCGCTGTCCGAGACGTTCGGTTTCTACGTCGAAGACACCGGCGAGGGGATCCCCGAGGACAAACGCGATCGGGTGCTCGAACAGGGGTACACGACCAACCGGGAGGGGACCGGGTTCGGGCTCGCGATCGTCAGGGACATCGTCAGGGCGCACGGGTGGCGGATCGCGGTCTCCGAGAGCGACGAGGACGGCGCGAGGTTCGAGGTCGAGTGCTCCGAGGTACCCCTGGAAGAGCGGCCGCAGACGGCCTGAAACCCCGGTCACACCGGCCCTTCAGACGGGGCGAAACCGGAAGCCGTCCCAGCCCTGACTCTCCGGCTCCCGGATCCCCGCGCCCGGCTCGCGCAGTTCGTCGGCGTAGACGGGCTCGACGCGGTCGCCAATCTCCACGTCGAACTGCTCGGCGTCCTCGCCGTCGCCGTCCTCACCGCCGCCGTCCGCGCCGTCGCGCGGCGCGATCTGCCCGAGCGCGCGGACCGGCGGTCCGTCGTAGCCGTCGCCCATCTCGAACTCGACGATCGCGAGGGTGTTCGGCTCGCGGACGCCCGGCGGCGTCGCGGTCGAAGTCGTCCACGTGACGACGCGCGCCTCGCGCTCGCGGAGGTCGACCGTTCCGACGCGCTCGGAGCCGTTCGGTCCCACGGTGTGGGGCGGGTACGTGACTGTCCCGTCCGCGTACTCCGCCGCCTCGAAGGTCGGTTCGTCGCCCGCTCCCGTCTCGCCGCTCTCGGTGTCGCTCATTGGCTTCCCTCCAGAATCGTCGTCGTCACGCAGTTCCCGAACCCGCCGACGTTACACGCGAGCCCCGTGTCGGCCTCTACCTGCCGCGGCCCGGCGTTCCCGGTTACCTGCTGGAATATCTCGTACACCTGTGCGACGCCGCTGGCCCCGAGCGGGTGGCCCTTCGACTTGAGGCCGCCCGAGGTGTTGATCGGGAGGTCGCCGTCGCGGTCGGTGACGCCCTCCTCGACGGCCTTCCACCCCTCGCCCTTCTCGAAGAAGCCGAGGTCCTCGCTCTGGAGGAACTCTAAGATCGTGAACATGTCGTGGAGCTCCGCCACGTCGACGTCGTCCGGCCCGATGCCGGCCATCTCGTAGGCGACCTCGGAGGAGTCGACGACGCCGCCCATCGTCGTCGGGTCCGCGCGCTCGTGGACGACGTGGGTGTCGGTCGCGCCGCCGATCCCCGAGATTACCGCGTAGTTGCCGTCCGGCGCGTACTCCTCGGCGACGGACTCCGGACAGAACACGAGCGCCGCGGAGCCGTCCGTGATCGGACAGAAGTCGTACAGCCGGAGCGGGTCGGCGACGATCGGCGAGTCCAGCACCGTGTCGAGGTCGACCTCCTTCCGGAACTGCGCGTGGGGGTTGTCCACGCCGTTCTTGTGATTCTTCACCGCGACCTTCCCGAGGCTCTCGCGGGGCGCGTCGTACTCGTCGAGGTAGAGCCGCGCCGTGAGCCCCGCGAACGAGGGGAGCGTCACGCCGTGCTTGTACTCGACGGGATGCGTGAGCGACGCGATCACGTCGGTCGCCTCCGAGGTCGTCCGGTGGGTCATCTTCTCGCCGCCGACGAGCATCGTGAGGTCGCTCGCGCCGGAGGCGACGGACTGCCACGCGGCGTACACGCCCGCGCCGCCCGACGAGGAGGTCTGGTCGATCCGGGCGGTGTAGGCCGGCTGGGCGGCGAGGTCGTGGGCGAGCGCGTTCGGGACGCCGGTCTGGCCCTCGAACTCGCCGCTGGCCATGTTCGAGACGTACAGGTGATCGAGGTCGTCGCCGTCGACGCCGGCGTCGTCGAGCGCGGCCGCGCCCGCCTCCGCCAGCAGCTCCCGCACCCAGGCGTCGCGCTGCCCGAACGGGGTCATCGACGCGCCGACGATCGCTACGCGGTCCATACGCGTGGGTCCGTCGCGGTCGCCTAAAGCGTACCTCTCTGCGGCCGCGACGACCGACCGCCGTTCAGTCGGCCGCGGCGGGCGCGTCGTCGCCGAGCGCGCTGGGCGCGTCGCTCCCGGTCGCGACGTCCGTCCTCTCGATGTCGAGGAACGCCCGCCGCCGGGCGTAGAAGAAGTAGACGTACGGCACCTTCGCCAGCACGTCGAGGAAGGCGTACGTCAGCGCGGCGGCCACCCCGCCGGTGAAGCCGATCCCCGCCGGCCCCATCAGCCAGACGAACGGGTACGCCAGCCACAGCAGCCCGACGTGGTTCTTGAGCAGGCTGAACAGCCCCTTCTGCATCGGATCGTCCGGGACCGACCGGGGGAAGATCACGTACAGGTACGCGAAGAGCGAGACGTGGAACACCGCGGAGACGCCGAACAGCCCCCACTTGAGCGTCCCGCCCGTGAGGACCGCCCCGGCACCGAACGCGATCATCAGCGCGTCGGCGAGCATCACGCCCGCGATGGCGCGACGCGACGCGCCCGCGACGTACCCGATGAACCCGACCAGGAGCGGCGTGGTGACGATCCAGTCCGCGTAGCGGAGGCCGACGAACTCGACGCCGTCGACCGTGAACGTCCCGATCCCCAGCGCCATCCCGACGTAACAGATCCCGGCGAAGCCGGGGATGATCGCCAGCGCGGCCAGCCGACCGCGGTGGGCCGACCCGCTCAGCTTCCGGTACAGCACGGCGGTGATCCCGACTCCGACGAGGAAGCCGACCGCGGCCACCCAGTAGGCGGCGCTGACCGGGTCCGTCATCGCGCACCCCCGTCGGTCGTCGCCTGCGGACGCGCGGTCCCGGCCTCCGCGGCCGGCCCGCCGGCGGCGGACTCGTCCGTTTCGACGGTGAACGCGGACACGCGGTCCTGAAGCGTCGTCACGGCGTCGGTCTGGAACTCGCGCAGCGAGTCGGACACGTCCTCGACGACGGACTGCCCCTCCTGTATCTCCGTCGCCGTCTCCTCGGCCGCCTCCGCGGTCTCCGTACTGAGTTCCGTGATCTCGTCGACGGAGCCGGCGGTGTCCTGTACCGTGTCGGCCTGATCGGCGGTCGTCCGGCGGATCTCACCGAGCGAGCGGCTGATCTCGTCGACGGAGTCGGCGATGGTCTCGATGTCGGACAGCGTCGACTCGACGGTGTCGGTCCCGGTCTGGACGCGCTCCTGCGTCGAGCGGATCGACACCGTCACCTCCTCGGTCTGGTCGGCGATGTCGTCTATCATGGTGTCGATCTCGTTCGCGCGCGACTGCGTCTCCTCGGCGAGCCCCTTCACCTCCTCGGCGACCACGCTGAACCCGTCGCCGGAGCCGTCGGCCCGCGCCGCCTCGATGGAGGCGTTCAGCGCGAGCATGTTCGTCTGTTCCGCGATCTCGCCGATGATGTCGACGATCTCGGTGATCTCGTCCATCCCCTCCTGAAGCTGTTCGACCCGGTCGACGGCCTGTTCCGCCTCGGCCTCGACCTCCGCCATCTCGTTCAACGCGCTCTCGGAGGAGCTCCGGGCGTCGTCGCTCGTCGCCGCGACCGTCTCGCTCCGGTCCGAGAGGTCGTCGACGGTCGCCGCGATCTCCTCGGCGGACGCGCTGACGGTCTCGATGTCGGCCGCGATGGACTCCAGTTCGGCGCGCTGGTCGCTCGCCTGCCCGCGGATCGTCGTCGCGCTCCCGGTCGCGCTGGCGACGCGCTGTTCGACCTCGTTGCTCATCTCCGCCATCTCGCCGGCGTCGGCCTCGATCCGGTCGGCCATCTCGCGGACCGTCTCAACGGTCGCCTGGAGGTCGTCCATCATCCGGTTGAACGACTTCCCGACGGTCGCGAGGCTCTCGTCGCTCTCGTCGACGTCGACGCGCCGCGTGAGGTCGCCGGTCGCCGCCTGCTCCATCACGTCGGCGTACCGGTCGGCGGTCCGGCGGTACCGGTCGGCCATCTCCGTCGCCTCCGTCCGGGCGTCCTCCAGCTCCTCCTGCGTCCGTTCCATCTCGGCCAGTCGGTCCTTCAGCGAGAGTCGCATGTCCTCGATCGACCCCGCGAGCTGTCCGAACTCGTCTGTCCTCGTCGATCGGACCTCTCGGTCGATGTCGCCGTTGGCGACGCGCCGCGTCTGCTCCCCGATTTCGGTGACGCTGGCGATCGTCTCGGCCGCGTTGATCGACCCCAACGTCAGTAGTCCGGCGACGGCCGCGACGACCGTCGCGTTCGCGTCGTCGGTGACCACGCCGACGGCGACGATAAACGCCCCCGTCGCGACGTATCCGGCCCCCAACTTCGCCCCGTAACTGTTTTTCACCGCTGCTATCGGCATACGACATATCAGGGGAACCAACGTGTTAAACGGCCTCCCGAGAGTATCAGTACTGATATCGAGCTGCTCTTCCGCCTCGCTCCGCGGCCACGTACGAGCGGGCTACGCCCGGAGATCACTCGGCGCGTCGACCGCCGTGACCCGGGTAATCGCGCTCGAAGCGGGACCCGATCTCCTCGCGGTCCAGTCGGATGACGACCGGCCGGCCGTGCGGGCAGGCGTACGGGTTCTCGCAGCCGTCGAGCCGGTCGAGGAGGTCGACGACCCGCCCCTCGGTCAGCGAGGTGTTGCCCGTCACCGAGGGGTAACACGCGAGGTCGGCGAGCAGTTCGTCGACGGCGTCCGTGACCGGCTCGTCGCCCGCGGCGGCGTCGTCGACCAGCGCCGACAGGGCGTCCCGCAGGAGGTCCGGGTCGAGCGCGGCGTCGAAGACGGCCGGGACGGCCGTGACCGCGACCTCGCGGTCGCCCGCCCGCTCGGCGCGGAAGCCGATCCCGGTCAGGTCGTCGACGAACTCCTCGAACAGCGCCGCCTCGCGGGCGGTCAGCTCGATGCGGACCGGTTCGGCGAGCGCCTGCGCGTCCGCGCCGTCCGCGAAGACGGCTTTGAGCCGCTCGTAGTTCACCCGCTCGTCGGCGGCGTGCTGGTCGATCAACACGAGGCCGTCCGGCGCTTCGGCGACGACGTACGTCTCGTGGAGCTGGCCGAGTATCCGCAGCGAGGGCAGCGAGTCGAACTCGCGCTCGCTCCCGGTCGCCTCGCCGTCGAGCGTCCGCTGTCGGGTCGCGGGCCGCGCTCGGGGAGCCGAACGCGTCGCGTCCGAGGGGGCTTCCTCCTTCGATTTTTCCGACGACGCGTCGTCGGCTTCCGCGTCCCCGGCGGTCGGAGAGCTTCCGACCGGCGTGTCCGGGTCCGATCCGCCGGCGTCGCGGTCGACGGAGCCGGTCGCGCCCTCGGTGACGCCGCCGGTCTCGCCGCCGCGCGAGTCGCTCTCCGTCGCCGATTCCGCGCCGGTCCCCGCCGAGTCGTCCTGCCAGCTCCGGGGCGACGGTCGAGTGTCGTCGCTCGCTCCGGGGGCCAGTCCGCCGTTCGATCCGGCGCTCGCGCCCTCGCCCGCCACGTCGGCGTCCTCGTCCGCGCCGCCGCCGAGGTCGTCGACCGCCCACGCCGCCTCGTCGTCGGGGGCGAGTTCCGTCGGGCTCGCGGGGTCCTCCGTCGACTCCGCCGCCGCTGACTGCTCGGGCGTCGTCGCCGACCCGGACGCGCTCGGCGGGTCGCGCCCGTCGCGCGCGGCGCGTTCGTGATCCGTGTCCGCGCCGCCCACGGCCTCGTCGGTCGGAGCCTCCGGGCTGACGGCGGTCTCGTCGGGGGCCGACTGCCCGCGAGGTGCCGTCGACCGGATCAGCCCGTGGTCGAGCAGGGCGTCCTCGACGGCCGCCTCGACCGCCGACCGGACCGCCGGCTCCTCGTCGAAGCGCACCTCCAGCTTTCGGGGGTGGACGTTCACGTCGACGTCGCCGGCCGGGACCTCGACGAAGAGGACGGCGAACGGGTAGCGGTCGGGGGCCAACTGGCCGCCGTAGGCGTCGAGGGTCGCCTCGCGGAGCGCGCTCGCGGTGACGTACCGCCCGTTGACGTACGTGGCGAGGTAGTCGCGGGTCGAGCGGGCCGTCTCCGGGTGCGAGACCAGTCCGGTCACCCGATCGACCGGCGGATCGCCCGCCGGAGCGCCTGTCCCGTCTCCGTTCGCGTCCTCCCCGTCCTCGGGCGTCCAGTCGACGTCGATCATCGACTCGGCGACCTCGCGGCCGTAGACGGCGAGGACGGCCGAGCGGAGGTCGCCGTTCCCCTCGGTGGCGAACGTCTCGCGGCCGTCGTGTTCCAGCGACACCGCGACGTCGGGATTTGCCAGCGCGTAGCCGGTCACGACCGTGTTGACGTGGTCGAACTCCGTGGCGGTCCGCTTGAGGAACTTCTCGCGGGCGGGAGTGTTATAGAAGAGGTCGTCGACCTCGACGGTCGTCCCCGCGGGACAGCCCGCCGGGCGGACCTCGCCCACCTCGCCGCCCTCGACGGTGATCTCAGCGCCCGCCTCGGCGTCCGGGGGCCGTGACCGGACCGTGAGTCGGGAGACCGCGCCGACGGTGTACAGCGCCTCGCCCCGGAAGCCGAGCGTGCCGACGCCGCGGTCGAGGTCCTCGATGTCGCCGATCTTCGAGGTGGCGTGTTCCGCGACGGCCGCCTCCAACTGGTCCGCCGGGATACCGACCCCGTCGTCGCGGACGCGGATCCCCTCGGTGCCGCCGGCCTCGACCGAGACGGCGACGCGGCTCGCGCCCGCGTCGAGGCTGTTCTCGACCAACTCCTTCACGACGCTCGCGGGCCGCTCGACCACCTCGCCGGCCGCGATCCGCTGGACGGTCCGCTCGTCCAACCGCTCGATGTCTGGCGGCTCCATTCGTACGCTCCGTCTGACGAGCGCGCACTTCAAGCCGTTGTCGCCCGCTGCGGCGACGCGGGAGGGAACGCGTATCGAGCGACGCCGTCGGTTAAAAAGGACCGCGGTGGCGCGTGCCTGCGAGCGCCCGGCAGGGCGCGAAGCCAGCACGCGCGAGGGAGTCGCGGCCGCTTTTAAGCGGCCGCGACGAGGCTGGGGCTTCGACGGTCTCGGCCGTGGAATCGTTCACCGCGGAAACAGTCACGTATAGCCGAGCGACTGAAGCTCCGGAGTCGTTCGCCGACGATCCGGTGTTCGATACTTATAAACGAGCGACTGAAGCACCGGAGAAAGCCACCGCGGCGTCAGCAGCTACCGGGCACGCCTACCGGGCTCCGATAGCGCTCGCTCCTCGACCGGTAAGAAAGTACGAAGGATCGGTTCACAGCTGAAGCCCGAATCCGAAAACCGGTCCCACCTAAGCGACCGCGGCCGCGATCTCCTCGTCGGTGAGGAACACGTCCTCGCCGGTCTCGGCGTCGAACAGGTGGAGGTCCGCCTCGTCGAAGACGACGCCGACCTCGTCGCCGGCCTCCGGCTGGACGTCCGGGGGCGAGCGCGCGAGGAAGTCCTCGTTCACGTCGAGGTGGACGTAGTTGTCGGAGCCGATCGGCTCGACGACCTCGACGGTCGCGGTGAGCGTCTCCTCCCCGGTCGGCCGCTCGACGACGTCGATGTTCTCGGGGCGGATACCGAGCGTGTACGGACCGCTTTCGAGGTCGTGGCCCGCGACGTACTCGCGGCTGAGCGTGATCGTCAGTCCGGATGACTCGTCGCGGATCGTCGCGCTCGTCCCGTCCGTCTCCACGTCGACGTTGAGGAAGTTCATCGACGGGGAGCCGATGAAGCCGGCGACGAACTCGTTCACCGGGTTCTGGTACACCTCGGTCGGCTCGCCGACCTGCTGGAGCTCGCCGTCGTTCAGGATGGCGAGGCGGTCGCCCATCGTCATCGCCTCCTCCTGATCGTGGGTGACGTACATCGCGGTGACGCCGAACTCCTTCTGTAGCTTCTGGATCTCCGCGCGCATCTCCGTGCGGAGCTTCGCGTCGAGGTTGCTGAGCGGCTCGTCGAAGAGGAACACCTCCGGCTCGCGGGCGATCGCCCGGCCGAGGGCGACGCGCTGTTTCTGCCCGCCGGAGAGCTCGTCGGGCTTGTCGTCGAGGAGGTCCTCGATGCCCATCATCGCCGCCATCTCGCGGACCCGCTCGTGGCGTTCTTCCTTCGTCATGTCGGTGCTCATCTTGAGCCCGAACGCCATGTTCTGCCGGACCGTCTTGTGCGGGTACAGCGCGTAGTTCTGGAACACCATCGCGACCGGGCGCTCCTTCGCGTGGACCTCGGTGACGTCCTCGTCGTCGAAGCTGACCGTCCCCGAGGTCGGCTCCTCTAAGCCCGCGACCATCCGGAGGGTGGTCGTCTTCCCGCACCCGGACGGGCCGACCACGGTCACGAACTCGCCGTCCTCGATCTCCAAGTCGAGGTCGTCGACGGCGACGATGGTCCCTCGGTCGAACTCCTTCCGGAGCGTATCGAGCGTGACGCGTGCCATTTCCCTGAAGACCGGTCCGACGGCTTATGAGTTCTTCGCTGTTTTTCTGATATGTGGTGAACAATCTCCTCGCAAATATCTCGATTTCGCGTGCGTCCGACGAAGAAACAGCGCAGCGCCGGGCCGTCCGCGTCGATCGGGGGCGCGCCGACTCGGATCGTTCAGGAACGATCCGAAACGATCCGGAACGATCCCAAACACTAAATGTATGAAAATATAATTCCTCATTTGTTCTGGACACATGAACGAGAAACGTAGAACGCTGCTCAAGGCGATGGGGGGATCGACTGCGCTCGCGGGGCTCGCGGGCTGTATCAGCACCGGCGGCGGAGACGGCAGCGACGGCGGAGACGGCTCCGATGGCGGGGACGGCGGGGACGGTGAGAGCGGCGGATCCGCCCGGCTGTGGGTCGACCTCTCCGACGCCGAGGACGAGGCCCTCTCCGGGTACGTCGACGAGTACGAGTCGGAGGCGGGCGATACCATCAACAAGGAAGCGCCCGGCGGCGAACTCGACCAGCAGCTCGAGACGGCGATCCCGGCCGGCGACGGGCCGGACTCGTGGATCTGGGCGCACGACTGGGTCGGCCGGTTCGCGGTGCGCGAGGACCCGCCGTTCCTCTACGACGCGAGCGACGACGTCGACGTCTCGCTCGACAGCTACACGCAGGCCGCCCGCGAGGCCGCCCAGTTCGACGGCGGCCTCTACGGGCTGCCGTTCGCGTCCGAGACGGTCGCGCTGTTCTACAACGAGGACATGGTCGACGAGCCGCCCGAGACCCTAGAGGAGATGGTCTCGATCATGGACGAGTACCACGACCCGGACAACGGGCAGTACGGGCTCTCGTACCCCGCCACCGACCCGTACTTCGCGAGCGGGTTCGTCCAAGCGTACGGCGGGAACCTGTTCGACGAGTCGAGCCTCGAGGTCGGCGTCGACAGCGACGAGTGTAAGCAGGGGATCGACGCGCTGACGACGCTGTTCGACTACGTCCCGTCCGACCCGGGCTACGAGTCGCAGATCGTCGCGTTCGCGGACGGCCTCGCGCCGTTCGCGATCAACGGTCCGTGGGAGCTCGGCAACCTTCAGGGCGAGGTCGACAACCTCGGCGTGACGACGCTGCCGACCGTCGACGGGAACAACCCGCGCTCGTACTCCGGGATCCAGCTGTTCTACTTCTCGTCGATGCTCGCGGACGCGGACCAGTCGACGGTCGACGCCGCGACCGGCCTGGCCGAGTGGTACACGACCAACGAGGACGTCGTCCTGACCAACGCCGACGAGCAGGGGTACATCCCCGTGCTGGCCGACGCCGTGGGCAACGACGACCTCTCCGCCGAGGTCCAGGCGTTCGCCGAACAGGTGGACCACGGCGTTCCGATCCCGACGCACCCGGACATGGACAGCGTCTGGACGCCGGTGACGGAGGCGCTCGAACGCGTCTTCAACGGCGAACAGGAGGGCGACGCCGCGCTCGATCAGGCCGCCTCCGAGATCCGGGAGGCGCTGTAAGCTCCACTCGGAGCCATGGCCTCTTCGCAACCCGGAACCGTCGCGAGCGGACTGTCGCGGCTCCGATCGGCGCTGCCCTTTACCAGTCGCGACTGGGGGCTGTTGCTCGTCGCGCCGGGCGTCATCCTCTTTTCGAGCTTCATGCTGTACCCGATCTTCTATCTCTTCTACATCTCGCTCACCGACGCGACGTTCGCCGGGTCGGTCATCGGGGGCGGTGCCGAGCTGATCGGGCTGGCGAACTACGTCCAGCTCATCGGCGACCCGCAGTTCCGCACGTCGATGGGGACGACGTGGCTGTTCGTCGCCGTCTCGCTCGTGGTCAAGGTGTTCCTCGCCGTGGGGATCGCCCTCCTGTTGAATCACGTCCGGGTCGCCGGGAAGCGGTACATGCGCGCGGCGGTGATCGTCCCGCTGGGGTTCCCCGGCATCTTCACGATCACCGTCTGGCGCGGCATGTTCAGCGACGCGCGCTACGGCGTGTTCAACACCATCTTGGGCCGGTACAACGATGTTATGGCGTCGCTGTCGGCCCCGCAGGCGCTCCTGTTCGACGTGCCGATCGGCTTCCTGAGCGGTCGCTGGGAGGCGTTCTTCGCGTACGTCACCACGGAGGTGTGGCTGGCGTACCCGTTCATGGTGATCATCATCGTGAGCGCGCTGCAGGACGTGCCGCGGTCGCTCCACGAGGCGGCGATGGTCGACGGCGCGGGCGCGCTCCAGCGGTTCCGCACCGTGACGCTGCCCGCGATCAAGGGGCCGGTGCTGTTCGCGTCGATCCTCACGGCCGCCACGTCGTTCCAGCAGTTCCTGATCCCGTGGGTGTTCAATCAGGGCGGCCCGTCGCGACAGAACGAGCTGATCATCGTGTACGGCTACCGCGAGGCGATCACGTTCAACCAGTTCGGGCTGTCGGCGGCGATACTGATCGTCGGTATCGCCTTCGTCGGGCTGTTCATGTACGTCGCCGTGCGCTTCGGCGGCCTCGCCGAGGGGGTGGGTGACGAATGAGCGCGATCCGCTCGTTCGCGTCGCTCGTCGCCGCGAAGCTGGTCGCGCTCGCGACCGCCCCGAAGCGGCTCGTCGTCACGGTCCAGCGCGCGGTCTACGACGTCCGGACGGGCAAGCGCACCCCGTGGGACGTCACGAAGAGCGTGCTGATGACGCTGTTCGGCCTCGCGATGGTGCTCGTGTTGCTGTTCCCGTTGTTCTGGATCACGACCGCGTCGCTCGCGGAGGGGACCCGGCTGTTCAACACGAGCGGCATCTTCCCGGACCCGACGACGTACAACCTCGACGCCTACCGGTGGGTGATCTTCGAGTCCGACTTCTTCTTCGTCGACGGCGACTGGGGCTATCCCCAACTCGTCGTCGGCGGGGGCGGCGGACTGGTGAGCTTCCGCTGGGCCGGCACGGAGACCGGTCCGGGCGCGGTGTTCAACAGCCTCTACATCGTCAGCGTGACGCTCGCCGCCGGGTTCGGGATGATCGTCCCGGCGGCGTACGCGTTCTCGCGCCGGCGGTTCGTGGGGCGAAAGCGCATCCTCTACGGCTACGTCCTCTTCACGCAGATCGGTGCCGGGCTGTCGATCGCGACGCTCGTCGCGCTCTACTCGCTGTTCAGCACCTACGGACTCACGAACAACCTCTTCATCTTGGGGCTGTTCTACGCCGCGTCGGCGATCCCGTTCAACACCTGGCTGCTGAAGACGTATATGGACAACATCCCCGTCTCCTACGAGGAGGCGGCGATGGTCGACGGCGCGAGCTTCCTCGACACGATCCGCGAGGTGATCATTCCGCTGACGAAGCCGGGGCTCGCCGTCGTCCTCATCTTCGTCTGGCTCGCCGGCTGGAACGAGTTCATCATCGCGCAGACGCTGCTCCGCCCGGAGAACTACCCGCTCTCGGTGGAGCTGTACAACATCGCGACCGAGGGTCGGTTCTCGACGCCGTGGACGCGGTTCGCGGCGTTCGCGAACCTGTTCGCGCTGCCGGTCGCGATCGTCTACCTCGCGGCGCAGCGCTCCGTCGAGGACGGCCTCTCGTTCGGCGGGATGGAAGGGTAGCCTTCCGGGTTTCAGTCTATTTATTTTTTATTTCACGAAACGCTCAGTACAGAATGACAATCCCGTAGGTATTTCGTCTGAAAGTGAGTGAAAACAGGATCTGCCGACCCGCTACAGATAGCGCTGTGAAGTGGTGAAAACGGATCCGGTCAGCCTGAGCGGTGCGTTTTTGCCGTGTTAATTGCTTCAATTCCCAATGTCACCACGTCTTCGTTGATGTCACTATTGCGAAGTTGGTTTGGCGTGAACCAACTCCACGCGTCTGCTGGTGCTTCCCCATCATCCGGATCGAATTCGCGCTGGGGAACCGTAGCATAATAGATGAGGTCAATATGTTGGTGACCAACCGTCCCATCGTACACATTGATATCGTATAGGAGGTGGTGCCGGGGCTGTGGCAGGGTTTCTACGTTTGATACAGATAGTTCAGACGTGTCGTCAAGAAGCGTCGCCTCAAGCCCCGTTTCCTCGCGGACTTCTCGTAGCCCTGCTTCGTGGGGGATCTCACCCTTATCCATGTGCCCGCCCGGTGGGATATGAATGTTGTGTCGCTTGTGTTCGTGAAGCGCGGTCGCTCCGTCATTGACGAGGTAGACCGTGGCGGTAAAATGTCGAGTAGTCTCCATACCTGCCACGACATTCCACTCATTTGTAAATAACGTCCAACCACGGTGGAACTGAAACACCGAGATGATAGATAAGCAGTTCCATCGGACGGATGTGTCTCCCGGGGAGATCCGATAAATCGGCTCTCGATAGATCCGCTCTCGTCTGCCGTTCAGTCGTCCGCGGTCGGCGTCGGCGGCGCTCCCGCGAGTCGGTCGCGGTCGTGGTCGGCCTCGAAGTCGAGGTCGGGACCGCGCGCGATGATCCCCGAGGGGGTCACGTCCGGGTGCGTGGTGTAGTAGTGTTCCTTGATGTGGTCCATGTTCACCGTCTCGGTGACGCCCTCGGTCTGGTAGAGGTCGCGGAGGTACGGCCAGAGGTTGTCGTACTGGTGAATGAACTTCCGGTTGCACATGAAGTGCGTGTGGTACACCTGATCGAAGCGGATCAGGGTGGTGAACATACAGACGTCCGCCTCGGTCAGCGAGTCGCCGACGAGGTAACGCCGGTCCGCGAGCCGGTCGTCGTAGCGGTCGAGCGCGTCGAAGAGGTCGTCGATCGCGTCGTCGTAGGCCGACTGGGAGGTGGCGAAGCCGGCGCGGTAGACGCCGTTGTTGATCGGCTCGTAGATGTCGGTGATCACCTCGTCGACGTCCGCGACGGTCGCGTCGTCGCTCTCGTCCGGAAGCAGCGACGCGCCGTTGCCGAGGTCCGCGAACGCGGTCGAGAGCATCCGCAGGATCTCGCGGGACTCGTTGTTGACGACGGTCTCCTCCTCGGTGTCCCACAGCACGGGCACGGTCACCCGGCAGGTGGCGTCCGGATCCGCTTC
Organism: Halorubrum tebenquichense DSM 14210; assembly: GCF_000337415.1. Taxonomy (GTDB): domain Archaea; phylum Halobacteriota; class Halobacteria; order Halobacteriales; family Haloferacaceae; genus Halorubrum; species Halorubrum tebenquichense. The sequence continues at coordinate 54,051 of NZ_AOJD01000053.1, read as the reverse complement.
GACGTACAGTTCGCGGAGGTAGTCGCTGTCGCGGAGGTGGTCGCGCGTACACCCGTCCTTCTCGGGGCTGAACTGCCAGCCGTCCTCGCCGCGCCACGGGTCGACGACCGAGACGCTGATCGCGTCTTCGAGACCCAAAAGGGAGCGGGCGAGGAGGGTGCGGTGCGCCCACGGACAGGCGTAGGAGACGTACAGGTGATACCGGCCGGCCTCCGGCTGGAAGCGCTCGTCGGGCTCGGCGTCGACGTGGTCGGGCACGTCGCTGCCGGCGACCCAGTTCCGGAAGGTGGTCTCGCCGCGCTCGAACGCCCCCTCCTCGTTCGTCGTCTCGTAGGTGTCCGTCCGCCACTCGCCGTTCACGAGTTGGTTCATACCCGTAACGTGGGCTTCCACCCCTATAATGTGGGCGGGGACACACGTGTCACCGGCTGTACGCAGTCTCTGTTTGGAACTCTCCTACCGACACGAACACCGTCGAAGCCCCAGCCGCGAGGACGCCGCACGCTCGTTGCGCTCCTCGTCACTCGCTGCGCTCGTTCCTGCGGTGCTTCCGTCGCCTGCGGCNCGAAGCCCCAGCCGCGAGGACGCCGCACGCTCGTTGCGCTCCTCGTCACTCGCTGCGCTCGTTCCTGCGGTGCTTCCGTCGCCTGCGGCGTCCTCGCGACTGCCCCTTCGAATCCCGCCCCGCACAGCGTCCGCACCTCACTCCTCCCCAGCCTCGTCGCTGGCGGTCTTCGCTTCGCTCAACCGCCAGCGACTCCCTCGCGCGTGCTGTCTCGCGCCCTTCGGGCGCTCGCAGGCACGCGCCCCCGCAACGATTACGATTCGCCGGCCGCGTCGTCCCGGTGTCTTTTCGGTCGGCCGCGTCGTCGGCCGAGTCATGAACGAGCGAGCCGAACCCGCGCCGACGGTCGCGGTCGTCGGCGGCGGCGCGGTCGGCGTCACCGCGGCCGGCAACTTGGCGGTCCGCGGCGCGGACGTGACGCTCTACGAGCGCGGGGAGTTGGCGGCCGGCAGTTCAGGGCGGGCGGCGGGCCTGCTCTACGACGCCTACGCCGAGGACGTCGACGCCGCGGTCGGCGCTCGCGCGCTGGAGCGGTTCCGCGCGTTCGACCGGACGCTCCCCGGATTCTCCTTTACCCCCTGTCCGTACGTGATCGCGGTGCGCGAGGGCGACCCCGACGCCGAGGCGGTCCCGGCGATGGTCGAGCGTATGCGGGGCCACGGCCGCGAGGTCTCCGTCGTCGACCCTGACGCGCTCGGCGAGCGCTTCCCCGCCCTCCGCACCGACGACCTCGCGGTCGCGGCCGTCGCCGAAGGGGCCGGCTGGACGGACCCGCCGAGCTACGTCCGCGCGCTCGCCGACCGGGCCGCCCGCGAGGGGGTCGCGATCGAGACGGACACCCCGGTCGCGCTCGGCCCGCGGACCGAGGCGGGCCGAGAGCTGTCGGTCGTCGGGGCGGAGGAAGACGACGGTTCCGGGGCCGAGACGCGCACCTTCGACGCGGTCGTCGTCGCCGCCGGGGCGCACACCCGGTCGCTGCTCGCGGCCGACGGCGTCTCGGTCCCGGTCGTCCCGTACCGCGTTCAGGCGCTCGTCGCCGCCGCCGCCTACGACGGGCCGATGGTCTACGACGCCACCGCGGACGCGTACCTCCGCCCGCACCCGGACGGCCTGCTCGCCGGCGACGGCACGGAGCCGGTCCCGGCCGACCCCGACGGCTACCGGCGCGAGGCCGACGACTGGTTCCGCGCGGACGTCGCGACGGTCCTCCGCGAGCGCCTCGACGGCGCGGCGGCCGGCGCGGACCTCGACCCGGACGCCGCCCGGGCGTGGGCCGGGCTCTGTACCGCGACGCCCGACGGCGACCCGCTTCTCGGTCCAGTCGACGCGACCGGAGGAGCCCCTCCCGCGCTGTTCGTCGCCGCCGGCTGGCAGGGACACGGGTTCATGCGAGCGCCCGCGACGGGCGAGATCATCGCCGAAGGCGTGTTGGCGTCGCTCGACGGGATCGCGTTCGACGCGCCGGACTCGCCGTGGATCGGCGCGTTCGACCCGGCGCGGTTCGACGGGGACGAGGCGTTCGAGATCGCGGAGGGGATGTCGCTGTCCGAGCGGACTGAAGGGAAGTGATCGAGGGAAAGTGACCGAGGGGGAGTGACCGAGAGAAACGAGCGGGGCGGCGTCAGTCGTCCGCTTCGACGACGTCGACGTCGCCGGACCCCTCTCGCTTGGGGATCTCGACGTGGAGCGTGCCGTTGCGCGTGAGGGTCGCGTTCGCGCCCTCGGGGGTCACGTCGGCGTCGCGGGGGAGGTCGACGCTGCTCGACAGCGAGACGCCGCGGCCGGGGAACACGAGGTCGTAGCCGTCGTAGAAGTCTCGGAAGCGTTCGAGGCTCACCTCGACGGTGTGATCGAGGAAGGTGACGTCGACGTCCTCGCCGCGGACGCCCGGGGCGTCGAAGACGACGAGGTACGCGTCGTCGCTCTCGAGGAGGTCGTACGAGAGGGGACGGCGCTCCTGTACCTTCCCCCACCCGCGGCCGACGCGTTCGAGGGCGCTACGGAGCGCGGACCGACCCGTCTCGACGAGTCCGGACACGGCTCACACCTCGATTTCGACGAGCTCGCTCCCGCCGCAGTACGGACACGAGAGGTCCTCGACGGCGTGGTCGTCGGGCACGTCGTACGTGTAGTGGTTCTCGAACATATCTAACTCGCAGTCGTCGCTCTCGCACTTGACCTCCATCGTCGATGGCATATACGAACCAGTTGTGTCGGCGAGGGCTTAAACGGCGTGGCGGCGGCGGTCGAGTCGCGCGAACCGGTTCCCCTCGGTCACGCCGGTTCGGCGCGGTACCGTTCCGGGACGACGGTCCGCTCGGCCAACAGGGCGACCGCGCCGCCGCAGACGACCCCCACGACGACCGCGTCCATCATCGACAGGAGCGAGGCGTCGCTCGCGACGGCGAGGACTCCGACGAGCAGCGCGAACGCGGGGAGACTGACGACGAGGAGGACGCGCCCGTACGTCCCGCGCCGACTCGCCGGCAGCCGGTCGCGAGCGAGCCACGCGACCGGACCCGCACCGAGGGCGGCGACGACCGTTGCTCCGACGATCATTCCCCACGGGACGGGGCCGGATTCGACGAGTCTGCCGGCGCTCAGCAGGGCGAACAGTCCGAGGAGGCCGTAAGTAAGAAGCGTCGAGCGGCGGGGCGTCAGGAAACTATCGTCGCGGAGGGACATACGTTTTCACACGCGGATGACGCTAATAAATCGGTCGGCGGTCCCGTCCGGTCCCTGCTGGCTCCCGTCTCTTCCCCGACGGACCTTCCGCACGCTTTTCCCCTCTCGGCCGCCTACTCCGGGTAACATGAGCGATTCCTCGGCGGCCGGCCGCGGCTCCCTCCCGCCCGACCCGGCCGACCTCTCCGTCACCATCGTCGACGGCTACGTCGACGAGCCGGCCCACTTCGGCGTCCCGCCGTACCTCTCGACGTACCCCCGGTACACGGCGGGCGCGCTCGTCGACGCCGGCGTCCCCGAGTCGCGGATCACCTACCACACCATCGACGAACTGCGCGACGACCGGTCGAAACACGCCGACGTGGCGGACGCCGACCTGATGGTGTACGTCGGCGGGATGACGGTGCCCGGCAAGTACGTCGGCGGCACCCCCGCGGAGCCTGACGAGGTGCGCGAACTCGGCTGGACCGCCGACGGCGTGACGCTGCTCGGCGGCCCGGTGCGGTTCGGGGTCGGCGAGGAGAACGCGGGCGCACAGGAGACGCAGCGCGACGACCTCGACTACGACTTCGTCGCGATGGGCGACGTCGAGGCCGCGGCCCACGACCTCGTCCGCGAGGGGTTAGAGGGGTACGGCAACCGGATGCGGACCAACGAGGAGGTCGACCGCTGGGCGCGGCAGGGGGCGTTCGTCGTCGGGCAGCACCCGAACCACCCGGACTACCTCATCTGCGAACTGGAGACCTCCCGCGGGTGCGCGTATCGGTGTTCGTTCTGTACGGAGCCGCTGTACGGCGACCCCGCCTTCCGCGCGCCCGGCTCCGTCGTCGGCGAGGTCGACGCGCTCTCGGACCGCGGGGTCGCGCACTTCCGGCTCGGGCGACAGGCCGACATCCTCGCGTACGGCGGCGACGGCGAGGCCCCGAACCCCGACGCCCTCCGAGATCTGTACGGCGGGATCCGGGAGGTCGCACCGGACCTCCGCACGCTCCACCTCGACAACATGAACCCCGTGACGATCACGGACTACCCGGAGGCGTCCCGGGAGGCGATCCGAGTCATCGCCGAGCACAACACGCCCGGCGACACGGCCGCGTTCGGGCTGGAGTCGGCCGACCCGGTCGTCCAGGAGGAGAACAACCTGCTCGTCACCGCCGAGGAGTGTCTGGAGGCCGTCCGCGTCGTCAACGAGGAGGGCGGCTGGCGGCCGGGCGACGCCCCGGAGACGACCCCCGGCGACCCCGACCGCGTGACGGGCCCCTCGACCGGGCCGGACGCCTCGCCGCGGCTGCCGAAGCTGCTTCCCGGGATCAACCTCGTCCACGGCCTGACCGGCGAGCGCCCGGAGACGTACGAGCACAACAAGCGCTTCCTCCAGACGGTGTACGACGAGGGGCTGATGCTCCGCCGGATCAACATCCGGCAGGTGATGGCGTTCGCCGGCACCGAGATGGCCGAGACGGGTGCCGAGATCGCCCAGGAGCACAAAGACCAGTTCCAGGCGTACAAGCGCGAGGTGCGCGAGACCATCGACAACCCGATGCTCGACCGCGTCGTCCCGCCGGGGACGGTCCTGCCGGACCTCCACCTCGAGTACCACCAGGACGGCAAGACGTTCGGCCGACAGCTCGGGACCTACGCGCTCCTCGTCGCGGTCCCGGGCGAGCGCGAGCTGGGGACCACCGTCGACGTGGCGGTCACCGACCACGGCTACCGCTCCGTGACGGGCGTCCCGTACCCGCTCGACGTCAACGCGGCCTCGATGGACGAGCTGACGGCCATTCCGGGGATCAACCGGAACACGGCCGGCGACATCGTCGTCGGACGCCCCTACGACTCGGTCGCGGACGTCGACGCGGTCGACCCCGGAATCGTCGACCTCGCGGCGTACGCGGTCGCCGGCGACACCGACGTGCCGATCCCCGGGCGCGACCGTCCCGGCTCCGGGCCCGGACCGGCCGTCCGGTCGTCGCTCGGCCGCGGGGACTGACCGATGGCGGGCGACGACGGACCGGAGTCCGACCCCGGCGGCTCCCCCGCGGTCACCCGCGTCGAGGTCCCGGTCGACACCCGAGCGCCGGGCGGCACCACCAACGCCTACCTCCTCGACGGCCTGCTCGTCGACCCGGCGGCCCGGACCGACGCCCTCGACGCCGCGGTCGCGGAGCGCGGGGCGGCCGACGCGGTCGCCCCCGCCGTCGAGGCGATCGCGGTCACTCACGCCCATCCGGACCACGTCGGGGCGGTCGCCGAGTACGCCGAGGCGACGGGGGCGACCGTCGTCGCCCGCGAGGGTCGCGTCGACCGGTTCGCCGCGGCGACCGGGATCGACCCCGACGAGACGGTCGCGCCCGGCGAGACGGTCGCCGACACCGGGGTCCGCGTCGTCGACACCCCGGGCCACGCGCCCGACCACGTCGCGTTCGCGGCCGGCGACCCGGCGGCGAAGTCCGACCCGTCGGCGGGCGGGTCGGGGCGGTCCGTGCTGTGCTGCGGCGACCTCGCGGTCGCCGAGGGGAGCGTCGCGGTCACCGCGCCCGAGGGGGACCTGGCCGCGTACCTCGCGAGCCTCGAACGCGTGCGCGACGCCGGCTACGACCGGATTCTCCCCGGGCACGGGCCGGCGATCGACGACCCGGCGGCGACGTGCGACCGGCTGATCGAACACCGGCGCGCCCGCGAACGCGACGTGATCGCCGCGGTCGACGCCGGCGCGACCGACCTCGACGCGGTCGTCGACGGCGCGTACGAGAAGGATCTGGCCGGCGTGCGCGACCTCGCGCTCGCGACGGTCGCGGCGCACGTCGAGAAGCTGGTCGGCGAGGGGCGGGTCGACGAGGCGTGGCGCGCGCGGCTGGCGGACGCCGGGTTCGACTGACCGCGACCGTCCGAACGCCCGGACGACCCTACTGCTCGGCTTCCGACCTACTGCTCGGCTTCCGACCTACTGCTCGGCTTCCGACCTACTGCTCGGCTTCCAACTCCGCGACGACCGCCGACAGCGGCGTCTCCGTCACGTCGACGAAGCGCCANTGGTTCGACTGACCGCGACCGTCCGAACGCCCGGACGACCCTACTGCTCGGCTTCCGACCTACTGCTCGGCTTCCGACCTACTGCTCGGCTTCCGACCTACTGCTCGGCTTCCAACTCCGCGACGACCGCCGACAGCGGCGTCTCCGTCACGTCGACGAAGCGCCCGCCGGCGGCGACGACCCCGCCGTCGGTCTCGGCGTCGTCCCCGACGTGGACGAGCCCGGTCGTCGAGGTCCCCAGCGCCTCGGCCGCGGCCTCGAACGCGGAGGGGTGGGGTTTCCGCCAGCCGCAGCCGATGCTCGTCGTGACCGCGTCGAACTCGCCGCGGAGCCCCGCGCGGATCAGCGTCCGCGGGACGAGTTCGGGCACGGCGCAGTTCGAGAGCAGCCCCACCGGGCCGCGCTCGGCCGCGCCGCGGACCGCCTCCAGCGCGCCGTCGCGCCGGGTAACGTCGGGATCGAACGCGGCGATCACGGCGTGTCTGGCGGCGTTCTCCGTCACGTCGACGCCGCGGGAGTCGAGCGCGCGGGCGACGTGGGCGGGGAGGGGCACTTCCGCGCCGGCCGGTGCCTCGACGTGTCGCTCGCCGTACGCGACGTGCCAGTCGTCGGGGACCGCCACGTCGCGGGACTCCAGTTCGCGCGCGACCGCTTCCGCCGGGTCCGACGGGTACTCGACGCCGACGAGGGTCCCGAACAGATCGAAGGTGACTGCCACGATATCACCTGTTAAGACCAAACCCGGATTGAAGCTGTCGGTCGCCGGAACGCTTCGCGACGCCGGTCGGCCGTCGAGCGTCGAGCGGTCAGAACAGCGAGCCGAAGTGGAGCGTGAGGAGCCGGTAGATCCCGGTCACCCACGCGCACAGCCACAGTAGCATGAAGCCCGCGACGCCGGCGCGGAGCCGCTTCCGCCAGTGGCCCATGTCCTCGTGGATCTCGCCGATGTCGACGTCGGGGTCCTCGTACGCGTCGGCGTTCCGCTTGGCCTGGAAGATCCGGACGATGCCGGTCAGCGCGAACGCAAGCAGGGCGTACGCCTGAACGCCGAAGAAGGCGTGGAGGATCGCCATCCCCGTCAGCTGGTCGAGGATGCGCGGGAGCATCCACCCGGCGAGGGGGACGGTCGTGAGCAGGAGCCCGGCCACGATGTACCGCAGGTGCCGCATCAGCACGTTCCACGACACCGTCTCGGCGTCGATCATGATCCAAGCGCCGTACAGGAGGAAGGGGAGACTCGACGTCACAGAGGCCCCGGCCAGCGCCGCGATGACCGACTCGTCGACCATGCGAGCGGCTACGCGCTCCGGCGCGTAAAGCCCCGCGATCCGCGGCCGGCGGGTCGGTCCCGTTGCCCGGGCGCGGACGAAAACAGTTAGCGTCAGGAGCACGTACCGTCGAGACGATGGAGGACACCTCGACGCGGTCGGAGTCGGAGTCGCCGCCGGAGGAGCCGGCAGACCCGGCGTCCGACGGTTCGGGAGGCCCGGACGCGGAGGCCGAGACCGACGGGTCCCGCCCGGCCGGCTCCGGCGGCGACTCCGGGGACGAGACCGACATCGAGGCGCTCCGCGAGCGCGTCGAGTCGGAGTACGACTTCGACGACTTCGGTCCGTCGGACATGGCGGAGATGAGCGCGGAGGAGTGGGACGCCGCCTTCGACCCCGACACGTGGATCACGGGCGAGCGACTCCTCGACCGCGTCGACGCCGAGCTGAAGTCCCGGATCGCGACCCGAGACGTGTTCGGGGTCTTAGAGCGCGTCCGCGAGGACGGCGAGGAGCGCATCCTCGTCTACTCCGACGAGGGGTACGCGATCATCCGCCCCACCGGAGAAGTGCGCGGCGAGGGGACGGTCCTCCGCGACATAGAGCCCGTCGTCGCGCTCGCGGCGATGGACTCCTACGAGGTGCCCGAACCGCCCGAGGACTGGTCGCTCCCGCACCCGGACAGCGTCCCGGAGGGGTCCGGCGAGTTCGGCAACCTCGTGATACAGGTCGTCGCCGCGATTCAGGTGCTGGCCGGCGTCGCCCTCCTCGTCGCGAGCGCCGTCGCCGACCTCGGGACCATCGTCGCGCCGGCGATGGGTATCGTCTTCCTGCTCGTGGGCGGATTCCTGTTCGCGATGGTGGCGAACGCGCGGCTCTCGGACCGGTTCCGTTCGGAGGAGTACCGGGACCGACTGCGGGCGCTCCGCGAGGCCAAAGAGCGGCCCAAGTTCGTCCCCGTCGAGGACGGCGTCGTGACCGACGAGGCCCCCGTCGAGAGTGACCGCGACCGCGACGAGTAATCCGTCGATTTCGGCGGTCTCAGCCCCCGAAGCCTCCTCCACGTCGGCGGTTTCAGTCGGTGGGTTTAAGCGGACCCCGTCCTGAGGGAAACTGTATGAAAAGGCGGGACTTCGTGCGGACGGCCGGCGGCGCGACCGCCGCCGTCGCGGCCTCCGCCGGGGCGACCGGAACGGCGGCTGCACAGGAAGTGGAACCCGACTGGCCGAGCGGTGCTTCGGGCGGGAACGTCGGGTCCTACACCGACGCCCGCGGCCAGGACGAAGTGACCATCTCGGTCGGGGCCGGCAGCAGCGGCCTCGCGTTCGACCCGACGCTGGTGTGGGTCGACGAGGGGACGACAATCGTCTGGGAGTGGACGGGCAACGGCGGCGCACACAACGTCCAGACGGTCGACGACGGCGGCCCGGCCGCCCTCGACAGCGGCGACCCCGTCGACGAGGAGGGATACACCTACGAGTACGAGGCCAGCGGCGAGGACGCCGGCATCACCCACTACCACTGCGTGCCTCACACCGCTACCGGCATGCACGGCGGCATCGCCGTCGGCGAGGACATCGCGACCGTCGAGGTCGGCGGCGCGAACACCGGGTGGCCGGAGGACATCGCCCACGTCGGCGTCCCGCTCCACGCCCACTGGGTCGGCATCTCTGCCATCCTCGGTATCGGTCTGACCTTCGTGTTCACGTTCTACATGCTCAAGTACGGCGAGTCGGCCCACACGGGCCACGGGGGTGCGAGATGAGTTCCGGCGGCTCCTCGTACGGTGACATCCACCGCTACGAGCCGGCCCGCGAGAGCACCGCGGCCGCGATCGCGATCGTCCTCCTGACCGTCGTGGAGGTCGTCTTCGTGGCGCTTTTCACCTACGGGCTGATGTCCGCGTGGGCGTCGACGGAGGCCGGGAACATGTACGTCGGCGCGCTGCTGGCGCTCATCTTCATCGACCTCGCGTTCATCCTCCTGCTCTACCGGAAGGAGTTCCTCCCCGACGTGATGATCGTGAAGAAGCGCCGGCGCAAGTGGGAGGACCTGTACGTCCGGGAAGAGGACAAGGAGGGCAACGGCATCGACACCGGAAACCTCGCGGACACGCTGAAACGGGCTGTGTACCCGTACTACAAGAAGTGATTCGACAATGAGTCTGAAAAAACAAGACGACATGGACCACAACGCGTGGCTCAAGAGCCAGGACCTCACCGCCATCGAGACGGTGTTCCTAACCACGCTCATCTGGCTGGACAAGCGGCTCCGCATCGTCGACTACCTCGAACTGTTGGAGACGATGTACTACCGCGCGAACCTCCAGATGCCCAAGAGCCACACCGAGCAGTACGACCTCGACAACAAGTTCTGGTACTGGTACCCGCTGTACTCGCTCGGGTCCCTTTCGATTATCGCGTACCTGCTCGCGGCGGTGTCGGGCGCGATGCTCGGGTTCTACTACGCGCCGTCGACCGCGGGGGCGGTCGCGCAGGGCGACCCCACCGCCGCGTACGACTCGATGGTGATGATCATGAAAGACGTCCAGTTCGGCTTCATGCTCCGGTCGATCCACCGCTGGGCGGCGCAGTTCATGGTGGCGGCGGTGTTCCTCCACATGCTGCGCGTCTACTTCACCGGCGCGTACAAGGAGCCGCGCGAGGTCAACTGGATCCTCGGCGTCGTGCTCATCGCCCTGACGCTGCTGTTCGGGTTCTCCGGGTACGTCCTGCCGTGGAAGCAGCTGTCCTTCTGGGCGGCGCAGATCGGCGTCGAACTGGCGCTCGCGACCCCGCTCGTCGGCGAGTGGGCGGCTCAGCTGCTGTTCGGCGGGTTCACCCTCGGACAGGCGACGCTCGTGAGAATGTACATCCTGCACGTGTTCGTGCTGCCGTTCGTGGTCACCTCGCTCATCGCGATCCACGTCGGCATCGTCTGGGTGCAGGGCATCGCGGAACCGCACTAATCCAATGACCGACGACACCACCCCCACGGCCGACGACCGCACCGACGAGCAAGTGCGCACGGACGGCGGCACCGACGAGGCGGCGCGCACCGACGGCGGGCCGCCGGCGACGGTCCCGCCGGACGACGAGACACCGACCTGGTCCGAGCGCAAGGAGCGCAGCCAGGGGCTCGCACAGCTCACCTACCAGTACTTCGAGCGCTCCCGGCGCGAGGACGAGGATCTGCGCACGGAGTCGACGTACGTCGAGCGCGACGTGCTCGGCTTCCCGACGTGGCCCCACGAGACGATCCGGAACCTCGCGATCACGTCGTTCTTCCTCGGGATCATCCTGCTCGTGGCCTCGATCCTCCCGTCGCACTTCGGCGACCCGGCGAACCCCGGCTCCACGCCGGCGATCATCCTGCCCGACTGGTACCTCTACTGGTCGTTCGGCCTGCTGAAACTCGACCCGATCAATCCCGACCTCGCGGTGCTCGGCGGCAACATCGTCATGTCCAACGAGCTGCTCGGGCTCATCGCCCACGGGGCCATCTTCGGCGTCATCACGCTCGTTCCCTTCCTCAACAAGGGGAACGCCCGACGACCCGTTGAGGAGCCGGGCTGGGCCGCGCTCGGCGTCGCCGGGGTCATCCTGGCGATCACGCTGGCGGCGCTCGCCATCCAGAACTTCTTCCCGGTCCAGCTCGAGCTGCTGTTCTCGCTCGTGTTCATGCTGCCGGTGGCCGGCGGCGTCGTCACGTACGCGGTGCTGAAGACGATGCGCGAGGGGTACATGTACGACCTCAACCGCCGGTACTACATGCTCCGGCCGCCGAAGTAACGGCCGAGAACCGCACACCACTCTCGGTCGCACCGCAGTTCCGACCGCCACCGTCTCCCCACCCGCTTCCCGCCGCTCCGCGTCACCAATGTCATCCTCAACAGACGGCGACTCCACGCAGGCGTTCGACGAGACCGGCGATCCGATCGCTGGCGACGATGACGCCGATCCGCGCAACGAGCCGACCGGTCCGCGGCAGGGACCGAGCGGCCGCGAGATCGTCGTCCCGTTCAGGCTGTACAAGGCGGTGACCGTCTTCTCGACGCTCGCCGCGGTGGTGACCTACTTCGTCGGGTTCACGCTCATCGACGCCGCGACGCTCCAGATCAGCTTCATCCGAACGACCATCGTCTACCTGCTCGACAGCGCCGGGATCCTGCCGCCGGAGGACGTGCTCGTGGCGATTCTGGCGATCACCGGCGTGGGGTTCATCGTCCTCGGAACCGCCGTGTACGTCCTCGGAACCCGGTTCCGCGGACAAGGGATGGGAAAGTCTCAAGACGACGCCAACGAAACGTGAGATAATGGCAGACGAGTTCATGAAGGGCTTCGCCCTGTTCGCGATCGGCGGTCTCGGGTGGATCACCTTCGGCGGCTGGTACCGGACGCCGTCGTACTACGAGGTGGTTCAGCTCGTGAACCCGGCGGAAGGCGTGAACACGGCGTACGGTGAGATCGGACTGCTCGCGGGCGACATGTTCTTCTGGCTGATGATCCTCGGTATGCTGACGTTCTGGGTGCTGATCCCGGTCAGCCGGCAGCTCCGCGCCTCCCTCAACGACGACGACGCGGCCGCGAACTGAACGCACGACCGCTCGTCTTCCTTCTCGTTGTCGGAGGGTCCGTCCCGGACTCGGTGACCGACGACGAACCGGGAGCTTTTCACCTCCGCTCGCCCCAGCCTCGCGCATGAGTGAGCCGACGCGCCGCCTCGCGGTTCTCGGCGACGGCGAGCCGGCGACGGCGATGCGAACGGCGGCGACCGCCGCCGGCGCACGCCTCGTCGACCCCCGGGAGAGCGACGCGATCGTCGCCGTCGGAGCGACCGCGCTGCGGGACGCGGCGCGCACGGTCGCGAGCGGGGGCGCGCCTCCGGTTCCGATCCTTCCGGTCGGGGACGGCCGTCACGCCGTCGACGCGGCCCTCGCGGCCGACCGTCTCGACGCCGTCGTCGCCGGTCTCGACGGGTCAGAGGGCGCGATCGGGGGATTCGAGCGCGTCGGCCACCCGGTTCTCGCGGTCGAGGGCGCGGGGGACGGTCGGCGTCGCCTCGCGGCGGCGGACGTCGCGTTCGTGACGGCGACGCCGGCGCGGATCTCGGAGTACGGGCTCGCGTTCCCCGACGGCGAGTCGGTCTCGGTGCGCGCGGACGGGGCCGCGGTCGCCACGCCGCTCGGCAGCGACGGGTACGCGGCCGCGGCCGGCGGGCCGGTGGTGTCGCCGGGGAGCGGTCTCTCCGTCGTCCCCGTCTCGCCGTTCACGACTCGACCCGACACGTGGGTCGTGACGGACGGCGTCCGCGTCACCGTCGAGCGCGACCAAGAGCCGGTCGCGCTGGTCGTCGACGGGACCCGCCGCGGGACCGTCGAGCCGCACCGACCGGTCCGCGTCGAGACCGCGACGACCGTCGACCTCCTCTCGCCGACCGCGGAGATCGGGTGAGCGTCGATGGGGTCCGGTCCGCGCTCGCGGCGACCCTCCCCGTCTCGCGGGCGCGCCGATCGGAAACACTCTAATACGTCGTGAACGGAAGTGGTGGATATGGACCCACTGCAGTTCCTCGTTCCCCTCGGCTGGCTGTCGGCCGCCGGGCCGGTGCTGCCGTACGCGATCTTCGTGATGACCGTCGCGAACCTCGCGACGCGGCACCTCGCACACAGGCGGCACGTCGAACAGGGACAGGACGCCGACAGCGTGGAGGCGTACGACCCCCACGTGTTCACCAACGTCGGGCTCGTTCTCCTGTGTTTCCTGTTCATCCTCGATTCGCCCGTCAGCGGGACGATCCTCTCGGTGCTCGTGCTCGCGATGTTCATCGCCGACCTCTTCGAGCTCGAGGCCCGGAACGTCGAGGCGCGCAACGACATGGATATAGAGGCTCCGAAAAGCTCCATCGCCGCCTCGCTCGTCGTGTTGGTGTGGTCGTCGTACTACGCGCTGTTCTTCGTCATCGAGGGGATCTGGAACCAGTTCGTCGTCGCCTGACGAGGTCGGCGTCCGACCCCGTCGCCTGCCCGCCCTCTCGACCCGCTGCCCTCTCGACCAGCCGCCCTCCGCGCTTCGGTCGCTAAAACGTCCAGTCGCCGGTGAGCTTCATCCCGGTCGCCTTCCCCTCGTCTTCGAGCGCCGCGGCGACCTCGTCCGTGTCGCGGCGCGGGATCGACGCGTCGGCGTCCGCGAGGTCGACGACGAGTTCTGTCAGGAGGATCGCCTGTTCCCTGAGGTTCCGCGACTCTAGCTTGTCGAGCGTGTCGGCGTGCGTGTGTCCCCAGCCGCGGCCGCGCCCCTCGGTCTCGCCGGAGATCATGTAGCCCGGGATCCCGCGTTTCACGAACGGCCAGTGGTCGCTGTGCGGGACCAGCTCTCCGCCGGTCGATATCGGGTGATCGAAGCGGTCGCTCACCCGCTTCGCGGCGTCAGCGAGCGCGTCGAAGTCGTGGTGGTCGACTCGAAGCGTCCGGCCGAACACGTTGCTGTCGACGTTGACGACGGCGCGGACCGCCTCCCGGTCGGCCGCCTCCGCGGCGACCGACGAGCCGACGAGGCCGACCTCCTCGGCCCCGAACGCGGCGAACCGCACCCGGACGTCGAGTTCGTCCTCCCGGGCCGCGAGCGCCCGCGCGACCTCGAGGATGGTCGCCGTGCCCGCGCCGTTGTCCATCGCCCCCTCCGCGAGGTCGTGGGCGTCGACGTGCGAGGAGACGACCAGGTGTTCGTCGGTGTCGGGTCCGAGCTCGGCGACGGCGTTCCCGCTCGTCGCCGCGGGGGTCTCGCAGTCGACCGCGACGGTCAGCTCGTCGCCCCCGTTTCGGCGCGCGAGCCGCGCGCCCGTCTCCTTCGAGACGCCGACGGCGGGGATCTCCCCGACGGGCGCGTCCGCGGTCCCGACGCTTCCGGTCGGGGGGAGCGTCCCCTCGACGTGGTTGGCGAAGACGAAGGCGGCCGCGCCCGCGTCGACGGCGCGGTAGTACTTCTCCCGGCGGTGGATGAACCGGTCGACGGAGTCGGGGGTGTCCGACGAGACCATCACGACCTTCCCCGTCAGGTCGGCCTCGAAGTCCTCCGGGACGCCGTGCGCGAGGTCGACGAACTCGCCCGTCGCCTCGGCGCTCGGGCTCCTCGGCAGCGCGATACAGGCGTTCGGGCCGACCGCGACCGGGTCACCGGTCGCCGCGTCCCGGACCGCGCTGTCGCCGCGCTCCCAGCCCTGGACCTCGAACTCCTCGATCTCGGCGTTCCGCGCGCCGACGTCGGCGAACGCGTCCCGCGTCAGTTCCAGCGCCTCGCGCTCGCCCGCCGAGCCGGCCATTCGTTCGTCGAGGTCAACCAAGTCGAGGAGGTGGTTCCAGCCCGCGTCGCTCGTGAACGTCTCGCCGATCCAGTCGGTCATGGGTACGAGTGTCGCGCCCGCGGGTCAAGCGTTGCGGTGTCGGCGGGGGCGGCCGGGACCGCTTTGCGGAGGGAGAGAGAACTCCTTCGGCCGTCAGACCGGAACGGCCGGCAGGAGGACCGTTGCGGCCTCGGCGGCGGCGAACGTCGAGTCGTACAGGTGGTTCAAGAGGAGGTAGGTGACGACCCCGAGCGCGAGCGAGAGGATCCACGCGCTCGCCGCGATCCGACCGACGCGTCGGTGCGGGGTCTCGTTCCGCAGTTCCCGCTCGGAGTGGGTGAGCCCGAGGACGATGGCGTAGAGGACGACGGGGACCGAGACAACGGAGAGGACGATGTGGATCGCGAGCATGATCAGGTACGCCGGGTACACCCAGTCCCACAGCGGCACCCACGCGTACGACGAGTCCAGCACGAACTCCTTGGTGCCGCCGCCCGCGACCTTCGGGAGGTACATGGCGAGGAAGAGGAGGATGAGGACGAACGACGTCGTCATCGCCGCGGCGTGTTTCTTCACCTCGTCGTTGCGGATCCAGTACCAGCCGAGCGAGAGGGAGATCACGGTGACGGTGTTGACGGCGGCGATGGCGTGCGCGAGGAGGTCGACGGTCCCCCGCGTGAGCGTCGGGAACAGCGCCTGGAACTCCGGGACGAGGAACACGCCGCCGACCGCGCCGTAGCCGACGACGGTGAGGAGGACGGTTATCGCGGTGGGGTGTTCTGCGGCCCTGTCGCGGACGCTGACGGTGGACATATCGGACGTACTCTCGGCAGCGTTATTGGCCTTTCGAGGTCGGTCTCCGTCGCCGGAATCCGGCGTCCGCCGGGGACCGTCCCGCCCGCGGCGACCCGGAGGCGACTCAGTCGTCGATGACGCCGGTCGCCGTCGCGACCTCGATCGCCGCCTCCTCGTTGATCCCGCCCTGGAGGATCGTGTAGCGGTCGCGGATCTCGTGGGCGCTCGTCAGGGCGGCGATCAGCTCCGCGTCGTCTACCCCGAGTCCGGCCGCGGTCGTCGGGGCGTCGAGCTCGGCGAGCGCGTCGCGGATGGCGTCCCACCGGCCGTTCTCGCCGCTGTGGAGGTACTCGGTCAGGATCGACGCGACGCCGACCTGATGGCCGTGGAGCGCCTTGCCGGGGGCGATCCGGTCGAGCTGGTGGGAGATGAGGTGTTCCGCGCCGGAGGCGGGCCGCGAGGAGCCGGCGATGGACATCGCGACGCCCGAGGAGACGAGCGCCTTCACGACGACCCACGCCGACTCCTCTAACCCCGGTCGAATCATGTCGGCGTTCTCGACGAGCAGCTCCGCGGTCATCTCGGAGAGCGCGCCCGCGTACTCGCTGTACTCGACGTTGCGCAGGCGGCGGGCGAGCCGCCAGTCCTTCACCGCGGTGTAGTTGGAGATGATGTCCGCACAGCCCGCGGTGGTGAGCCGCCACGGCGCGTCAGCGATCAGCGTCGTGTCCGCGACGACCGCGAGCGGCGGGTCGGCGGCGACCGAGTGGCGCGTGTCGCCCTCGGGGATCGAGGAGCGCCCGGAGACGATGCCGTCGTGGGAGGCGACCGTCGGGACGGAGACGAAGCCGACGTCGAGGTGGTCGGCGGCCATCTTCGCGATGTCGATCGGCTTCCCGCCGCCCAACGCGATCAGGTAGCCGGGGTCGACCGCCTCCGCGGTCTCTTTCAGCTCCTCGACGGCGGCGAACGAGGCCTCCTCGACGACGGCGGTCGCCGGGTCGTCGAACTGCGCCCGGACGCGGTCACCGGCGATCTCGTTCGGCGTCGGACTGGTCACGATCAGCGGTCGGCCCGTGAGATAGAGGTCGCCGACCGCCTCTCCGAGGTCGTCGAGGACGTCGTGTCCCACGAGGACGTTCCGCGGGAGCTTGATCCACGTCGTCTTCTCGAACATACGGGACGCTCGCACCGACGGGGCAAAGCCGTTGTCCATGTCGGTCGCCGGACCGCGGGCGTCGCCCGTCACGGAACGGGCCTCGGTCGCCTCCCGCCGACTCTCCGCTCAGACGGCCAGCGCCGAGAGCGTCGTCGCCGCGTCGTAGAGGAAGTAGACGCCGAAGCCGGCGAGCACGACGGCGGAACCGACGGCGACGACCGGCGCGAACGTCTCGATCCGGCGCTCCGCCGCGACGAGCCCGGTCGGGAACCCGGTGACCCAGAGCAGCACGCCGAGGAAGAAGCCGACGATGAGCGCGGGCGATCCGGTGGCGACGACGAGCGTCCCGGCGAGGTCAGCGCCGACGACCGGCAGCCGCGAGAGGACGTCGAGTTCGCCGGGCCGGAGGAGGCCGACGCCGATGGTCAGCCAGAACAGCACCTGGTACGGGTTCGTTAAGGCGAGCACCAGCGCCTTGCGGAACCCCTTCCCCTCCGCGACGATCGGCTCTTCCCCCTCGGTCGGGCGGAACGACTCCCGAGCCCCTTGCGCCGCGCCGACCGCGAAGTACAGCATCAGAACGCCGCCGACCGCCACCATGAGTCCCTGTACCAGCGGGAACGACTCCACGACCGCGACGACGCCGACGTACGCGAGGACGAAGAAGATCGCGTCGGCGGTCGCGGCTCCGAGTCCGGCCCTGACCCCGGCGACGCGACCCCGGAGGACCGACTCCTCGGCGATCACCGCGTTCATCGGGCCGGGCGGAGCCGCGAGCGCCAGTCCGAAGACGACGCCCGCGCCGAGCGTGACGAGGCTACTCACACCGCTCGCAACGCCCGGTTTCGTGAAAAACCCCGCGACGGAGCGGTGGTCGGTAGCGGTCGGTTCCGGGCCGTACGCCGGAGATCTGGACATCGACGGACGGATGTGGACACGGCGGTCGGGACTCGGTCGCCGCGGCGGCCCCGACTACGGGTCCTGAAGCTCCGCGTCGCGGAGCGCCTCGTTGAGGTCCTCGCGGACGCGCTCGCCGGTCTCGCGATCCATCGCCGTGGTGACGATCCGGTTCTCCTGAACGCTTGACCCGTCGCGTAGGAGGAGTCGGACGTTCCCGTTGGTCCCGGCGCGCGTCGCCTTCGCGCGGAGGCCGGTCCGCGACCCGGTCCCGCCGGCGTCGATGGGGCCGGGAACGATCTTCTTGACGTGCGGGTGTTCCGCGACGGTCTGGACGGCCTTCCGGCCCTTGCGGTCGCCGATCAGCGTCGAGTGGGACCCCCCGATCTTCTCCCTCGGCGGCGTCTCGACCACCGCCAGCGACCGGTCCCCGCGGCGGTCGAGGACCCACGCGACGACCGGACTCACGTTCCCGCGGGCGTCGTCGCTGTCGTCGTCAGCGCCCTCCCGGCGACCCCCCGCGCCGCCGTCCGGGACGCGGTAGAACTCGTGGTGGAGCTGCGCGCGCGTCTCGCGGAGGGGTTCACGCTCGCCGGCGGCGTAGACGGTCTCGGGGCGCTTCCGGCGGATTTCGTCCGCGACGCGGCCGGCGAAGTTCCGGAGTTGGACCTCGCTCAGCCGCTCGCCCGCCTCCGGGCGCGTGGTGACCGTCGTCTGGCCGACGACCGCGTCCTCGTCGAGTATCGTCAGGTGCGCGCGGTCGCTCTCGAACTCGGCGACGACGGCGTCGGCGTTGGCGGTGTTACAGGTCAGACAGTAGTCCCCCGGCTTCTCGATCGGGGTGCCACACCGCCGGCAGTTCATACCGATCGGACGGGCGTAGCGGGTAAAAGGGCGTCCGTTCGGCCCGTCCGGTCTCGGGCCGTCCGTCGGACGGAGCAACCCCTATTAGTGCCCTCGGCGTTGAGGCCCCGTATGGACGGAACGCAACGCGACGGAGGGGCGGGCGACGAGACCGTCGAGGACCGGTTAGTTCGGCTCCTCCGAAACGGCCGCACCAACGCGATCGTCGTGTGGGCGATGGTCGCGGTGCTCGCCGGGGTGTTCGTCGAGAGCCTCCTCGACGCCGACCTGCTGTCGCTCGTGTTCGTCGTCGGCCTCGTCGCGGTCGTCGCGGCCCCCGCCGTCTCGGCGCGGGACTGGAAGGTGTTGCTCCCGGCCGAACTGCTCGGGCTCGCGCTGCTGCCGGCGCTCGTGCGAGCGCTGTTCGGCGGCGAACTCGGCGTCTTCGCGACGTACCTCGCGCTCGCCGCCCTGGCGCTCGTCCTCATCGTCGAGTTCCACATGTTCACGTCGCTCCAAGTGACCCACTGGTTCGCCGTCGCGCTCGTCACGCTAACGACGCTGGCGACGGCGGGCGCGTGGACGATCCTGCGATGGAACGCCGATCGGCTGCTCGGAACGAACTACCTGACGACGAACGACGCGCTGATGATGGAGTGGATCTACGTGACGCTGGCCGGACTCGCCGCCGGGATCCTCTTCGACGCGTACTTCAGACGCCGAGGGCGGCGTCTGGGACGCGCCATCCGGCGGGTGGTGCGCCGATGAGGATCCTCCCTCGCCCCTCGATGCGGACGCAGCGACGGATCACACGGGGGATGCAGGTGCTCCTCGTCGGAATCGTCGTCTACGGGCTCGTCGGCGGGAGCCTGGGGTTGCCGGGCGGCGGGACGAAGGCGGTAACGAACGGGACGATCGGACTCCTCGTCACGTTCATCCCGGCGATCCTCGAACGGAACTACGACATCCCGCTGGACCCGTGGCTCGGCGTGTGGATCACGGCAGCGGTGTTCCTCCACACCCTCGGGTCGGCGGGGTTCTACGCGCAGATCGGCTGGTGGGACCACCTCACGCACGCGCTGTCGGCGTCGCTCGTCGCCGGCGCTGGATACACCGCGATCCGCGCCGTCGACCTCCACAGCGACGAGATCCGGATCCCCGCCCGGTTCGCGTTCGCCTTCATCTTCGTGGTGGTGCTCGGGTTCGGCGTCTTCTGGGAGCTGTTCGAGTTCGGACTCGACATCGTCGCCGACGAGACCGGGATCGACATGCCACTCGCGCAACACGGGCTCGACGACACCGTGGCCGACCTCACGTACAACTCGGTGGGCGCGCTGCTCGTCGCGGTGTTCGGACAGGCGCACCTCGCGGGCGTCGCGGACGATGTCCGGGCGGGGCTGTTCTCCGACGCCAACTCGGGGAAGTAGCCCGGGTCGTCGGACGCCGCTCAGTTCAGGCAGGCGGCGACGACACGCAGCGCGGCCTCGCCGCGGACCTCGTTCGCGAGCAGGGGGACCCGCTTCACCTCCCGGCCGCGGAACAGGTCGGTCGCCTCCCGGAGCGCGTTCTGCTGGACGTCCCACCGACGCGCGCAGAACTCGCAGCTGTCGGGGTTCGGCTCGACGACCCAGTCGGGGTCGATACCGGTTCCGCCCCCGCCGGTCACGTCGTCGACGCCCTCCATCACGCGGTTGACGACGAGCGTGTTCACCGGGATACCGAACTCGTCGAGGCGGGCGACGAGCCGCTCGGACTCGACGACGCTCATCTCCTCGGGGATCATGACGACGCGGAAGTCGGTCTTCGCCGGGTCGCGGAGGACGGCCCGGAGACGCTCGATGCGCTCGCGGAGCTCCTCCAGGTCCGCCGAGGGGTCCGGCTCGTCGTCGCCCCCGCCGAACATCCCCTTGATCCCGTCCATCATCCCGGAGAAGCGCTGGCGGAGCTTCATCACGCGGCCGAGCATCGAGTCCATGATCTCCGGCAGCTGGAGCAGCCGGAGGGTGTGGCCGGTCGGCGCGGTGTCGACGACGACGCGGTCGAACCGCGGGTCGTCGAGGTACTCCAGCAGCTGTCGCATCGCCGCGGCCTCGTCCGCGCCGGGCATCGTCCCGCCGAGGAGCCCGCCGAGCCCCTCGCCGGGCTCGTCCGCGGCCCCCTCGCCGCCCATCCCGCCCATCGCGTCGCCCATCTCGCCCAGCCCGCCGAGCGGGTCCGCGTCGGAGCCGAACATCCCCTCCTCGACCGCGGCGTCGGGGTCGATCTCGGCGGCGTACAGCGGCACGTCCTCGCGGATCTGCGCCGGCTCGGCGGGGATGTCGGTCTCGTAGGTGTCGGACAGCGAGTGCGCGGGGTCGGTGGAGACGACGAGCGTGCGGACGCCGCCGGCGGCCGAGGCCAGCCCCGTCGCCGCCGCCATCGTCGTCTTGCCGACGCCGCCCTTCCCGCCGTACAGCACGTAGTCTGGCGCGTCGACGCCCGCGGGGAGGTCGGCGAGGTCGTCGTCGACGGTCAGTGCCTCGTCCGTCGCCGCGGGTTCGACGGCGGCGTCGCCGCCCTCGTCGACCCGGTCGACGGGCTCGACGTCGATATCGTCCATGTCCCCGTGTCGTTCCGGCGGGCACCTGTACCCGTCGGTCCGGAACCGGGGGGACCGTCACGCCTCGAACGAGGACCGGGCCGCGCCGCGGTCGCGGTCAGCCGAGCCGCTTCATCGAGATCAGGGCCGTCGGAATCATTATGGGGATCGTGAGGATCGCGCCAGTGATCACGACGAACGGCGCGACCCCGGCGATCGGATACGCGAGCAGGTCGACGGTCAACAGGTTGACCGCGCTCACCGTCACCGTGTACGCGATCACGGTGAGCGCCACGATAGCCGAGAACACGACGCCCACGACGATCGCCGGGTTCGGCCCGTCACCCGACTCGTTCGGCGACGATTCGCCGCTCATTTGCTATCTGCCACCATCTAGTATTGTGTGAGTTGCGAACGTCTATAACTATTGTCTTCCCTGCGCGTTCTCGTGTTCGACGGCCATCCCGAGATCGGCCACGGTCTCGAAGAAGCCGGGGAACGAGACGTCGACGTGCTCGGCACCGCGGATCGTCGTGGTCCCCTCGGCGGCGAGCGCGGCGACCGCGAGCGCCATCACGATCCGGTGGTCGGCCCGGCCGTCGACGGTCGCCCCGCGGAGGTCGCTCTCGGAGCCGTGGACCGTGAGCACGTCCTCCTCCTCGGTCGTCTCCGCGCCGAGTCTCTCTAGCTCCTCGGCCATCGCAGACACGCGGTCGGTCTCCTTGTAGCGGACGTGTTCGCAGTTCTCGATGCGGGTCTCGCCGTCCGCGACCGCGCCGAGCGCGGCGATCGTCGGGAGGAGGTCCGGCGTGTCGCCCACGTCGACCGTGACGCCCGAGAGGGCGGCGCGCTCGACCGCGATCTCGCCGGCCTCGCGGTCCCAGTCGACCGCCGCGCCCATCTCCTCGACGATCTCGACGATCGCCGCGTCGCCCTGCGCGCTCGGCCGCGCCCCCTCGATCCGGACCGTCTCGCCCGGTTCGGCCGCGACCGCCCCCGCCCCGAGCAGGTACGAGATGGACGAGAAGTCGCCGGGGACCGCGTAGCTGCCGCCCGCCGGCTCGTACGTCTGCCCGCCCGGGACCGAGAACCCGGCGGCACCCGCCGCCCCGTCGAGGGGGTCGCCGGCCTCGTCGACGGGGGTCGCCTCGACGCCGAAGTCCGCGAGCAGTTCGAGCGTGATGTCGACGTACGGGGCCGACTTCAGCGCGGTCGTGAGGTCGACCTCGATCCCCTCGTCGGTGACCGCTCCGGCCATCAGGAGCGCCGTGACGTACTGCGAGGACACGTCGCCCGGGATCGCCACCTCGCCGCCCGCGAGCGGCCCGCCGACGACCAGCGGGGCCCGCCCGTTCGCCCGCGTCGACTCCGCGCGCGCGCCGAGGTCCCCGAGCGCGTCGAGGAGCGGTCCCTGCGGGCGCGAGCGCAGCGACCCGTCGCCGGTGAGGACGGTGACCCCGTCCGCGAGCGCGGCCGCGGCGGTGACGAGCCGCATCGTCGTCCCCGAGTTCGCGCAGTCGATCACGTCGTCGGGGACGCCGGGGCGGCCGGCGAACCCGTCGACCGCGAGCGCGTCGGCGTCGCCGAGGTCGCCGTCGGAGTCGCCTTCGGTCGTCGACTCGCTCCCCGCCGCCCCCGCGGGCGCGACGGACCCGCCGAACGCGTTCACGGCGCGCGCCGTGGCTCGCGTGTCTGCCGAGATCAGGGGCGACTCGACGGTCGCGCCCCCGCTGTAGCCGGCCGCGAGCAGCGCGCGGTGGGTGTAGCTCTTCGACGGCGGCGCGCGGGCGGTCCCTCGGAGCTCCGAGCGCGTGACGTGAACGTCCATACGTCCCCTGCCGGCCGCGGCGACAAGTCGGTACCGACCGCGGCACGATTGCGACCTCCCGGCGTCGAGGGCGAGTGTTGACACGGCGTTGAGGGCGAGGGGTCGACGCGGCGTCGCGGCACACCCTTTATACCACCGGGAGCGTTAGCGTCGCGTATGCCCCAGTGTGAGATGTGCGGCACCGAGGAGGCCTCGCTGACGACGACGAAGGTCGAAGGTGCCGAACTGGAGCTTTGTAGCTCGTGTACGGACTTCGGGACCGAGGTCCGCGACGAGTCGACGAGCTCCGGCGGCGGCAAGTACTCCACCAGCTCCAGCACCGGGAAGTCGTCCTCGTCGTCCGGCTCGTCCGGCTCCTCCGGCTCCTCGGGCGGCTCGACGCGCCCCCGCGACATGTTCGACGACATGGACGAGATCGCCACCGACTACGACGAGGTGATCCGCGAGGCGCGCGAGTCGCGCGGGCTGAGCCAGGAGGAGCTGGCCGACCAGCTCAACGAGAAGGCGAGCCTCATCCGCAAGCTCGAACGCGGCGACACGCTCCCGACCGACGAGGTCCAGCGCAAGCTCGAACGCGCGCTCGACGTCTCGCTCGTCGAGGGCCAGTCGGCCGACGACGCCGACTGGGAGACTGACGACCCCGGGACGATGACTCTCGGCGACGTCGTCAAGCGGAAAGACTGACCGCCCGCGCCCGCCGAACTTCCACGCTTTTCCGCCCTTTCCCACCCGTCAGACGCGTCGACGCATCCCGACGGGCAGGACCGCGAGCAGTCCGAACGCGACGAGCGAGAGGTTCGGGACTGAGGGGCCGACCAGCGGGCCCCGCCACAGCACGATCGCGCAGGGACCCCGGACCGTACACTCCGCCAGCGTCGTCTGGATGTACGAGTGGCACGCGGCGACGCTCAGCCCGACCGCGACGATCGGCAGCGCGGTCCGCGCGACCGCCGGCCGCTCCTCGACGGCGGCGACGCCGAGGACGACGACGAGCGGGTACATGGCGATCCGCTGGTACCAGCAGAGGTCGCAGGGGTGAGCCCGAATCCGAGGCTGAACCAGAACCGGAGGCTCCCCGCGGGCGCGACCGTCGCGACGGCCGTCGCGGCCGACTACCACGCGGTCGCCGCCGAGCGCCCGCCTTTCACACCGTCGCTCCGCCGTCGTCGGTCTGCTCCGATCCGCCGTAGCGCTCGGTCAGGTAGTCGATGATGTAGTCGACCGTCTCGGGGTCGTAGCTCCAGAACCCGAAGAACTCGCCCGGCGCGCGTTCCTCGGCGAGCAGCGCGCACTTCGCGTCGTCGTACCCCCCGCCGTCGTACGCGACGAACCACGTCTCCCGGATCTCGGCGGTCTCGCCGACGTGGACGGTGTAGTGGTCCACGTCGGGCGCGTCGCCCTCGTCCGCGGCGTACGCGTGGACGTCGAGCCGCTCCTTCTCGCCGAGCAGGGCGTAGGTGTCGGCCTCCCTGGTGAGCACGTCGAGCGTCTGGAACCCGGCGTGGAGCTCCCCGTCGCCGACCCGCCAGGCGCGGTCCTCGATCTCGCGGGACGCGGCGACCATGTCCTCGCGGGAGTAGGAGGTGAACATCGTCTCGTCGAGGTGGTCCAACACCGGCTCCCCGACGCGCCCGGCCGTCCCGTCCCCGTCGTCCCGGTCGCCGGTTCCGGTCGCGGGCTCCCCGTCTTCGTCCCCGCTCGGCCGCGGCAACAGGTCGTCGACGGTCACCGCCGTGACGAACTCGCCGTCCCGCGCCAGCACGGCGAACTCCTCCGGGCCGGAGGCCGTCTGGTCGTCGACGATCCGGACGTTGCGGTCGGCGAAGTACTCCCGAAGCTCGTCTGTAACCGCCGGATCCGCGTTGTACACGGTTAGCGTGGCCTCGTGAGCCTCCACGCCCGCGATGAGCTCGATGAGGGACATCTCTTGTCGGACCCACAACAGCGGGGTATAAGGTCGTTTCTGCTCTCCGGACTGAGACCGCCCCCGGTTTCGGGGTCCCTGACGGTCCATCGGGGGAGCGCCGCGAAGCATGAAGCTATTTGCGCCGCGCCCCCCGAATGAGCGTATGTTCATTCTGGTGAACCTCAAGGCGTACCCGTGCGATCCGATCGAAGTCGCGACCGCGGCCCGCGACGTGGCCGAGGCGTCCGGCGCGCGGATCGCGGTCTCGCCGCAGGCGGCCGACATCGCTCGCGTCGCCGACACCGGCGTCGAGACGTGGGCGCAGCACGTCTCGCCGAACGCGCACGGCTCGCACACCGGGTCGACGCTCGCGGAGGCCGTCGCCGACAACGGCGCGGCGGGGACGCTGATCAACCACTCCGAGAACCGCCTGAAGCTCGCGGACGTGGACGGCTCCGTCCGCGCGGCCGGGCGCGCCGACCTGGAGACGATCGTCTGCGCGAACAACCCGGCGCAGGTCGGTGCGGCCGCCGCGCTCGGTCCCGACGCGGTCGCCGTCGAACCCCCCGAGCTGATCGGCGGCGACGTCTCCGTCGCCACCGCCGACCCCGGGATCGTCGAGGACGCGGTCGCGGCCGCCGAGGCCGTCGACCCCGCGGTCGACGTGTTCTGCGGGGCCGGCGTCTCGACCGGCGAGGACGTCTCCACCGCCGGCGACCTCGGTGCCGCCGGCGTCCTGCTCGCCTCCGGCGTCGCGAAGGCCGACGACCCCGAGTCCGTCCTCGAAGACCTCGTCAGCGGGATCTGAGGGGCGGACCCGGTCGAACCGCGGCCGGTCCGCGGTCACGAGCGGAGCCGGGACGCCGCTGCGTTTGCGGATCTGTATAAAGACATCGATGTGAGCGACTCACACGATCGAGAAACCGCACGACGGCAGCGGTTTCTTTCTTCCGCGGAAATGGCGGCGTCTAGTAACCTTTAACCGAAACAAGCCGCTATCTGTGACCAAGATGGCGAGCAACAAAATTCTCGGTATCGACCTCGGTACCACCAACTCCGCGTTCGCGGTGATGGAAGGCGACGAGCCGGAGATCATCGCGAACGCCGAGGGCGACCGGACGACGCCCTCGGTCGTCGCGTTCGCCGACGACGACGAGCGCCTCGTCGGCAAGCCGGCGAAGAACCAGGCCGTCCAGAACCCCGACCGAACGATCCAGTCGATCAAGCGGCACATGGGCGAGGACGGCTACACCGTCGAGATCGGCGACGACGAGTACACGCCGGAGCAGGTCTCGGCGATGATCCTCCAGAAGATCAAACGCGACGCCGAGGAGTACCTCGGCGACGACGTGGAGAAGGCGGTCATCACGGTCCCCGCCTACTTCAACGACAAGCAGCGGCAGGCGACCAAGGACGCCGGCGAGATCGCCGGCTTCGAGGTCGAGCGCATCGTCAACGAGCCGACCGCCGCCTCCATGGCGTACGGCCTCGACGACGAGTCCGACCAGACGGTCCTCGTGTACGACCTCGGGGGAGGCACGTTCGACGTGTCGGTCCTCGATCTCGGCGGCGGCGTCTACGAGGTCGTCGCCACGAACGGGGACAACGACCTCGGCGGCGACGACTGGGACGAGGCCCTCATCGACCACCTCGCGGACGAGTTCCAGAACGACCACGGCATCGACCTCCGCGACGACCGGCAGGCGCTCCAGCGCCTGAAGGACGCCGCCGAGGAGGCGAAGATCGAGCTGTCGAACAAGAAGGAGACGACGGTCAACCTCCCGTTCATCACCGCGACCGACAGCGGCCCGGTCCACCTCGAACAGTCCGTCACCCGCGCGACGTTCGAGAACCTCACCAAGGACCTCATCGACCGCACCGTCGAGCCGACCGAGCAGGCGCTCTCGGACGCCGGCTACTCGAAGTCGGACATCGACGAGGTCATCCTCGTCGGCGGCTCCACCCGGATGCCGCAGGTCCAGGAGAAGGTCGAGGAACTGGTCGGACAGGAGCCGAAGAAGAACGTCAACCCCGACGAGGCGGTCGCGCTCGGCGCGGCGGTCCAGGGCGGCGTGCTCTCCGGCGACGTCGACGACATCGTCCTGCTGGACGTGACGCCGCTCTCGCTCGGCATCGAGGTGAAGGGCGGGCTCTTCGAGCGGCTCATCGAGAAGAACACCACCATCCCGACCGAGGAGTCGAAGGTGTTCACCACGGCCGCGGACAACCAGACCTCCGTCAACGTCCGCGTCTTCCAGGGCGAACGCGAGATCGCCGAGGAGAACGAGCTGCTCGGCGCGTTCCAGCTGTCCGGCATCCCGCCGGCCCCGGCCGGAACGCCGCAGATCGAGGTCTCGTTCAACATCGACGAGAACGGCATCGTCAACGTCGAGGCCGAAGATCAGGGCTCCGGCAACGCCGAGTCGATCACCATCGAGGGCGGCGTCGGCCTCTCCGACGACGAGATCGAGGAGATGCAGGAGGAAGCGGAGAAGCACGCCGAGGAGGACGAGGCCCGCCGCGAGCGGATCGAGGCCCGCAACGAGGCCGAGACGACGATCCAGCGCGCCGAGACCCTCCTCGAAGAGAACGAGGATGAGCTCGACGACGACGAGCTCGTCGCCGACATCGAGGCGGCCATCGAGGACGTCGAGGCGGTCCTCGAAGACGAGGACGCCGACACCGACGAGATCGAGTCCGCCACCGAGGCGCTCACCGAGGAGCTCCAGGAGATCGGCAAGCAGATGTACGAGGGACAGGCCGCGCAGGCCGGTCCCGGCGGCGCTGGCGGTGCCGGTCCCGGCGGCATGGGCGGTATGGGCGGTGCCGGCGGCCCCGGCGGTGCCGACGCCGACGACGAGGAGTACGTCGACGCCGACTTCGAAGACGTGGACGACGACGACGAGTAACCCCTCGCGACCCGATTTTCGACGCCTCGACCCCGTCGCTTAAACCGACCGGGCGATCAACACCACTCAACCAACGCAACGCATGAGCGAAGATTTCTACGACGTCCTCGGCGTGTCGCGGGACGCCAGCGAGGAGGAGATAAAGAAGGCGTACCGCAAGCAGGCCGCCGAACACCACCCCGACGTCAGCGACGACGAGAACGCCGAGGAGCGGTTCAAGAAGATCCAGAAGGCCAAGGAGGTGCTCACCGACGAGCAGAAGCGGAAGCAGTACGACCAGATGGGCCACGACCGCTTCACCGAGGCTGACAAGCGCGGCGCGACCGGAGGCGGCGGCCCCGGCGGCGCGGGCGGTCCCTTCGGCGGTGCCGGCGGTGCCGGCGGTGCCGGCGGGTTCGAGGACATCTTCAACCAGTTCTTCGGCGGCGGCGGTCGCGGCCGCGGCGGCGGGGGCGGCGGCAGCCGACCCCGGCAGGGCCGCGACCTCAAGACCGGCCTGACGATTGACCTGGAGGAGGCGTTCGAGGGCGCGACCAAGGAGGTCACGCTCACCCGGCCGACCGAGTGCGCCACCTGCGACGGCGCGGGCCACCCGCCCGACGCCGACGTGGAGACCTGCCCGCAGTGTAACGGGCGCGGACAGGTCCAACAGGTCCAGCAGACGCCCCTCGGGCGCGTCCAGCAGACCTCGACGTGCCCCCGCTGCGAGGGCGAGGGCGAACTGTACAGCGAGGACTGCGCCGACTGCGGCGGCGACGGCGTCGTCCGCGAGGAGGCCACGCTCTCGGTCGAGATTCCGGCGGGCATCCGCTCGGGACAGAGCCTCCGCATGGAGCGCGAGGGCGCGCCCGGCGAGAACGGCGGTCCGAAGGGCGACCTGCTGATCGAGGTCGACGTCGACGTTGGCGAGCGATTCGAGCGCGACGGCGACGACCTCCGCGTCAACGAGGCGGTCTCGTTCCCGCAGGCCGTCTTCGGCGACACCGTCGAGGTGGAGACGGTCGACGGCACCGTCGAGATGGACGTCCCGGCCGGCACGCAGAGCGGCGAGACGTTCCGGCTTCAGGGGAAGGGGATGCCCCGGCTCCGCCGCCGCGGGCGCGGCGACCTCTACGTTCAGGTCGCCGTCGTCGTCCCCGAGTCGCTCAACGACGAACAGCGCGAGGCGCTGGAGGCGTTCGCCGAGGCCGGCGGCGAGGACATCGACGTCGGCGGCGGCTTCTTCGAGAAGCTGAAGAGTTCCTTCTGACGACCCGGTCGCCGCGCCCGGTTCACGGTGCCTTCGCCGGCCCGTAGCTTTTCATCGGTGGGCGCTCTCCGCTCGACCATGGGCTACGACACGACGGCCTACGACGACGTCGAACCGCGCGCTCCCGGGATGTACTTCCTCCGCGACGCGCTCGGCTGCGAGAACCTCGGCGTGACCGTCGTCGAGGCCGACGACGGGTGGGAGGGGATGGAACACGACCACGCGGACGCCGACCACGAGGAGGTGTACGTGCTGCTCCACGGCGAGGCGACGCTCACCGTCGACGGCGACCCCGTCGACCTCGGTCCCGGCGACGCGGTCCGCGTCGACGCGGGGTCCACCCGCGACCTGGCCTTCTCCGCGGACGGCTCGAAGATGGTCATCGCCGGCGCGCCCTGACCCGCGGACGGACGGCCGACGGGACGCCGGTCCGCGGATCGGGACTCTGCTCTCACCGCCCGACGCCGCAGCGTTAAGGGCCGCGCGCTCCGAGGTTCGCGCATGGAACTCGTCGGCGACCTGCTCGCGCGCGACCGCCGCACCGGCGACGCGGCGCTCGTCACGCCGGACGGGCGGGAGCGGACCCACCACGACCTGATAACGAACGGGTACAAGGCGGCGAACGTGCTCCGATACCTCGGGGTCCGCGCGGGCGCGACCGTCGCCGTCGACCCGACGCCGGGGTTTCACACCGCGCTCGCGTTCCTCGGTGCCGCGGCCGTCGGCGCGCCGGTGCGGTTCGACCCGGCGGCCGGGATCGGGGCCGGCGACCGCGTCGTCCTCGCGCCGGTCGCGACCGCGGCCGCCCTTGACCCGGCACCCGGAACGAACCTCGCCGCGTTCGGGGGACCGCCGGACCGCCCCGACACCACGCACTGGGAGCAGGAGCTGTGGAGCGAGAACCCGGGGATGCCGCCGAGCGACGTCGTCCCCGCCGACGTCGCCGTCGTCGGGCCGCCCCGCGAGTTCACGCACGGCGACCTGTGTTCGATCGCGGAGACCGCCGTCGAGCGGGGGGAGATGGACGCGGGGACGCGGGTCGTCCTCCGCCGCCCGTTCTCCGATCCGCCGGCCCTCGCGGCCGGCCTCCTCGCCCCGCTCTCCGCCGGCGGGACCGCGGTGCTCGCCCCGCCCGAGGGCGGGGAAGAGGCCGGCGACGGGATCGGGGACTCCCGCGGTGACGTGGCGGTCGCTCCGAGCGCTGTAAACGTGCCCGAGCCGCGGCGGATCGACCCGTCCGAGTTCGCGTCGACGGCGGAGTAGCGGGGAACTCGCCCGACCGCGGTCAGTCGTCCGCGGGGTTCGGCTCCGCGGACGCCCTGCCCTCGTGCCGGAGGCACGCGGACTCGTGGTCGGGCGAGTGGACCGTTCGCTCGGGGACCGTCTGGGCGCACGGCGTCGTGACCCGCTCTTCGAGGAACTGCCCGGCCCGTTCGGCGTTCCCGTCTAAGAGGAGCCGGACCGACTCTGTGAACGCCTCTTCGAGGTCCTCGTCACCGATCGAGTCACCGATGTCGAACTCCTCTCGGAGTTCGGCTTGGATCGCCCGGTCCGTTGGCTCTTCGCCGCCGGCTGTCAGGCTCTCTCGGACCTGCTCGATGTCGACCCGGCCTGTCGCGACGCTCTCTCGGAAGTTCAACAGCCCCCGCCAGTCGTCCTGATCGACGTCGACGCCCTCCGGCTGTATCACCCTGTGACACCGCGTGTGGAACCGACAGCCGCTCGGCGGGTTCGTCGGACTGGGAACGGTCCCCTTGAGTTCGATGCCGCCGACGCTCGCGCGCGGATCCGGCGTCGGGATCGACGACAGCAGCGCCTCCGTGTAGGGGTGTTGCGGGTCGGTGAAGATCTCCCCCACCGGTCCGATCTCGACGATCTCGCCGAGGTACATCACGGCCACGCGGTCGCAGATCTGGCGGATGACGGACATGTCGTGGCTGATGAAAAGCAGCGACAG
Organism: Halorubrum tebenquichense DSM 14210; assembly: GCF_000337415.1. Lineage (GTDB taxonomy): Archaea > Halobacteriota > Halobacteria > Halobacteriales > Haloferacaceae > Halorubrum > Halorubrum tebenquichense. Next base: position 23,038 of record NZ_AOJD01000053.1, on the reverse strand, counting down.
TCCGAACTCCTCCTGGAGGTCGTCGATCAGCGAGAGGATCTCCGCCTGGATGGAGACGTCGAGGGCGCTCACCGGCTCGTCGGCGATGATGAGGTCCGGGTTCAACACCAGCGCCCGGGCGAGCGCGATCCGCTGTTTCTGGCCGCCGGAGAACTCGTGCGGGTACCGGTCGAAGTCGTTCCCCGAGAGGCCGACGCGTTCGAGCAGGTCCTCGACGATCGCCCGGCGTCGGTAGCGGTCGCTCATCCCGTGGATCTTGAGCAGTTCCCCGACCGCGTTCCCGATCGACATCCGCGGGTCGAAACTCGACGACGGGTCCTGGAAGACCATCTGCGCGCCGCGACGGAACGCCTTCAGCTCCTCGTCGTCGAACGCCGTCACGTCGTTGGGGTGCGTCCCGTCGGCGTTCCGGGTCGCGTTCTCCCGGCCGTTCCCGTTGAACACGACCTCTCCCGCGGTCGGCTCCTCCAGCCGGATCACCGAACTCGCCGCGGTCGACTTCCCGCAGCCGGACTCGCCGACGAGTCCCAGGGTCTCGCCGCGCTCGATGTCGAAGCTGATCCCGTCGACGGCGCGGGCAGCGCCGACCTGTCGGTTGAATATCCCCTTCCGGATCGGGTAGTGCTTCTTCAGGTCCCGGACCGAGAGCAGCGGCTCAGTCATCGGCGCGACTCACCCCGCCCTCGCCGTCGGCCGCTCCGTCGCCCCCGACGGGCTCGAAGTTGTCGTTCCGCACGACCGAGGGGTCCATCCCCGGCCGGTAGTGGACGCAGGAGACCCGCTGTCCCGGGCTGACCTCGATCTCCTCCGGCTGCTCCCCGGCGCGACACGCCCCCTCGGCGTACTCGCAGCGCGGCGCGAAGCGGCACCCGTCCGGCGGGTCGTGCGGGTCGGGGAGCGTTCCGGGGATCCCGCCCACCGTCGTCCCGCCGAACTCCGGGAGACACTCCAACAGCTGTTGGGTGTACGGGTGTGCGGGGTGATCGAAGATGTCGAGGACGCCGCCCCGCTCCATCACCTTCCCGGCGTACATCACGACGATCCGGTCGGCGATCTCCGCGACGACGCCGAGGTCGTGGGTCACGAACAGCACGCCCATGTCGAACTCCTCCTGTAGCTCGTCGAGGAGCCGCAGGATCTGCGCCTGGACCGTGACGTCGAGGGCGGTCGTCGGCTCGTCGGCAATGAGCAGGTCGGGGTCGCCGACGAGCGCCATCGCGATCATCACGCGCTGTTTCTGGCCGCCGGAGAACTCGTGCGGGTAGTCGTCGAAGCGCGCGCTCGCGTTCGCGATCCCCACTCGGTCCATGAGGTCGACCGCCTTCGCGCGGGCCTCCTCGTCCGAAACGTCTTGGTGGATCTGGAGCGCCTCGGTGATCTGCCACCCGACGGTGTAGCAGTGGTTCATCGCCTCCTGCGGGTTCTGGAAGATGTGTGCGATCTCGTTCCCGCGGATGTCTCGGAGCTCCGACTCGGGCATCGCCAGCAGGTCTCGCCCCTTGTACCGGACGGTCCCTTCGATTTCCCCCGGCGGGGTCTTGATGATCCGCGTTATCGACTCGGTCGCGACCGTCTTGCCGGACCCCGACTCGCCGACGATACAGACGGTCTCGCCGGTGTCGACGTCGAAGTCGACCCCGTCGACCGCGGTGAGCGTTCCGTCGTCGGTGCCGAACGTCGTCGTGAGGTCTTCGACCTCGAGTAGCTGATCGCTTGGCATTATGCGTTCTCCGCCTCGGCTTCGGGGTTCAACGCGTCCAAGAGCGCGTCGCCGAGGAAGTTGAACGCGAGGATGGTCAGGAACAGCACGATACCGGGCGCTAACACGATCCACGGGGCGAACGAGAGGTCGCTCCGACCGGCCGCGATGAGCTGCCCCCACGAGGGCACCGTCGAGTCGCCGATTCCGAGGAACGCTAACTGGGCCTCGTACAGCAGGAACCCGGGGATGAGCAGCGTGAGCTGCGTGATGATGCTGCTCGCCACGTTCGGGACCACATGGCCCCGGATGACCTGATACGTGCTCGCGCCGCTGATGCGGCTGGACTTGATGAACTCCTCTTCGGAGATCGACAGCGACTTGCTCCGCACGTACCGGGCCGTCCCGCCCCACGCGAACAGCGAGAAGACCACGATGAACATGCCGAGCCCCGCGCCGTAGATGTACAGGATGAGCAGGAACATCAGGAACGTCGGGAACGAGAGGATGATGTCGGTGAACCGCATCATTATCTCGTCCACCCAGCCGCCCGCGTACGCGCTCAGCGTGCCGAACGTGATGCCGACCGTCGCGACGATGGTCGTCGTGATGAAGGCGATCTGCATGCTGATCGTCATCCCGTAGACGATCATCGTGAACACGTCGCGGCCGGCGTTCGTCGTGCCGAGCGGGTGCTGCCAGGTCCCGTGACAGCGCCCGTTGATCACCTCTCCGACGCAGGTCGCCGGCGTCGTGTCGACGACCGACGTGAACACCGGCGGCTGGTAGGCGATGAGCAGTTCCTGTTGCGGCGCGTTCATCACGAGCGGCCCGACGATCCCGCCGACGAACACGATCCCGAGCCAACCGAGGCTCACGACCGCCGGGCGGTTGCGCTTGAACTCCTTCCAGTAGTACCGCGTCCGCCGCGGGTTCTGGTACAGCGGCAAGACGAGGTACCAGAACGCCAAGAGCAGCGTGAAGATGAACAAGAAGTCGACCGTCTCCAGCGTCCGATCGAGACCGACGAACTCGAAGGTCGCCGTCCGGTCGCCGACGAAGCGCCAGTCGTACACGCCGAGCAGGGCGAGCGGGAGCGCCGTCACCAGCATCCCGATCGAGTTGATCGACAGATCGAAGCGTCCCGACCGCGAGAGGTCGTTCCAGTCGACTTGGTCGAACTGTTCCGGGCTTTCAGTCGCCATCGTTCTCCGTTGAGTTACCTGTCATCATAGCTGATACGCGGGTCGAGTACGGTGAACACGAGGTCCTCGATGAGGTTCCCCACGACCGCGACGAACGTGAAGAACAGGGTCGTCCCCAACACGAGGTTGGTGTCCTGTGAGAGCAGTGCCTCGAAGGTCAGCCGGCCGAGCCCCGGGATGCCGAAGACGACCTCGACGAGCAGCGACGAGCCTAAGAACAGCGCGAGGAGCTGTCCGACGAGCGTCGTCGAGACCGGGACGAGCGTCGGGCGCATGACGTGGTACGCGTACGCCCGGAGCGGCGAGACGCCCTTCGCCTTCGCGGTCTTCATGAAGTCGGAGTTCTGGAACTCCGCGGACTCGTTCCGGGAGACGCGCATGAGCGCGCCGATCGAGCCGGTGACCAGCACGAACACCGGGATCGCCAGCTGAACGACGTTCTCGACGCTGAACACCGCGACGTCCGTGTTGTAGACGACCGGAATCACCTCCAGCCAGACTCCGAAGATCAACAGCAGGATGATCCCGAAGAAGAAGTTCGGGATGGCGTAGCCGAAGAAGGCGAACCCGGTCGCCGCGTGGTCGCGCCAACTGTACATGTTCGCGGCCGAGTACACGCCGACGAGCGGCCCGAGGATCACCGTGAGGATCGTCCACGGGATCGAGTACTGCGCGGTGTAGTACAGCGCGCCGACGACGGCCTCAAGGACCGGCTGGCTCCGACTGCTCGACCAGCCCCAATCGAGGGTGTACACGCCCTGGATGAAATCGAAGTACCTGACGTAGAGCGGTTCGTCGAGCCCCCGGAGCTCTCTCGCCCGTTCCGCGGCCGCCGCGGGGTCTCCCCCCTGGAGGGCCGCCTGCGTGGTGGCCTGCTGTACGTCCGGGTTCGGCGCGGCCGACAGCAGCAGAAACGTGATCGTCGTGATGACGAGCGATACAACTCCTGCCCAGAGAACGCGAGCGGTGACGTACCTTCCAAATCCCATGTTGATATCGTAGAGAGCGCGTGGTGGCGAGGAAGGAACCTACTCCCCGTATCTCCAAGCGGCCAGGTCCCAGCCGTTGGAGAAGTTCTCGATGGGCCCTTCGAGTCCCTCGCGGTAGCCGACCGTGTCGTCGGGGAACGCGAGCATGATGTACGGCTGCTCCTCGGCGAGGTTGGCGAACAGCTCGATGAGCGCGTCGGCCAGCTCCTCTTGCGTGGTCGCCTCTCGCGCGCTCTGGAACAGCTGCTCGGCGTCGAACCCGGGGTAGTAGCCGACAGGGTTGTACAGCGGGTTCGCGCCCTCGAAGAAGACGTTATTGGTGAGCGGGTTCCGCGGGTACGTGTTCAGGCCGAACACGACCGACATGTCCCACTCCTGGTTGGACGTGACGTTGCGCGGGCCGGGGTTGGTCGCGGTGGGCTGGGTCCACTCCACCTCCTCGCCGTTCACCGTGTCGACGAGCTCGTCCGGCACGTTGGTGACCTCGCCCTCCTCGTTCGTCTCGGGAGTGGGGTAGTCGGTCTGCTGCCAGTACTCGTTGTTGAACCGAGTCCCGTCGATGGCCTCGACGGTCACGTCCATGCCGAGGTTGTCGCCGAGCTCCTGGGCGATGAAGTCCGCCATCAGCTGCTCGGTGTTCTGCCCGGCGCTGTGGTAGAGGCTGAGCTGGACCTGATTCCCGTCGGGGTCGACCATCGTCTCGCCGTCGAACCGGTAGTCGTACTCGGACTCCGCGAACGCGTCCTCGGCCAGCCCGCGGGCCACCTCGCTCCCGTAGCTGTCGCCGACGCCGAACTGCGGAATGTCCTCCTCCGGCGGGTAGAAGTTACTGAACCGCGGCTGCCAGGTGAAGTGCGTCTGGGCGAAGTCGCGGAACACGCCCTCGATCAGCCCCTCCTTGTCGATGGCGGCGGCCATCGCCTGCCGGAACGGGACGTGTCGGAACATGTTCCCCGGGCCGGTCGTCCACCCGTTGTCCCGCATGTTGACCGAGATCTTCTCGTTGTACGGCTGCGGGATCCGGTTGACGTAGATCTCGTCGTTGTTCCGGTACGACTCGACCTGGTTCGGCGGGATCGCCGCCGAGTCGACCTCCCCGGTCTCTAACGCACCGAGCCGCGAGGCCTGCTCGCCGATCACTTGGACCTCCGCGGCCTCGAAGTACGGGGCCTCGTTGAACGCGTCCGGGAGGTCGTCCGCGTCCCGGAGGTAGTAGTCGTCGTTGCGGCTGTACCGGGTCCCGCCGTCCCGCTGCCACTCGTCGAGGACGTACGGGCCGAGATTCCCCGAGAACTGGAGTTCGAGCAGCTCCTCGTCCTGCCGGAGCCCCTCGGTGTCTTCCTCCTCGACGTACGGTTCGAGCAGCTCCTGCGGGATCGGGTACAGCAGCGGATCGAAGCTCTCGGGCCAGAGGAGCTGCGGCGTCTCAAGCGTGGCCTGGAACTCGTACTCGCCCGTCTCTTCGACCTCGACGCCGGTCCAGTTCGTCGAATTCACCGAACTCGCCCAACTGCTCTGGTGTATCTCCTGAATGAGATAGACGAAGTCGCTCGCGGTCACCTCGCCGTACGGGTCGCTGAACTCGAGTCCCTCGCGGACGTCGAAGGTCCACACCTCGCCGTCCTCGGTGGACATGTCGTAGAGGAGCGGGACGTACTCGTTGTTCTCGTCGAACACGTAGCCCAGATCGAGGGCGCGAGCGATCGCGTCCCCAGCTCCATCCTCGCTGTTATATATCGGATTGAGCGTCGAGAAAGAGGCCGCCGCGGCCGTCGCGTACACCTCCTCCTGACCGAGATCACCGCTCGAACCGCCGCCGTTCGAACTGTTGCCGTCGCCGCCGCCGCCGCCGCCGCCGTCGCCGGAACAGCCCGCGAGCGTTACCGCCCCGGCGAGACCGAGCGCGGAGAGCCATTGCCGCCGACCGACGTGTGGGGAATCGTCACTATCATTCATGCCTCGGCGTGACATACCAGAAGGTATGAATGAGCATACAAAAAAGTTCAGCCCGACTCACATGTCGTGACCGGACGTGGGGTTCCGCCGTCATGCGGAATTTTTTGCTCCTTCTTGTCCGTCGGGCTCCGCTTCGGGACGACCGCTCCGATCGAGTCGATATCACACCGGACCGGGAAGCCGGCACCCCGCGACGTCGGTCACCGCCCGACGACACCGGACTCGGTCTCGGACGCTGATCCGGGATCACGATGACCACCTACACCGCCGAGCACGTATGATCTATGTCTGACACTGATCCGCCGTCAGTTCGAAGAACTGTCACGATCACGGATCGATGGCGATCTATTCCGGGGTTTCCGCTCTCTGAGGGCGGACGAGTCCTTGTTCTATAATGATTATTCACACTTTATTGTTGCTCTGTAGTCGCAAATATTTGTATTTTGAGCTACAAGTGCGTAGATAAATTACACTTTGTCCAATAATGCCTTCCAAACGTACTCTCTCGGCGTATCGTAACATATTATAGTAATCGGTTGTACGATGTGGTATGCCAAGTCGGCACAACGCATCCGATTCCAAACAAAACATAAATCGACGTAACGTTATCGCCACCATCGGGGCGGCCGGCGCAGCCAGCCTGGCCGGGTGTGGCGGCCAATCCGACGGCGGCGACGGTGGCGATGGCGGGGACGGCGGCGACGGAGAGCTCTTCCCCCTCGACGTTCAGCTCGAAGTCAACGCCGACAACAGCGACCGGCTTCAGATGGTCGAGCTCATCGCCGAGTCGATGGAGCAGACCGGCTACTTCAACACGACCGTCGAGACGTACGAGTGGAACACGTACGTCGGCCGCGTCCTCGACCCCGAATACCAGAACAACGGGTACGTCCCGTGTATCGGCCTCTCCGGGACGTTCAACCCCGGAAGCTTCTGTAACGCGCTCCACCACTCCGACAACGTCGGCCAGTGTTGTAACCTCAACGGGATCAACGACTCCGAGCTGGACGACCTGATGGACTCCGCGCGGTACGGCGTCGACGTCGCCGCGGACGCCGAACTCCGCGGAGAGCGGTACGACGAGGTCTGGAACTACCTCGCGGACAACCGGTACAGCTCGATCACCCACTTCAACCTCGCCACCTCGGTCTCGAACACGGACCTCCACGGGTTCGAGATGTGGCCGTTCCAGGAGGGGATGTACAGCTACAACATGTTCGCGCCGCAGGACGAGCAGATCATGTGGGTCGACCGCGAGAACACCGCGGGCGACTCCGACCTCTCGGACCTCTCCGAGGGCGGCACGCTGTCGCTCGCGGTGGGCGCGAACATCGAGTCGTTCGACCCCCCGCACAGCACCGACACGACCTCGACGCTGGCGCAGGGGTTCATCTTCGAGGGGCTGACGGTAAACGACGCGCAGGGTAACGTCTACCCGTGGCTCGCCGAGAGCTACGAACTGCGCGACACGAACGACATCGACCGGACCGCGTACGCGGACTACATGTCGACGGTCGGCACCACCGAGGAGGGCGCGACAGACACGGACGAGCAGGTCGTCGTCCCGCACCCGGATGACAACCCCGCCGAGGACGACGAGGTCCGCGTCCTGCTCCCCGACGACGCCACCGAGGCGATCGAGGACGGCACCTACGGGATGCAGTACCGGTACAACCTCCAGGAAGGCGTCGAGTTCCACAACGGCGACGAGCTCACCGCGGAGGACGTGGTCGCGACCTTCGAGTACGTCGAGAACTCGGACATCTCCGCACAGACGTTCGACTCGCTGCTGGCCGCGGTCCAGGTGGACGAGTACACGGTCGACCTGTACGCGCAGGTCGCCGACGCCGAGGCCGAACGCGAGCTCCCCTCGCCGCTCATCCTCAACGCCACGCAGATCGAGGAGGTCGAGAAGGGCAACATCGACCCGCGCGAGGGTAACACCCCGATCGGGACGGGCCCCTACGAGTTCTCCGAGTTCGAGGACGCCCAGTACTACGAGGTCACGAAGTTCGACAACTACTGGACCGAACAGAAGGGCGTCAGCGAGGCGTTCAGCTGGTTCGACGGCTCCAGCGACTTCCCCGACGGGCCGGTCCTCGACGGGTTCGAGGTCGAGATCGTCCCCGACGACTCCACCCGGTCCGGTGCGCTTCAGAACGGCGAGATCGACTCCACGTACGGGATCAACACGTCGACGCTCGACGACTTCGACTCCTCGGAGGAGTTCCTGGTCTACAGCGTCGAGACGGGCGGCTACGAGTACATCCAGTACCCGGTCAACGTCGCCCCGTTCGACGACGCCCGGCTCCGGCAGGCGATCAACCACCTGATCCCCCGCGAGCGGATCGTCGAGAACGTGTTCAGCGGCTACGGCCGACCGGCCTGGACCCCGATCCCGCAGCTGGCGCAGGGGAGCGGGACCGCCGACGCCGAGGCTCTGGAGGAGGAGCTCCGACCGATGAACGAGTACAGCGTCGAGCGCGCCGAAGAGCTGCTTGAACAGGTCGCCGCGGACAACTGACGCTCCGCGAACGCCCCGTTTCGATCACACGAATGACCGCATTACATCTACTGACAGCTGAACCCACCACGGTAACCACGCAACGATGAGCCTCCAACGTTTCATACTGAAGCGAACGCTATCAATAATCCCGATCATGTTCGGGGTGTCGGTGATCACCTTCGGGATGTTCCACCTGACTCCCGGCGACCCGGTCACCCAACTCGTCGCATTGAACCCGGACGTGACGGCGGCCGAAGAGGCCGCGCTCCGCGAACGCTGGGGACTCTCGGGTCCCGTCTGGGAGCAGTACCTGGACTGGATCTCGAACGTGCTCGTCGGCGACTTCGGCCAGGAGCTCCAGACGGGGCGCGAGGTCTCCGACATCGTGTGGACCCGGCTCCCCGAGACCGTCGCGCTCGGTCTCTTCGGCTGGGCGTTCGCGCTCATCATCGCCATCCCGGCGGGGGTCTACGCGGCGGTCAACAAGGACCAGCTCGGCGACACCGTCAGCCGCTTCCTCGCGCTGTCCGGGATCTCGATCCCGAACTTCTGGCTCGGCCTGATGTTGATCCTGATATTCTCGCTGTATCTGGGTCTCTTCCCGGTGTTAGCGCCGTCGAGATCGTCGCTCATCTCCCCGGAGATGCTGCGGTATCTCATCCTCCCGGGGATCACCATCGGGACCGCCTCGGCGGCGAGCATCATGCGCGTGATGCGGACGTCGATGACGGAGGAACTGAACAAGGAGTACGTCACCGCCGCGCGCGCGAAGGGGCTCCCCGAGCGCACGGTGATACTCAAACACGTGCTGCGGAACTCCCTGATCTCGGTCGTCACGCTCGCGGCGACGCTCACGGCCTCTATCGTGGCCGGCTCGGTCGTCGTGGAGGTCGTGTTCAACTGGCCGGGGCTCGGACGGGAGTTCATCGACGCCATCAATCAGCGAGAGATCAACGTCGTCATGGCGATCACCCTGTTCACCGGGTTCTTCGTCATTCTCGCGAACCTCGTCGCCGACATCGTGTACGCGGCGCTCGACCCGAGGATCCGATATGACTGACCGACAAACTCACGACGAACGCGGCCGGATCCGCATCTCGGGATTCGATTCGGACCGCGTCAGAGACAGAGAACCGATGTCCGACTGGACCGACGAATCGAGCGGCGAGACCGTCGGTCGCTGGCGGCGCGGCCTCCGGAAGTTCAAGCGGAACCGCTCCGCGATGGGCGCGCTCGTCATCGTCGTTCTGATGTCGTTGGCGGCGCTGTTCGCGCGTCCCATCGAGGTGTTCGGCGTCGTCGTCCAGCCGTTCTCGCTGGCCCCGTACGACCCGACGACGATCCTGTATCTCGGCGTCGACCCGAGCGTCGAGGTGTACGACCCGCCCTCGTGGCAGTACCCGATGGGCGTCGACGGCTCCGGCCGCGACCTGTTCTCGCGGCTCCTCGTCGGCGGCCGGTACAGCCTCTCGATCGGCTTCATCGTCGTCGGACTCACGGCGTCGTTCGGCCTGATCTACGGCTCCATCTCGGGCTACTACGGCGGCAACGTCGACGAGCTGATGATGCGGATCGTCGACACCATCTTCGCGTTCCCCGGGCTCATCCTGGCGCTCATCATCGTCGCCATCCTCGGCGGCGGCTACTGGCAGCTCGTCTTGGCGTTCAGCCTCTTCGGCTGGGCCGGGTACGGCCGCCTGGTGAGAGGGGAAGTGCTGAAGATCAAGGAAAACGAGTACGTGATGGCGGCGAAGGCGCTCGGCGCGCGCGACCGTTCGGTCGTCTTCAGACACATCGCTCCCAACGCGATGCCGCCGCTCATCGTGCTGGCGTCGCTCAACATCGGGAGCGTCGTCATCGGCGTCGCCGCGCTCGGCTTCCTCGGACTCGGGTTAGACCCCAGTTCGGCCGAGTGGGGCACCATGCTGAACGCCACGCGGTCGACGCTCATTCAGGGGCCGGGCGGTCAGATCCCCTGGTGGGCGACCGTGTACCCCGGTGGGGCGATCTTCATCTTCGTGATGTCAATGAACATGATCGGCGACGGTATCAACGACGCACTGGACGCACAGCAGACGGGTGTCGGCCGCGGGGGTGAGGACTGATGGCGCTGCTGGAAGTGAAGGACCTCACCGTCCGTTTCTACACTCAGGAGGGCGTGGTGACCGCCGTCGACGACCTCTCGTACCGCATCGAGCGCGGCGAGAAGTTCGGCGTGGTCGGCGAGAGCGGCGCGGGCAAAAGCGTCACGGCGCTCTCCGTGCTGCGGCTGATCGACAGTCCGGGCCAGATCGAGAGCGGCGAGATCCTGTTCAAAGGCGAGAACCTACTGGAGATGTCCGAGTCGGAGATCCGCTCGATCCGCGGCGACGAGATCTCGATGATCTTCCAGGACGCGCAGACGGCGCTCAACCCGGTGTACACGGTGGGCGGCCAGATCGCGGAGGCGATCGAACACCACCTCGACTACTCGTCCGAGGAGGCGAAGGCGCGAACGATCCAGCTGCTCGACCGCGTCGGCATCCCGGAGGCCGAAGAGCGGTTCTCCGACTACCCGCACGAGTTCTCCGGCGGGATGCAACAGCGGGCGATCATCGCGATGGCCCTGTCGTGTGACCCCGACCTGATCGTCGCGGACGAGCCGACGACCGCGCTCGACGTGACCATCGAGGCGCAGATCTTGGACGAGCTCAGGGAGCTGGCCGACGAGTTCGACACGGCGATCCAGCTCATCACCCACGACCTCGGCGTCATCGCCGAGGTGTGCGACCGCGTCATGGTGATGTACGCCGGGAAACCCGTCGAGAAGGCTCCCGTCGAGGAGCTGTACTACGACCCGAAACACCCGTACACGGTCGGGCTCATGAGCTCGATCCCCCGCGTCAACGACAAGCGGGAGCGGCTCCAGACGATCCCGGGCGTGATGCCCGACCTCGTCGAGCTTCCCTCCGGATGTAGCTTCCACCCGCGCTGTCCGTTCGCCGAGGAGAAGTGTACGCGCAAGGAGCCGCCGCTCACCGACGTGGAGTCGGGAGCGGAGGCGACGCTCGACACGGAACACGCCGCGGCCTGTCTCGAGTACACGGAGGGGCTCTCGCAGGGACTCACGTACTCCGTCGAGACGACCGGGTCGGCGGACGGCGCGGCCGCGGGGTACGTCGAGGGTGATCGCGATGAGTAGCGCCGAACCGATCCTCCGCGTCGAGGGGTTAGAGAAGTACTACGACTCGACCGGCGGGTTCGTCGACAAGCTCCTCGGCCGGTCGCAGTGGGTGAAGGCGGTCGACGGCGTCGACCTCGAACTCCACGAGGGCGAGACGCTCGGCGTCGTCGGCGAGTCCGGGTGCGGGAAGACGACGCTCGGCCGGAGCATGCTCCGTCTGGTCGAACCGACGGGCGGCTCCGTCTACTACAAGGGCGAGGACATCACGGAGCTGTCCAGCTCCGACCTCCGCAACCTCCGGAAAGACGTCCAGTACATCTTCCAGGACCCGTTCTCCAGTCTGAACCCCCGGCTGACGGTCGGCGACATCATCGGTGAGCCGCTCGACATTCACGACATCGCGAGCGGCGAGGAGCGGCAGGAACGGATCTACGAGCTGCTGGAGACCGTCGGCCTGAACCCGAGCCACGCGAACCGCTACCCGCACGAGTTCTCCGGGGGCCAGCGCCAGCGGATCGGGATCGCCCGCGCGCTCGCCGTCGACCCAGAGGTGATCGTCTGCGACGAGCCGGTGTCCGCGCTCGACGTGAGCGTTCAGGCGCAGATCCTCAACCTCATGGAGAACCTACAAGAGGAGTTCGGCCTCTCGTACGTGTTCATCGCGCACGACCTCAGCGTCGTCGAGCACATCTCCGACCGGATCGCGGTGATGTACCTCGGCGAGATCGCGGAGATCGCGCCGACGGAGGAGGTGTTCGAACCGCCCTACCACCCGTACTCGGAGGCGCTCCTCTCGGCGATCCCCGAGCCGGACCCGCTGTGGGAGGGCGAGCAGATCTTCCTGTCCGGGACCGTTCCGTCCCCGCTCGACCCCCCCTCCGGCTGCCGGTTCCACACCCGGTGTCCGAAGGTGATCCGCGACGCCGACTACGACCTCTCGCAGGAGGCGTGGCGGTCGGTCATGGACCTGAAGCTCCGGACCCGGGAGGCGGACTCGGTCGGGTCGGTGACGGCGGAGCTCGAGAGCGACACCGAGGGGTCGCGGCTCGACCCGACGGACGCGTCGCGCGAGGAGCTCGGCCGGATGGTCCGCACCGAGTTCGACCTCCCGGATCGGCTCTCCGACGACGACGCGGAGGCCGCGGTCTCGGAGGCGATCGACCTGCTCGCCGACGAGCAGCTGTCGGCGGCGGCGACGACCCTGGACGACGCGTTCACCACGCCCTGCTCGACGCACGAGCCGGGCACGTACGGGGTGAGCGACGACCACCACATCTCGTGTCTCCGGTTCGACGACCGGTTCGACTCCGAGCGGGAGACCTTCGGTAACGCGGCGTAGTCGAGACCGCGGCCCTCGATCGGACTCGGCCGCGCCGAGTGCCCTCCTGCGTAACCCTTTATCCCTCGCTCCCCGTAACGCCGCCAATGCGTCGGATCTACGAGTCGAACGCCCTCCACCGCGACGACGAGGAGGCCCACGCGCCGTCGGAGAAAGAGCGACAGACCAAGCTTCAGGCGCTCCGGTCCGTCCCGTCGTCGACGCTGAGCGACCTCCTGATCCCTCGGCGGTTCCGGCACCTCCCGGTCTCGGTGTCCGTGGAGACGTCCGACGACGAGTACGAGGTCGGCGAGCCGGTCCCGTTCCGCGTGACCCTCCGCAACCGCCTGCCGGTGCCGATATCGGTCCCGACCGTTTCTCCGCTCCTCTGGGAGTGGACCGTCGACGGCAACGTCGAGGCCGCGGAGGTCCCGATCCGAGACCCGCCGGACGAGGAGGGGACGCTCTCGTTCGACCGCGGCGAACGCAAGGAGTTCCGGAAGCGGTGGGACCAGCTGTTCAGGGTCTCCGACAGCGAGTGGGAGCCGGCGGGCGTCGGAAGCTACACCATCGGTGCCGCGATCAACGCGACGAACGCCGAGGAGCGCGGCCTGACCGACGAGACGACGGTGCGGATCGTCCGCTAATCGCCGTTTCCGTCCGACCGGACCGCTTCTGCGCTCTCTCGACTGTGCCGGAGACAGCTGACGCTCCCGGCTTTCCGCCGTTCTCCTTCGTCCACGGTCGGTCGCTCGACGGCCGCCGGCGTCTCGCGCTCGCAGACGCTGGGGAAGGCCGCTGCCAGCACTTCGTCGGCGGCGTCGACGTCGCCGTCCGCGAGCCACCGGGCCGCGTCGTCGACTGCGGCCTCCGCGTCGGGGTCGGGGAGCTCGGCCCCGAGGTCGACGGCGCGTCGGACCGCCGCCGCGGGGTCCTCGGCGTCGTCCCCGTGATCGTCCGTTCCGGGGTCTCCGACCGCGTCCTCCGGGAGCTCTCCCGCCTGAACGGAGAACCTGAACTCGGCGATCGCTCGCCACGTCGTCGCGGACACCGAGAGGTCGTCCGGGGGGATCACGTCCGGACACCGGGGGTGGAACCGGCAGCCCGACGGCGGGTCGCTCGGGTCCGGGACGGTGTCGGTCAGCGGCCGACCGAGCTCTCGGTCCGCCGGGTCGAGGGAGGGGACGGAGGAGAGCAACACCCGCGTGTAGGGGTGGGCCGGGTCCGCCAGCACGGTCTCGGTCGCGCCGCGCTCGACGATTTCGCCGAGGTACATCACCGCCACCCGGTCACAGCTCCGCCGGACGACATCGAGGTCGTGGCTGATAAAGAGGAGGGCGACGTCGAACTCGCGCCGGATCCGGTCCAAGAGGTCGAGGACCTCGGACCGCACTCGGGCGTCGAGCGCGCTCGTCGGCTCGTCCGCGACGATGAGGTCCGGGCTGACGACGAGCGCCCGCGCGATCGAGACCCGCTGTTTCTCGCCGCCGGAGAACTCGTGCGGGTATCGGTTCAGGTCGTCCGCCGACAGCCCGACGCGTTCGAGGATGTCGGCGACGACAGCGCGCCGCCGCTCGGCGTCGTCGAGCCCGTGGATCCGGAGGGGTTCGGCGACCGCCTCCCCCACCGTCATCCGCGGGTCGAGCGCGTCGTTCGGGTCTTGAACGATAAGCTGCGTGCGCCGACGGAACTCCCGTCGGTCCGCCCCGGTCAGCTCCGAGACCGGCGTGCCGTCGAAGCGGACCTCGCCGGCCGTCGGCTCCTCCAGTCCCAACAGCGCGTGGGCCGTCGTCGTCATCGGCGTCGGCGTGGTCGGGAACGTCGTTCAGGACATGGCGTACGGCTACCTCGACCCGCGGGTCGAGATGGGGTGAGAACTCGCTTACGCCGGCTTACGGCGTGATTCCCGTGTCCTCGCCCGGCGTCGCGATCTTCTCCGGTTCGAGTTCGAGGACGTGTTCGCCGCAGCCCTCACACCGGATCGCGACCACCTCGTGGGCCATACAGCAGGACTCGACGGTGTCCGCGGTCGCGGCGACCTCGCCGCCGCAGACCGGACACGAGGAGAGGAACGACCGGAGCGACTGGAGGATGGCGAGCCGCTGTTCGGCGGGGACGTCGAGCCACCGATCGGTGCGCTCGACGAGCGCGAGGTGCGACGCCACGTCCGCGAGGTACGCGCCGTCGCCTGGCCACTTCCGAACGCGCCGTAAGACCGTCACCGCGGGGTACTCTCGGTCCTCGAAGTCGACGTCGTCCGTGCTCACGCCGAACATCTCGGCGAGCGTCTCCGCCCGCACGTCCTCACGTTCGAGCGACGAGACGCGCGACGCGACCGCCTCGGCGAAGCCGTCCTCGAAGACGAGGTCCGCGCCGTCGTCCGTCGGCTCGACGACGCCGATATCGAGCAGGAACTCGGTCGGATCCACGGCGTTCTCGCGCTGGTCGCGGATCCGTTCCACCGTCTCGAACTCCGGCTCGTCGTCCGCTGGCGAGTCGCCGGCTCCGTCCGCGGATCGATCCCCGGCCCCGTCTGCGGAGCCGGCGTCGACCTCGATCACGCCCTCGGCGCTCTGGTCCGCCTCGAACGTGGTCACCGTCACCTCGCCGGACCGCCCGCCCGCCTCCCAGCCGTCTCGGGGACCCTCGGAGGCCTTCCCGAACAGGCGGAGCACGCGGTCGGGGAGGTACCGCTTCGTGAGTTCCGGCGTGCCGGGGACCAGGTAGCCTCGGTAGTAGATGCTCCCCAGCGACGCGGTCAGCACGGCCGCCGCGACCACCGGGCCGAACACCGCTGACGCCGCGGTCAGCGCCGCGGCGAGCGCCACGTTCAGCACGGTACACGGAACGCAGCGGTTCTCCCCGGTGTACTCCGGTTCGCGGATCCTGTCTCGCAACGACGTGCCACGGGAGCTCATACCCGAGGAAGTCCCCGGAGCGACAAAAGCGATGGTATCCCGGATCGCGCCGCCCGCAGACCGTCGGCCGCCGGGACCCTACCGTCGGTCAGTCGCGGGCGTCGCCCGGCCCCTCGCGGCGCGCGGACTCCCCGCCGCGGGCATCGGGGCCCCGGCCCTCGGCGGCGTCGGGTTCCCCGACCTCCGACGGACGCCGGGGCGCTCGGTCGTCGACCGCCCGTTCGTACCGCTCGATCTGCTCCACGTGGAGCGAGTGGATCATGTCGGCGAGGACGCCGAAGACGAGCAGCTGGATCCCGAGGATCGTCGCCCCGACCGCGCCGACGGCGATCACCTCGTGGCTGATCCCGAACGCGAGGTACCGGTACAGCACGAACGCCGCCAACAGGATCCCCGCCGCGGTCGACGCCACGCCGGCGCTGCCGAAGTAGAACAGGGGGTTGTTCGTCTTCGCCTTGCGGTACAGCTCCAAGAAGATCACGCCGCCGTCCCGGATCGGGTGGAGGTTCGTCGCCGAGCCGCCGGGGCGTTCCCGGTACGTGACCGGCACCACCGACACCGAGAGGCGGTTCTTCACGCACTCGACGGCCATCTCGGTCTCGATGCCGAACCCGTCCGCGGTGAGGTGGAGGCGCTCGAACGACTCCCGGGTGAACGCGCGGTACCCCGAGAGGATGTCGCGGTAGTTCTCGCGGTGGATCGCCCGGAACGCGAGGTTGATCAGGCGGTTCCCGATCCGGTTCAGCCGCGTCATCGCCCCCGGCCGCATGTCGGCGAACCGGTTCCCGACGACGTGGTCGGCGTCGCCGTCGAGGAGGGGGCCGAGCATCGCCGCCGCGTCCCCGGCGTCGTAGGTGGCGTCGGCGTCGGCCATCAGCACGTACGACGCGTCCACGTGGTCCCGGACCGCCTCCCTGACGGCCTGCCCCTTCCCGCGCCCCGACTGCTCGACGACGCGCGCGCCGGCCTCCCGGGCGATCGACCGGGTCTCGTCCGTCGACCCGCCGTCGATCACGAGGAGCCGCTCGAAGCCGGCGTCGCGGAAGTCCGCGACGACGCGTGCGACCGTCTCGGCCTCGTTCATGGTCGGCAACAGGACGCAGACGTCGTCGTACTCGCTCATCAGACGAGCGATCACCCGGCAGTCGGTAAACTCTGTCCCTCTCGGCCGTGCCGGGCTCGGCCCGACCATCGCCCTCGGTTTCGGCGCGGCCACCCACACGCTCATGTGTGTGAGCATTGATCGTGGTCGTATGTCTCACCCACCGACCGAACGGACCGACGAGCTCCTCAGCGCGGCCCGCACCGCGACGGGCGACGAGCTCCGGAGCCTCACGTACTTCACCGAAGACGACGTCGAACAGCTGTACCTCCGCAGCGACCTGAGCCGGACCGCGGACCTGGTCGGCTTCGCGGAGAACGAGCGACAGGGGTTCCGCGCGCAGTCGCTGTACGCGGACACGCAGCTGGGCGACTACCGGTTCACCGTGCGCGTGTTCGAGAACGGATACCTCACGCGGGTGATCGCCGGCGGCCACGGCGTGTGGCTGACGACCGACTCGATGGAGATCGACCGGTTCGAGGAGTTGGCGAGCGCGCTCGCGACGATTCTCCGGTCGTTCGATCCGGCCTGATTCGACGGTCCTTCGGTCGTCCGATCCCGTCGGAACCCCGCGACCCGGTCGAGCGACCGCGGAGCTAGCCGAGGTGGCTCTCGAACTCGCCGACCAGCTCCTCCGCGTCGACGGGCTTCGTCACGTAGCCGTCGGCACCCGCCTTCACCGCCTCCATCATCTTCTCCTGTTGGTCGACGCTCGTACACATCACGATCACCGCGTCCGGCCAGCGGTCCTTGATCGCGGCCGTGGCCTCGATCCCGGTCATCTCCGGCATCACGACGTCCATCGACACCGCGTCCGGCTCGTACGCCTCGAAGAGTTCGACCGCCTCTGCGCCGTTTTCCGCCTCGCCGACGACCTCGAACCGGTCCGCCAGCGCATCCCGGACGACGGTCCGCTGGAAGGAGGAGTCGTCGACGACGAGTACCCGCTCGGTCATACCTGTTATCCCCGCCTGACCGACATAAGCGCGCGGATCGTTCGCCGCCACGCGAGCCGTCCGTCCCCGCGCGAGTCGTCCGTCGCCGAGACGATCGCTCGCCGTCGCGGTCGGTCGCGCGGCCACGCGAGGAACGCCGATCGGGAATTTTCCTTGTATATCCGGGGAAGCGTATAATGAACATGGGAACAACGTTAAGGTCTATCCCGCGATACGGTCGCGCATGGAAACGCGGAAGGTCCAACGGTTGGGGCCGTCGACGCTGGCGATGACGCTCCCGGCCGAGTGGGCACAGGAACACGGCGTGAACAAAGGCGACGAGGTGTCGCTGCGCATGGGGGGCAAAGGGACGCTCACGGTGCTGCCGGAGTCGGTGAGCAGCGAGGAGTCGGAGGCGGTGATCAACGCCGACGGGCTCGACGCGCGCTCGCTCGAACGCGCCATCGTCGCACAGTATGTGCTCGGGCGGCGCGTGATCCACGTCCGCAGCGAGGGGACCCTCGACAGCGAGCACATCAACGCGGTGTACAAGGCCGAGACGCAGCTGATGGGCCTCGGCGTCATCGAGGAGACGCCGGAGGACATCTCGATCCGCTGTTCGGTCGACCCCGAGGACTTCACCCTCGACAACCTGCTCGAACGGTTGGAGAACACCGGCTCGACGATGCGCGGCGAGGCCGTGAAGGCGCTCGCGCACGGCAACCCCGACCTCGCGCAGCGCGCGCTCAACCGGGAGCGGCAGGCGAACAAGATCTTCGTCCTCCTGCTCCGGCTCATCTTCACCGCCTACCAGAACCCGAACCTCGCCCGCGCGGTCGGGCTCGAAGAGGGCTTCCCGCTGATCGGGTACCGCTCCGTCGCGAAGAACCTCGAACTCACCGCCGACAACGCGGAGGACATCGCCGAGATCGTGATGGAGGCCGACGGGCACACGCTCGACGTCGACAGCGCCACGATGCGCCAGATCCGCGAGTTCACCGACCAGGTCGACGAACTGACCGCGCTCGCGGTCCGCGCCGTCGTCGAGCGCGACTACGACCTCACCGTCGAGTGCCGCGACCTGTTCTCGCGGCTCGAAGACCGCGAACAGGAGATCCTCGACGAGCTGCCGAACGACCTGGACAACGAGACGCTGCTCATGACTCGGGAGGTGCTCGTCAGCCTCCAGCACACGGCGGAGTACGCGATGCGAAACGCCGAGATCGCGGCGAACCTCGCGCTCAACGAGGCGTCCGAACACGTCGAGATCATCTGAGGCGCGCGGGCCGTCGCCTTCTCGGACGCATTTCTCACCGACCGCCCGCCGCCGGTCGCGTCGCTCGCTTCGCATGAACTAAGTGGTCCCCCGCGAAGCGGTTCGTATGAGCGAGGGTTCCATCGAATCGGACAAGGAGGTCGGCGTCGCGCTGGCGCTCGGTGCCATCGCGGTCGTCGGTGCCGTGGTGATGCTGGCGTACCCGGGACAGCTCGGAAAGGCGTGGGGATTCGCGGGCGCGTTCGTCTTCGCGACGCTCGCCGTCGGCGCGGTTCAACTGTTCGACTGACCGGCTCTCCGCACCGTCTCCGTCGGCCGCCAGCTCGGTCTCTCTCCGCGGCGTCGTCGGCGTCCGTTCCGGAAAACGAGAAACCGTTAAGAGCGTCAGACCCGTATATCCGCCAATGAGCGAGTACACCGAGGAGGAACAGCGGATCCTCGCGTACCTCACGGACAGCGTCACCCGTGGCGAGCGGTACGTTCGCTCGAAGACGATCGCCGACGCGATCGGTCTCACCGCCAAGCAGGTGGGATCGCGGCTCCCCCGTCTCGCCGAGAAGTCGGACGACGTCGACATCGAGAAGTGGGGCCGCGCCAAGTCGACGACCTGGCGCGTGACCCCGGACGGGTGAGAGCCCGCCCCGCCGCGTCCTTCGCCCCCGCCCCCGACTCCGCCGACGCGCATTTTTAACCCCCGTAGCCCCAAACGGGATCGTATGACCGTTCGAGTCTCGCGGACGTTCGAGTTCGACGCGCCGCCGGCCGACGTGTGGGCGTTCATCTCGGACGCGGAGCAGCGCGCGGGCGCGATCAGCGTGGTCGACTCCTTCGAAGTCCACGACGACGGGAGCGCGACCTGGCACGTCGCGCTGCCGATACCGATGATCCGCTCGACCATCGACGTCGAGACGGAGGAGGTCGAGCGCGACGCCCCGCACCGGGTGAAGTTCGTCGGGAAGTCCCGCGCGTTCCGGGTCACCGGCGAACACGAGATCACCGAGACCGACGACGGCGGCTGTCGCCTCGCCAACGAGTTCGTGGTCGACGGGCGGCTCCCGGGCGTCGAGTCGTTCTTCAAGCGGAACTTCGACGCCGAACTGGACAACCTCGAAGACGCGCTCCGGGCGTCGCTGGCGTCGCCGGCATGAGGATCGCCGGCGTCCAGTTGGAAGTCGAGGGCGGCGCGGTCGCGGAGAACGTCGACCGCGCGCTCGACCGGGTCGCGGCGGCCGCCGGCGAGGGGGCCGACCTCGTCGTCCTCCCCGAGCTGTTCGACGTGGGCTACTTCGCGTTCGACTCGTACGGACGGGCCGCAGAGAGCCTCGCCGGCGACCGCCTCGCCCGGTTCGCCGCCGCGGCCGACGACCACGACGTGGCGGTGCTCGCGGGCACGGTCGTCGAGGACCTCGCGGCGTCGGCCGCCGACGGGGTCGACGTGCCGGCGGCGTCCGGCCTCGCGAACGCCGCGGTGCTGTTCGACGCCGACGGCGAGCGCCGCCTCGTCTACCGGAAGCGGCACCTGTTCGGGTACGGCTCCGAGGAGACGGACCGGATGGTCCCGGGCGAGCGGACGCCGGTGACGGAGGTCGCGGGCGTCACGGTCGGCGTGACGACCTGTTACGACCTCCGGTTCCCCGAGCAGTTCCGCGGGATGGTCGACCGCGGCGTCGAGTGCGTGCTGGTGCCGAGCGCGTGGCCGTACCCCCGGATCGAACACTGGCGGACACTTGGCCGCGCGCGGGCCATCGAGAACCTCGCGTACGTCGCGGCCGTCAACGGGAGCGGTCGCTTCGGCGACGACGCGCTCTGCGGCCGGAGCGCGGTGTACGACCCGTGGGGGACCGCGCTCGCGTCCGTCGGCGACGACCCCGGCGTCGTCACCGCGACGGTGGATTCCGACCGGGTCGCCGCGGTCCGCGAGGAGTTCCCGGCGCTCCGGGACCGTCGGTGAGCCGGTCGGCGGTCGTCGGCGAGCCGCACCGCGACCGGATCTCACATATTTATACCCGTGAGGCACGTACGTTCGGTCGCCGAAGTCCGACGCTTTTCTCGTTGGAGTTCGGCGCTGACAATCCGCGCGCCCGTCCCGACCACCCGGGCGGCGTCGCCGACGACAGCCTGGGGGTCCGCTGTCCGGCCGTCGCCCGTCCGCCCGCCTCCCACCACCTCTCCGTTCGCCTTTCGTCCACCCCTTTCCGCCGCTTCCCGTTCAGTTCCGTCCCTTCCCGCCCAGTTCCGTCTCTGGTCGCGTTCCCCGGTTCGGCTCGTTCCGCGTTCCCCCCGTCTCCGCACCCCGTATCCGTCCGCGCTTCGCCGGGTCCGGCCGCGGGCGGTCGCCACCGCTATCGCTCGTTCCCTCGCGACCGTGCGAGTTCGTTCGAGGACGGCGCGGCCGGGATCCCGCCGCCGCGACGGGAGTATCCGAATCGATAATTTGGCCGGTACGTTCTTACGTCAGTCGCCGGAGGAAGTAAACGCCGCGGACGAATCCGACCGGCCCCATCCCTTTCGGGGCGGGCCGGTCGGCCACTCGCTTCCACCGTCCGTCGTCCGCCGGCTTGGGTTCGGGCCCACCCGCTCCCACACCGAGCCCGGACCCGTTCTGTCGCGCCGCGCTTCCGACCGACAGCCGACGGCCTCGGCGTTCGCGCCCCGGAAGCGCAAGGCCGAAGCCCCCGGCCGCCGAACCGGCGGTCGAATGTTCCCCCGCGAGTACCGCGGCGTCGCCTTCGTGGTCGGGCTGTTCCTCGCCGTCCAACTGGGCGCGCTGGCGCTGGTCCCGGAGTTCGCCGAGAGCGGCTATCAGGCGGTCGAGAACCCCGACAACCCCGCGAACAGTCTCGTGTACGTCGCCGCCATCGTCGCGATGACCGGGCTGATGCTCGCGGCGTTCCGCTACGACCTCGACGGGGCGATCCGCCTGCTGATCGTCGGCGTTTCCGCGTACCTCTCGTGGTACGTCTTCTCGGCGCTCGTCTCGCCGCTCGCGGCCGCGGTGCCGGCGCTCGCGGTCGGAGCCGGCCTGCTCGTCCACCCGGAGTGGTACGTGATAGACACCGCGGGCGTGTTGATGGGGGCGGGCGCGGCCGGGCTGTTCGGCATCTCCTTCGGCCTGCTGCCCGCGCTGCTGCTGCTCGCCGTGCTCGCCGTCTACGACGCCATCTCGGTGTACGGCACCGAGCACATGCTGTCGCTCGCCGAGGGGATCATGGACCTCAACATCCCCGTCGTGCTGGTGATCCCGCTGTCGCTGTCGTACTCGCTGCTCGACGGCGAGACCGCGAGCGAGGAGGCCGCCGGGGTGGGCGACGACGAGGAGCTGGACGCGGACGGCGAGGCCGTTCCGGACGCCGAGGACGCTTCGGACGAGGGTGGCGACGCCGCGGGGTCCGCCGAACCCGGCGACCCCACCGAGCCCGGCGACCCCACCGAGCCCGGCGACCGCGACGCCTTCTTCATCGGGCTGGGCGACGCCGTCATTCCGACGGTGCTGATCGCGAGCGCGGCGACGTTCTCGTCGGCCCCGAACCTCGCGGTCCCGGTTTTGGGCGTGAATCTCCCGGCGCTGCTGGCGATGGTCGGTACCCTCGCGGGGCTGCTCGTGTTGATGCGGTGGGTAATTCAGGGCCGTCCGCACGCGGGACTCCCGCTGTTGAACGGCGGTGCGATCGGCGGTTACCTGATCGGGTCGGTCATCGCCGGCGTGCCGCTGATCGAAGCGCTGGGACTCGCGACGTTCTTATAAGGTCTCGTACTTTGACGGTCCGTGTCGACCGCGCTGACCGCCGAAATCCCCTCTTGCCGCTCCGACGTGGTTGTTGCTGAGAACACGACCACCGAAGCCCCAGAAGTTCGCTACGATGCGGCTTCTGTTTATAAATCGCAGATCGGTCCGGACACCACCGAAGCCCCAGAAGTTCGCTACGATGCGGCTTCTGTTTATAAATCGCAGATCGGTCCGGACACCACCA
>NZ_AOJD01000052.1 GCF_000337415.1 Halorubrum tebenquichense DSM 14210 | reverse complement strand
CTTCGCCTCTGGCCGCCTCGCGACTGCCCCTTCGAGTCCCGCCCCGCACCGCCCAGCGACCGCACCTCACGCCTCCCCAGCCTCGTCGGTGGTCCTCCGCTTCGCTTCGGACCACCGACTCCCTCGCACGTGCTGCTCGGCCGCGATGCGGCCTCGCAGGCACGCGCCACCGCAGGAATGAGTGTCAGTCGTCGTCCGCGGGGTTCCCGTCGCGCGTCTTCACGGCGACGCCGGAGCCGAGCTGTTCGGCCTCCGCGCCCGAGAGTTCGGCCCGGCCGACGCCGAATATCGCGTCCGTCTCGTCGACGACGAGCACCTCGTCGCCGGGGCGGATCCCGTCGTCGGCCGCGGTCACGAACTTCGCGAACGCGTTGCGCCCCTCGCGCACGAACGGTTCGCTCTCCTCGCCGACGACCACCCGGTGTCGCGGTTCGGGGAACGCCTCGTGGATCCGCCGCCCGCCCGCGAGCCCGAGCGTGAACCGCCCGTCGGTGCCGTACGAGACGAGGCGGTCGCCCTCGCTGCTGCCGGGGGTGTCGTCGACGTCGCCGTCGATCACCTGTCGGGGGCGACCGCCGCTCGACCGGCGCACGGTGAGTGGGTCGTCCGGCGGGAACAGGGCCTCGCCCGCGCCGGCCCCGAACTGGTAGTCGGCGGCGGTCCGCAGGTCCGCGATCGTCTCGGCGTCGGTCATGCCCGCGATACCGACCGCGCGCCCAAAGCGGTTGCGACACCGCCCGGCGGCGGGGGCTGCGCCGGCGCGTCAGCCGAGCGCGGGGTACGTCGCCGCGACCCCGTCGCCGTCGACGCGCCAGCGGTCGGCGATCTCCCGGTACGCGGCCGGATCAGCGGCCGATTCCGGGGAAACCGCGTCGGGCGGCGACGCTCGGAGCGCCTCGCCCAGCGCCCCGGGGTCCACTCCGCCCGATTCGTCGGACTCACCGGACAGCAGCTCCGCGAGCCGGTCGGCCGCGGTGACGACGGCGACCGCGCCCTCGACCCGCCGACCGAGGTCGAGGGCCGCGGTCAGCCGGTCGGCGGCCGCGTCGGCGTCGCCGCGCGCGGCGGCCGCTGCTCCGAGCGACGCGAGCGCCTCGGCCTCGACCTGCGTGAACCCCCCCTCCCTCGCGGCGTCGACCGCGGACCGCAGCGCCGCCGTCGCGGCGTCGGGGTCGCCGCGGGCGAGCGCCAGCCGTCCGCGGACCCGGTCCGTCTCGGCGAGTCGCTTGTGGCCGGCGTGGTCGTCGAGCAGCGACGCGGTCCGTTCCAGCCGGCGCTCGGCCGCCGAGAGGTCGGCGCGGTCGATCGCGACCTCCACGAGCATCGCGGTCACCATCGCGCACCGCGCGTCGGCGTCGAGCGCGTCGAGGCGGTCGAGCGCGTCCGCCAGGAACCGCTCCGCCCGGTCGAGGTCGCCGCCGACGTACGCCGCGCTGCCGAGGTGGCTCAGCGCGAACGCCTCGTACATCTCCGACCCGACTTCCTCGGCGACCGCGCGGGCCTCCGACGCGTGGGCGACCGCCTCGCCGACCGCGCCGCGCTGCTCGGCGACCGCCGCGAGGTTCAAAAGGGAGATGGCCTCGCGGTGTTCGTCGCCGACCGTCCGGTAGCCGTCGAGCGCGCGGTTCGCCGTCCGCTTCGCGGCGTCGAGGTCACCGCGCCGCCGCAGCGCGACCGCGAGGTTCGTCCGGACGTTCGCCTCGCCGTGGGTGGCGTCGTGCGCGCGGAACAGGTCACCGGCGACGCGGTAGTGGTCCAGCACCGCGTCTGTCCCGTCGAGCGCGTCGAGCGCGTTGCCGACGTCCATCAGCGCCTTCGCCATCCCGATGGGGTCGTCCGCCCCGGCGGCGATGGCGTACGCCCGCGACGCCGCCTCGTAGGCGGTCTCGTAGTCGCCGTCGAAATGCGCCGCCTGCGCTCGCCCCCTGACGGCCGCCGCGAGTCCCTCTCGGTCGCCAGCGGCCGCGAAGCGCTCCGCCGCACGCTCGAACCGGTCCCGCGCCGCGTCGTACTGGCCCCGGCGACGCGCCACGTCGCCGTACCCGCGCTGGCGCTCGGCGGCCCCCCGCTCGTCGGCCGGCCGCCACGCGTCGAGCGCCTCGGTCGCGCCGTCGAGGTCGCCGGCGTCGACGTACATCCGCGACACCCACTCCGGCGGGCGGTCGCGCAGGTCGTCCGGGCACGCGTCCGGGAGGTCGATCCACGCGTAGCGGACGCGGCCGTACAGCGCCGCGAGCCGCGGGTAGCGCCGGCCGACGCCGTACACCGCCCGGACCGTCTCCGCCGCCCACGCGCTCGGGTCGCGTTCGATCCGATCCACCGTCGGTGCGTCGCCTCCGACCGCCCGCCGGACCCGGGCGCGACGCGCCGGGTCGTCGGCGAGCGCGAGGACCCGCGAGACGGTCCGCCCCGACGCACCGCGCGACGACCGGGTCCGGCTCCCGCTCCACCAGCCGCTCTAAGAACAGCACCGACCACTCGTCGTGGACGGTGCGGTACCCCCCGTCGCCAGACCCCACGAGGGCCGTCCCGGTGAGCCGGTCGAGCGCCCGGCGGACCCCCTCGACCGTCGGCGACGGATCGCCGTCGTCCCCGCGGGAGACGCCTCGTTCCGGGCAGTCGACGAGCGCGTACGCCAGCGTCCCGACGTCGGTCACGCCGGCGACGTTGAGGAGGTTCACCAGCACCGCGACGTCCGCGGTCGGCGGCGGGCGGCTCTCGACCTCGCGGACCGCCGCCGCGACCGCGGTCTCCAGCCCGGACGTCGGTCCCGCGTCGTCCTCGTCGGGGGTGTTTCGGGTCGCCTCGTCGATGTCGGCCGCTCCCGCCCCGTCGGCCGCGCGGACGAGGCGGTGGACGAGACACAGCAGTTCGCCGACGCGCTCGTCGTCGGCCCGGCGCACGTCGGCGAGCAGCGATCCCGGGTCGGCCGCCGGGGCGGACCCGGTGCGCTCGGCGACGTGGCGGACGAACCGCTCGACCTCGCGCTCGTCGAGCCGCGGGATCCGAACCGTCTCGATCCGCCGCCGGTAGCGGAGGTCCGCGGGCGAGAGCGGGAGGCCGTCGGGGTCGTCGTACGGCTCCTCGCGGGCGTCGAACAGGAAGGAGACGTCGTCGCGGTCGGCCAGTTCGCGGGCGACCCCGACCGACTCCGCGGCCCCCGGATCCACGGCGTCCTCGACGACGACCAGGTGGTGGCCGTCGCCGCCGGCGACGCGCTCTCGCAGCCGCTCGGTCGCGGTGAACGCCTCGCCGCCGCCGCTCGCGCGGTACGTCACCGGGCCGCGGCCCGACCGGTACCACTCGACCGCGACGCTCCGGCAGACGGTGCTCTTCCCGCTCCCCGGCGGCCCGACGAGCGCGTGGTCGGCCCCCTCGGCGAGGCCGTCGACGAGCAGTCCGGCGATCGAGCGCCGCTCGCCGCCGCGAGCCGCGGTCCTGTCGAGGACGTACCCCGCGTCGACCTCCGGGAACGACGCCGTGGCGCGGAGCGGCCCGCGCGGGTCCGGATCCCCGGCGAGGCGATCACCGTCGACCGCGTGGAACCCCTGCGCCGAGAGCGCGTCCCGCCCCCGCTCGCCCGGGTCCGCCGGACCGAAGAGCGCGCCGCCGTCGCCGTTTCCGCCCGTCGAGGCCTCGGGGGCGTCGCCTCCCGGGGCGTCGGACTCGGCGGAGTCACCCGCCGCCGACCTGTCGTCGGTCGCGGGCGCTGCGCCGCGGTCCATCGCCGCGAGCGCCTCGCCGCCGTCCCGCCCCCGGCCGATCAGGTCGCGCACCCTCGTCTCCGCCCACGCGAGCGCCTCAGGGTCCGTCGACGACGCCGCGCCGTGGAGCGTGCCGTCGCCGTCGAAGACGAGGAGAAGCGCGACGCCGTCGGCCGCGACCACCCCGACGTCGACGGCGTCGACCGACGCGATCCGACACCCCTCGCGGCGCGCGACCGCGCCGAGGTCGTCCGGGAACCGGTCGGCCGCGTGCCGGTACGCCCGCTCCGCCAGCGCGAGGTCGACGACCCCGCCGCCGACCGCGGTCCGGCGGAGCCGCTCCGCGATCCGGGGGTAGGGGAACGCCGGGAGGGCGGCGGCGACCCCGTCGGCGTCGGCGAGGGCGTCGTCGAGGACCTCCAGCGGTCGGTACGGGTCCGGGGCCGCGGCCCGGTACGTCTCCGCGTCTCGGAGGATCGCGGGGGAGACGTCCGCGCCCGCGCCGAGCGGGTCGAGCACGTCGCCCGCGGCCGCGAGGTCGTCGGCGACCGTGAGGACCCCCCGATACTCGTCCGCGAGCAGTCGGCCGGGCAGCGTCGTCCGGTAGCCGTCCGTCTCCCCGGCGACGAGCCCCGCCGCCTCCAGTTCGTCCACCGCGCGGTTCACCGTCGACCGGGAGTGGCCCAGCGCGTCGACGAGTTCGTGTTTCCGCAGCGGCTCCGCCGCGAGCCGTTCGAGGAAGTCGAGGCGGCGCTCGACGACGCCCACGAGTTCCGACGGCTCCGTCATACGTCCGCCCGCACCGCACCCACCGATATAACTGTTTCCTCGCTGACTGCTCCCCCGCACGGGGTGACGCACTGTTTCACGGGGTGAGAATAAGTCGGATCGCGTCGCAGCCGCTGGCATGACCGGGAATCGCACGGAGGACGGCGACGCGACGGGAGCGGCGAACGAGCGCGACGGGGCGGACGCCCCCGATCACCCGGGGCCCGCCGACGGCGTCGGCTCGAACGGCGATCGCTCCGGGGCGGACGGGGACGCCTCGGCGTCCGCCGCCGATCGGACCGGAGCGTCGGCCCGAAACCCGACTGACCGCACGGACCGGGCCGTCGCGGCGGCGCGGACGGCGGCGGACGAGTTGGCCGCGTGGGACCCCGACGACGTCGACGGACTCGTCCGGGCGGTCGGCGAGCGGCTGGCGGACGGGGAGACGGTCAGTCGGCTCGCGCGGTCGGCGGCCAACGAGACGGGGCGAGGGCACCCGGGGACGAAGGCCGAGAAGATCGCGAGCGCGCTCGACGCCGCGCGCCGGTCGCTCAGAGGCGCGCCGACCGCGGGAGTGGTCGACCGCGACGGCGCGGCGGGCACGGTGACCGTCGCCGGGCCGCTCGGCGTCGTCGGCGCGTCGGTCCCGGCGACGCACCCGGTCGTGATGCCCGCCGTCCTCTCGCTGTACGGGCTGGCGGCGCGGAACGCGGTCGTCTTCGCGCCCTCGCCGTCGACCGTGGAGACCTGCGACGTGGTCGTCGAGACCGTCCGCCGGGCGCTCGCCGAGGCCGGCGCGCCGACCGGCGCGGTGTCGATGCTGCCCGCGCCCGCCTCCAAGCCGGCGGCGGACGCGCTGTTCGAGCGCGCGGACTTCGCGGTCGCCGCCGGCTCCGAGGCGACGATCACCGCGGGACAGCGCTGCGGGACGCCGAACGCCGCGGCCGGCGCGGACGGGGTCGTCGCCGTCGCCGACGGGTCGGTCCCGGCCGATGCCGTGGCGACGCGGGTGGCGGTCGGGGCGACGTACGACTTCGGCGCGCACCCCGCGGGCGACGCCGCGGTCGTGACGGTGTCTCCGGCGGTGGGCCCGCTCCGCTCCGCGCTCGAAGACGAGGGCGGGTACGTCCTCGACGCCGCAGACCGTGACCGCCTCCGGGCGCTCCTCCGCGGATCGGACGGGACCGACCGCGGGAGCGACGCCGCCGGCGTCGACGGCGAGTCGGACCCGCGCGGGAACTCGCCGCGCTGGCTGGCGGCAGCGCTCGACCTCCCGAGCGCGGCCCGGCGGGCGGCGTTCCTCGTCGTCGAGCCGGAGGGTGCCGACGACCCGCTCGCGACGCTGCCCGGGATCCCGGCGGTCGCCCTCCACGGTCGCGACGGGTTCGAAGCCGCGACCGCGCTCGCGGCCGAGATCGGCGCGCCCCACGCGGCGGCGGTCCACACCACCCAACAGCGCCGCGCCCGCCGCGTCGCGGAGCGGCTCTCCCCCGGCCGTCTCGTGGTCAACCAGCCCGGGATCGCGGCGTCGGGCGCGCGGTCGAACGGGTTCGACGCCGCGCCCCTGCTCGGGGGCGGGGCCGCGGAGGGGAGCCAGCTGTACGGCGGCCTCACCCCCGACCGCCTCGCGCGGACGACGACGGTCGCCGCGACGGCCGTCGCAGACGAGGCCGATCACCGGAACGGCGCGGGCGAGACGCTCCGCGGCCCCTGAATCGACCCCCGACCCTCTCGGCGGGCGAGCGCTCAGAGCTCGATTCGGTCGACGATGGTCCCGTTACCGTCGACCCCGTCGCTGTGCGTGTTGATCGCGACGGTCCGGATCCGGTCTTCGAGCAGCGACCCCTCGATCTTCGCCTTCAACAGCGAGTCGACCTGGTAGACGCCCGCCGCGTTGTTCATCCGTATCACGACCTGAACCGGCGTCTCGTCGCCCTCGCGGAGCGAGACGCGCTCGATCGCCTGCGACGAGACGGTGTTTATCCCGCGACCGCCCTCCTCGTAGGGGACCCGCGAGCGGCCGCGCTCCATGTCCAGCCCGTCGGCGATCCGAACGACCCCGGCCTCCAGCGTGAGCGGGTGCTCCTCGGTGTGGTGGCATAAGATCGCGTGGAGCACCTCGGCCTTCACGCGCACTCGATCGGGCACGTCGTAGAACGAGGGGAGCAGGCCGTCGAGCAGGTCCGCCGCCAGCGGGATCGAGTAGTACGGGTGGTCGTGGCGGTGGACGACGTGGCCGATGTCGTGGAGCGTCGCCGCCAGCGCGACGATCACCGGCTCGTCCGCCTCCGCCAACCCCTGCTGGCGCGCGCCGTTGAACTCGACGCCGCCGGACTTGAGCAGGTCGTAGAGGCGCAGCGCGCGGTCGCGGACGATCTCGACGTGTTTCGCGCCGTGGTCGTTGTACCCCTTCCGGGCGACCGGGTTGACGTTCTGCGCCTCCAGGTAGGCGACGATCTCCTCGTCGGTCTCGATCCGGGCGAGGACCTCGTTGAGCCGGTCGTCCGGGAACGCGTGGTCGGCGTCCGGGTCGTACTCGTGGCGGTCGGCGTCGGCGTCCGCGTCGACGTCCTCGCGGGCGGCCGGCGCGTCGTCGTCGGTCGGGTCGGGCGCGTCGTCCCCGGTCGGATCGGAGGCGTCGTCCCCGGTCAGATCGGAGGCGTCGTCCTCGGTCGGATCGGAGGCGTCGTCGGCAGGGTCGCTCATGCGTCCCTCAGAGTCGCCCGGCGGGGATAAATGTGCGAGCCGCGGGCCGCCGACGCGGGAGTCCGGGGGCGTCGCCGGTGCCCCCGTCGCTTATTCCGCCGCCGACTGTGGGTCGGCGCATGGCGCTCGACGCCGACCGGGTCTCGACGGTGACGTTCGACTCGTACAGCACGCTCGTGGACGTGGACGCCGCCGAGGCGGCGCTCGCGGACCGCGTCGCCGACCCCGAACCGGTGTCGCGGCTGTGGCGGTCGCGGTCGCTGGCGTACACGTTCGTCGCGAACGCGGTCGACGCCTACCAGCCGTTCTACGAGATGAACCGGGACGCGTTGACGTACGCGCTGGCGGCGCACGGCGTCGACCTCCCCGACGCGGAGCGCGACGAGATCCTCGCGGTGTACCACGAACTGGAGGTGTTCGACGACGTGCGCGAGGGCGTCCGTCGGCTGCGCGACGCGGGGTACGACTGCTACGTCCTCTCGAACGGCGACCCGGAGATGCTGGCGTCGATGGTCGAGCACGCCGACATCGCGGACCTCCTCGCGGACACGATCAGCGCCGACGAGGTGGAGGCGTTCAAGCCCGCGACCGAGCTGTACCGCCACGGCGCGGCCCGGACCGGGACGCCCATCGACGAGGTGGTCCACGCGACCGCCGGCTGGTTCGACGTGCTTGGCGCGCGCCACGCCGGGATGCAGGCCGCGCGGGTCGACCGGAAGTCGACGCCGTGGGAACCGTTCGCCGGCGACCCGGACGCGACCGTCGAGACGCTCCACGAGTTGGCGGACCTGCTCGGGGCCTGAGCCGGCGGACGTGCTCGGGGCCCGCGTCGGCGGTCTCGTCGAGACGGGTCCGCGATCCGGGCGGCAGTTTCCACCCGAGGCACAACGTATAAGCGCCAGACCGTTCCATAGGACGGTGTGACCCGACCCGCGTTCGCGCTCGGCTCGCCGACGCCGCCAGCGACGCGGCTCTTCTCGAAAAAACGCGCGTGAGCCGTCCGCCGGCGGGAGTGGCGACCCCGTCCCGGACGACTCTCGGCGCGCGCACAGGTCCGCTCACCGACCCGGACTCGCGGCAGCACCCATGACAGACACGACCACCACGACACCCTACGCGACGCAGGACGAGACGAACGGCGACCCGACCGACCCGCCCTTCGAGGGCGTCTACCCGGCGATGACGACCCCGTTCACCGACGACGACGCGGTCGACCACGAGCAGCTCGCCGAGAACGCTCGCTACCTCGAACGCGCCGGCGTCGACGGGGTCGTCCCGGTCGGCTCGACCGGTGAGTCGGCGACGATGAGCCACGACGAACACGTCGCGGTGATCGAGACGGTCCGCGACGCCGTCGACGACATCCCGGTGATCGCCGGGACCGGCTCGAACAACACTGCCGAGGCGCTCTCGCTCTCCGAGCGCGCGGCCGACGCGGGCGCTGACGGGCTCCTCCTCATCTCGCCGTACTACAACAAGCCCGAGCCGGCCGGCTTCCTCGAACACTACCGGACGATCGCCGACGCGGTCGACCTCCCGCAGATCGTGTACAACGTCCCGAGCCGCACGGGCCAGTCGATCCCGGTCGACGTCACCGTCGAGCTCGCCGAACACCCGAACATCCGGGGGTACAAGGCGGCCTCCGGCGACCTGAACCTCATCAGCGAGGTGATCGAGCGCACCCGCGACGAGGCGTTCGCGGTGCTGTCCGGCGACGACGGTCTCACGCTGCCGGTCCTTTCGGTCGGCGGCGCGGGCACGATCAGCGTCGTCGCCAACGTCGAGCCGGAGCGCACCTGCGCGATGGTCGGGGCGGCGCTCTCGGGCGACTACGACCGCGCGCGGGCGCTCCACCACGAGCTGTCGCCGCTCGTCCGCGAGCTGTTCGCCGAGACGAACCCGATCCCGGTGAAGGAGGCGATGCACCTCCGCGGCCGCGGCGGCCCCCACGTCCGTCCGCCGCTCTCGCGGCTCTCTCCGGACCGACGCGAGTCGCTCCGCGAACTGCTGGTCGCGTACGACGCGAGCGCGCCCGGGTCCGTCGACCGGGAGCGCCTCGCGGCCGCGACGCGGGGTGCCGAATGAGCGCCGCGGACGGTTCCCCCGACCTCCGGGTCGCCGTCACCGGCGCGGGCGGCCGCATGGGCCGCGAGGTGCTCTCCGCCGCGGCCGACCGCGAGGGCGTCGCGGTCGCGTTCGCGGTCAACCGCAGCCCGGTCGACCCGGTCGCGGGGGTCGCGGTCGAGCCCGCCGACGACCTCGGCGACCTGCTCGCGAGCGAGGAGCCGGACGTCCTCGTCGACTTCACCGGTCCCGCCTCGGCGGTCGGGTACGCCGAGGCCTGCGCCGACGCGGGCGTCCCGCTCGTGACGGGGACGACCGGCTTCGCGGACGCGCAGCTCGACTCGCTGCGGACCGCGAGCGACGCGGTGCCGGTCCTCAAGGCGTCGAACTTCGCGCGCGGCGTGGCCGCGCTCCGCCGGGCGGTCCGGGAGGCGGCCGCGGCGCTGCCCGGCTACGACGTGGAACTGACCGAGACGCACCACAACGCGAAGCGGGACGCCCCCTCGGGCACCGCGAAGTCGATCCTCGACGACGTGGAGGACGTGCGCGGGGACCTCGACGAGCGCGTCCACGGCCGCGAGGGCGACGCGCCGCGGAGTCCGGGCGAGGTCGGCGTCCACGCCCGGCGCGCCGGTGACGTGACCGGCGAACACGACGTCCTGTTGGCTGGGAACCGCGAGACGCTCGAACTGACCCACCGCGCCGGCGACCGCGGCGTGTTCGCCGAGGGCGCGCTCGACGCCGCCGCGTGGCTCGCCGGCCGCGACCCGGGCTGGTACGGGTTCGGCGACGTGCTGGACGCGGACGGAGATGCCTGACACGCATACGCACATCGACGAGTAAATACCTCCACTCATCCATACACCACCAAATGAGTCTCGAAGCCGACGTAGCCGACCTCTGGAACCGCTATCAGGACGGGCTGACCGCCGCCGACGCCAGCGACGCGGACGCGGCCGTGGTCGACGAGTTCCTCGCCGCCTTAGAGGACGGCGAGGTCCGCGCCGCCGAGAAGACCGGCGACGACGTGACATCGTGGGAGGCCAACGAGTGGGTCAAGCGGGGCATCCTGCTCAACTTCGGCCTGCGCGAGACGGAGCCGCGCGAGTACGGCGGCGTCACCTACCACGACGTGCTCCCGCTCCGCGACACCGCGGACCTCGGCGAGCGGGGCACGCGAAACACGCCCGACGGCACGGCGATCCGCCGCGGCGCGTACCTCGGTAGCGACTGTATCATGATGAGCCCCTCGTTCGTCAACATGGGCGCGTACGTCGGCGACGGCACCCTCGTCGACTCCTGTGACACGGTCGGCTCCTGCGCGCAGCTCGGCGAGAACGTGAAGCTCGGGGCCAACACGCTGATCGGCGGCGTCCTCGAACCGGTCGAGGACGCGCCGGTCGTGATAGAGGACGGCGTCTCCTTGGGCGCGGGCTGCCGGGTCACCTCGGGCTTCCGCGTCGGCGAGAACTCGATCGTCGGCGAGAACACCCTGCTCACCCCCCGGATCCCCGTCTACGACCTCGTCGAGGAGGAGGTCATCTACGGTCACCTGCCGGCCGAGCGCCGGGCGTTCACGCGGATGGTGGAGTCGTCCGTCGGCGACCACGACCTCTTCGAGGGCGGCGCGTACAAGCCCGCGGTCGTCGCGACCCACGTCGAGGCGGAGACGCTGGAGGCGACGCAACGCGAGGACGCGCTCCGGGAATGAGCGAGAACGAACCGGTCGGCGGGAACGCCCCGGTCCGGCGCGTGAGCGACTGGGACGCCGCCCGCCTGCGCGAACTCGCGGCCGAACACGGGACCCCCCTCTACGTACAGGACCTCGACCGGGTCCGCGAGAACTGCGAGCGACTGCTCGCGGCGTTCCCGGACGCCGACGTGCGGTACGCGGTGAAGGCCCACACCGGACGCGCCGTCTTGGAGGCGGTCCGCGACGCCGGACTCGACGCGGAGTGCGCCTCGGCGGGCGAGGTCGACCGCGCGCTCGCGGCCGGCTTCGACGGCTCGCGGCTCCACTACACCGCGGTCAACCCCCCCGCTCGCGACTTGGACTACGTCGTCGACGCCGCCGAGGCGGAGCCGGACATCACGGTCACGGCCGGCGCGGTCGACACCCTCGACCGCCTCGCCGAGCGGGGGTACGACGGCCGGGTCTGCGTCCGCGTGAACCCCGGCGTCGGCGCGGGCCACCACGAGAAGGTCACCACCGGCGGGGCCGCGAAGTTCGGGATTCCGTACGACCGCGCCGCGGCGGTCGCCCGGGAGGCGGCCGAGCGGTTCGACGCGGTCGGGATCCACGCGCACGCCGGCTCCGGCATCGACCCCGACCAGCTGGACAGCCACCGCGAACTGGTCGCGCGGATGGGCGAACTGGCGCGAGAGCTGGCGGAGCCGAGCGACGAGACCGCCGCCCCCCTCGACCTGGAGTACGTCGACGTCGGCGGCGGCTTCGGCGTCCCGTACGAGGAGGACGCCCCGCCGCTCGACCTGTCGGCGGTCGCGGCCGCGACGCGCGAGGCGGTCGCCCCGCTGCCCGCGGGCGTCGACCTCGCGGTCGAGCCGGGTCGCTACGTCGTCGCCGACGCCGGCGTCCTGCTGACGCGGGTGAACACCGTGAAGCCGACCCCCGACGAGACGGTCGTCGGCGTCGACGCCGGGATGACGGACCTCCTCCGGCCGGCGATGTACGACGCGTACCACCCGATCTCCAACCTCGGCGGCGGGCGGGACCGCGACGGGGGCGACGCGCCCGCCCCCGCCGATCGGGAGGCAACCCCTGTCACGGTCGCCGGACCTATCTGTGAGACCGGCGATGCGCTCTGTAGGAACCGAGCGCTCGCCGACCCGTTCCGGGGGGACCTCCTCGCGGTCGGGGTCGCGGGCGCGTACGGATACGAGATGGCGAGCCAATACAACTCACGACCGCGGCCGGCGGAGGTCGCGCTCGACGACGGCACCGCGACGACCGCCCGCCGCCGGGAGACGCTCGGCGACCTGACGGTCGTCGAACGGGAGGCGGCCTCTGACGGCAATCGGCCGGAGGCGACCCCCGACGGCGACCGACCGGAGGCGGGGCGATGAGCGTCCACGCCGTCCCGTTCGAGAAGTACCACGGCACGGGCAACGACTTCCTCGTGGTCGACGCGGCCGCCGAGGACGTCGGCGACCGCGCGGCGTTCGCCCGCGCGCACTGCGACCGCGAGACGGGCGTCGACGGGGCGGAGTTCGAGGCCGGGAGCGGGGTCGACGCGGACCGCGCCGGACGGCGCGGTGCCGACGGCGTCCTCTTCCTCAGCGTCGAAGAACGGTTCGACCCGACGCGCGTCGTGATGACGCTGGTCCAGCCGGACGGCTCGACCGCGACGATGTGCGGCAACGGGGCCCGCGTCGTCGCGCGGTGGGCCCACGACCGGACGGGCGACCGCGAGTTCATGATCGACACGCAGGCCGGCACGCGGCGCGCGACGGTGACTCCCGACGCGACCGCGGCCACCATCGAGATGGGCGCGCCGACGTTCGACCCGCGCCGCGTCCCGGTCGCCCGTGATGGCCCCGCCGCGGACGAGCCGCTGGTCGACGAGCCGGTCGAGGGGCTGACCGTCACCGCCGTCAACACCGGCGTCCCGCACGCGGTCGCGTTCGTCGACGGCGGCCGCGACGACCCCGAGGGGATCGGCGCGGTCGACCTCGACGCGGTCGCGCCCCCGGTTCGGCATGCCGACGTCTTCCCGGAGGGCGCGAACGTGAACCTCGCCGCCGTCGTCGACGACGGGAGCGGCGAGGGGGAGGCGGTCCTCGACCAGCGCACCTTCGAGCGCGGCGTCGAGGGCGAGACGCGCTCCTGCGGGACCGGCGCGGTCGCCGTCGTCGCGGCCGCCCGC
>NZ_AOJD01000051.1 GCF_000337415.1 Halorubrum tebenquichense DSM 14210 | reverse complement strand
CTCCCGGCCGATCCGCGATGAGCTGGGAGGACGACTCCGACTTCGACCCGGTCTCGTTCCTCGAAGACGCGGTTCGGATCCCCTCCCACGAGTCGGTCGACGAGATGCGCGAGTTCGTCGTCGAGACGCTCGACCGCCACGACGCCGACTCCGAGGTCGTCGCGGACGGCTGCGTCCTCGCGGAGAAGCGGTCGCCGGCCCCCGAGGCCGGTCCGCACCTCGTGTTGAACACGCACCTCGACACGGTGGCCCCGCACGTCCCGTTCGAGCGGGCCGAGGCGCGCGGCGACGAGCGCGGGGGTGCCGCGCCGAGCGACGCGGAGGCGTCGGGCGAGCCGGACGCGGCGGACGTGATCCGCGGACGGGGGGCCTGCGACGCGAAGGGGCCGCTCGCGGCCCTCCTGGCCGGCTTCCTCGCCGCCGAGCCCGAACGCGGCCGCCTCACGCTCGCGCTCACGCCCGACGAGGAGGCCCTGTCGCTCGGCGCGGCGGCGCTGACCGGGCGGCTCCCGGGGATCGACGATCCGCTTGACGGCGACCTGTTCTTAGTCGGGGAGCCGACCGGACTCGACGCGTGCACCGCCGCGAAGGGGCGGTTTCAGGCGACCGTCGAGCTGTCGGGAACCGCCGCGCACGCCGCGGAGTTCGCCGGCGCGAACGCGGTCGCGGCCGCGGAGGACGCGCTCGCAGCGGTCCGGACGTTCGACGCCGGAGCCGACGCCCACCCGCAGCTCGGCCCGCCGAAGCTCACGGCCACGGTCATCGAGGGGGGTAGGGCGACGAACCAGGTCCCGGCGGACTGCGCGATCACGGTCGACCGGCGGAGCGTCCCGCCGGAGAGCGCCGAGGGGTTCCGGTCCTCGCTCGCGGACGCGGTCCGGGAGTCGCTCGCCGACGCCCCGAGTGATCGTGACGGCGTCGAGGTCGCCGTCGCGCTCACCGACCGCGAGTCCCCGTTCCTGGAGGCGTTCGCGACTGACCCGGACCACGAACTCGTCGAGGCGGTCGCGGGCGGCGCGCGGAGCGCGGCCGCCGCGGTCGGTCTCCCGAGCGACCGCGGCGGCGACGTGCGGCCGTTCGGCGCGGCGACGGAGGCGTCGTACTTCGCGCCCGCCCCGACGGTGGTGTTCGGTCCCGGCGACCTCGCCGACGAGTCCGGGGCGGTCGCGCACGCGGAGCGGGAGTACGTCCGGGTTCGGGAGGTGGAGGCGGCCGCGGCGACGGTCGCCGACGCGGCGGCGGCGCTGCTCGGCGAACGGTAGAGCTGTCCGACGAACGGGCACAGGCCCCGACGTGCGACCGACTACAGCAGGAACGTCTCCTCGTCTTCGGCGAGGTCGACGAAGTCGTCGGCGGCCTCGATCAGCTCGTCGGCGGCGGAGTTGCCGAACCCCATGGCCTCGACGCGGACGCCCTCGTGGCGGAGGTGCGAGCAGAGCCGCGCGAAGTCGCCGTCGCCGGTACAGAGGACGACGGTGTCGACGTGACTCGCTAAGGAGACGGCGTCGAGGCTCATCCCGAGGTCCCAGTCGGCCTTCTTCGAGCCGTCTGCGAACGTCTTGATCTCCTTGATCTTCGTCTCGAAGCCGATGTCGCGCAGCGCCTCGAAGAAGCTCTCCTCCTCGGGGGAGTCGGCGCGGATCACGTACGCGATGGCGCGGACGAGCGAGCGGTCGGCGACGGCCGCTTCGAGCAGGCCGGAGTAGTCGATGTTCCGGGAGTACACGCTCTGTGCCGAGTGGTACAGGTTCTGCGAGTCCGCCAGCACCGCGACGCGCTGGTCCGGGTGAATGTCGCTCATGCGTCCCCCTTCACTCCCCGCCGTTAGGGGCTTTGGGATCGCCGTGACGGCACGCTCGGTCTCGCGGCTCCCGAACCGACCACCATGGTTTATGTCGGGCGCTGGCGACCGTGGTCCATGGACGAAAAGCGGTTCGTCGTCGCCCTCTTCGGCCTCGCGGTCGCGCTCGTCGCCGGCTTCGTGGCCTACCGGTTCGTCGCCCCGCTCACCGTCGCCGTCTTCCTCTACTACTCGACGCGGCGCTTCTACCACCGGCTCGAACGGTTCCGGCTGCCGGCCCGGGTCCGCGCGGTGGTGTCGCTATCGGTCATCGGCGTCCCGCTCATCGGGCTGGTGAGCTACACGCTGGTGTTGCTCATTCTGGAGGCCCGGCGGTTCATCGAGGCGTATCCGGTGGCCGACACCATCGGCGCGGAGAACTCGGTGATCGGCGACCTCGCGGAGCTGTCGAACCCGACGATGGACGACCTGATCGCGGCGTACCAGTCCGGGCAGTTCGACCCCCTCATCGACCTCGTCTCCGAGCAGGCCTCGCTGCTGGCGAGTACGTTGTCCGGGCTCGCCCTGAACCTCCTCATCACCGTCATCGTCACGTACTACCTGCTCATCGACGGCTCTCGCTTCCACGACTGGCTGCTCAGATTCGACGACGACGCGATCGTTCGCGAGTACCTCGAAACGGCGGACGACGAGCTGGAGGCGGTGCTGTACGGGAACCTGCTCAACGTCATCGCCATCTCGATCATCGCGGTCGTCACCTACCTCGGGTACAACGCGGCCGCGCCCGCGGCGGTCGAGATCCCGTACCCGACGCTGGCCGGCGCGCTCACCGGCGTCGCCAGCCTGATCCCCGTGATCGGGATGAAGATCGTCTACGTCCCGATCGCGGCGGCGATGTCGATCCCCGTCGCGATCGACGGCGAGGTCGCGCTGCTCGCGTACGTCGCCGGGTTCCTCGCGGTCGCGATCGTGGTCGTCGACACCATCCCCGACATCGTCCTCCGGCCGTACTTCAGCGGCGAGACGACCCACGTCGGCCTGCTCATGCTCGCGTACATCTTCGGACCGGTGGTGTTCGGGTTCCACGGTCTGTTCCTCGCGCCGATCGTCCTCGTGTTGGCGTTGACGTTCGCGGACACCGCGCTGTTGCGCCTGCTCGGCGTGGAGCCGGACCCCGGTCCCGAGATTCCGGAGGCCCAGCAACGGCTCGACGAGTTCTGATCATACCGGTGGTGAGACGCGGCGCTGAACTCGATCGCTCGCTCCGACGCAGTTGCTTATAAATCACCGACCGACACGGAGACCGCCGAAGCCCCAGCCGCTCGGCTGTACGTGATTGCTTATAAACGACCGATCAGCACGGAGACCGCCGAAGCCCCAGCCGCGAGGCGGGCGTACACTCGTTGCGCTCCTCGTCGCTCACTACGTTCGCTCCTGTGGTGCTTACGTCGTCTCCGCCCGCCTCGCGGCTGCCCCTTTGAGTCCCGCCCCCGCCCAGCACAGCACCGCACCTCATGCCTCCCCAGCCTCGCCGCTGGCACCCTCCGCTTCGCTCCGGGGCCAGCGACTCCCTCGCGCGTGCTGCTCGGCCGCGGTGCGGCCTCGCAGGCACACGCCACCGCCGGTCCATCGCGTGTGGCTACTGCCTCCCCCGACCCTCGCTCGCGGCGAGCCGAAGTCATATATCCCCGGTCGACGACCGGCGACGTATGCGACTACACGTCATCGGCCTCGGCGGGGCCGGGGTGCGGGTCGCCGACCGGCTCGCCGCCGACCACGACGACGACCCGTTCCTCGCGGGCGTCAACGCGTTCGACACCGACATGGACGCGCTCGGCGCGCTCGACGCGCTCGGCGAGGACCGCCGGTACCGGTTCGGCGACGCGGCGGGCGGGGACGGTCTCGGCGGCGACCTCCACGCGGGACGCCGCCTCGGCGACGCGCACGCGAGCGAGCTCGGCAGGGAGATGGACGACCAGCGGCCGTCGCTCGCGGAGGCGTTCCTGATCGTCGTCGGGCTCGGCGGCGCGGCCGGCGCGGGCGCAGCGCCCGCGCTCGCCGAGGAGCTCTCGCGGCTCTACGACGCCCCCGTCTACGCGCTCGGGTTCCTGCCGACCCCGAGCGAGACCGAGGAGCCGGACGGCGACGAGGGGCCGCCGAGCGCGGCGGCCGGGAACGCGGCGGCCGGAAGCGCCGCGTCCGGGAACGGGACGGAACCGAGGACGCCGCACCGGCCGCTGGCCGAGCGCAACGCGGCGCGGACCCTCGACGCGCTCTCCGACCGCTGCGCGGCGGTGTTCCCGTTCGACAACGCGGCGTGGCTCCGCCCCGGCGAGACGCTTGGCGGGGCCCGCGACCGGCTCAACGGGGTCGCCGCCGAGCGGATCGCGGCGCTGTTCGGGGCGGGCGAGACGCCGGAGGGGACGTCGACGCCCCAGCAGGTGCTCGACGCGAGCGACGTCGCCCGGGCGGTGGGCGGCGACGGCGAGATCGCGGCGATCGGCCACGCGACGCAGGCGGTGGAGTCGTCGGAGGGCGGGTCCCGGTTCGGCCTCGGGCTGTTCGGCTCCTCGGAGCCGGCGGAGGTCGACACGAGCGCGGCGGTGTCGGCCATCGAGACGGTCATCCGCAAGGCGGCCCGCGGGAAGAACACGGTCGAGGTCCCCGACGGGCGGGCCGACCGGACGCTGCTCGTGGTCGGCGGCCCGCCCCAGTGGCTCAACCGGGAGGCGATCGCCGACGGGCGGCGCTGGCTCGCCGGGGAAGCCGGTTCGGACGCGATACTGAGCGGCGACGCGCCGGTCCCCGGCGGCGACGCGGTCTCCGCGGTCGTCGTCCGGTCGGGCGTCGACGAGCCAGAGCGGCTCCGCGAGATCCGCGAGACGATCCGGTGACGGCCCCTCACGCGAACGCCGAGAGGGGCGCGGTCTCATCGACCCGAACCGATTAACTCCGTGGCGCGCCCAGTGAGATCGTGACGACGCAGGCAGACCTCGGGATCGACGTCGACGTCCGCGACGCCGCGGCGGTGGCGGAGCGCCGCGACGACCTCGTCGCGGCCGTCCGCGACCACGCGGGACGGATCGCCTACCAGCTCGCGACGCTTCAGGGGGGCGACTACGGCCGCGAGACCCTCTCGACGCCCGGCGGCGAATGGACGGTGAAACACGAGGCCGGCGAACTGGAGTTCCTCCTGTTCTCGCCGAACTCCGGTTCGGACACGTACGTGATCTCGACGAAGCAGCCGCCCGAGCCGAACGATCTGGCCGACGCCCTCGACGACTACGCCGCGTTCGTGGCGGCGTGGAACGACTACGTCGAGTCGCTGTCCGGCGTCCTCGACGGCGTGAGCGCCGACTTCCCCGAGCCGGCGACCACCGACGGCGTGGTGGCCGAGCGCGACCGCGTCCTCGACGAAATCCGCGACACCTGCGCGGTCATCGCCGGAGAGGTGTACCGGTACGAGAGCGACGACTACGGGACGTTCACGGCCCGCGTCGCGGGCGACCGCTGGGAGCTGAAGTACGACGAGGGCGCGGTCTCGTACCTCCGGATCGGCGGCTCGGGCGGACTGTACCTCCTGTCGCAGTACGAGTCCCCATCAGCGGCCGACGTGCGGGAGTACGCGGACCGGTTCCGCGGGTTCGTCGAGGCGTACAACGAGTTCGTCGACGGCCTCGAAGCCGACCTCCGGAGGATATCCGTCTGAGTCACCGGTCCGTCCCGTCCGCGGCGCTCAGGAGGTCGCCGAGACGGACCGGGTATCTGCGGGAGACGACCGCCGCGTAGGCGGTGACAGAGACCGCGACGCTCACCCCCACGACGGCTCCGAACTCGGTCGGGGTGAGCGAACCGAGCACCGGCGCGCCGAGCGCCCACCCGACGCCGACGACGCCCGTGACGGCCGCGAGCGCGCCGGCGACCGCCCGCGCGACCGCCCTCGAGTCGATCGCCAGATCGAGGAACCGCTGTCGCTCGGCGGCGGGGACCGCCTCGACGGTCGACTCCTCGCGGTCGAACGCGACCGCGCCCGCCTCGCTCATCACCGGGCAGTGGTGCTGGTACAGCGACGCGTACACGCTCTTGCGCTCCTCGCTCGTGACGACCGCCGGGTCGACCCCGCGTTCCCGGGCCGCGACCTCCCGGGACGCGTCGGCGAGGTCGACGGGGCCGTCGCGGCGGTGGAGCAGCGCCCACAGCAGCCGCCGTCGCCGGTTCCCGAGGATTTCGAGGAGGTCGCCGCGCTCGACGACCCGATCCGACCCGCCCGGACCGAGGGCTCCGTTCCGCGCACGCGGCCCCGGTTCGTCCGCGTCGTCACCACCGATCCCGCTGCCGTCGACGTCGCCTTGGCCGCCGGCACTACCGCCTCCGCCACCGACGTCGCCTCGGCCGCCGTCGGGGCGACAGCGGGGGTCCCGACCGCCCGCCCCATCCGTGACTATTGGTAACATGACTATCCGTACGGCCACCCCGGTCTAATGTATTAGCCGATATGCTTGCGAACATGAGGGATTGTTCGCGCTCTCGTCCGGTCTCGGTCGACCTCCCCTCGCGGCCCGTCCGTCGCTCTCGCTTCGAGTCGCGAGCGTCGCGGATCCCGCAGACGTCGCGGCGTCGCCGCCCGGCGAAACGACCCGTTACCCCGCGTCCCGATCCGGTAATCCGTCGTAGCAATCGGTTAATAACTACTTACACCGGAACCCTGCTGTCGGGCGTCCCTCCCCCGCAACGTCCGGGCGTCCCCGCTCGGGTCGCCCCGTTCGAACCGGTGTGGGACGTTTCCCCATGATACGAACACGCTCGACACCGCTCGCGGTCCTCGTCGCATCGCTACTTGTCGTCTCCGCGGTCGCCGTCGCGCCGGCGGCCGTCGCGCAGGACGGACCGCCGCCGACGCCCGCGGCCTACTTCGGCGACGTGACCGTCGACGGGGAGCCGGCCCCCGAGGGCGTCGAAGTCACCGCGTACGTCGGCGGCGAACTGCGCGGGAGCCTCACCACGACCCAGTCCGGGGCGTACGGCGGGTCGTCCGCGTTCGACCAGAAGCTCGTCGTCGAAGGGACGAGCGACGACGCCGGGGCGACCGTCGAGTTCCGCGTCAACGGCGAGGTCGCCGGGACAGACGAACCGGTCGAGTGGGAGCCGGGCGAGGTCCGCCGCGTCGACCTCGCGGTCGGCGAGGGAGGCGGCGGTTCGGAGGGCGGCGACGGAAGCGGCGGTGGTTCCGACGGCGGCGACGGAAGCGACGGCGGTTCGGACGGCGGCGGCGGTGCCGTCGCGCCGCCGCCGAGCGGCGACACCGTCGAGACGACGGCCGCGTCGGTCGAGACGACGAACGACACCGCGACGCTCAGCGCGGCGAGCGTCGACGCCGGCGAGGTCGTTGAGGCGGACCTCCCGAGCGGGGCGGCGGCGTCGTCGAACGCGACGCTCTCGGCCCTGTCGGTCGCCGCGTCGTCCGACATTCTCTCGTTCGACCTCGACGTGACGCCGATGGAGCCCTCCGGAATCCCGGACGACGTGCGCGGTCACGAGAACGCGGAGACCGTGTCGGCGTTCGAGATCTCCTCGGACACGTTCGACTCCGGGGCGGTCGAGAGCGCGGAGATCCGCTTCGAGGCGGACATGTCGGCGTTCTCCGACGCCGAATCGCCCGAGGAGGTCGCGCTGTACCGCTACGCCGATAACCAGTGGCGAGAACTGCCGACGACCTACGAGGGCGACGGGACCTACGTCGCCGAGACGCCCGGGTTCTCGTACTTCGCCGTCGGCGGGCCGCAGTCCGACGTGACGGTCGCGGACGCCTCGCTCGGGGCCGAGGAGGTGACCCCGGAGCGCGCGACGGAGGTGGTCGTCGAACTGCGGAACGCCGGCGACGCCGAGGGGACGACGAACGTCGACCTCCGGATAAACGGCGAACTCGTGGACGACCGGACGATAACCGTCCCCGCCGACGCGACCCGACGCGTCACGTTCACGCCGCAGTTCACCGAGCCCGGGGAGTACGAGGTCGCCGTCGGCCCGACCGAGGTCGGGGCCGTCTCCGTCGTCGAACGGACTACTCCCGACGGGGAGTCGACCGGGGGTGCCGACTCGTCGGACGGCGGCGCGGGCGACGCCGACGGCTCCGGAGACGGCGGCTCGCCGCTGGAAGGGTTCGGAATCGGCCTCAC
This sequence comes from Halorubrum tebenquichense DSM 14210, assembly GCF_000337415.1. Taxonomy (GTDB): domain Archaea; phylum Halobacteriota; class Halobacteria; order Halobacteriales; family Haloferacaceae; genus Halorubrum; species Halorubrum tebenquichense. The sequence continues at coordinate 141,127 of NZ_AOJD01000051.1, read as the reverse complement.
GCAGGTGGTCGGTCTCGTGAGCCTGCTCCTCGTCGTGGTCGGCGGATCCCTGCTGTTGCGTCGGGAGTAGCCCGTCGCCGGGGGTCCCGACGGCGGGCTCGATCGGTTCTCGCGCGACCAATCGATCCGCGTTCGTGCCTATTCTCTACCGGATTTGGTAATACTTATTCACCCCTGTCCAGTACTGGCTTCCACATGTCGATCACTCTGCCGGGACCGACGCTCGGGGTCGTCGGGGGCGGACAGCTCGGCCGGATGCTGGCCGAGGCCGCCTCGCCGCTCGGCGTCGACCTCGTGGTGCTGGATCCGACGCCCGACTGTCCGGCGGCGACCGTCGCCGCCGACCAGATCGTCGCCGACTTCGACGACGCGGACGCGATCGACGAGCTCGCGAGCCGCGTCGACGCCCTGACGTTCGAGATCGAACTCGCCGACCCGGACGTCCTCGCGGCCGCGGGCGAGGAGCACGGCGTGTCGGTCCATCCCGACACCGAAACGCTGGAGACCATTCAGGACAAGCTGGTCCAGAAGGAGGCGCTCGCGGACGCGGGGATCCCCGTCCCCGAGTTCGTCGCGGTCGCGACCGCCGAGGGCCTCGAACGCGTCGTCGAGGAGTTCGGCGGCGTCATGCTGAAGGCCCGCGAGGGCGGCTACGACGGCCGCGGAAACGTTCCCGTGGAGACGCCGGACGCGGCCGCGGCCGCGCTCGACGAGGTCGGCGGTGCCGCGATGGCCGAGGAGTTCCTCGACTTCGAGCGCGAGATCGCGGTGATGGGGCTGAAGGGGGCTGACGGCGAGACCAGGACCTACCCCGTCACGGAGACGGTCCACCGCGAGGAGATCCTCCGCGAGAGCGTCGCCCCCGCCCGCGCCGACGACGCGGTCGTCGCCGAGGCCGAGTCGGTCGCCCGCGACGTGCTGGACGTCCTCGACGGCCGCGGCGTCTTCGGGATCGAGCTGTTCGAGACCCGAGAGGGCGAGGTACTGGTCAACGAGATCGCGCCGCGCCCGCATAACTCCGGCCACTGGACGATCGAGGGCGCGCGCACCTCGCAGTTCGAGAACCACGTCCGCGCGGTCCTCGGCTGGCCGCTCGGCCCGACCGACCTCGTCGCGCCCGCGGTCACGGCGAACGTGCTCGGGGACGTTGACGAAATCGAACCCGCGACGCTGTCGGGCGTCGAGTCGGTCCTCGGCGCGCCCGACGCCGACCTCCACTGGTACGAGAAAGACGACACGTACCCGCTCCGGAAGATGGGCCACCTCACGGTGACGGACGGCGACGCGGACCCGGACGCGGTCTCGGCCGACGAGCGCGACGCGCTGCTCGACCGGGCACGGGAGCTGCGGGACGGGCTGACGTTCGACGCGTAACCGCACCAATGCCCGACGCCCTCGCGCCCGACGCCCCCCGAGAACGCCAATCGATCCGGCTCCCGCCGAATCGGATCGAGGCGCTCCGCGACTGGGCGGAGGAGGGGACCGCCCTGACGACCGCGGCCCGCGTCCGGGATCCAGACGGCCGACTCGCGTTCGTGAAGACCGGGTGGTCTGATGGCTGGGTCCTCCCCGGCGGCGCGGCCGAACCCGGCGAGCCGCCGGCGACCGCGGCGGCGCGGGAGGCCCGAGAAGAGACGGGGCTCGACGCGACGGTCGGCGATCCGATCGTCGTCTTCGAGCAGTCGTACGTCGACGCCGAGCGCGACGCGGTCGCGTTCGAGGCCGACTACGTGGTCTACGCGGCGCGCGCCGAGGGGCGTATTCCCGACGCCACCGAACTCGGAGTCGATCCAGGCGAGATCCGCGACGCACGCTGGTTCGGGGGCGTCCCGTCGGAACTACACGACGGCGACCTCCTCCGGTCGTTCCTCTCAGGAGAGGACCGCTAACCGCCCGCCGCTCGTCCCCGCCGCCATCGTCGCGAACAGCGACCCGTCGGCGGCGGTGACGTAGCTCGCACTGCCGTCGACCTCGTGCTTGAACCGCGTCTCGCCGACGCGGACCGACCCGATGCCGACGCCGCCGCCGACGCCGATTCCGTGGAGCCGTTCCCCGCCGACGTACACCGTGTCGCCCACGAGCGCCGGCGGCGTCGGGTGGACGGCGTCTCCGACGTCGGTCTGCCACCCGACGTTCCCGTTCTCCGCGTTCAGCGCGGACAACCGTCCGCCGGAGACCGCGAACACCCCGTCGTGGCCGGCCGCTATCCCCCCTTCGGCGAATCCGAAGAGGTCGGTACGCCACCGGGGCTTCCCGTTCGGCTCGAAACACCGGATCGACCCGTCTCCGTCGCCGACGACCACGTCGCCGGACCCCGTTATGGTCTCACCGTCGGGTCTGCGGGACGCGACGACGGTCGGAGCGGTTCGAATCCCGGCGTCGACGGTCCGGTTCCACCGCACCCGGCCCTCGTCGTCGACCGCGTACAGGTCCCCGCCGGTCGTCGCGGCGTAGACGACGCCGTACACCGACGCGGCCGCGCGTGCCGCGGCGGGTCGGACGATCCCGTCGAGCCGGCGTTCCCACCGTCGCTCGCCCGTGGCCCCGTCGAACGCGCGGAGATACTCGCCGGCCCCGATCACCACTCGGCGGTCGTCCCCGCGCTCGACGACGAGCGGCGTCGTCTCGCCGAAGACGTACTCGAACTCCCGGCTCCACAGCCGCTCGCCGGTGTCGAGGTCGCGCGCGACCAGCGTGTCGCTCTCCGGGACGTACGCCACGCCGTCCGCGACGGCCGGTGCCCCGGTGTACCGATACGCATCGTTGTCGTCCGGAGCGACGGTCCACCGCGGACTCAGGTCCTCGCGACCGAGCGCGACCACGTCCACGCCGGTGTTCAGGAGCACCGTTTCGGCGGTCACCACCGGGTCCCCGGCGGGGATCCCGTCGAACTCGTAGGTCCGATCGACGGCCGGATCGTCCCGCGGCGCGACCCCGTTCGGAACCGACCGCGAGTTCCACCCGTCGCCGCCGCCGGCCGGCCAGTCGTACGTCTCGTCGGCACCGGGTTCAGCGTCGAATCCGGTGAGACAGCCGGCGGTAGCCGTCAGTCCGGCCGCTCCGAGACCGGAGAGGAACGCGCGTCTGGAGGGCATCTCGCCTCTCGATTCCGCGGCCTGGACCTTCGGACTTGCGGTCGCTGAGGCGTCGATCGGCGACGCGCCGGGCGATAGGGGACCGGCACGATTTACAGTCCGGGTCGCGTCACTCACGCTCATGGCCACGGTCCAAGACCTGATCGACCGGCTCGAAGCGGAGGCGGCGGCCGACGCCGACCCCGACGCGACCCCCGACGTGGGGATCATCATGGGGTCGGACTCGGACCTCCCCGTCATGGAAGACGCCTACGACGCGCTCGACGACCTCGGCTTCGCGGAGCAGACCGACTTCGGCGACCCGCCGGACGCGCGGTTCACCTACGAGAGCTACGTCGTCTCGGCGCACCGCACCCCGGAACTCATGTACGCGTACGGAGAGACGGCGACGGCCCGCGGCCTCGACGTGATAATCGCCGGCGCGGGCGGAAAGTCGGCCGACCTGCCGAACATGACCGCCTCGATCGCGTACCCCGTGCCCGTGATCGGGGTGCCCGTTCAGGAGAAGTCGGTGGACTCCGTCATCGGGATGCCGACGGGCGCGCCGATCGTCGCCGTCGACGCCGGGAAGTCGTACAACGCCGCCCTCTCGGCCGCGCAAGTGCTCGCGCGCGAGCACGACGCCGTCGCCGAGCGGCTGGTCGAGCTGCACGACGAGCAGAAGGCGGGCGTCGCGGACGACTCGGCGGCGCTCCACGACCTCGGTCTCGACGGGTTCCGCGACCGGTAGCGGAACGTGTTCGGCCCCGGGGTTCGTCCGCGGCCCCGCCGTACTTCCGTTTTCGTCCGCGAACGGCCGATACCGGCCCGCACGCCCGCGGACGCACAAGACTCAACGCTTATGAGGGGGCGGTCCAAACCCCAGCACGTTACGGAGACCTATATGAGCGATTGGATAGCGATTGGCGCCTTGGCGGTCGTCGGCCTGCTCATCCCGATAGCGATGATGACAGTGTCGGCGCTGCTCCGCCCGAGCGTGCCTGAGACCGGCAAAAGTACCACATACGAGTCCGGCGAGACCCCGACGGGCGGGACGCGGATCCGGTTCAACATCCAGTACTACATGGTCGCGCTGTTGTTCGTCGTGTTCGACATCGAGACCGTGTTGCTGTTCCCGTGGGCGGTCATCTACCGCCCGGCCGTCCAGGCCGGCGTCCCGATGGCCGACCTGCTGTGGCCGATGTTGGCGTTCGTCGGCGTTCTCGCGGTCGGACTCGTCTGGGCGTGGCGGTCGGGGGCGATCAGCTGGGCCCGCAGCCCCCGCGCGACCAGCAGAAAGACGACGGAGGAACTCAACTAATGAGCAGCGATCAACCGTTTATCACCGACGAATCGCAGGTCGTAACCGAAACCCGAGACGCCCGGATGACCGGGCAGGGGGACCGGTTCAACTCCCGGCTCCGGGAGGCGTTCGGCTCCTCGCCGTTCATCCTCACCAAGTTCGACAAGTTCCTGAACTGGTGTCGGGGCTCCTCGATGTTCATGCTGCAGTTCGGGATCGCCTGCTGTAGCATCGAGATGATGCACACCTACGCGGTGAAACACGACCTCGACCGCTTCGGGTCGGGCGTCCCGCGCGCCTCCCCGCGGCAGGCCGACGTGATGATCGTCCCCGGGACGATCGTCTCCAAGTTCGCCCCGCGGATGAAGCGCGTCTACGACCAGATGCCGGAGCCGAAGTTCGTCGTCGGCATGGGTTCGTGTACCATCTCCGGCGGCCCGTTCCAGGAGGGGTACAACGTGATCAAGGGGGCCGAGGAGGTCATCCCGATCGACATTCACGTCCCCGGCTGCCCGCCCCGTCCCGAGGCGCTCGTCTACGGCGTCGTGAAGCTGCAAGAGCGCGTCGCCAACGGCGAGGCCGCGCCCGTCACCGTCAAGCCGTACGAGCTGGAGGAGTTCTCGGACCTCGAACGCGACGAACTCGTCGACAAGCTCACCGACCAGATCGACGACGACGAACTCGTCATGCGGTACAACTTCGCTGATTCGCCATGAGCCTTGAACGACCGGACACCACCGACGACGCGGCGATCGAGCGCACCCCCGACGAACTGGAGGCGCTGCTCGGCGACCTCGTCGTCGCCCGCGACGACCACCTGAACGCGCCCGGGTTCGTCATCCGCCCGGACACCGTTCAGGAGACGCTCCGAACCCTGAAACAGCAGGCGGGGTACGACCACCTCTCTGTCGTCTCCGCACAGGAGTACGAGAACCGCTACGAGTCGATCTACCACCTGAAGAAGTACGACGACCCGACCCAGGAGGTCAGCGTCGTCGTTCCCGCCGACAAAGATCACCCCGTTTCGGAGTCGGCCGAACCGGTGTTCCGCACCGCCGACTGGCACGAGCGGGAGGCGTACGACCTGATCGGCGTCGAGTACGAGGGCCACCCCGACCTCCGTCGGATCCTGCTCCCCGAGACGTGGCAGGGCCACCCGCTGTCGATGGACTACGACAAGGACCGGCCCCAGATCGCCACGCTCCCGGAGCACGCGAACCCGCTCGAGGACCATCACAAAGACGAGGAGTCCGACACGATGTTCCTCAACATCGGGCCACACCACCCGGCGACCCACGGGGTCCTCCACCTGAAGACGGTCCTCGACGGCGAGCAGGTCGTCGACGTCGAGCCGGACATCGGCTACCTCCACCGCAGCGAGGAGCAGATGGCGCAGTCCGGCACGTATCGCCACCAGATCATGCCGTACCCGGACCGCTGGGACTACATCTCGGCGGGGCTGCTCAACGAGTGGGCGTACGCCCGCGCGGCCGAGGACCTCGCGGACATCGAGGTCCCGGAGTACGCACAGGTCATCCGCACGATGGGCGCGGAGATGTGCCGCATCGCGGCGCACATGCTCGCGCTGGCGACGTTCGCGCTCGACATCAACGGCGACTTCACGGCGACGTTCATGTACGCCATCAACGACCGCGAGCGCGTCCAGAACCTCTTGGAGGATCTGACGGGCCAGCGGCTGATGTTCAACTACTTCCGGCTCGGCGGCGTCGTCTGGGACCTGCCCGAGGACCGCGAGGCGTTCTTCTCCGACACCCGGGACTTCCTCGACCACCTGCCGGAGTCCGTCGAGGAGTACCACAACCTCATCACCTCGAACGAGATCTTCCAGATGCGGACGATCGACACCGGGATCTTACCGCCGGAGGTCGCGAAGAACTACGGCGCGACCGGGCCTGTCGCCCGCGGCTCGGGCGTCGACTACGACCTGCGCCGCGACGACCCGTACGGGTACTACGACGAGCTCGACTGGGACGTCGTCACCGAGGACGGCTGCGACAACTTCAGCCGCCTCCTCGTCCGGATGCGCGAGGTCGAGGAGTCCGCGAAGATCATCGAGCAGTGCGTCGACCTGCTCGAAGACTGGCCCGAAGACGAGCGGAACATCCAAGCGAACGTGCCGCGCACGCTGCGCCCGGACGACGACGCCGAGATCTACCGCGCCGTCGAGGGTGCGAAGGGCGAACTCGGCATCTACATCCGCTCTGACGGGACCGACAAGCCGGCCCGGTTCAAGATCCGGTCGCCGTGCTTCTCGAACCTCCAGACGCTGCCGGAGATGGCGAACGGGGAGTACATCCCCGACGTCATCGCCGCGCTCGGTAGCCTCGACGTCGTTCTCGGGGAGGTGGACCGCTGATGGGTACGGCACCGGCACAGCTGTTCCCCGAGTTCATCGTCGACACGCTCGGGCTCGACAGCGTGATCGGCGAGGTCGCGGCGTCGCTCGTCGCCGCGTTCGTCGTCGGTAACATCATCCTCGCGTTCACCGGCGTCGCGGGCCCGTGGGCGAAACGGAAGATCACGGCCGCGTTCACCGACCGTATCGCGGTCGACCGGATCGGTCCCTACGGCCTGCTCATCATTCCGGCCGCGGCGGTCCAGCTGCTCGCGAAGGAGCTCATCATCCCCGAGGGCGTCGACCGTCCCTCGTGGGACATCGCGCCGATCCTCCTGCCGGCGTCCGCGCTGCTCGGCTTCTCCGTCATCCCGATGGGGCGGATCGGCCCGATCAACCTCCACCTCGCGGACCCGGAGGTCGGGTTCGCGCTGGTGTTCGCGTTCGCGTCGATCGCGTCCGTCTCGCTGGTGATGGCCGGCTACGCGTCGAACAACAAGTACTCCCTCCTCGGCGGCCTCCGCGCCGTCGCGCAGAACCTCGCGTACGAGATCCCGCTCATCGTCACGGCGATGTCGGCGGTGATCTTCGCCGGCACGCTCCAGATGAGCGGCATCGTCGGCGCACAGACGGAGACGCTGGCGACGATCGGCGGCGTCGCCATCCCGTCGTGGTACGCGTTCGTCAACCCGTTCGCGTTCGTGCTGTTCCTCACGGCGAACATGGCCGAGATCGGACGGAACCCGTTCGACATCCCCGAAGCGCCGACGGAGATCGTCGGCGGGTATCAGACGGAGTACTCCTCAGCGTACTTCGTCCTGTTCTACCTCGGGGAGTTCGTCCACATCTTCCTCGGCGGTGCGATCCTCGCCGTGACGTTCCTCGGCGGCGCTTCCGGGCCGGGCCCGGAGAGCATCGGCTTCATTTGGTTCGTGGTGAAGATCTGGGGCTTCTTCCTGTTCACGCAGTGGGCCCGCGCGGCGATACCCCGCGTCCGGATCGACCAGCTGATCGAGATCGGCTGGAAAGGTATGCTGGTGCTGTCGTTCGCGAACCTGGTGCTCACGGCCGTAATCGTGGGGGTGATCGCGTAACATGATCGGACTCATGAAATCCATGGCGACGACGATGAAGCACGCGCTGGACGGGAAGACGTTCACGGTGGAATACCCGGAGGACGCGCCCGAAGTGAGCCCGCGGTTCCGCGGGGTCCACAAGTTCAGCCAAGAGCGGTGTATCTGGTGTCGGCAGTGCGAGAACGTCTGCCCGAACGACACCATCCAGATCGTGCAGGACGACCAGCGCAACGGCGAGCAGTACAACCTCCACATCGGGCAGTGTATCTACTGTCGGCTCTGCGAGGAGGTCTGCCCCGTCGACGCCATCCTACTGACGCAGAACTTCGAGTTCACCGCGGACACGAAAGACGACTTCGTGTTCAACAAAGAACAGCTCAAGAACGTCCCGTGGTACAAGGGGATCGACCCGCTGGAGTCCCGCAATCCCGATCGCGGCGCGTGGATCGGGGAGGGCGACGGCGAGGTCGACTACCAGTAGCGTCTCGAAATCTTCAAAGGGGTTCTCATAGGAGACACACACAATGGTTGAAGTCACCATCGCGTTCGGGCTGTTCGCCGCGGTTACGCTGGCGTTCGCCCTCGGGGTCGTCCTGGCGCGCGACGTGTTCCACGCCGCGCTGCTTCTGGGCGGAGCCCTCACGAGCGTCGCGGTGCATTACGTGATGCTGCGGGCGGAGTTTATCGCCGCCATGCAGATCCTCGTCTACGTGGGCGGGGTCCTCATCTTGGTCACGTTCGCCGTGATGCTCACGCGATCGGATTCCGAAACGGAGGTGAGTCGCGCGTGAGCAACGACGAGAGCCGCGGGTCGAAGATCGCGCCCGCAATCGCTGTCGGCGCTCTGTTCGCCGTGCTAGCCGCGACGGTCAACGCGGCGGCGTTCGACGCCGAGGCCGCCGGCTTCCCGGCCGACGCCTCGGTCGTCCACAACATCGGTTACTCCCTGTTCAATCTCGGCGGGTACGATATCGCGACGATCGGAGCCGAGGGGTTCCTCGCTGCCTTCCTGATCGCCGCGGTCGCGCTCGACGTCGCGGTCGACGGGGCCGTCTACCTCGCGAAACGCGAGGAGGACGGTTCCATCGTCTCCGCGGTCGGGCAGGTGCTTACCGACGGCGGGCGCGACGGAGGTGAGCGGCGGTGACCGCCATCGCCGCGTCGATTCCGCCGTCGTGGTACCTGCTGTTGGCGTCGGCCATATTCTGTATCGGACTGTTCGGCGTGCTGACGCGACGGAGCGCCCTGTACTTCCTCATGAGCGTCGAGCTCATGATGAACGCGGCCAACATCAACTTCGTCGCGTTCGCGCTGTACTACGGCGACCTCACGGGGCAGGTGTTCGCGCTGTTCGTCATCGCGCTCGCCGCCGCCGAGGTCGCCATCGGTATCGGCATCATACTCGTGTTATACCGCAACTTCGGCACGACAGACGTGACTGTTCCCGCGGAGATGAGGTGGTAAAATGGTGGACGCATTCGCATACGTTCCGGCGATCGTGCTCCTCCCGTTCTTCTCGTTCCTGATCGCGCTCGGCGCGGGCAGGTATCTCCCGAAGGGCGGAGCATTCGGCGGCATCGCGGCGACCGCGGGCTCGTTCCTGCTTTCGATCTGGGTCGCGGCGACCGTCGCCGGCGGCCGCGCCTACAACGAGACGCTGTACTACTGGGCGAGCGAGGGCGGCGCGGGGATCGGTCCGACGGACGTCGAACTCACGTTCGGCGTCCTGATCGACCCCCTGTCGGCGCTGATGCTCGTCATCGTGACGCTCGTGGCCCTCCTGGTCCACGTGTTCTCGCTCGGCTACATGAACGACGAGGGCGAGACGGGGCTGCCGCGGTACTACGCCGGCCTCGGCCTGTTCACGGCGTCGATGCTCGGCTTCGTCGTCGCCGACAACCTGCTGATGGCGTTCATGTTCTTCGAGCTGGTCGGGCTCTGCTCGTACCTGCTCATCGGCTTCCACTTCCGGGAGCCCGGTCCGCCGTCGGCCGCGAAGAAGGCGTTCCTCGTCACTCGCTTCGGTGACTACTTCTTCCTCGTCGGCGTCGTCGCGGTGTTCGCGACGTTCGGTACCGCCTCGTTCGCGGGCGAGGGGTCGTTCCCGGCGCTCGCCGACGCGGCGCTCAACGGCTCCGGCTCCGTCGCGTGGACGCCCGGCGGCCTCGAACTCCAGACGTGGCTGACGGTCGTCGGCCTGCTCGTCTTGGGCGGCGTGGTCGGGAAGTCGGCGCAGTTCCCGCTCCACACCTGGCTCCCCGACGCGATGGAGGGTCCGACGCCCGTCTCCGCGCTGATCCACGCCGCGACGATGGTGGCCGCCGGCGTCTACCTCGTCGCGCGGATGTACGGCTTCTACGCGCTCACCCCGACGACGCTCGCGGTCATCGCGTTTATCGGCGGCTTCACCGCCCTGTTCGCGGCGACGATGGGGCTGGTGAAGGACGAACTGAAGCAGGTGCTCGCGTACTCCACCATCTCGCAGTACGGGTACATGATGCTCGCGCTCGGCTCTGGCGGGTACGTGGCCGCGGTCTTCCACCTGACGACTCACGCCTTCTTCAAGGCCCTGCTGTTCCTCGGTGCCGGGTCGGTCATCATCGCGATGCACCACAACGAGGACATGTGGGACATGGGCGGACTGAAATCGAAGATGCCCGTGACCTACTACACCTTCCTCGCCGGGTCGCTGGCGCTCGCGGGCATCTTCCCGTTCGCCGGCTTCTGGTCGAAAGACGAGATCCTCTTCGAGGCGCTCGTCCACGCGCCCGGCGAACCGCTGCTGTTCGGCGCGTACCTGATGGGGCTGCTCGCGGTGCCCGTGACCGCCTTCTACACCTTCCGGATGGTGTTCCTCACGTTCCACGGCGAGCCGCGGAGCGACACCGCCCGCGACCCCGAACCCGTTCGCTGGAACGTGAAGGGGCCGCTGACGGTCCTCGGGTCGCTCGCGGTCGTCACCGGCTTCATCAACATGGTCCCGGTCCAGAAGGTGCTCGGAATCGAGGGGATCGACCTGCTCCACCTCTGGCTCGACAACCACTGGGGCGGCATCGAGGGGCTCTCCTCGCACCACTACGGCGACCTCGGTCCCTACAGCAGCCAGTACCTCGTCGGCGGTGAGGTCGGGACGGTCCTCGCCGGCGCGGCCGTCTCCCTCGGACTCGCACTGCTCGGACTCGGACTCGCCTGGCGGCTCTACAACGTGGCGTCGCCGACGGAACACACCGCCAAACTCGGCGGGGTCAAAGACGTGCTGTACAACAACTACTACCTCGACGAACTACAGGTCTGGCTCGCGCATCGAACGGAAGACGTCGCGGGCGGCGCGAACGTCTTCGATCAAGGTATCATCGACGGCGTCGTCAACGGCGTCTCCTCCGTGAGCCTGACCGGCGGCGGTCGGATCCGGAAGCTACAGTCCGGCATCGTCTCGCAGTACGCCGCGCTGCTCACCTTCGGACTCGTCGCGCTGCTCGTCGTGCTCGGCGCGACGGGGGGGTGGTTCTGATGCTGCTCGAAGCGCTCATGGCGGTCGCCTTCGTCGGCGCGCTGACCGTGTTCCTCGCGCCGAACGAGTGGGCCGGCCGGCTGGCGTTCGCGATCAGTCTGATCCCGTTCGTCGGGAGCCTCTCCCTGTGGTCCGGCTTCGAGGCCGGCGGTAACGCGCTGCTCGGCGGCGAGGTCGCGTACGCCACCCAGATCGAGTGGCTCGAAGTCGGCGGTCGGAGCGTCTCGTGGTTCGTCGGACTCGACGGGATCAGCCTCCCGCTGTTCGTCCTCACCACGTTCCTCGTGCCGCTCGCGATCCTCAGCGCGTGGACGCCCGTCGACACCCGTCAGAGCCAGTTCTACGGGCTGATGCTGTTCATGGAGGCGAACCTGCTGGGCGTGTTCGCCGCGCTCGACTTCTTCCTGTGGTTCGTCTTCTGGGAGGCGGTGCTCGTCCCGATGTACTTCCTCATCGGCATCTGGGGCGGTCCGCGCCGCAAGTACGCCGCGATCAAGTTCTTCGTGTACACGAACGCGGCGTCGCTGCTGATGTTCATCGGATTCATGAGCCTCGTGTTCGCGCTCGGCGACTCGGTGTCGTCGTTCGCCCTGCCGGAGATCGCGCAGGCGGTCGCCGCGGGCGATCTGGGGGCGTGGTTCGGCATCGCGCCGGACGCGGTCGCGATGTTCGCGTTCGTCGCGATGTTCCTCGGGTTCGCGGTGAAGGTCCCGATCGTGCCGTTCCACACGTGGCTCCCGGACGCCCACGTTCAGGCACCGACCCCGGCGTCGGTGCTTCTGGCGGGCGTCCTCCTGAAGATGGGGACGTACGCGCTGCTCCGGTTCAACTTCACGATGCTGCCCGAGCAGGCGTCGATGCTCGCGGTGCCCATCGCGGCGATCGCGGTCGTCAGCGTCATCTACGGCGCGATGCTGGCGTTAGCACAGAAGGACCTCAAGCGGATCGTCGCGTACTCGTCGGTCTCGTCGATGGGATACGTCATCCTCGGTCTCATCGCGTTCACCGAGTACGGCGTCGGCGGCGCGACCTTCCAGATGGTCGCGCACGGACTCATCTCGGGGCTGATGTTCATGGCGGTCGGCGTCATCTACAACACGACGCACACCCGGATGGTCGGCGACATGGCCGGCATGGCCGACCGGATGCCGATCACCGTCGGCATCCTCGTCGCCGGGGCGTTCGGCTACATGGGGCTGCCGCTGATGGCCGGCTTCGCCGGCGAGTTCTTCATCTTCGTCGGCTCGCTGTCCGCGCCGGCGCTCCCGTACGCGCCGGTGTTCACGGCGCTCGCGATGTTCGGTATCGTCATCGTCGCCGGCTACCTGCTGTCGGCGATGCAGAGCACGCTGTTCGGGCCCTTCGAGCTCGAAACCGACTACGAGGTCGGGCCCGCGGCGTTCCACGACGTCGCCCCGCTCGCGGTGCTGCTCGTGGCGATCATCGTGCTCGGCGTCGCGCCCGACATCTTCTTCGAGATGATACGCGACGCTGCCATTCCCGTGGTCGAGGGGGTGACGATCGATGGTTGAGACGCTTCCGCAGGTGACGGCGCTGCTGCCGGCGCTCGTGTTGGCGGCCACCGGTCTCGCGCTGCTGTTAGTCGACACGATCAGTCCCGACGCGCGGTCGAACACCTCGATGGCGGTCGTGAGCGCGGTCGGCGCGCTCGCCTCGCTGTCCGTGACCGTCTGGTTCGTCGCGTCCGGCACCGGGAGCGTCGACACCGGCGGCGCGATCACGCTGTTCGCCGACGCGATCAAGGTGGACACGTTGGGGTTATTCTTCACCGCTATCTTCGCGTCGGTGACGGCGTTAGTGGTCGTCGCGGCGCACGATTACTTCCACGACCACGACAACCCGGCGGCGTTCTACTCGCTGACGCTGTTCGCGGCGACGGGGATGGCGCTGCTCGCGGTCGCGAACTCGCTCGCGGTCGTGTTCGTCGCCTTAGAGATGGTGTCGCTGCCGTCGTACGTGCTCGTCGCGTACCTCAAGCAGAACCGCGGGAGCGTCGAGGCGGGGCTGAAGTACTTCCTCGTCGGCGCGCTCTCGTCGGCGATCTTCCTGTTCGGCATCTCGCTCGTGTACGCCGCGACCGGGTCGCTCATCCTCGCCGACATCGCGTCGGCCTCGATAGAGGGGCTGGCCGGCGTCCTCGGCGTCGGCGTCGTGATGATGATCGGCGGCGTCGCGTTCAAGACCGCCTCCGTCCCGTTCCACTTCTGGGCTCCGGAGGCGTACGAGGGCGCGCCCGCGCCCGTCAGCGCGTTCCTCTCGTCGGCGTCGAAGGCTGCCGGGTTCGTGGTCGCGTTCCGCGTGTTCACCGAGGCGTTCCCGCTTGGGATGGCGGTCTCGGCGAACGTCAACTGGATGCTCGCGTTCGCGATCCTCGCGGCCGTCACGATGACGCTCGGGAACTTCGCGGCCGCGGTCCAAGAGGAGGTCAAGCGGATGCTCGCGTACTCCTCGATCGGTCACGCCGGCTACGCGCTCATCGGCGTCGCCGCGCTCACCCTCGACGGGCCGGCCAACGGCACCGTCATGGGCGCGGCGATGGCACACCTGCTCGTCTACGGGTTCATGAACACCGGCGCGTTCCTCTTCGTCGCGATGGCGGAGCGGTGGGGCGTCGGCCGCACGTTCGCGGACTACGCGGGCCTGTGGCGGCGTGCGCCGGTCGCTTCCGTCGCGATGGCCGTGTTCATGTTCTCGCTGGCCGGCCTACCGCCGTTCGCCGGCTTCTTCTCGAAGTACTTCCTGTTCCAGGCGGCCATCGACAACGGCTTCCTGTGGCTGGCCGCGCTCGGCGCGGTCAACAGCGTCGTGTCGCTGTACTACTACAGCCGGGTCGTGAAGGCGTTGTTCTTGGACGACCCCGAGACGCCGAGCGCGCTCGACGCGGTCGACGTGCGGCCGACGGCGCTGTACGCCGCGGTCGTCTTCGCGGCGGTCGCGACGATGCTGCTCCTGCCCGGCTTCGGTCCCGTCATCGAGACGGCCGAGGCGGCGGCGTCCGCGCTGTTCTGAGCGCGCCCGCGGTTTCGGTCCGATTTTCGGTTTCCGCTGGCTCCGTACTCACCGTGCCAGCGGCGCGTCCGCCGGTTCGGACCGGCGATGTCCGCGCCGGTGACCACAGATATTCACCCGTTCGGCACCGAGTCCCCCCGTGTCTCGGAGCACGACCTACCGGTGTCTGAGCTGTCTCGATCACGTCGTCACGCGGTCGTTCGACACGTCGCACCTGTCGCGCACCTGCCCGAACTGCGACTCGTTCGAGCGGTTCGTCAATCAGGGCGTGATCGACCGGTTCGAGGCGCTGGAGGCGTCCCCGCCGGCCGAGTTCGACTGGGAGCGGCTGGAGCGCCGGGAGAGGCTGCTCGTGGCGGAGCGGCTCGCGCGGACGGACGCGACGCTCGCGGACGTGAGCGTGACGGAACGCGACGCGACGGCCGAATCGGACGGGGAGACGGACGACGAGGCGTCCGCGGAGTCCGGACCGGACGGGTCGGCGGAGGCGGGAGGGGGCGACTCGGCGAAGGGCGGGGAGGGCGACTCGCCGGCCCCGTAGCTACCGCGCGTACAGCTTCCCGCCGACGAGGTCCGGGAGTCCGACGCCGTCGCCGGGCGTGACGGCCACGTAGGGGTGACCCACCGGTCCGAACACGTCGACGACGCGCCCGACCGTCGAGAGCGACTCGTCGACGACGCTCGCGCCGATCCGCGGCGGCTCGGTCCCGGGGTCGCCGCGGGCGATCGCCAACCCCCCGGCGGTGCGGACGACGGTGCCGACGCGCCGCACGATTACTCCCGCAGGACGCCGAGGTACGCGGCGATCGCCTGGACGAGGTCGTTTTTCGCGGTGTCCTCGGTCCCCTTCACCGCCACGGACCCGCGGGGCTCGAACTCGCGCGGGTAGGTGGCGTCGCGCTCGACGACGGCGTCGTAACCGACCTGCTGGACGGCCTTCGCGATCTCGTCGACGGTCGGCGCTTCGACCGCCAGATCCGTCGGGACGCGACGCCCCTCCGAGCGCGACAGCTCGGCGTCGAAGTAGGCGGGGTAGACGACGTTCTCGACCATATCGGATAGCCTCACGCGCGGCGTAAGGTCGTTTCGGACCGACGCGGACCGGAACCGGTCAGGACGCCCGGAACTCGAACCGGGCCCCGCCGCCCTCGGCGGCGCGGGCCTCGACCGTCCAGCCGTGCGCCTCGGCGACCTGCTTGCTGATTGCGAGCCCGAGCCCGGTGCCGGACTCCTCGGTCGTGAACCCGCTCTCGAACACCCGGTCGATGTCCTCCTCCGGGAGGCCGGTCCCGTCGTCCTCGACGTGGAACCCGTCGACCGTGTCGTCGTCGCGGAGCGTCGCCCCCACTCGGACGGAGAGCGGATCGTCCGCGGAGTCGCGGCCGTGTTCGACGCTGTCGTCGGGCTCCGCCCGACTGCTCGTGGAACCGTGTTCCACGCTGTTTCGGAAGACGTTCTCGAACAGTTCACACAGGCGCGTCCGACTCGCCTCTAAGGTCGCGTCCGACTCGACGGTCAGGGTCGCGCCGCCGGTGTCGACGCTCTCCCACGCCTCGCGCGCGACGTCGGACAGCGAGACCGACTCCGTCTTGCCCACCGCTCGGCCCTGTCTGGCCAGCGACAGGAGATCGGCGACGAGTTCGTCCATCCGCGAGACGGCGTCGGCGGCCCTGTCGAGGTGGTCCAGATCGCCGGTCTCCCGCGCGAGGTCGACGTACCCCTCGGCGACCGACAGCGGGTTCCGGAGGTCGTGAGAGACGATCGAGGCGAACTCGTCGAGCCGCTCGTTCTGCCGTCTGAGCGTCTCCTCGCGTTCCTGCCGCTCGGTGACGTCGGTGTAGATGGCGTAGCCGGCCGCGTTCGCCGCGTCGAGGTGGATCGGGATGACGTGGAGGATGAAGTGGCGCGGGCCGTCCGCGGTCACCCGCGTCACCTCGCGCCGGACGTTCTCGCCGCGCCGGAGGCGGTCGTTGAGGTCGTCGGCTTCGGTCCCGGCGTCCGGCGGGACGATGAACTCGTCGATGGACTCGCCGGTCACCGTCTCCGCGTCGTAGCCGAACGTCGCCTCGAACGCGTCGTTCACCTGCCGAACGACCGGCTCGCCGTCGACGTAGTCGTAGGCGACCGCGGGGTCCGGGACGTTCGTGAACAGCGCGAGGAGCCTGTCGCGCTCGGCGCGGAGCGTCTCGGTGACGGCGATCCGATCGAGCGTCTCCTCGAGGTGCGAGCCGAGCAGCTCGGCCAGCCTGCGGTCCGCGTCGTCGAACTCGTCGGTCCCGGTCGCCCCGTGCGCCGCGAGCTGGAATACCGCGTCGTCGCCGACCGGGACGGTGAGCAGCGCGTCGAACTGGCTGTCCGGGTTCGGGTTCGGCGCGATCGACGTGTCCCCGGTCCGAACGGCCCGTCCGGCCACCCCGGTTCCGACGCGGACCCGGTTACAGTCCTCGACCGGCGTCCCGCTGGACGCGACCATCGGTTCGACCCACTCGCCGTCGCGGACGGCGACCACGCTCTGGTACTCGGGGAACACCTGCTCGGCGACCGCGATGGCGGCTCGGTACGCCTCGTCGACGGACCTGACGGCGGCGAGTTCCGTCATGCCGGCGTTGAGCCGCTCGACCCGCGAGGGCGTCCGCGTCGGCTCCGACCGGGTGACCGCCCGGCGGTCGCGCGCGATCAGCCACGACACGGTCTCCGCGAGCGCCTCGGGCGTCCCGCCGACCGCGTCCACGACCGGATCGGTGGCGGTCTCGCCGGCCGGGTCGCCGACGTACGCCACCACGGGCCCGACGCGGTCGGCCGACCGGACGCGGTCCAGCGCCGCCTCGTCGACGACGACGATCACGTCGGCGTCGTCGGTCCGCTCCGCGTCGAAGTCGTCGGAGGTCGCCGCGCCCGTCTCGACGGCCACTTCCCGGTCGCCGTCGGAGGCGCTCCACGCTGCGCCGAACCCACTCTCCACGTCGCCGGTACGTTCGGGGTCGTTCCCGAGCACGAGGACCAGCGCGTGCTCGCCAACCGCGGAAGTCACGATGATGTATGGTAGCCTTCCACGAGAGTATAAGTCTTCTTACCGGTCGTCGAGACCACACGTTGTGCCCGGATCCCGCCGTCGGTTTCTCGCTGGGACCGGCGTCGAGTCTCCCCGCACGACCGCCGACGAGCGACCCCGGAACCCTTTTGGAGCAACACGGGCCACGTTCGTGTAATGAGCGATCTCGAAGCGGAGTACCGTCTCGACTACTTCGAGGAGGAGGGGTTCGAGCGCAAGGAGTGTTCCTCCTGTGGCGCGCACTTCTGGACCCGCGACGCCGACCGCGAACTGTGTGGCGAGCCGCCGTGTGCGGACTACAGCTTCATCGACGACCCGGGCTTCCCCGAGGCCCACTCGCTGTCGGAGATGCGCGAGGCGTTCCTCTCCTTCTTCGAGGAGCACGGTCACGAGCGGATCGACCCGTACCCGGTCGCCGCGAACCGCTGGCGCGACGACGTCCTCCTGACGCAGGCGTCCATCTACGACTTCCAGCCGCTGGTCACCTCCGGGCAGACGCCGCCGCCGGCGAACCCGTTGACCGTCTCCCAGCCCTGTATCCGGATGCAGGACATCGATAACGTCGGGAAGACCGGGCGGCATACGATGGCGTTCGAGATGATGGCCCACCACGCGTTCAACACGCGCGAGGAGGTGGAGGAAGACGAGTACGCCTACCACGGCGAGGTGTACTGGAAAGACGAGACGGTCCGGTACTGCGACGAGCTGTTCGAGAGCCTCGGTGCCGACCTCGAGGAGATCACCTACATCGAGGACCCGTGGGTCGGCGGCGGCAACGCCGGGCCCGCCATCGAGGTTATCTACAAGGGGGCCGAGCTGGCGACGCTCGTCTTCATGTGTATGGAGCGGGACCCCGACGGCGACTACGAGATGAAGGACGGGCACACGTACTCGTTCATGGACACGTACATCGTCGACACCGGCTACGGGTTAGAACGGTGGACGTGGATGAGCCAGGGGACCGCGACGGTGTACGAGGCGATCTACCCCGACGCCATCGAATTCCTGAAGGACAACGCGGGGATCGAACACACGGAAGCGGAGCGGGAGCTGATCCACCGCGCCGCGAAGCTCTCCGGGCGGCTCGACATCGACGACGTCGACGACGTGGAGGCCGCGCGCGGGGAAATCGCCGACCGGCTCGACGTCGACGTCGAGCGGCTGCGCGAACTGGTCGAGCCGCTCGAATCGATCTACGCGATCGCGGACCACTCGCGGACGCTCGCGTACATGTTCGGCGACGAGATCGTCCCGTCGAACGTCGGGACGGGCTACCTCGCCCGAATGGTGTTACGCCGGATGAAGCGGCTCGTCGACGAGGTCGGCGTCGACGCCCCGCTCGACGAGCTGGTCGACATGCAGGCCGATCGGCTCGGCTACGAGAACCGCGACACGGTCCGCGAGATCGTGCGCAGCGAGGAGCGGAAGTACGAGGAGACGCTGGAGCGCGGCGCGCGGAAGGTCGAACAGCTCGCCGACGAGTACGCCGGTACCGGCGAGCCGATCCCGACCGGGGAGCTGTTAGAGCTGTACGACTCCCACGGGATCCAGCCCGACATGGTCGCCGACATCGCCGACGAGCGGGGCGCGACCGTCGACGTGCCCGACGACTTCTACGCGCTCGTCGCCGACAGACACGAGGAGGCCGACGCCGCCGACGAGCGCGACGAGCGCGACGAGCGGCTCGCCGACCTCCCCGAGACCGAGAAGCTGTTCTACGACGACCAGGGCCGCACCGAGTTCGAGGCGGTCGTCCTCGACGTGCTGGAGGGCGAAGAGGGGTACGACGTCGTGTTGGACCAGACGATGTTCTACCCCGAGGGCGGCGGACAGCCCGCAGACCGGGGACAGCTCACGGTCGGCGAGACCACCGTCGACGTCACCGACGTACAGGAGACCGACGGGGTCGTCCTCCACCGCACGGACGCCGACCCCGGGAAGGGGGAGTTCGTCCGCGGGCAGGTCGACGGCGACCGCCGCGACCGGCTCCGCGCGCACCACACCGCGACGCACCTCATCGGCCACGCCGCCCGCGAGGTGCTCGGCGGCCACGTCCGGCAGGCCGGTGCCCAGAAGGGCACCGACTCCGCGCGCCTCGACGTGCGCCACTTCGAGCGCATCACCCGCGAGGACGTGAGGGCGATCGAGCGCGTCGCGAACGAACTGGTCCGCGACGACGTGCCCGTCCGGCAGGAGTGGCCCGACCGCAACGAGGCGGAGGCCGAACACGGCTTCGACCTGTATCAGGGCGGCGTCCCGCCGGGAACGAACGTCCGCCTGATCCACGTCGGCGACGCTGACGTTCAGGCCTGCGCGGGCACCCACGTCGACCGCACCGGCGAGATCGGCGCGGTGAAGGTGCTGAAGACCGAGCCGGTTCAGGACGGCGTCGAGCGCATCGTGTTCGCGGCGGGCGCGGCCGCCGTCGAGGCGACCCAGCGCACCGAGGACGCGCTGTACGACGCGGCCGACGTGCTGGACGTCGACCCGCTCGACGTGCCCGAGACCGCCGAGCGCTTCTTCGAGGAGTGGAAGGCGCGGGGCAAGGAGATCGAGTCGCTCAAAGAGGAGCTCGCGACCGCGCGCGCCTCCGGCGGTGCCGACGCGGAGGAGGTCGACGTCGGCGGGACGACCGCGGTGATCCAGCGGCTCGACGGCGACGCCGACGAGCTCCGCGCCACCGCGAACGCCCACGTCGACGACGGGAAGGTCGCGGTGATCGGCAGTGGTGCCGGCGGCTCCGCGAGCTTCGTCGTCGGCGTCCCCGACGGGGTCGACGTGAACGCCGGACAGGTGGTCTCGGAGCTCGCCGGGCGGGTCGGCGGCGGCGGCGGCGGACCGCCGGACTTCGCGCAGGGCGGCGGCCCGGACGCCGACGCGCTCGACGACGCCTTGGAGGCGGCACCGGACGTCCTCCGCAGCCTCCAGGAGGCCTGACGGACTCCCCGCGAGTTCCATGCCCTACGCGACAAACGCCGGCGCGGAGATCCGGTACGAGGTCGATGCCCCCGACGCCGGGGACCCCGACGAGGCGGTCGTCTTCTGCGGCGACGCGGGGCTCGGCGCGTGGCAGTTCGGCTGGCAACACGCCGCGCTGGCGGGACCGCACACGGTGATCACGCCGGAGACCCGCGGCGTCGGGCGGTCGGACGCGCCGCCCGGCCCCTACTCGATCGAGACGCTCGCGGCCGACGTTGAGGCGGTCTGTGCGGCCGAGGGGGTCCGGAACGCCCACCTCGTCGGCTACGGGCTCGGCGGCACCGTCGCGCTGACGGCCGCCCTGACCTCCTCGCGGCCGGCGAGCCTCGCGCTCCTCGGGACGCCGCCGGCGGGCGACGCGTACAACGCCGACGGCGTCTGGGCCGACCCGGGCGACCCCGCCGCGGTCGAGGGGTCGCTGAACGGGCTTTTCTCCGTCGACTTCCGCGAGGCGCACCCGGACGCGCTCTCGCGGATCGCGGAGTGGCGGCTCGCCGAGGACGCCGACCGCGAGGCGTACGAGGCCCACCGCGCCGCGCTCGACGAGTTCGACCTGGCCGACGAACTCTTCGAGGTCGCGACGCCGGCCTTGGTCGTCCACGGGACCGACGACACCGTCTGTCCGGTCACGGCCGGCGAGACCCTCGCGGAGGGGCTCCCCCGCGGCGAGTTCCACTCGATCGGGGGCGCTCGACACCTCGTCGGCGTTGAGGCGTCAGCCGCGGTCAACGACCTCCTCGTCGGGTGGCTCGCGGAACACGCGAGCGCCGCATTCGAGTAGCGCTCCGGTCGGCGTCGCGGTCGGTGTCGGCCGTCTCAGCGTGCGGTCGGGCGCGTCCGCGTCGTCGGCCGGCGCGTCCGGCGTCGCAACCGTTTTGTCGCTCTCGGCTCTCTCTTCCGGCAATGACTCGCCTCCGGTTCGCCCTGTTGAACGCCGCTCACGACGGCGCGAACACGCGTCGGAACTTCCGCAGAGAGATCGACGCCGACCTCGTCGAGTTCGACGCCGTCGCGGGAGACCTCCCCGACCACACCGAGTTCGACGGCGTCGTCGTGACCGGGTCGCGCTCGTCGGTCTACTGGGACGAGGCGTGGATCCCGGCGCTTGTCGACTACGTCGCCGAGGCTGCCGAGGCCGGCTGCCCGGTGCTGGGCGTCTGTTACGGCCATCAGGTGCTCGCGGAGGCGCTCGGCGGCCGCGTCGCCGGGATGGACGGGTTCGAGATCGGCTACAACGAAATCCGTCAGACCCGGGACGACCCGCTGTTCGAGGGGATAGACGAGTCGTTCACCGCGTTCACCACCCACGGCGACGAGGTGGTCGAACTCCCGCCGTCCGCGACGCTGCTCGCCGAGAACGACCGCGGCGTCCACGCGTTCCGCGACGGCCACTGCTGGGGCGTCCAGTTCCACCCCGAGTACGACGCGGAGACCGCCCGCGACGTGACCGACGGGAAGCGCGATCAGATCGGCGACGCCCGCGTCGACGCCGTCTTGGAGTCGATCACGCCGGAGGCGTACGACGCCGCCTGCGAGGCGAAGGCGCTGTTCGAGAACTTCACCGCCTACGCCGAGCGCCTCGCGAGCGACGAGGCCGAACCGGCCGCCGCGGACGACTGAGCGCCTCGCGAGCGACGAGGCCGAACCGGCCGCCGCGGACCCGGTTCGCGTCACCGAGACGGGGTCGGTCGCGGGCCGGTCGCCGGGGCCCCCGGTCGAACACCCTTATACGCCTCCCGGACCGATCCTCGGTATGAACGTAGTACCGGACACGAGCGCGGTCGTCGACGGCCGCGTGTCCGAACGCGTCGCGGACGGGACCTACGAGTCGGTCACCGTGTTCGTCCCGGAGGCGGTCGTCGGCGAACTGGAGTCGCAGGCGAACGACGGGCTCGAATCCGGCTGGGACGGGCTGAGCGAACTCAAGCGGCTCGCCGACCACGCCGACGACGGGACGATCGAACTGCGATACGTCGGCGAGCGCGCCAGCGGCGACGCCCGCTCGAACGCACACGAGGGCGACGTGGACGCGCTGATCCGCGACCTGGCCGCCGACCACGACGCGACGCTGCTGTCCAGCGACGTGGTCCAGGCCGAGGTCGCCCGCGCGAAGGGGCTCGACGTGGAGTACGTCGAACCCGTCGCCCGCGGCGTCGTCGACGACCTGCCGATTCAAGACTTCTTCACCGACGAGACGATGTCCGTCCACCTCAAGACGGGCACCGTTCCGAAGGCGAAACGCGGGAGCCTCGGCGAGATGCGCTACGTCGAGATCGACGACGAGCCGAGTAGCGAGGAAGAGATGCGCGAGTGGGCCAACTCGATCGTCGACCTCGCCCGGCAGTCCAACGAGGGCTTCATCGAGCTCTCCGACGACGGCATGGACATCGTCCAGTTCCGGGACTACCGGATCGCGGTCGCGCGACCGCCGTTCGCCGACGGCATCGAGATCACGGCCGTCAGACCGATCGCGAAGACGACGCTCGACGACTACGAGTTCGCGGACGAACTGCGCGACCGGTTCACGGAGCGGAAGCGCGGCGTGCTCATCTCGGGGTCGCCCGGGGCCGGGAAGTCGACGTTCGCGCAGGCGGTCGCCGAGTTCCTGAACGACAGCGACTACGCGGTGAAGACGATGGAGAAGCCGCGGGACCTCCAGGTCGGCCCGGAGATCACCCAGTACGGCGCGCTCGGCGGCGAGATGGAGAACACCGCCGACTCGCTCCTCTTGGTCCGGCCGGACTACACGATCTACGACGAGGTGCGGAAGACGAACGACTTCGAGGTGTTCTCGGACATGCGGATGGCCGGCGTCGGCATGGTCGGCGTCGTCCACGCCTCGCGCGCCATCGACGCGCTCCAGCGGCTCGTCGGCCGCGTCGAACTCGGGATGATACCCCAGATCGTCGACACCGTCGTCTACATCGAGGCCGGCGAGGTCCACACCGTGTACGACGTGACGACCGAGGTGAAGGTCCCGGCGGGCCTCACCGCCGAGGACCTCGCGCGTCCGGTCATCCAGGTGTCGAACTTCGAGACGGGCCGGCCGGAGTACGAGATCTACACGTTCAACCGGCAGGTCGTCACCGTCCCGCTCGACGAGGACGGCGGTGAGGCGGAGGGTGACTCCGGCGTCGGCCGCATCGCGAAAAAGGAGATCGAACGCGAGATCCGCTCGGTCGCGCACGGCCACGTCGACGTTGAGCTGAACGGCGACGACGAGGCGGTCGTCTACGTCACCGAGGGCGACATCGGCACGGTGATCGGGAAGGGCGGCGGCCGCATCGCCGACATCGAGAACCGCCTCGGGATCGACATCGACGTCCGCACGCACGACGAGAAGCCCGGCGGGTCGGGGCGGGGTCCGGCGAGCGGTGCCGCCGAGAACGGCAGCGCCGACGGACAGGTCGGAGCCGAGCGGGGGACGGTGGTCGCCCCGGAGATTACCTCGCGACACGTCGTCATCGACGTCGACGACGGCGTCGGCGAGACGGTCGAGGTGCGCGCCGACGGCGAGTACCTCTTCACCGCTACCGTCGGCCGCGGCGGCGAGGTCCAGGTCTCCCGCGGCTCCGCCATCGCCGAGGAGCTGGAGGACGCGATCGACCGGAACCGAACGGTGACGGTCGTTCCGGCGCGCTGAGCGGGCGGAACCGAGAGACCGTCGTCCACCTCGGACGTTTCCGAAGCCTGTCACGTCGTCGTTCGACGCTGCGGCGTACCACGATCGACGAAACGTATCCCTCCTGAAAGATAACGCTTTTTTGCCGGTGGTCGGAACGACGTGGTATGGCCGATGAGTTAAAACGCGGGCTCGAGGGCGTCCTCGTCGCGGAGTCGGATCTGAGCTACGTCGACGGCGAGGTCGGGAAGCTCGTGTACCGCGGATATGACATCGAGGACCTCGCTCGCGGCGCGAGCTACGAGGAGGTGCTGTATCTGCTGTGGCACGGTTCTCTCCCCACCGCCGCGGAACTCGACGCGTTCGCCGCCGACCTCGCGGCGGAGCGCGAGGTGGACGACGACGTCATCGAGACGGTCCGCGCCCTCGCCGACGCCGGGGAGCGCCCGATGGCCGCGCTCCGGACCGCGACGTCGATGCTGTCCGCCTACGACCCGGACGACGACGAGAGCGGTGACGACGGCGAGGCCACCCTCCGACAGGGCCGCCGGATCACCGCGAAGATCCCGACGATCCTCGCCGCGTTCGAGCGCGTCCGTCAGGGCGAGGAGCCGGTCGCGCCCGACCCGGACCTCTCGCACGCCGGAAACTTCCTCTACATGCTCACCGGGACCGAGCCGGACGCCGTGAGCGAGGAGACGTTCGACATGGCGCTCACTCTCCACGCCGACCACGGGCTCAACGCCTCCACGTTCACCGCGATGGTGATCGGCTCGACGATGGCGGACGTCTACTCCGGCGTCACCGGCGGCATCGGCGCGCTCTCCGGGCCCCTCCACGGCGGGGCCAATCAGGACGTGATGGAGGTGCTCCACGAGATCGACGCCTCTTCGAAGGACCCCGTCCAGTGGGTGAAAGACACCCGCGACGGCGGCGGGCGCATCCCCGGATTCGGCCACCGCGTCTACAAGGTGAAAGACCCCCGCGCGGTGATCCTCGAAGAGAAGCTCCGCGACCTCGCCGAGTCGTCGGGCGACACCAAGTGGCTCGACTACACCACCGCGATCGAGGAGTACCTCACCGATCAGGGCCTCGTCGAGAAGGGGATCGCCCCGAACGTCGACTTCTACTCCGGCTCCGTCTACGACACGCTCGGGATCCCCGTCGACATGTACACGCCCATCTTCGCGATGAGCCGCGCCGGCGGGTGGATCGCCCACGTCGCCGAGTATCAGGAGGACAACCGCCTCATCCGCCCGCGCGCCCGGTACACCGGCCCCGAGGACGCCGAGTTCGTCCCGATCGACGAGCGATAGCCGCGACGGACGCTCGGGCTCGTTTCCGTTCTAGTCTCTCCGCGACGCCTCCGCGGTCTCAGACGTCGAGTCGTTCGCGCGCGAACTTCGTCAACAGCGGGACGTCGGAGAGGTGGAGCAGCTTCGCCATCGCCGCCTTGTCGCCCTGATTCGCCTTTTCGAGCGTGTTCTCGTCGGTCCGCCGGAGATCGCGCATGAACCGGTCGTACCGCTCGTTGGGAGCGAGATACAGCAGCCGCGTGAGCATCAGTCGCGCTTTCATCCGCGGTGCCACGTCGCGGTGCCAGAGCCGCTCGTAGACCGCGAGGCTCTCGGCGTCGAGGCGGCGCTCCGAGTCGGTGAGACACCGGTCGACGGTCGCGGCCGCGGCGCGGGCCGACTTCATCCCCTTGTGGATCCCCTCGCCCCACAGCGGGTCGATCGTCGGAACCGTGTCGCCGATCGCGAGGAAGCGGTCCGTGTGCATCTGGTCCGGCATCTGAATGTGTGCGGAGCCGCGGTGGACCTTCTCGCCGATCTGTTCGGCGTCGGCGAAGCGGGGATCGCGGCTCACCCAGTCGTCGAGGTAGCCGTCGACCGTCTTGCCCGCCTCGGCGAACTCGCGGTGGCGGTCGTTCTGGATGTAACAGATGCCGACCTTCGCGGTGTCCTCGCCGGTCGCGAAGATCCACGAGTAGCCGCCGGGCGCGATGTCGTGGTCCAGCCGGAGCATCATCGCGCGCCGGAGGTCGGCGTACTCGGGGTGGTTCATCTCGACGCCCTCCATCTCGTACTCGATCCCGATCGCTTGGTTCTCGCGTTCGAGGTCGACGACGTCGAGCGCGCTCGCGATCGGCGCGGCCGGTCCGGTGGCGTCGATCACGACGTCGGCGTACAGTTCCTCGTCGCCGTTGTAGCGGACGCCCTCGATGACGCCGTCGTCGTCGAGAATCGGGCGCGAGACGCGCGCGTCGAAGCGGTACTCCGCGCCGTTCTCGCGGCCGTCCTCCACGAGGAAGCGCTTGAACTCCGCGAACTCCAGCACCGCCCCCGGCTGGTAGCTCGCGTAGTACTCGTTGGGCGACTCCAACACGACGTCGTCGGTGTACGACATCACGACGTCGTCGGGGATCCCGAACGAGGACATCATCGACGGGAACGTGCCGGCGGTCGACTTGTTGCTCTGTCGCGGGAACTCGTCTTCCGACTCCGTCTCTAAGACGACGACGTCGTAGCCGCGCGTCGCCAGGTCGCGGGCGCACTGCGCGCCCGCCGGGCCCGCGCCGGCGATCGCGACGTCGTAGCGGTCAACCATATACGAACGATACGGACCCACCTAATTAGGCTTGCTGAAACCCGGCGAAAAATCCGTTCGGACACCGGCGTTCGGCCGGTTTTGGCCGTCACGAGAGGACGGAATTCCCCGCCCCAGATCGGCCGATCAGTAGAACTCGCGGACGAGGTCGGTCGCGCTCTCGGGAGCGCCGTCCGGGAGGACGGACATGTCCTCGTCGACGCCGTGCTGCTCGTGGTACGGCACCGACGACTCGTCTTGGTAGATGACGCCCTGGTGTTCCTTCTCGTTGTCGAGGATGACATCTTTCGCGTCCTCGCGGTTGGTCGGGTCGTGGTCCGACTCCTTCAGGTCGACCAGCGAGTCGCGGAAGTAGTCGTACGTGTCGACATCGTTGAACGTGACGCACGGCGAGTAGACGTTCACGAAGCCGAACCCGTCGTGTTCGATGGCCTCCTGAATGATCTCCTGGTGTCGGAGCGCGTCGGAGGAGAACGACTGCGCGATGAACGTCGCGCCCGAGGCGAGCGCCAGCGCGTGCGGGTTGACCGGCGGCTGTTTGGGGCCGTCGGGGGTCGTCGACGTCTCGAAGTCCTCGCGCGAGGTGGGCGACGCCTGCCCCTTCGTCAGCCCGTAGATGCGGTTGTCCATCACGACGTACGTCATGTCGACGTTGCGCCGAACGGCGTGGACGAAGTGGCCCGCGCCGATGGAGTAGCCGTCGCCGTCGCCGCCGGCGACCATCACTTCGATGTCGGGCCGGGCCATCTTGACGCCGGTCCCGACGGGGAGCGCGCGCCCGTGGACGCCGTGGAGCGCGTAGCTGTGCATGTACGTGCCGATCTTCCCGGAACAGCCGATGCCGGCGACGACGAAGGTGTTGTCGGGGTCGTTCCCCGTCTCCGCGAGACCCTTCATCATCCCGTTCATCGTGCCGAAGTCGCCGCACCCCGGGCACCACGTCGGCTGCTTGTCGGACTTGAAGTCGGTGAATCGAATGTCTGAGCTCATTGGTTACGCCTCCACCCCCTCCGCGAGGGTCGCTTTGATGTCGTCTGCGAGTTCGTCGGCCTTGAACCGCACGCCGTTGTACTTGTTTATCCGGTCGACCCGTTCGAGCACGTCGTGTTCGACGAGGTCGGCGAACTGCCCCTGTTCGTTACACTCGACGACGACCGTCGTCTCTGCGGCCGCGACGTCCTCCGAGAGGTCCGGCCGCGGGAAGACGTACGGGACCGAGAGCACCCGCACGTCGATGCCCTCGTCGGCGAGGAACTCCACCGCCTCCGCGAGCGCGCCCTCGTTCGACCCCCAGGTGATCACGAGGGTGTCCGCGTCCGCGTCGCCGAACTCGCGGGGGCTCCAGTCCTCGCGTTCGCGGGCCGTCTCCACCTTCCGGTTGCGCTTGTCGACCTGCTCGACGCGCATGTCGGTGTCCTCGGTCCGGCGGCCCTGCTCGTCGTGTTCGAGGCCGGTCGACATGTGCGCGCCGTCGGCCGTGCCGGGGAACGCCCGCGGCGAGATCCCGTCGTCGGTGATCTCGTGGGGCTGGAAGCCACCGGAGTCGCTCATGTGGTCGTCGATGGTCGTCTCGTCGACGACCTTGCCGCGGTCGATCTCCACCTCGTCCATGTCGAAGGTCTCCGGCGAGAACGTCTGCTCGGTGACCGCCATCGAGAGGTCGGCGGTGAGGTAGACCGGGAGCTGGTACTTCTCGGCGAGGTTGAACGCCTCGACCGTCTTCCAGAAGCACTCGTCGATGGTCGTCGGCGCGAGCACGAACCGGGGGACCTCGCCGTGGCCGCCGTACAGCATCCCGTTGAGGTCGCCCTGCTCCTGTTTCGTCGGCATCCCCGTCGAGGGGCCCGAGCGCATCACGTTACAGATGACGAGCGGCGTCTCGGAGGTGGCGATGAGCCCGAACGTCTCGGTCATCAGGTCGATTCCCGGTCCGGAGGTGGCGGTCATCGCGCGAGCGCCGCCGCGGGCCGCGCCGAGCGCCATGTTGATCGCCGACAGCTCGTCTTCCGCCTGGACGACGTGGCCGCCGTACCGCTCGATGCGGCCCGTGAGGTACGTCATCACGTCCGTCGCGGGCGTGATCGGGTAGCCGGCGTAGAAGCGGCAGCCGGCCGCGATGGCTCCCATCCCGATCGCCTCGTCGCCGTTGAGGAGGACGTAGTCCTCGTCGGTGGTCTCCAGGTCGTAGTCGAACTCGTGGTCGTACTCCTCGGCGACGTACGACTGGCCGGCGCGCGCGGCCTCCTTGTTGTTGTCGACCAGCTTCTGACCCTTGTCCTTGAACCGCTTTTCGAGCGCCGAGTCGAGGTTCTCGATGGGGAACTCGGCGACCTCGCAGGCGGCTCCGAGCGCGACGACGTTCCGCATGATCGCCCCGCCCGCGTCCTCGGCGAGGCTCTTGAGGGGGACGTCCAGCCCGATCATCTCGTCGGGGATCTCGACGTCTTGCATCGTCGTCCGCTCGCCGTCGTAGATGATCACCGACCCCTCGTGGAGCTCGTCGAGGTTCTCCTCGATCGTCCGGGGAGTCAACGCGATGAGCACGTCGAGTCGGTCAACGACGCTCTGTACCTTGTCGACGGATGTCCGCACCTTGTAGGCGGTGTAGCCGCCTCGGATCCGCGATGCGAAGTCCTTCGACGTGAACACGTGCCGACCCGCGCGGGAAAGCGCCTGTGCGAAGATCTTCCCCGTCGAGTCGATGCCGTCGCCGGCCTCTCCGCCGACAGCCCAGTTGAAATCCGCGGCCATGTACTATGGGCAAGATTCCGGCGGACTCATCAAAAGGCTTCTGGAAGGAGACACCGACGTATTTCTGAACGAACGTGTTCAGTCTCGCGAATATTGACGCCTTTGCCCCCCGTCATCCGTTGGAGTTCAGAGATAATTGGACGTATATTCACCACTTTCCTCACGATCGTCCCTTCGCGTCGGACCGGTTTTCGACGAACGTCGAACGCATCTCCCCGGTGATCGGCCGCGGATCGGCGGGTCGCGGGTCGGATCGGTTTCGACACGGGCAGGACCGACGCCGACGGGAAGGCGTTTGTGTCTCGCCCGCCGATCCGTGGTATGGACACGACAGCGACGGTCGAGTCGGTCGCCTCGGTCGGGGCCGACACGTACGCCCTCCGGTTCCGCGCGCCAGACGGGTTCGCGGCCGAGCCCGGACAGTTCGTGAAGCTCGGCACCGAGATAGACGGCGAGTCGGTTGCGCGCTTCTACACCCTCTCGTCGCCCCACGTGGACGACGCGTTCGAGGTCACGGTCGGGATCGACCCCGACGAGGGCGGCGACTTCTCGGCGTTCCTCGCGGACGCCGAGGCCGGCACCGAGATGACGCTCTCCGGTCCCTACGGCGACCAGCACTACGACGGCGAAGCCCGTGCGGTCGTGATCGCCGGCGGCCCGGGGATCGGTCCCGCGGTCGCCATCGCCGAGCGCGCGCTCGACGAGGGGGCCGAGGCCGCGGTCGTCTACCGCGACGACGACGTCGCCCACGCCGACCGGATCGAGGCCCTCCGCGAGCGGGGTGCCGCGGTCCACCTCCTCGGCGCGGACGAACCGCTCACCGACGCCGTCGCCGACGTGCTCACGGGCGCGGACGGCGAGACCGCCTTCGTCTACGGGTTCGCCGACCTCGTCGCGGACGCGGAGGCCGCCGTCGACGCGGCCGGCGGCGACGCCGACGCCGCGAAGGTCGAGAACTTCGGGTAGCCGCCGGACCCGGCCGAACGTTCCGACCTCCCGCCGCCGGTTGATCCACGTCGGCCGCCGGTGCCGCCACGCTTTACCTGTCCGCCCAGAGACGTGCCGGCATGGACTACCGGCGACTCGGGAACACCGGGCTCAGCGTCTCGGAGCTGTGTCTGGGGACGTGGCGGTTCGGACGCGAGACGAACGGCGTCGTCGAGACGGGCCGCGAGGAGGCCCACGAACTGCTCGACGCGGCCGCGGACCGCGGGATCAACTTCATCGACACGGCGAACGTCTACGGGACGCCCCACGGGACGAGCGAGGAGTACATCGGCGAGTGGCTCGCCGAGCGCGACCGCGAGGACTACGTGATCGCCTCGAAGGTGTACTTCCCGTTCGACGGCCGCGGCGAGCCCGGCCCGAACGACTCCGGGCTGGGGCGGAAGCACATCCGCGCGCAGGTCGAGGGGACACTCGACCGCCTCGACACGGACTACCTCGACATCTACTACATCCACCGCTGGGACGACGGGACGCCCATCGAGGAGACGATGCGCGCGCTCGACGAACTCGTCGCCGAGGGGAAGGTCCACCACCTCGGCGCGTCGACGATGGCGGCCTGGCAGCTGACGAAGGCGCAGTGGACCGCCGACGTCAACGACTACGCCGCCTTCGACGTGGTCCAGCCGCTCCACCACGCGGGCTACTACGAGGACGTGAGCGAGTACCTCGACGTCTGTATCGATCAGGACCTGGCCGTCTGCCCGTACTCCCCGCTCGCCGGCGGATTCCTCACCGGGAAGTACGAGCGCGCCGACCCGGACGACCCCGAGCAGGTTATCGCGCCCGACGGGTCGCGCGCGAGCTTCGACGACCGGTTCGAGCGCTTCTACCTCTCGGAGCGCGGCTGGACGGTGCTCGACGCGGTCTGCGAGGTCGCCGACGAGCTCGACGCCACGCCCGCGCAGGTCGCGCTCGCGTGGCTCTCCGGCTGGGACGAGTTCACCTGCGTTCCCATCGTCGGCGCGCGGACGGTCGACCAGCTCGACGAGAACGTCGCCGCGACAGACCTCGACCTCTCCGACGCGCAGTGGGACCGGATCATGGACGCGCGCTACGATCCGGACGGGAACCTCTGGGGGCACTGAGGGGCCGCGAGACTGCGGTGGCCGGGGCGGGCGGCGACCGGGACGCCCGCTACGCCTCGAAGTCCGGGAGGTCGTCCGGCGCGTCGAAGTCGGCCTCCCAGTCGATGTACTCCGTTTTGAGCGTCTCGCAGACGATCTGGCCCAGCTCCGTGAGACCGGCGTTGATCGCGGAGACGGTCCCCCACGAGTCCAGGTCCGGGTGGAGGTCGCGCTCCTTCCAGTCCTCCGGCAGTCCGGGCGCGTGATAGCCGACGCGGTCGGCGAAGTCGTCCCAGAAGAAGTCGAACCGGGAGACGAGACCGAGGTCGAGCGCGATCCGCCAGTCCTCCTCGTCCATGTCGCTGCCGGCCGTCCACTCGTCGAACGCCTCCTCCCACGCGCCCTCGCGGAGGAACGCCTCCAGCTCGTCGCGGCGGTACTCGCCGCCCGAGACCTCGGCGTCCTCGTACTCGTTCGGGTCGACGGCGGCGAGTTCGGGGGGATCCGGCGGGTCGACGTCGAGTGACATGTTCCGGTGTGGGGGCCGCCGGGGCAAAACGCTACGGGAACGGTCCGGGTCGTCGCGGCGCTGTCGGTGCGTCCGATCCGGTCCTTTTACCGCGGCTCGACTCCGAGGGCGAGTATGGACCTCCGCGCCGTCTCGCGCCGGGTGGGAATCGCCGCAGCCGTCGTCACCGTGGTCGCGCTCGTCGCGCCGTACGCGGTCATCTCGGGGCCGGAGTACGCGTCGCAGCTGGCGACGTACTACGCGTCCGGCGTCGTCGGCTGGGGCGGAATCACGCTGTTCGCGCTGTTGAGCGCGGTCGTCATCGCCTCCGTCGAGCAGGGGAACGTCGACCCCGGGACGCTCGCCGGCGTGGCGGTCGTCCTCGCGTTCGCGACCACCCTGAGCGCGGCGAGCTGGGCCGCGGCGGTCGAGCCGAGCCCGGTGTTCCGCGACAACCTCTGGCTGGTGTGGCACGCGCCCGCCGTCGTCGCGCTGTCGATCCCCCTGCCGCTCTCCGCGGCGGCGTACGCCCGGGCCGTCTTGTCGTAACGCCCTGTCACTCTCGCGCGGCGGCCCGACCCCGCGGCCGACGCTCGCCGAACGAAAGGCCCTTATGCCGGACCCGAATATCGTCGAACGGACTAGGTCGGGCGGTTAGGCCCCGCTCGTAACCCGTGAGGCAGTCTTTAGCGGGGACCGAACAGCGGGCACGTCCGGTCAGACCGGCACGGGCCCCGAGAGCCAACGTGGAAGCCTCGTCCGCCGGGGACAGCGGTCCGCGACGCCCGCTCGCAGGAGCGGTCCGTCGCGGTTCGTCGGCGACACTGGGTCAGGCGCGGAAGCGAGCAGCCCACCGCCGGACGCCCGTCGCTCGTCGGGTCGCGGGGTGGAGGAGGCAATCGGGATACCCCGTGACGGAACGCCGGGCTCCCCCGCCTGTCCGCCATTCATACGCAGTTTTTGACTGATTAGCGGCTGGTTCGTTGGGATACGCTCGGGTCGATTAGCTGTACGCGATTGACCTCGCCACGACCGAGACCGCCGAAGCCTCAGCCGCTCGGCGATACGTGATCACCAACACGGACACGACCGCCGAAGCCCCAGCCGCTCGGCGATACGTGATCACCAACACGGACACGACCGCCGAAGCCCCAGCCGGGAGGACTCGATGCGCTCGCTGTGCTCCTCGTCGCTCGCGTTGCTTACTCCTGCGGTGCTTGCGTCGCGCGTCTTCGTCCTCCCGGCTGCCCCTTCGATTCCCGCCCCGCACAGCACAGCAACCGCACCTCACGCCTCCCCAGCCTCGTCGGCCGCGTCCGTCGGGCTCCCTTCGGTCGCCCTCGTCGCGGCCGACTCCCTCGCGCGGTGCGCCTCGCGGTCGCCGAGGGCGACCGCTCGGCGGCACGCGCAGTAGAAACCGTGTGGGGTGATGTAAGACACCGACAACCCGGGGCGCGTTGTCGCCGGTTCCGACACCGGTTTGTCGCCGGCCCGCCGCGGATCGCCGTGAGCGATTCCCCGACCGGGGTCGACCGCGATCCGGAGCCGCGACCCGTACGCGAGGACCCGCCGGCCGAGAGCCGCCGGACGCGGCTCTGGCGCTACGGGTTCAACCTCCTGCCCGCGTACCGCGGCACGGGGGCGCGCGTCGACCACATCGCAGCCGACTGGCGCTACGTCCGAATCCGGCTCCCCCTGAACTGGCGCACTCGGAACGCGGTCGGGACGATCTTCGGCGGCAGCATCTACGGCGCGATCGATCCCGTGTACATGATGATGCTCCGGCGGGTCCTCGGCGACCGGTTCACCGTGTGGGACAAGTCGGCCGCGCTGGAGTTCATCGAACCCGGCCGCGACACGCTGTACGCCGAGTTCGAACTCCCGGCGGCCGAGACGGAGCGGCTCCGCGAGACGCTCGACCCCGGCGAGTCGACCGACCGCGAGTACCTCGTCTCGCTCGTCGACGAGGCGGGGACCGTCCACGCGGCCTGCGAGAAGACGCTGTACGTGCGCCGCGACGAGTGGGCCGGGGGCGTTCGTCAGGCTCGGGGACAGTCAGTCGTCCGCGACCTGACGGACGGAGTCGAGCGGCGACACCGAGATTAGCAGCCGGTCGTCGGCCGTCGCGCTCACCATCTTGGACTCGGCGAACCGGCTGCCGTCGGCCCGGAGCCCCGTGCTGGTCCCGGTCCACCGCTCCCCGCCCGTCACGGCCGGAATGACGTTCGTTTCGAGGTGTTCGATCGCCGGCTCGGGGTGGAGCCGCTGCCACGGCTCCCCCTCCAACTCCTCGGGGGCGTAGCCGTACAGCGCGCCGTACTCCTCGCCCACGAACTCGAAGGTCCCGTCGGGTGCCACGGTACAGATCCCGTCGAGCGTCACGGACGCCGCGGACGGGTCGCCGACCCCCTCGGTCCCGAACCCCTCGGTCCCGCCGGCGGCGACCCGCTTGACGCGGCGCAACAGCGCGGTGTACCCGTCCGCGCCGCCCCGTTTCGAGACGTAGTCGCTGACGCCGACGCGGACCATCTCGGCCGCGATGTCGGCCGGGCCGGTCGCGGAGAACAGGAGGAACGGGAGGTCCGGGTCGACCTCGCGGGCCGCGGAGAGCAGTTCGACGCCGGTCAGGCGGGGCATGTCGTAGTCGCTGACGACGCAGTCGAACGACTCGCGTTCGATGCGACGGAGCGCGTCGTCGGGGCGTGTTTCGACGGCGGTCTCGCAGTCGAGGTCGTCGTCGCGTTCGAGGCGCGTCGCGACGAGCCGGGCGAGTCCGGGCTCGTCGTCGACGCACAAGACGCGGAGCGTCTCGCTGGTCATGGGCACCGTCCGGGGAGGCCGTTTATATTCGTGTCCGCCCGATCCTCAGCGATGAGAACCGGACGGGTCGGGGGCTGAAAGAGCGGAGACGGCGATCCGACCGACGGCCCTACGCCGCCGCGCCCGCCGCGAGCGCCTCCTCGACCGTCTCGACGAAGCGCTCGGGGTGTTCGACGTGCGGGAGCAGGCGCGCCCGGTCGAAGACGACGAGGCGAGCGTCGGCGGCGTCGGCGAGTTCGCGCCCGTCGGTAAGCGGGCTCACGGTCGCCTCGCGACCCCAGACGATGGTCGGCGGGACGTCCAACCCGGCGAGCGCGGCGGCGAGGTCGATCTCGCTGTTCAGGCTCCCCGAGACGAACGAGGCGGGCGCGAACCGCGCGTTCTCGACGTGAGTCGTGCGCCACTCGTAGTCGGTCCACTCAGCGCTCGGGTTCGCGGGGTCGTCGTAGCCGTGGTCGGCGTTGAAGTAGCGGATCGACGGCTTCGACGTGATGCCGTTGAACAGCGCCCGCCCGACGAGCGGGGCGCGGAGCAGCTCGCGCAGCCACCCCTTCGCCGGGCTCGGCCCCGCGGTCGCGGTCGGACAGACCGCGAGGAACCCGCGCAGGTCGACGCCCCCCTCCGCGTCGCCGTCGTCCACGGCCGCGACCGCGTACGCCGCCGACAGCGAGGAGGCGACGACGGCCGGCTCGTCGAAGTCGGCGAGGAAGTCGTGGACGAAGTCCTCGTACAGCGCCGCCGAGTACCGCAGCGGCGGCCGGTCGGAGCGGCCGTACCCCGGGAAGTCGGGCGCGACGACGTGGTAGTCGGCGGCGAGGTCGTCGAACACCGCACGCCACTCGCCGGAGGAGCCGGCGGCGTTGATCCCGTGGAGTAAGACGAGGTCCGGGTCGTCCGGGTCGCCCGCCTCGGTGTACGCGACGTCCATCCCGCGCCAGCGGAAGGTCCGGTCGTCGCCGTCGAGCGGGGGTTCCAGTTCGCCCTCGTACCGGAGGCCGGTGTTGAGCGCGGCGAGCGCGCCGACGCCGAGGACGGCGCTGCCGAGGAGGTTCCTGAGCTTCATGGAAAACTGTTGGTTCGCTGGCGACTTATACCCGTGGGACGCGGCCGGAGTCGGCGGGCGCGCGCAGCGCCGCGGCGACCCGGATCACTCGTCGCGCGCTCGGTCGCCCGTCTCCTCGACGCAGTCCGCGATCGGGCCCACGATCGCCTCGGCGACCGCGTACGGGTCCGTCTCCCGGTCGCGCACGCGCTCGGCGAGGCGGTCGATCCCGCCGCGGCGCTCGATCTCGTCGGTCGCGAGCGCCCCCACGTCCGCGCGCACGAGGGTGCGAATCTCCTCGGCGTACCGCCGCCGCTCGGTCGCCGCGATCTCGCCGGACTCCCGCAGGTACGCCGCGTGCGCGTCGAACGTCTCGATCAGCGCCGCGACGCCCTCGCCGGTGTTCGCGACGGTCTCTAACACCTCCGGCGTCCACGACTCGTCGTCGTCCGCGTCGTCCGCGTCCGCGACCCCTGCGGCGTCTCCCGTCTCGCCGCTCTCGGAACCGCCCGCGTGACCGGCGTCGCGGTGGCCCGACCCGGAGCCGTCC
This sequence comes from Halorubrum tebenquichense DSM 14210, assembly GCF_000337415.1. GTDB lineage: Archaea > Halobacteriota > Halobacteria > Halobacteriales > Haloferacaceae > Halorubrum > Halorubrum tebenquichense. Next base: position 104,771 of record NZ_AOJD01000051.1, on the reverse strand, counting down.
GCGCCGGTCGAGGCCATCGACGCCGCGCCGTGGTGGCCGGCGTCGCGGCCGGTCGTCCCGCCCTCGCGGCGGTGGACCATCTCCTCCAGTTCGGCGACGGTCCGCTGTGCGCCGTCCATGTCGGCTTTGTTGACGACGAACACGTCGCCGATCTCCAGGATGCCGGCCTTCAGCGTCTGGACGTCGTCGCCGGAGCCGGGCTGGACCAGCACCGCGACCGTGTCGGCCGTACGGACCACGTCGACCTCGTTCTGTCCGGCCCCGACGGTCTCTAAGATCACTACGTCCTTGCCAAAGGCGTCGAGCGCCTTCACGGCGTCCGCGGTCGCGGTCGAGAGGCCGCCGAGCTGGCCGCGGGCGCTCATCGACCGGAAGAACACGTCCATGTCGCCGACGTTCGACCCCATCCGGATCCGGTCGCCGAGGACGGCCCCGCCGGTGTACGGCGAGGAGGGGTCGACCGCGATCACGCCGACGGTGTCGCCGCGGTCGCGGTAGTCGGCGGCGAGCTTGTCGACCAGCGTCGACTTCCCGGCCCCGGGCGAGCCGGTGATCCCGACGACGTCCGCGCCGCCGGTGTGCTCGTGGAGCGCGGAGACGATCGCGCGGTACCCGGGCGTGCGGTTCTCGATCTTCGTGATCACGCGGGCGAGGGCGCGGTGGCTCCCGTCGAGTAGCTCGTCGACGAGGGCGGCGTCGGCCGCCGAGAGCGTCGGCGCGTCCCCGAGCGCGGGTGCGTCCGACCCGTCCATCTACGCGCGCTCCGGGACGTTGTTCCGGATGAACTCGATCGTCTCCTCCATCGGCGTCCCGGGTCCGAACACCTCTGCGACGCCCAGTTCCTTCAGGTCGGCCTCGTCCTCGTCCGGGATGATCCCGCCGACCAGGACGAGCGTGTCGTCGAACGCGTCGTACTCCTTGAGCCCCTCGATGACCTTCGGGACGAGCGTGTTGTGCGCGCCCGAGAGGATCGAGATGCCGAGCACGTCGACGTCCTCTTGCACCGCCGCCTGAACGATGTCGTCCGGCGCGCGGTGGAGCCCGGAGTAGACAACCTCGAAGCCGGCGTCGCGGAACGCCCGCGCTATCACGTGTGCGCCCCGATCGTGGCCGTCAAGGCCGACCTTCGCGACCAGACACCGGACGGCCCGTTCCTGCTGTTCGGCGCTCATGCCACACTCTGGGTCGCGTGTCCGCTTGATTCTAACGGACGATGGGGAAGGTTCGGGCGGGAGTGCCGCGGTCGCCGGACCCCTCCGCGGCCGACGCCGCGACCGACGCGTTGAACGCGCGGGCGACCGTAGTCGGCCCGATGACCGACAGCGCCGACCGCGACGACGCCGGCACCGCCGCGAGCGACGGGGACGACCGACTCCCAGCGGGGACGCGCGTCGGCCGCGCCGCGCTCCGGGTCGCGGATCTCGACGAGACGACCGCGTTCTACCGGGACGTGGTCGGCCTCGCGGTCCTCGACCGCACCGCCGAGCGCGCGACGCTCGGGGTCGACGGAACGCCGCTACTCGTCCTGAAACGCGACGCCGACGGCCCGGCGCGGAGCCGGACCGACGCCGGTCTCTTCCACGCCGCGTTCCGGGTCCCGTCCCGGGCGGCGCTCGGTGAGGCGCTGGGCCGCGTCCGGGAGCGGTGGCGGCTCGACGGTGCCTCGGACCACCTCGTGAGCGAGGCGCTGTACCTCGACGACCCCGAGGGCAACGGCGTGGAGATCTACCGCGACCGGCCACGAGAGGAGTGGCCGGTCGACGAAAACGGCGGGGTACGCATGGCGACCGAACCGCTCGACGTCGAGGGAGTCGTCGCGGCCGCGACGGGCGAAACGGAGGCTGAGGGGACGGCTTCCGCGGACCCCGTCGACCGCGCGCCGGCCGGCACCGACGTGGGCCACGTCCACCTCGAAGTCACCTCGCTGTCGGCGTTCGAGGCGGTCTACGTCGACGGACTCGGCTTCGAGGTCGGAACGTCCGGCCCGGACGTTCGGTTCGTCGCGGCCGGCGGCTACCACCACCACCTCGGCGCGAACACATGGCGAGGACGGACGACCCCGGCGGGCGGACGCGGCCTCGCGTGGTTCGAGGTGGTCGTGCCCGACGAGACCGCGCTGGACGCGGTGCGGGCACGACTCGACGCGGTCGCGGCGGGAGCCGGGAGCGGAGGGGGAGTCGGGAGCGGGGGCGGAGTCGGGAGCGAGGGCGGAGTCGGGAGCGGGGGCGGAGTCGGGAGCGGGGGCGGAGTCGGGATCACCGTCGACGAGCGCGACGACGGGATCGCCGTCACCGACGCCGACGGGATCGAGGTCCGCGTCCGGACGGAGTGAGCGACCGCCGCGGAGCGGTCGCCGTCGGAGCGGCTGACGCGCCCGTCAGCCGACGATCGTCCGGAGCGTCGACTCGGTCAGCAGCGAGGTGACGCCCAGCGCCTCGGCCGTCATCCAGCCGATGAAGGCGAGGTACATCGCGAGGAAGACGTACCCCTCCTCGGTGGTGATCTCGAAGTCCGTCGCGGCCATCACCACCACGACGAGGGTAGTGTAAAACAGGAATAAGAGGAGCGGCACGGACGTGAGGAAGCCGATCGAGACGCCGCCGGCGAGGATGACGCCGATCGGGAGCGCGGCGACGAGGTTGAACGTGTTCGTCCCGAAGACGTTCGCGACCGCCGCCCGCTTGTCGCCGGCCTCGCCCATCTTCACGCCGACGAGCAGGTCGGGGAAGGAACTCATCGCCGACAGCACCGTCACGGAGACGAGGAACGACGGCGCACCGAGCGCCTCGGAGATCTGTACCGTCATCGTGACCATCGACTCGACGCCGACGAGCACGACGACCAGTCCGGCCGCGAACAGCCCGACCTGTTTCGGGAGGTTCGTCGATTCGGTCCGTTTCAGGTCCGACGCGCCGCTCTTGCCGCCGGCGAGGAGGATGACGTACACGCCGTACAACACCAGCAGGCCGACCCCCATCTGGGGGGTTATCCGCGCGATCTCCCGCCCGTCGGTCCCGAGGACGCCGATCGCGATCACGCCGAAGAGGGCGAGGACGGCGACCATGTAGAAGATGGCGTCGCGGTAGACGATCCCCTGCGTCGTCGTCGTGTCGCCGCTCGTGATGGAGACGGCGGCCGGGATGACCAAGATATTGAACACCGCCGTCCCGATGAGCGCGCCGGCACCGACGCCGAAGTCACCGAGGACGAGTACCGAGATGAGGATGATCGCGAGTTCGGGAAACGACGTCGCGGCCGCGACGATGAGCCCGCCTTGGATGGCCTGCGAGACGCCGAAGTGGTCGCTGATCTTCGAGGTCGTCGACTCGATGACGTTCGCTCCCTTCCAGGTCAGCAGGAACCCGATCGCGCCCAACACGATCCACACGACGAGCGACTGGTCCCCGATCAGTTCCTGTAGTACCGTCACGTTTCGTTGCTGCGTCCGGAGGCGATTATCGCTTCCGGAGTCAGGCGTCGGTTCGAGCGCCGAACCGCTCGTCGAAGACCGCGATCACGCGGCGCTCGATCTCGTCGCGGATCTCGCGGACGTCCTCGATGGGCCGTTCGCCGGGGTCGTCGAGGTCCCAGTCGTCGGTGTCGACGGTCTCCAGATCGAGCGTCGAACACCCCATCGTCGCGACGAAGTCCGACCCGGCGAGCGCCGCGTCGGAGATCGACTGCGGTTCGCGGCCGTTCACGTCGAGGCCGACCTCCGCGAGCGCCTCGACGACGACCTCGTGGATGCTGTCGGCGGGCGCGGTCCCGCCGGTCCGGATCTCGAGGCGGTCCCCGAGCCCGCGGCGGTCGCGCTCGCGCTCCGCGAACGCCGTCGCCATCTGGCTGCGGCCGGCGTTTCGGACGCACATGAACGTGAGCACGGTCGTTTCGTCGGTGTCCGTCTCGTCGGTGGGCGTCTCGTCGTCCGCGGTGTCTGTGGTTGTCATGTCGTGTGGGTGTCGCGTCGCGGTCGCGGGTCGCGTCCGCCGCCGGATACCGCGCCGCCCGCGCTGCCGCCGTCTCAGTAGATCAGCTCGTCGTCGTTCTCGACCATGTACAGGGTCCGCGCCGCGATGTTGACCGCGTGGTCGGCGATCCGTTCGAGGTCGCGCACGGCGAGCAGCGCCTGCGACACCTCGTCGAGCGAGGCTTCGAGCGCCTCGTCGTCGGTCGCGCCGCCGTCCGCGTCGCCGTCGGCGTCGCGCGCCTCGGTCCGGGCGCGGTCCGCCTCCAACAGCTCGCGGACGACTGCCTCGCTCGCGCGGCGGCAGCGCTCGTCGAAGTCGTCGTCGCGGGCGGCGATGTCGCGGCAGGCGTCCGGGTCGCGCGCCGCGTAGGCGGCGACCGCGTCCGCAACCATCTCGCGGGCCGCCTCGCCGAGCCGGCGCACGTCCACCGCCGGGTGGACGCCGCCGTCGGGACCGCCGTAGTCCGCGAGGTTCGTCGCGAGGTCGGCGACCCGTTCGAGGTCGGTGATGATCTTGAAGGAGGCGGCGACGAGCCGCAGGTCGCCCGCCACGGGCTGCTGGAGCGCCAGCAGCTCCGTACACTCGTCTTCCAAGGCGAGGTACGTCTCGTTGACCTCGTGGTCGCCCTCGATCACCGAGCGGGCGAGGTCGTCGTCGCCCGACACCGCCGCCTCGACCGCGTCGTCGAGGCGGTCGCAGACGGTCTCTCCCATCTCGACCACGCCCTCTCGGAGGTCGTCGAGCCGATCCCGGTAGTTCTCTCTGGGCATCTATCCGAACTTCCCCGTGATGTAGTCCTCGACGCGCTGCTGTTCGGGGTCCTCGAAGATCTTCGCGGTGTCGTCGTACTCGACCAGTTCGCCGCCGGTGAGGAAGACGGCCGTCCGGTCGGAGATGCGCGCCGCCTGCTGCATGTTGTGCGTGACGATGATGACGGTGTACTCCTCGGCCAGATCGTCGATCAGGTCCTCGATCTTCGAGGCCGCGACGGGGTCCAACGCCGAAGTGGGCTCGTCCATCAAGATTACTTCCGGGTCGGGCGCGATGGCGCGAGCGATACAGAGCCGCTGTTGCTGCCCGCCCGACAGCTCCAGCCCCGAGGAGTGAAGCTGGTCTTTCACCTCGTCCCACAGGGCGGCTCCCTTCAGCGACTCCTCGACGCGGGCGTCGACGTCGCCGTCGAACCCCTGTATCTTCAGGCCGTACGCGACGTTGTCGCGGATCGACTTCGGGAACGGATTCGGCTTCTGGAACACCATCCCGATCTTCCGGCGGAGGGCGACCGGGTCGACGTCGGCGTCGTACACGTTCTTCCCGCCGAACTCCACGTCGCCCTCGACGCGGCAGATGTCGATCATGTCGTTCATCCGGTTGATCGTGCGGAGGAACGTCGACTTGCCGCAGCCGGAGGGCCCGATGAGCGCCGTCACGCGCTTTTCGGGGATCTCCATCGTCACGTCGTTTATCGCCTGCTCGTCGCCGTAGTAGACGTTCAGGTCCCGGGCGGCGACCGCGGTGCCGGCCTCGTTGACGGGCGCGCGGTCGTCGTTCGAGTCCGCCTGTACCTCCGTCGTGATCAGCGAGTCGTCCGATGTCGTGTTACTCATTGTTAGCTCCCGCGCTCCGCGCGGTTCCGCAGTAGGATGGCCGTCCCGTTCATACCGACGAGGATGATCAGCAGCGTGATAACGCCTGCGGCGACGACGCCGTACCGGAAGTCGGCCTGTGGGAACCCGGCCCATGTGTAGATCTGCATCGGCATGGCGCTGAACCGACTGAAGAGGCTGCTCGGCGGGTTGAAGACGGTCGTCGCCGCGCCGATCATAATGAGCGGTGCGGTCTCGCCGATCGCCCGACCGAGCGCGAGGATCGTTCCGGTGAGGATCCCCGGCATCGCCTCGGGCAGGACGACGTTCTTCGTCGTCTGCCAGCGCGTCGCCCCCATCGCGTCCGACCCCCGACGGAGGTCGTCCGGCACCGACCGGATCGCCTCCTGCGCGGAGATGATCGTGATCGGCAGGATGAGAAGCGAGAGCGTCAGCGCGGCGGTCACCGCCGTCCCGATGCCGAGTCCGAGGAGGTTCGCGAACAGCCCCAGCCCGAGGAGTCCGTACACCACCGACGGGACCGCCGCGAGGTTCGCGATGTTGACCTGAAGAATCCGCGTCAGCGTGCCGATCGGTCCGGTCCCCGGCGTGTACTCTTCGAGGAAGACCGACGTGCCGACCCCGAGGAGGAACGACAGCACCGCGACGAGCGCGATGATTATCACCGAGCCGACGATGGCCGGATACAGGCCGGCATTCGCGGGCGTCCGCGACGGTGCCTCCGTGACGAATCCGGCGTCGAGCCACGGGTCCGGCGCGGGGACGCCCCACGCCTCGACGACCAAGGCTCCGACGACGACGCCGCCGGCGATGAGGAACGGGAGCGCGAGGCCGACGACGCCCTCGCCCACGTCGACGACGCGGGAGACGTACACCGCCGTCGGCACGCCGGTCGTGACGAGGACGAGGAGGACGGTCGGTGCCGGCAGTCCCGCGCCGGTCGCCCAGAAGCCGCCGGCGGTCGCGACCGCGAGCGGGAGCCCGGCGGCGACCGCCGCGACGGTTCGACCGCGTCGGTCGGCGACGACGAGCCCCCCGGCGACCGCGATCGGGACGGCGATCGTCCAGAGGTAGATGAGGAGGTCAGACGGGTACGTGGGGATCACGTCGCGGAGGACCACCGCGGCGACCAGCCCGAGGAACCCGACCGGAAGCGCGGCGGTTCGCGCCCGCGACGCCTCGCGGACCCGGCCGTACGCGTACAGCCCGACTGCGGGGAGGACGCCGAGCGTGTACGCGAGGAACCACACGAGCGAGTCGAACACTAAAAAGAGGGTGCCGACCGCGAGGCCGAGCGCAGCGCCGCCGACGAGCCGCCCGAGGAGACCGAAGCCGACGGCCCCCGGCCGACCGTTGCTGCCAACGTACGTGAGGTACGCGGCGACCGGCGCGGCGACGACGAAGAGGTACGCGAGCTGCCAGTTGAGCCGCGGGATCGGCACGAGAAGGGACTCTATCGCGGTGAACACGACGGCGACGGCGACGAGCCCGCCGCCGAGCGCGCCGAGCGCTCGGCGCGTGACCGCTGGGTCGTCCGCGCTGTACAGGCAGAACGCGAGGAAGGGGACGACGAGCGTGACGAAGTAGGTGAGCAGCCACTCGGGGCTGGCGTTCGACAGGTCGAAGGCGTCGATCGCGACGTACACGAGGAGGACGCCGAGCGCGACGAGTCCGAACACGCTCGCGCCGAGCGAGAGGTACTCGAAGGCGATCCCGCGGACCCGACTCACCTCGCCGAACCCGTCCGCGTTCGCGTTGTCGGTCGCCATCAGTACTCCTCCCGGTAGCGTTCCGCGATGATGTCGCTTATCACGTTCATTACGAGGGTCACTACGAACAGCGCGAGACCGAGCGCGAACATGGAGTTGTAGGGGAGCGTGCCGCCGGTGAGGTCGCCGCCGGTGATCTGGACCATCGCGACGGTGATCGTCATGCCGGATTCCAAGAGGACGTCGGCGGGGTTAATGAACGGGATGCCGAACGCGGCCTCCCGGACCGCCGGCATCCGCGCCTGTGCGCCCATCGCGACGACGACGATCATCGTCTCGCCGATGGCGCGGGAGACGGCGAGGATGTACGACGAGGCGATCCCGGAGATGGACGCCGGGACGACGATGCCGGTCGAGACCTCGAACTTGGTCGCGCCGAGCCCGTAGCCGGCCTGTCGGAGTTCGTCGGGGACGGCGCTCATGGCGTCCTCGGAGATCGACGACACCATCGGGATGGTCATGATGCCGACCATGATCGAGGCCGACAGGGCGTTGAACGTGCTCATCTCGGGGAACAGGGTCGCCTTCAGCGCCGGCGTGATGTACACCAGCGCGAAGTACCCGTACACCACGGTGGGCACGCCGGCGAGGATCTCAAGTAGGGGTTTCAGTATCGACCGGGCGTTCGGCGTCGCGTACTCGCTGAGGTAGATGGCGGTCAGCGTTCCGATCGGAAGAGAGATGAACGCCGCCGTGACCGTCACCGTGATCGTCCCGATCAACAGCGGGACGATACCGAACGCCTGCCCGCCGCCGGCCGGATTCGGACTCCAGTTGGTGCCGGTGAGGAACTCGGGAATCGGCGTGGCCCGGAAGAACACCACCGCGTCCGACAGGAGCGTGACGAAGATCGCGGCCGTCGTGAGCAGGGTGATCGCCGCGCACGCCGCGAACAGCCCGCCGTAGGTTCCCTCCTTCAGTCGTGTGAGTCCGCTCTGGCGGCTCAGATCGGGACTCTCTGTGCTGTCAGTCACGAACGGTGGGGTATCGCACGCAGTCGTAAATCAATACACCGGTTCATCGCGCCGGCTCAGCCCTGCGCCTGCTCGATCGCGTCTTCGAGGATACTCATCTGCTCTTCCTGCGTCTCCTCGGTGGCGGGCACGTAGCCGACATCGCCGGCGACGAGGTCCTCGTCGGTCGTCTGCTCGACGAAGTACCGGGCGAACTCCGCGATGTGTTCCTCGCCGAGCGACTCGATCGACGGGTACGTGAAAAGCGGCCGGGAGAGCGGCGTGTACTCGCCCGACGAGGCCGTTTCGAGGCTCGGCTCGACCGGGCCGTCGCCGTCGTCGATGCCCAGCGCCTTCAGCTGGTCGGGGTTCTGGAAGTAGTACGCGAAGCCGAAGTACCCGATGGCGTACTCGCTGCCGGAGACGCCCTGCGCGATGGTGTTGTCCTGTTCGGTCGCCTGATAGTCGCTCGTGTGGCCGCGTTCGCCGAGGGTGGACTCGATGAAGTAGTCGTACGTGCCCGAGGTGTCGGCCGCGCCGAACCGCTCGATCTCCTCGTTCGGGAACTCGTCGCGGACCTCGTCCCACGTCTGGGCGGGGTCGGACTCCCAGATCTGCGCGAGCTCCTCGGTCGTGAGCGAGTCGATCCAGTCGGCGTCGGGGTTGACGACGACGGTGAGCGCGTCGGTCGCGGCGACGAGTTCGACGTACTCGACGCCGTTCTCGGCGCAGAGCTCCTCCTCTTCCGGCTGGATCGGCCGGCTCGCGTTGTTGAAGTCCGTGTCCCCAGTACAGAAGAAGTTCGAGAAGCCGCCGCCGGACCCGGTCGAGCTGATGTCGGGGTCGACGCCTGGATGCTGGGCGGCGAAGTCCTCCATGACCGCGCTCATCAGCGGGAACACCGTGCTCGATCCCGCGATGTTGATCGGGCCTGAGAGTTCGCCGTCGGAGCCGTCCCCGCCGTCGGAGCCGTCACCGCCGTCGGAGCCGTCCGAACTCTGGGTACAGCCCGCGAGGCCGAGCGCCCCCGCGCCGGCGAGCGCCGCGAGCGATTTCCGCCGGGTGATTCCCGTAGCGTCCGCGTCGTGGCTAGAAGCCATCACCCGACAGTGGGCGAGTTCCGGTTAAGTAGTATGCTATGAGGAGTACTGGGGCGCGGGTACGACACGGTACGGCTACGTTTGGCTCCGTACGCTATATAGAACTACATAGATTACCGACCGTGGCCGGCGAGGCGAGTACGTCAGCGTCCCACCGCGTCGAACTCGGCACGAACCGGGACGTGGTTTTAAGTCCCCGTACCGGGAGACACCGGACGAATGGTCCCTCCCACGACCGACGGGCCGCCCGCGCCGACGACCTCCCGAGAGGAGGCGTGGGTGGCGCACGCGGCGCTGCTCGACGCCGCGCGGAACGCGACCGAGGACGCCGAGCCGTACCGCGGGCCGCTCGAATCGATCGAGCGCGGCGAACCGCTCGACCGCGAGGGCGTCGCCGTGCTCCGCGACGCGCTCGTGGACTACCTCGGCGACGCGCCGGTCCGCGACCGGGCCCCCGGACGGGCGCTGTTGCGGCGCGTCGACGACGCGGCGGACGCGCAGTCGCGGCGGGCCTGACGCCCGAACGGCGTCGACGCCGCGGCGCGGAAACGGTCCCCGCTACGCCTCGACCGCCTCGATCAGCAGTTCCGCCACGTCGACGATCTCCACGTCGTCCTCGAAGTCCCCCGTCTTGCGACCGTCCTCGAACATCGTCGTACACATCGGGCAGGCGACGACGAACTTCTCTATCGCAGCGCCGGCGTCGGTGTCCTCGACCGCCTCGCGGAGGCGCTCCTCGCTCGGCTTGACGGCCTCGTCGTGTTCGGTCCAGAGCCCGCCGCCGCCCCCGCCACAGCAGAACGAGTCGTCGCGCGAGCGCGGCATCTCGTGGAGCTCCGCCCCCGTCGCGCGGATCAGCTCGCGGGGGGCCTCGTACTCGTCGTTGTACCGCCCGAGGTGACAGGGGTCGTGGTAGGTGACGGTGTAGTCCAGCTCGTCGCCCGACAGATCGAGTCGGCCGTCGTCGACGAGCTCTTCGACGACCTGCGTCCAGTGGAACACGTCGACCTCGCCGTCCGGGTTCCACGGGTCCTCGCGGTCGAACGGCATCATCGGGTCGTCCGCGAACTCCGCGAAGTCGACCTCGGGGTACTCGTTTTTGATCGTGTTATAGGAGTGCGGGTCGGTACAGACGATGTTCTCGAACTCGCAGTCCGCGAACGTCTCGACGTGGTGCCCGGCGAGTTCGAGGTAGAGGAACTCCTCGCCGATCCGGCGGATGTCGTTCCCGTCGGTCTTCTCGTCGTCGAATAGGATTCCGAAGGACACGTCGGCCTCGTCGAAGAGGCGGGCGAGCGCGCGGGCGACCTTCTTGTTTCGGTCGTCGAAGCTCGGGTAGTCGCCGACGTACCAGAGGTACTCGACCGACTCCTCGCGGGCGTCGGGCACGTCGACGGAGTCGTCCAGCTCGTCCGCCCAGTCGCCGCGCGCCGACTGCGACTCGCCGAAGGTGTTCCCCTTCTGCATCACGTCTTGGAACACGTCCTGGAGGTTCGAGTCGACCGCCCCCTCGTCGACGAGCTGGCGGTTCATCTTCGTGAACGAGGTGAGGTGTTCGATGTCGACCGGACAGGCGTCCATACACGCCATACAGGACATACACGACTCCATCGACTCGCTGGCGATGACGCCGCCCTCGTCGGCGACGATGGGGACTGTTCCCCCATCAGTAGCCATCCGGTCTCCGCTCCCCGCCACCGGGTCGTCGCTGACGGACTCGCGGTACGACTTCAGGTCGAGGATGACGTCCCGCGGGTCGAGGTTCCGGCCGACCGTGTCGGCGGGACAGGCGTCGGTACACCGCCCGCACTTCGTACACGCGTCGCCGTCGAGCAGCTCCTTCCACGTGAAGTCGTCCAGCGACTCGGCGTTGGTGTGATCGAGATCCGCGGGGACGTTCGGGAGCCGCGCGCCCGCCTTCTCGTCGCGGACGACGACGTTGGCGAACGAGGAGATCATGTGGAACGGCTTCGCGTACGGGATCCACGCGACGAACGCGAACGCCAGCAGCGAGTGGCTCCACCAGATGACGCCGTAGGCGGCCTCCGCGCCCGCCGCCGTGAGCCCCGCCGTCTGCAGGCCGGTCGCGAGCGCCATCCCGACGAAGCTCACCGTCTCTGTCGCCCGCTGGGGCTGGCCGACCATGCTCACGCCCTCGACGAGGAAGCCGCCGACGCCGAGCAGGAACAGGGTCCAGAGGAACGCGTCGTCCTCCAGCGAGGTGTGTTTCCCCCAGAGCCGCCCCTCGCGGCTCCGGTAGCGGCGGTAGCCGGCCATGCCGACGCCGACGACGAACAGCAGGCCGAACGCGTCGACGGCGAACTGGTAGGCGAGATAGAAGTCGCCGACCCAGAACGACTCGCCCGCGAGCGGGCGGTAGAGGTCGATGTCGATCCCGAGGATGGTCGTCGCGACGAGTAAGACGAGGAACCCCCAGAGGACGAACGTGTGCATCACGCCCGCGTACAGGTCCCCGTCGAACTGGTTCTCGTTCGAGAGGACCGTCTTCGTCGCGGCGACGACCCGACCGGGCAGGTTCGACAGCCGGTCTCTCGGGTCCGCGCTCCCGCGGGCGTACGCGGCGAACCGCGCGTAGACGCCGTACAGGAACACGGCGACCGCGACAGCGGCGAGCCAGTAGAACGCGGCCTTCCCGACCGGACCGACCGTCCAGAAGGTCTCGCGGGTGGCCGCCTGTAGGGGAGTCATGATCGATCACCGGGATACGGAGCGGTTAAAACTTGCCACAACGCGGAGTTCGTCGCTCGGCGTTCACGCGGTTTCGGGAGCGTGCGCCGGCGACGGTGGTCGACTCACGCGACCCGCAGGACCGCGGCCGCGAGCATCGCGGCCGCGAGCGCGAGCGCCGGGAGGTCGACGCGGCGGAACGCCAGCCGCGGGAGCGTCGGGTTCCACGCGAAACACCGGGCGACGAGCGCCGTCCCGAGGCGGTCGGCCCGCCCGAACGCCCGATTTATTCCCGCGACCGCGACGATCCGCATCCGCTCGCGGACCGGTCGCTCGCCGCCGCCCCGAGCCCGCATCGCCTCGCGCGCGGACAGCAGGTCCCGTTTCAGCAGGGGCAGGAACCGGAACACGAGGGCGACGCCGACCCCGAGGAACTGCCCCGGCTTGCCCGGGACCGTCCGCTGGACCGCCGCGCGCGACTCCCGGACCGGCGTCGACCGGACGTACGCGGCCGCGACGACGAGGATCAACAGCACGCGGTAGCTCGCCAGCCCGGTCGCGGCCGCGTCGTCGACGTCGAACCAGGGGTCGCCGACGGTCGCGCCCGCGACGAGGGGCGCGACGAGCAGGAAGGGAAGCGCGAACCGGTACGCCCACAGGTCCCGCGGCCCGCCCCCGGCGAGCGCGAGGCAGCCGGCCGCCACGAGCGTGAGGACGGCGAGTCCGCGAGGGGTGGTGTACGCGTACGCGACGACCGCGAAGGCGACCTGAACGAGGAGCTTCGACCGGGGGTCGAGCCGGTGCGCGAGCGCGCCGTCGGGAACGTACGAGAGGGTCACGCCGGATCTGTTCCCGTCGACGACGAGTCGCCCTCCGCCTCGAAGGCGGCCGGCACCCGCACGTCGAGCCCGGGGAGGTCGGCGACCGCGCGCTCGGGGGGCGCGTCGACGGCGACCCGCCCGTCCGCGAGGCCGACGACGCGGTCCGCGAGCGCGAGCACGTCGCGCAGGTCGTGGGTGACGACGACGACCCCGACGCCGTCGGCGCGGAGGTCGCGGAGCCGAGCCACGACGGACCGGCGCGCGGGCTCGTCGAGTCCGGTGAACGGCTCGTCGAGCACGAGGTGGTCCGGCTCCATCGCCAGCGCGCCCGCGATCGCGACGCGCTCGCGCTCGCCGCCCGACAGCGACGCGATCCGGTCGTCCCCGCGGCCTCGCATGTTCACGGCGTCGAGCGCGGCATCGACGCGGCGGTCGATCTCGGCGCGGTCGAGTCCGAGGTTCTCCGGCCCGAACCCGACGTCGCCGCCGACGGTCGCGGAGACGATCTGATCCCGGGGGTCCTGAAACACCATGCCGACCGCGGTTCGGGCGGCGAGGGCGTCGTCCGCGACCGGCGTCCCGTTGACCGCGACCGCGCCGGCGTCGGGGTCGACGAGCCCGTTGAACGTCCGCACGAGCGTCGTCTTGCCGGAGCCGTTCGCGCCCGCGATCGCGACGAACTCGCCGTCGGGAAGCGACAGCGAGACGTCGTCGACGGCGACGACGCCGGCGTCGGGGTCGCCCTCCGCACTCGGGCCGCCGCCGTACCGCACGGTGAGGCCGTCGGCGTCGATCACGGCGTCAGGCCGCGGTGATCGCGTCGGACCGGACGATCCCGACCGCGGCGGCGATCTTCGCGGCCTCCGCCGGGAGGAACACCACCGCGCCCTGGAAGACCGCCTCGCCGAGCGCGAGGTCAAGCGAGAGGACCAGTCCGACGACGCCGAGCGCGTAGATGACGAGCGTGCCGACGACCGTCGCGGCGAGGAGCGTCGGAAGGCGGACGGCGTCGAGGTCCCGGAGCGCGAGGCCGCGGTGGACGATTCCGCCGACGAGCGCGGCCGCGATCGGGTACGACCAGAGGTAGCCGGCGCTGTCTCCGACGAGCGCCGCGAACCCGGCGGAGCCGCCGGCGAACACCGGCGCGCCGAGCGCGCCCGCGAGGAGGTAGAGGGCGAGCGCGAGGCCGCCCCACAGCGGCCCGAGGAAGATCCCGGCGAGGAAGACGCCGAGCACCTGTAGCGTCACCGGTGCGGGCGACAGCGGGAACGGGAACGATACGTACGCGAACGCCCCGACGAGCGCCGCGAACAGCGCGGCGCGCGCGAGGTTCGTCGCCGCCTCGTCGCCGACGAGGTCGACGGACTCCGTGTTCGTTGCCATACCTGAACGGACTCGTAAACTCACTTGAACGTGATGGTTTACGAGTCGGCCGGGTCGGTGCTGGTCCCGGATCGGCGGCCTTAGTGCTACTCCAATAATCCACGGATAATAACGTTCATAGCCGCGCGACGTTCACGACGCGAGTATGCCCAACATAAGCGTCGAGATCCCGGCGGAGTTGCTCGCCGACCTCGACGAACACGTCGGCGACGACGGGAAGTTCGTGAACCGAAGCGACGCGGTGCGCGCGTCGATTCGCAAGAACCTCGACCTGCTCGACGAGATCGACGCCCGCCACGACCGGCTCGACGACGACGCGTCGGCGACGGGGGCCGAGGCGACGGAGGACGCCGATGAGTAGCCGGGCCGGGGAGGCGAGCAGTCCCTTCCGGACCGACCCGCTAGACCGGTCGGCGGTCGCGGCGGTCGGGCTGATCACGCTGTTCACGGTGGCGCTGGCGACCTCGCAGCTCACCGCCGCGAAGGTGCTCGCCCTGCCGCTCCCGTTCGCGCTGCCGGTCGTCGGCCCGGAGATCACGCTGCCGGGGGCCGCGCTCGCGTACGCGCTGACCTTCCTCGCGTCGGACTGCTACGCGGAGCTGTACGGGCGGCGCGCCACGCAGGTCGTCGTCAACGTGGCGTTCCTCGCGAACTTCCTCGTGCTGGCCCTGGTGTGGACGACGCTCGCAGCGCCCGGGGTCGACCCCGAGGTGTCGGCCGCCTTCCAGACCGCGCTCGGACCGGCGGCGAACGTCGTCGTCGGCAGCCTGCTGGCGTACGTCGTCAGCCAGAACTGGGACGTGTTCGTCTTCCACGCGATCCGCGACCGCACCGGCGAGCGCATGCTGTGGCTCCGCAACCTCGCGTCAACGGCGACGAGTCAGGCGCTGGACACGGTGATCTTCGTCGGCGTCGCCTTCTACGCCGCCCCGATCCTGCTCGGCGTCGGGTCCCCGCTCCCCGGGAGCGTCCTCCTCGCGCTCGGCGTCGGACAGTACCTCCTCAAGCTCGCGATCGCCGTGCTGGACACGCCGGTCGTCTACCTCGTCGTCGGAACGGTCCGGAACCGAACGCCGTAGGCGACTCGGCCGAGCGACCGACGAACCGAAGTTCCACGAGCGCAAGAGACTTACCGCCCGCACCCGTGTGAACTGTAAGCATGGATCTTCGCGTCCAGGGGGACGTTCCCCCCGACCCGTTTCTCGGTGCCGCGGACCTCTTCGAGACCGAGCGCTCCGTCGAAGCGCCGGTCCGCGTCGTGGTCCGCGACGACCCCGACGAGCGGACCTGGGCCGGTCACTACGACGACCACCACGTCCTGAACGTCTCGCGGCGAGCCGCCACGAGCGCGATGGCGCGCGAACTGGCGATCCACGAGCTCGCGCACATGGCCCGCTACGAGGAGGGCCACCCCTCGCACCTCCAGTCGACCGAGGAGGCGCTGTACCTGGGGCTCTCCGGCGAGAAGGTCGAGCGGCGCAAGCTCGCGCACTGTTACCAGATCGCGAACCACATGAAAGACATCTACGCCGACGACATCACGCTCTCGGTCGCGCCCGCGGACAAGCTCCTCGGCTTCCTCGAATCGACGCTGGCGGCCGCCGTCGCGGACCGGCCCGACGTGTCGCGCACCGGCTCGCCGCCGGTGACGGCCGGGGCCGACCCGGAGATCACGGCCGTCAACGCCGCGTTCGCGCTGGCGCTGGTCGAGCGACACGACATCGCCGGCCGCAACCACCGGATCTACGACCTCGCGCGGGCCGCCGGCAGCGACACCGACGCCGTCGACGTGGACGCGTTCAAAGACCGGTTCCTCGACCTCGGACACGACCCCTCGGAGAGCGACTACCGGAAGGCGCTCGTCGCGGCCGCCCGCGCCTACGCCGTTTAAATAGCCGCGCGGACGGACGGCTTCACGTATCCCCTGTCGAACGACAGACCGTCGGCGAGGAACGATTAGGTGTAAATCCGACTGCGGTGGCGCGCGCCTGCGAGCGGTCGCCACGGGCGACCGCGAAGCAGCGCCGCGCGAGGGAGTCGCGGCAGCTTAAAAGCGGCCGCGACGAGGCTGGGGAGGCGTGAGGCCCGGTTGCCGCGCGTTCCCGCCAGCAGCGTGGCGCGGAGCGCCACCGGCAGCCGGCGTGGACGCCGGCGACGAAGCGAGCGGGAGCACGGAAGTCACAGCCCGCGTGGTTCGAGAATCAGAGATTCCCGTCATCACGAGAACCTTCGGTGTTCGAACGACAGCGAAGCGGGCAGGACCGCCTCTTGGCTGGGGCTTCGGCGGTGCTCGGGTCGATCTGTGATTTATAAGCAACCACATATCGCGGAGCGGCTGGGGCTTCGGCGGTGTTCGCCGCCAGTCGCCAATCGATCACTGATAAACGAACGGTCGAGCGGACCGAGACGACTCTCGTCGCGCCTCGGACCGGACCCTACTCCGCGTCGCCGCGGGCGGACTCGCCGTCGCCGTCGGCCTCCGCGACCGCGTTCCCCTCGACGGGGTCGGTCGCCTCCGTTGAGGCAGTCGAGTCGTCCGCGGCGGCCGCCCCGTCGAGGACGGTCACGCGGGCGGACATGATCCGCGTGTTGTCGACGCGCTCGATGCGGATCCGGATGCCGTCGAACTCGATCTCCTCGCCCTCCTGAACGAGTCGCCCGGCGCGGTTGAACACGAAGCCGGCGAGCGTCTCGAACTCCTCGCCCTCCGGGAGGTCGATCCCGAGGATCTCGTTGACCTCGTCGATGTTCACCTCGCCCTGGACGACCGCGACGTTGTCCTCGACGAACTCCACGGGGGCCTCCTCGTCGCCTTCGAGGATCTCGCCGACGATCTCCTCGACCATGTCCTCGAGGGTGATGATCCCCTCGGTGGTGCCGAACTCGTCGATGACCGTCACCATCTGGAGGCGGTTGTCCTGCATCTCCGCGAGCAGTTCGTCGGCGTTCTTCGACTCGGGGACGTGGAGCGTGGGCTTGACCACGCGCTCCAGAGAGGGCGTCCCCTCGGAGTAGCGCAGTTCGCGGACCAGATCGCGGACGGTGACCACGCCGATGATGTTGTCGAGGTTCCCCTCGTAGACGGGGACGCGCTCGTGGTCGGCCTGGATACACGTCTCGATCGCCTCCTCGACGGAGTCCTCCTTCGCGACCGCGGTGACGTCGAGCCGCGGCGTCATCACCTCCTTGGCGATGGTGTTGTTGAACCGGAAGATGCGGTCGAGCATCTCCCGTTCCTCTTCCTCGATGACGCCCTCCCGTTCACCGGTCTCGATGATGTCCTGGATCTCGTCGCGGGTGACGTACGTCGACTCGATGGCCGCGGAGCCGCCGATGAGGGCGTTGACCCCTTTGACGATGTAGTCGAAGAGGACGACGAGCGGGTACAGCGCGTACTCGGAGAGCTTCAGCGGGCGGGCGATCCGGAGCGCCCACGACTCGGTGTTCTCGACGGCGTACGACTTCGGCGCGCTCTCGCCGAATATCAGCACGAGCGTCGTGATCCCGAACGTCGTCGCAAGCACGGACTGCCCGCGAGAGAGGTAGATCCCGAACAGCGCGGTCGCGATGGAGGTCATCGCCACGTTGACGATGTTGTTGCCGACGAGGATCGTCACCAGCAGGCGGTGAGGGTTCTGTTTCATGTCGCGGATCGTCTCCGCGCCCGTCACTCCCTCGTCGACGAGGCTGTCGATGCGGTGTTGCGGCAGCGAGAACATCGCGATCTCGGACGAGGAGAAGAACGCCGAGAGCCCGACCAAAAGCAGGATCGCGACGACCCCGAGGGCGGTCACGACGCCGTCACCCGGCATCGGTATCTGGAGGACGTCGACCACCGCTGCGCTAGACGACAAGCCCATATTCGTTTGTCATCCGTCGCCCCGCGATTAAAGCGTTCCCTTCGGCTACCCTCACCCGAGGGTGCCGCTGCCGACACGATTACCCGTCTCGCGGGCGAATCGAGGCGCATGAGCGAGCCACAGATCACCCTGTACCGGCTTCAGGCGTGTCCGTTCTGCGAGCGCGTGGTCCGGACGCTGAACGAGCTGGACCTCGAGTACCGCTCCCGATACGTCGAGCCGATGCACTCCGAGCGCAACGTCGTCAAGCGCGTCTCCGGCGCTCGGAGCGTCCCCGCGATCGTCGACCGGGAGACCGGCGTCACGATGTCGGAGAGCGCGAACATCGTGGAGTACCTGAACGGGACGTACGGCGAGGGGGGTGCCTGAGATGGTCGACTTCGACGTCGTCTCCCTGCCCGAGACGGACCACGTCGCCGAGGGCGACACGGCACCGGACTTCACCCGCCCGCTCGTGAACGACGAGTACTGGGAGGACCGCGCGCTCGCCGACGCCGTCGACGGGCCGACGCTCCTGCTCTTCCACCCCATGGACGGGGCCTTCCAGGGGACGTACCTCTACAACACGGTCGACGACCACGGCTGGGCCGCCGACGTGGACGTCCTCGGGGTCTCCATCTCGACGCCGTACGCCCACAAGCGCCTGCTTGCGGACCGCGGCGACGGCGTCCGGGTCTTCTCCGACCCGGGAGCGGGCGTCATCGAGGAGTACGGGCTCGCCCACGACATCGACGGCATGACCGGTGTCACGGAGAGCCGGCCGGCCGTGTTCCTCCTCGACGCCGACCGCACCGTCGAGTACGCGTGGGTCGCGGACGAGCACCCCGCGTTCCCCGACGCCGAGGCGATCGACGACGCGGTCGCCGACCTCGTCGACTGAGCGGCCGAACGCTGTCGGTTAGTCCGGATATCGCACACGCGTCACCCTTTTTCAACTCCGCGACGAACGGACGCACGTGACTGCCGACACGAGCGACGACCGGCCGGATCGAACCGAGGCGCTGCGCGCGGCGGCGACCGCCGTCGAGCGCGGCGATCTCGTCGTCTACCCGACCGAGACGGTGTACGGGCTGGGTGCTGACGCGCTCGACGCCGCCGCCGTCGAACGCGTCTTCGAACTGAAGGGGCGGGACCGGGACGACCCCCTCTCGCTCGGGGTCGCGAGCGTGGACGACGCGCTCCGGTACACGCGGCCGACCGAGTTGGCCGTCGCGTTCGCGCGGGCGTTCCTCCCCGGGCCGGTGACCGTCGTCGTCGAGCGCGACGACCGGGTGCCGGACGCGCTCACCGCCGGCCGCGACCGCGTCGGGATCCGCGTGCCGGACCACGAGATCGCGCGGGCGCTGCTCGCCGAGACCGGCCCGCTCACCGCGACGAGCGCCAACGTGTCCGGAACGGGCAGCGTCACGCGTCCCGACGACCTCGGCGACCGGATCCGGGGGGGCGTCGCCGCCGTGATCGATGGGGGCGAGACGCCCGGGACCGAGAGCACGGTCGTCGACCCCGAGACCGGGGAGATCCACCGCCGCGGCGCGATGGCCGGTGCCATCGAAGCGTGGCTGGCGGACCCGCCGGTAGAGGGGTGAGGAGAGCCGAGAAGGGGCGGTTCGGAAGTTCGCGTCCGATCAGACGGAGAGTTCGCCCTTCGCTTTGATCACGTCGAGGTCCTCGGCGTCGACGGTCTCGACATCGAGCCAGTGCGGGACGTACTCGCGTTTGTCGTAGGCCTCTCGCTCGTCCTCGGTGCCGACAGTACACCAGAGCTGCGGCTCGTCCGGGCCGTGCCAGCCGCCTTGGACGTTGATGCCGAAACAGACCAGCTCCTCGCCGTCGTGTTCGATCACCGCGTCCCGCCGGATCCCCGGGTCGCCGCGGACGATGAGGTGTCTCATGTGCCGGCGTTCGCGTGTTCCGGGCTTAATCGCTTCGATACCGCAGGTCGGACCGGGACCTGCGACGGGCGCGTCGAAAACGGAGGCGGCGGCTCAACCCGAGTAGTAGTACTCGCCGTCGCGTTTCTGCTGGCTGTCGAGCTGCGACCCCGGCTTGTTGATCCGGGGGCGGCCGGTGCGCTCGTCGCGGCGGAAGGTGATGTCGAGGTCCGCGAGGAAGTCGTTCATCCCGGCGCGCATCTCCTGCGGGGGCGCGGCGCGCCCGCGCTCGGCCGGCTCGCCGTCGAACACCATCAGGCGGTCGGCCAGCAGGTCGATCATGTAGATGTCGTGGTCGACCACCATCACCGTCGCGTCGTGGTTCTCGGCGTAGCGGCGGATCGCGGTCGTCGCCCGCACGCGCTGTTCCACGTCGAGGTGCGCGGAAGGCTCGTCGAGGAGGTAGAGGTCGGCGTCCTCGGAGAGACACGCCGCGATGGCGACGCGCTGGCGCTCGCCGCCGGAGAGGTCCGAGAGGTTCTGCTCCATCACGCGTTCGAGCTGGAGCGGTTGGGCGATCTCCGTGTTCCAGTAGGAGGATCCGAACTCGTCGGTGATCGAGGCGAGGAACGCGTCGACCCGCATGTGCTGGTCGATGTCGATGTACTGCGGCTTGTAGGAGATGTCGAGCGCGAAGTCGAGTTCGCCCTGGTCGGGCTCCAAGTCGCCGGTGAACAGCTTCGCGAGCGTCGACTTCCCGATCCCGTTCGGGCCCACGACGCCGAGCACCTCGGAGCGGTTGATCTCGCCGCCCTCGACGCGGAGTTCGAACTCGCCGTCGCCGTACGACTTCGTCAGGTCGGGGTACTCGATCAGCGTCTCGCTCCGCGAAGCGACCCGCGGCGCGTGCTCCTCGAAGGTGATCGCCGACGGGCGGATCCGCATGTTCTCGTTGTCGAGATAGCCCTTGAGATACTCGTTGATCCCGTTGCGGACCGACTTCGGGTCGGTGATGACCCCGTACGCGCCCGGCTCACCGTACGCGACGTGGAGCGTGTCGGCGAGGAGATCGAGGATGGCGAGGTCGTGCTCGACGACGAGCATCGACCGGTCGGCGGCGTCGTCGTCCGCCAGCTCGCGGATGAGCCGGGCGACGATCATCCGCTGGCCGATGTCGAGGTACGGGGTGATCTCGTCGAGGAAGTAGAAGTCGGCGTCGCGCGCGAGACACGCCGCGATGGCGACGCGCTGGAGCTCGCCGCCCGAGATGGAGTCGATGTCCTGGTCCATCACCGGGCGGATGTTGAGCCGGTCGACGAGGGAGTCGAGCGCGCCGCGCTCGTCGGTGCGCTCCAGCAGCTCCCGGGTGTTGCCGTCGAACTGGTTCGGGATCTGGTCGACGTACTGGGGCTTGCGCGCGACGGTCACCTCGCCGTCCTTCAGCGATTCGAGGTAGTTCTGGAGCCCGGTGCCGCGGAAGCGGTCGAGCACGCGCTCCCAGTCGCCGTCGGCCGCGTGGTCGCCGAGGTTCGGGACCATCTCGCCGGCGAGCGCGTGGACGGCGGTCGACTTCCCGATCCCGTTCGGCCCGAGGATGCCGGTGACGCTGCCCGGCTCCGGCGTCGGGAGGCCGTACAGCGAGAAGGCGTTGTCGCCGTAGCGGTGGACCGGGTCGTCGTCGAGTTCCGAGGGGAGGTTGATGATCTCGATGGCGTCGAACGGACAGGAGTTGACGCAGATGCCGCAGGACTCGCCGAGACAGATTTCCTCGGAGATGTGGATCTGCTCGGGGTCGCCCTCCGCCGCGTCCTCGCCCCGCTTCGTGATACACTCCTTGCCCGTCCGGTTTGGCGGGCAGTCCTTCATACACTCGTAGTTACAGCGGTCGGGCTGACACCGGTCGAGGTCCACGACCGCGATGCTGTCGTCGGCCATCTCAGACCCCCAGATCGACGGCAGAGGTCAGCAGCACCGTGTAGCTGATGAACCAGAGGGTGAACGTGAGAAACGCCACGTAGAGGTTGTCCTTGATGCCGAGGTCGCCGACGCCGACCGCCTTGAACACCGGGTACTGGACGATGACGAACGCGCCCAGCACGAAGACCGCGGTGGTGCTCGCGGCGGCGGCGGGGTCGGTCCCGACGTAGGCGGCCGAGACGAGGCCGGCGGCGATGCCGGCGAGACAGCAGATGGTCGTGACGACCACGCCGCGGGCGTGGTCGGACAGGCCCGAGTCGTCGCTCATGCCTTCGGATCCGCGAGCGCACGTGAAAAACCGTTCGTTCCGGGCGTCGGCCGGTTGCGTCCGAGCCGATCTCGGGGCCGATCCGCAGTCGTCCGTCGGGTGCGCGCCGCCGCGGCCGAGGCGCGCGCGAGCCGAATCGCTGACTGACTGGTCAGTCTAGCGGGTAGAAGCCAGCAATAATTACTGGTTTTGAACGCAAAATGCGGCGTATATCTCCGGTAAACGGCGTTTTCGCGGGGGTGCTCCATCAACATTTATGAGCGTGTGTGGTTTCGAATCGTAACGATGGAAGGAACCCAAACGGAGGGCCTCGACGACCTCCCCCCGAGCGCCAAACTCGTCTTCAAGGTGCTCGAATACAACGGACCGCTGACCCAGAAGGGGATCGTCCAGGAGTCGATGCTGTCGGCGCGAACCGTCCGATACGCGCTCGAACGGCTGGAGGGCATCGGCGTCGTCGACGAGGACGTCTACTTCGCGGACGCCAGACAGAACCTCTACAAGCTCACGGAGCCGGCACAGGAGTTCACCGCCGACGAGAGCGAGGCCTCCTGTACGGCCGACTGACGCCTCACCGTCGATCGCTCCGATCTCTTCGTCTTTCGTGTCGACGGCCCGGAGCGGCGCGTGTCGGTCACCCCGGACGCTCCGAACGACTACTCCGGCCGCTCCGCGTCGGTCTCCCGCGCGCCGCGGACCGCCGCGGCGATCGTGAGAGCGATCGCGACCGACAGCGCCGACGTGGCCGCCAGCACGAACGCCAGAAGGAGGAACCAGACGTCCGGGCCGAACAGCGGGTACTCGCGCGTGTCGATCACCGGCCCGAGCAGTTCGAGCGTGCGGACGAGGTACAAAAGCACCGCGAGCAGCGCGCCGACCGCCGCCCCGACCCGGGCGTTGCGGTAGAACGACAGCGACTCCAGCAGGACCAGCATCGGGGGCTTCGATGGCTCGTCGCTCACGGCCTGGCGTACGGCCGGCGGCCGCAAAGAGCCATCGGAACGGAGCGGGTCGATTCGGTCCCTCACGATCGAAACGGACGTATGAGGGCCTGACAGCGTTAGTGGCAGGGGTCAAGTGGGTCGGCCGAGAAGCGCCGCGTATGCCCAGAGTCGTGCTGTCGGCGTTCCCGATGATAGACCCGGAGACGTACCGCGAGGTCCTCGCCGACGCCGTCGACGGCCCCGTCGAGGTCGAGGTCGCGGAGATGGGGTCGACCGAGCGGTTGATTGAGGCGGCCGCCGGTGCCGACGCGGTCGTCACCGACATCAACACCCCGGTCACGGAGGCGGCGCTGGACGCCGTGGACCTCGACGTCGTCGTCCGCTCGGCCGTCGGCGTGGACAACGTCGACGTCGCGGCGGCGGCCGAGCGCGGCGTCACCGTCACCCGCGTCCCCGACTACTGTACCGAGGAGGTGGCGACCCACTCCGTCTCGCTGCTCTTCGCCTGCCTGCGCTCGCTGAAGCCGTACGACGACTCGGTCGACGGCGGCGGGTGGAGCTGGGAGGCTGGCGCGCCGGTCCGGCGCGTGAGCGCGTCGACGATCGGCCTCCTCTCGTTCGGACCGATCGCGGAGCGGGCGGCCGAACAGCTCTCCGGGTTCGACCCCGACCTCGTCGCGTACGACCCGTTCGTCGACGCCGACGAGATGGCCGAGCACGGCGTCGAGAAAGTCGACTTCGAGGGCCTGTTCGACCGCGCCGACCACGTCGGCGTCTACGCGCCCCTGACGGACGCGACGCGCGGGGTCGTCGACGCGGACGCGCTGGCGCGGCTGAGCGAGGACTCGGTCCTCGTCAACGTGAGCCGCGGGCCGGTGGTCGACGCCGACGCCCTGCTCGACGCGCTGGAGACTAACGGGATAAAGGCGGCCGGGCTCGACGTGCTCGAAGCGGAACCCCCGGAGGGCGACCCGCTCGTCGGCCGCGACGACACGCTCGTCACGCCGCACGCGGCGTGGTACAGCGAGGAGGCGAGAGACGACCTGAACCGGAGCGGCGCGGCCGACGTGGCGGCCGTCCTCAACGGCGAGACGCCGGACGGCCGGGTCGACCCCGACGCCGACTGGCTGTAGGGCAGGGCAGGACGGAGAAGCGGAGATCGTCGTCTACAGGCGATCGAGCGCGTCGAAGTCGTCGTCTTTGTTTTCGCCGTCGAGATCGTCGCCGTCGAGGTCGTCTCCACGGAAGTCTCCTCCGCCGAGGTCGTCGCCCCCGGAGTCGTCGTCGGTCGGGTAGCTCGCGTCGAGCCCGGCGGCGAGGCCGGGACCGAGGTCGTACGTGTCCCGGACCGTCTGCGCGAGGACGCCGTCACGGTCGAAGACGACGTAGACGGCGACGAACTCGTGTGCCGCCGGGCGCAACACGAACACCTCCCGGGGGTCGTCGTCCTCGCGGGAGTCGTTCACGCGCGCCACGAGCGGCTCGACCGGGAGCCGGCCCGACCGGACCTCCTCGAAGGTGTCGCCGCCGGGGCCGTCCGCGAAGAGGTACAGCGCGCCGTTGGGGTCGCCGTCGTTCGAGCGGGTCGTGATCGAGCCGACCGGCTCGCCCTCGGCGCGGATCTGCTCCCAGGTCTCGACGGCCGCCTCGAACATCCCCTCGACGTCGTCTGCGAAGCGGAACCGCGTCTCGCGGACGACCTCGACCTCGCGGAAGCGGGCGGAGCCGTCGGTCCACGCGAGCGTCGCGTCGACGACGAAGCCGGGACGGAGCCCGTCGACCGCGTCCGCGAGGTCGTCCTCGTACCCCTCGGCGGCCGCGTAGAGGGGGTCGTACCGGTCCTCGGCGTCGGGGGTGGTCGGGTCGACCGGCCCGTCGGGGAATTCGACGAGGACGAACTCCTCGGCGTCGGCCGTCGGGGTCGAGTTGGTCCCCGCGTCCGGGTCGCCGTCGATATCCGGCCGCTGGCGGCGGTCGTGGACGCGGAACCGACCGCTCGTCGTCGGGTCCATACCCGACGGAGGGGCGGCGGGCGGAAAAGCCGGTCGGAAGCGGGCCGTCCGGCGGCCGGAGAGCCGACCGGAAGCGGGCGGACCGGTCGAAGATGTGACCGGAAGCGGGCCGTGGGCGGGGAGTGAAAATCGCCCGCGGATCCGTGTCGTTATGGGGCGGGCGGCCCAAGGAATCGGCAAATGGGGATCCTCGAGGACAAGTCGAACGCCCGGCTCTTCTACAAGTACCTCTCGAAGGTGTACGACCGGATTAACAGCTTCAACTGGAACGAGGAGATGCGCGCGGAGGCGCTCTCGTGGCTGGAGTTCGGCGACGACCCGAGAGTCCTCGACGTGGGGTGCGGCACCGGGTTCGGCACCGAGGGCCTGCTCGAACACGCCGACGACGTCCACGGGCTCGATCAGAGCATCCACCAGATGGAGAAGGCGTTCGAGAAGTTCGGACGACACGACCGCGTGAACTTCTACCGCGGGGACGCCGAGCGCCTCCCGTTCCGCGACGACGCGTTCGACGTGGTCTGGTCGTCCGGATCGATCGAGTACTGGCCGAACCCCGTCGAGGGGCTCCGCGAACTCCGGCGGGTCGCCAAGCCCGGCGGACAGGTGCTCGTCGTCGGTCCCGACTACCCGCACAACCCGGTCCTCCAGCGGGTGGCCGACGCGATCATGCTGTTCTACGACGCCGACGAGGCCGACCGGATGTTCGCCGAGGCCGGCTACGAGGAGTTCGAACACCACATCCAGCAGGCCACCCCGCAGAGCCCGCGAGCGATCACGACCGTCGCTCGGGTCCCGGGAGGTGACGAGGCGGACGACGCGGACGGCGACGAAGCGAGCGACGCGGACGGCGCGGACGCCGCCGAGACGACCGCCGACGACTAGGGCCTCGGTCCCGCCGCGAGGCCGTTCTCACTCGGGCTCGACGACCGTCTCCAGCGACGCGACCGGCCGCCCGTCGACCGCGATCTCGACGGTTACCGTCCGGCCCGGGGCGAGCGTCGGGTCGTCCCGGCGACGCGGAACGTCGCCGTGTCGCCGGCGCGCCACGTATCGCCGCTGGCGGCGTTGAACGGCCCGGTCGGTCCCGGACGGTACCCGGTCGCCGAGAAGAACGGGACCGGCGGCTGCTCGTCGAGCGGTTCGCCGTCGACCCGGACGCGGACCGTCGCGGCCGCGACGTCGATCGGATCGCCGCCGCGGTGGTAGATCGAGACGCGGTCGTCGGTCGCCGACAGGGACAGCACCGCCGACGGTGGCGGGTCGCTCGGCGCGTCGAGCGTCGCAGTCGCGACGCCGCCGGCCAGCACGACCGTGATCGCGATCAGCAGCACGCCCGCGACGGGAGCGATTCCGCGACCGTCGCGGCGAACGACCGGTGACACGGCGGTGGTGGCGCGGGTTCGTACATAAGGAGTCGCACGGCCGGCCGGCCCAGTTCGGGAGGGGCCTCACTCGTCGCCGACCGGTCTCGGCGTCGGCAGCGGCTCGATGTCGCCGACGACGACGACGCGGGGCTCGTCGACGACCGTGATGCGGTACGCCTCGGACGGGGAGAGCGTCCGGACGACCCCGGCCTCGTTCGTCGCGCCGATGGCCTGACTGTCGCCGTCGCCGACCGACTTGGTGACCGTGACGTCGGGGACCGGTTCGCCCGTCTCGTCGTCGCGGACGGTGACGGTCACCGGGCCGCCGGGGTAGGTCCGCTCGACGGTGACGTTGAACCCGTCGCCGCTCTCCGAGAGCGACTCGCTGTCGGGGAATGCGGCGAGATCGATCCGCTGGTGTTCGACGAACACCCGCTCGGTCCCCCCGCTGACGAAGGTGCGGAGGGTGCCGAACTCGTGGGGGATCGTGATCCGCTGGACCGCGCCCGCGCCGAACGCGTCCGGCTCGCGGAGCGCCGCCGTCTCGGGGTACGCCGCCTCTGTGACCTCGATCGCCAGATCGTTCGAGATGGGGCCGCCGCCGCGGTCCCAGCGGTCCGTCCGGAAGACCTCGCGGACGTACTCGCCGTCGACGGCGGTCGCGAGCACGACCGCGCCCTGACTCGACGCGACGTACATGTCGGTCTGAGGCGACTCTCCCCTGGCGGTCGCGAGCGCCTGCTCGCGGACGGGCCCCTCGTACACCTGTAGCGCCACCTGGAGCTCGTCGAGCCGGCTCGGGGAACTGAAGCCGTCGGTCGCCTCGGCGAGCGCGTCGATCTCGTCGAGGCGCTCGTCGTACTCCCGGGCGGTCGCCGCGATCCGGACGAGTTCGTCGACCAGCTCGCGGTCGGACAGCTCCCCGGCGGCGTGCGCGGCGAAGGCGTTCGCCTGCCGGCTCTCGAGCGCCACCTCCGCGCGCTCGATCCGGTTGATCTCCGCGAGGATCTGCTGTTGGCGCTCGACGGTCGAGTCGGCGTCTTCGATCCGACTGACGACGGCCGCGGTCTCCACCGCGGCGTCGGCGTCCGCGGTCGCGAACCCGAGCGACGATCCGAGGTCCGGGCCGCGCGAGTACGTGCCGACGCGCGTCTCCGCGCCCGGCGGCGTCGACAGGGTGCGGAGCGTGAGGTTCGACCGGTCTATCTGCGGCGTCGACGCCTGTTCGGTGACTGGCGACGACGATCCCGGAGGGACGCCCGAACCGGGGGAGACTGTCGAGTCGGCGACAGCGCTCGAACCGTGGGAAACGGTCGAACCGCCGGACGACGGGGACGCGCCCGGCGCGGCGACGGTCGCGACCGGTCCCGCGAGCAACAGGACCGCGACGACGGCGGCGAGGAGGGCTCTCATCGTCCGTCGATTCGCCCCGTGACACAAAAAATCCACCTACTGCGACCGGTCGTCGGGCGAGTCCACCCGTGCGGACCGAACCGTCGACGGCGATGGGAGCGGCGGCGGCGGACGCGGCGGCGACATTCGACGGCAGCGGCGACATTCGACTGGTTTCGTGTCAAAAAATAGCGTATGGAAAGCGTTTTGCCCGGCGCGCGAGTGGGCCGAGACGTATGCGGAACCCCGCTCTTCGCGCGCTTCTGGTCGCGGCCGTCGCGTTCGCGCTGATAGCGAGCGCGGGCGCTGCGGTCGGCGGCGCGGTCGCCGTCCCTTCCACCCCCCACGCGGACGAATCCCCGCCGACCGCCGCCGTCGGCGGCGACGCGCCGCGTCCCGCCGAGTCGCCCTCCGTCGAGCGCCGGGCGACGGCGCTTCGACAGCAGACCGACGACGCCATCACGTCGCCGTCGGCGACGCGGATCCTCGTCGAGTTGAACCCCGACCGCAGCGCCGACTGGACCGTGGCGGTCCGGTACTCGCTGGCGGACGAGAACGAGACGGACGCGTTCGAGACCGCCGGCGAGCGGTTCCGGGCGGGCGAGGTCGGCCCGAGCGCCGACCTGTTCGAGGGGTTCCGGCGCGAGGCGAACCGCAACGTCGACCGGTCGATGTCGATTCGGGACGTCGACCGCGAGTTCGTCGTCCACGATGACACCGAGGAGTTCGACGTGGCGACGGAGGACGCCGTCGCGGTCGGCGAACTGCGGCTGACGTTCACCTGGACGGCGTTTCTCGCGCAGGACGGCGAGAGCCTCGTGCTCGGCGACGCGCTGACGACGCCGGGCAACGGGACGTGGCTCCGGAGCCTCGAAGCGTCGCAGACGCTGGAGGTGGCGACGCCGGAGGGGTACACCGTCACCGGAACACCGAGCACGGCCGTGACGCGGCTCTCCGACGGCGACGTGATCATCGAGGGCCCCCAGACGTTCGACGGCGGCGAGCCGGTGGCGATCGTCTACGGGCCCGCCAGCACGCCGCCGTGGGGCACGATGCTGGCCGCGCTCCTGCTCGCGGCGACTCTCGTCGCCGGGAGCGTCGTGGGATACCGCCGGATCAACGCGGAGGACGCCGAGGCCGGCGGAGCGGTCGCGAACGGCGACGAGACGGGGACGAGAGACGAGGGCCCGAGTCCCGTCACCGGTCCGAACGGGAGCGGGAACGGCACTCCGAATGGGAGCGGGGACCCCGGTCCGAACGGGGACGGCGGCCCCGAGACGAACGCCGGAGAAGCCAAGGAGGCGGACGATGACGGACCGGACCTCTCGCTGCTGTCGGACGAGGAGCGCGTCGAGCGGCTCCTCGACGAGAGCGGCGGCCGGATGCGACAGGCCGACATCGTCGCCGAGACCGGGTGGTCGGACGCGAAGGTGTCGCAGTTGCTGTCGGCGATGGCCGACGAGGGGCGCGTCGAGAAGCTCCGGCTGGGCCGCGAGAACCTCATCTCGCTGCCCGACGACGGAGACGGCGAGGACGCCGACGGGAGCGGCCGCGTCGACGACTGAGCGCCCCGACAGGACGACTGAGCGGCCGCGTCGACGGGCCGGAGCCTCGATCGGAGAGGGAGGAAACCGCTGGTCCGCCGTCGCGCGTTCCGAAAACCATTACACGGCGAGCGGCCCAGTATCGATCATGAAGGTTCTGGTGACCGTCAAGGAGGTCGCGGAGGCGGACGACGACTTCGCGATCGAGGGGACCGACATCGCCGAGTCCGACCTCGAGTACGACCTCAACGAGTGGGACGACTACGCCGTCGAGGCCGCCGTCCAGTTGGCAGAGAGCGGGGTCGCGGACGAGGTCGTCGCCGTCACCGTCGGCCCGGAGCGCTCCGAGGAGACGATACGGATGGCGCTCGCGAAGGGCGCTGACCGCGCGGTCCGCGTCTGGGACGACGCGCTGGAGGGGTCGTTCCCTGACGTCGCCTCGAAGGTGGACCTGTTCGAGGCCGTCGTCGAGGAGGAGGAGCCGGACCTGATCCTCGGCGGCGTTCAGGCGGCCGACACCGGCTTCGGCGCGACCGGCGTCGCGCTCGCCGAGCGGATCGGCTTCGAGCACGCCGCGGTCGTCAACCACCTCGACGTCGACGCGGACGAGGGGATCGCGCACGTCCACCGCGAGCTGGAGGGCGGCGTCGAGGAGCTGACCGACGTCGACCTCCCGGCGGTGTTGACGGTCCAGACCGGGCTCAACGAGCCGCGGTACGCGAGCCTCCGGGGGATCCGACAGGCGCAGCGCAAGGAGATCGCCGCGAAGGACCTCTCCGACCTCGGCCTGACCGCCGACGACGTCGAGAGCGCGCTGACGATCACATCGATGTACGAGCCGGAGAGCGAGTCGGACGCGGAGATCATCGAGGGCGACGCCGGGGAGTCCGCGGGTCGCCTTGCGGAGGTCCTACGGGAGAAGGGGGTGAGCGCGTGATGAGCGTACTCGTCGTCGCCGAACACCGCCGCGGAGACCTCCGGGACGTGTCGTACGAGGCGATCACCGCCGGGCGAGAGCTCGCCGACGAGCGGGGCGGCGACCTCCACGTGGCCGTGGTCGGCGGCGACGTCGACGCGTTCGCGGAGGAGCTGAACCGCGAGGGCGTCGACGCGATCCACGCCGTCGACGACGGCGAGGAGTTCGACCACAACGCCTACCAGGCGGCGGCCGCGGAACTCGCCGACCGGCTCGACGCCGGCGCGGTGGTACTGCCGAACTCCGTCAACGGGCTGGACTACGCGCCCGCGCTCGCCGAGGCGCTCGGCGTCACGCTCGTGACCGACGCGGTCGGGATCGAGTACGACGACGGGCTCACCGTCACCCGCGAGATGTACGGCTCGAAGGTGGAGACGACCGTCGACGTCGCCGGGGACCGGTTCGTCCTCACGGTCCGCGGCGGCGAGTGGCCGCCCGCCGAGGGGGTCGGCGACGCGACCGTCGAGGCGGCCGAGATCGGCCTCCCCGAGTCGGGGGCGCGCGTCACGGGCTTCGAGGAGGTCGGCGGCGGCGACGTCGACATCGCGGACGCCGACGTGCTCGTGTCGGTCGGGCGCGGCATCGAGGAGGAGGAGAACCTCGAACTCGTCGAGGAGCTGGCGGACGCGCTCGGCGCGACGCTGTCGGCCTCGCGGCCGATCGTCGACAACGGCTGGCTGCCGAAGAACCGGCAGGTCGGCCAGTCGGGGAAGGTCGTCACGCCGGACGTGTACATCGCGGTCGGCATCTCCGGCGCGGTCCAGCACGTCGCCGGCATGAAGTGGTCGGACACGATCGTCGCGATCAACACCGACCCGAACGCGCCCATCTTCGACATCGCCGACTACGGGATCGTCGGCGACCTCTTCGACGTGGTGCCCGAGCTGATCGACGAGTTCGCCTGATCGACGAGTTCGTCTGTGCGGCGGCTCGGAGATCGGCCCGACCGCGCGCCGTTCTCGGTTCGTTTATCACCCCGCCGACCCTCGGATCCGGCAATGAGCGAGGGCGACGAGCAGACGGCCGCGACGGCGACGGGCCGGGAGATCTGGATCGAGAAGTACCGGCCGCAGACGCTCGACGACATCCACGGACAGGAGGAGATCGTCGAACGGCTCCAGAGCTACATCGCGCAGGACGACGTGCCGCACCTCCTTTTCTCGGGGCCGGCCGGCATCGGGAAGACCACCGCGGCCACCGCGATCGCCCGCGAGATCTACGGCGAGGACAACTGGCGCGGGAACTTCCTCGAACTCAACGCCTCCGACCAACGCGGGATCGACGTGGTCCGCGACCGGATCAAGGGGTTCGCGCGCTCGTCGTTCGGCGGCGACTTCCGGATCGTGTTCCTCGACGAGGCCGACTCCCTCACCGACGACGCGCAGTCGGCGCTCCGCCGGACGATGGAGCAGTTCTCCGACAACACGCGCTTCATCCTCTCGTGTAACTACTCGTCGAAGATCATCGACCCGATCCAGTCGCGCTGCGCCGTCTTCCGCTTCTCGCCGCTCTCGGACGAGGCGGTCGGCGGGATGGTCCGCGAGATCGCGGCGGCGGAGGATATCGAGGTGACGGACGAGGGGATAGACGCCCTCGTGTACGCGGCCGACGGCGACATGCGCCGCGCGATCAACTCCCTCCAGGCGGCGGCGACGACGGGCGACGTGGTCGACGAGGAGGCGGTGTACGCGATCACGGCGACGGCGCGCCCGGAGGAGATCGAGTCGATGGTGACCGACGCGCTGAACGGCGACTTCGCGCGGGCGCGGTCGACGCTCGACACGCTGCTCACGGAGACGGGGATGGCCGGCGGCGACGTGATCGACCAGCTTCACCGCTCCGTGTGGGAGTTCGAACTGAGCGAGCGCGAGGCGGTGCGGCTCATGGAGCGTATCGGCGAGGCCGACTACCGGATCGCCGAGGGCGCGAACGAGCAGGTCCAGTTGGAGTCGCTGCTCGCGGCGCTTTCATTGGACGAATAAGTCCGTTCCGGGCCTCTACTCGTCTTTTATAAATCTTTGACCGCGGATCTGCGGTGAACACCGCCGAAGCCCCAGCCGCTCGGCCAGACGTATTCGCTAATAAATCGCTGACCGACACGAACGCCGCCGAAGCCCCAGTCGGGAGGCGGGCGCACGCTCGTTGCGGTCCTCAGTCGCTCGCGTTGCTCCCTCCTTGCGGTCCTTACATCGCCTGCGCCCGCCTCCCGACTGCCCCTTCGAGTCCCACCCCGCACGGCACCTCACGCCTCCCCAGCCTCGTCGGGCGTGCCGCGGCGACGGGTAGTGTTTAAATCGCGGCGGCGGCGAGGGTCGGTATGCTCGTCGTCGTCTCGGACACGCACGCACGCGAGGAGTCGAAGCTTCAGGGGCGGACCGCCGAGGCGGTGCGCGAGGCCGACCTCGTGATCCACGCGGGCGACTTCTACCGCGAGCCCGTGTTCGACGCCTTCCGGTCGGCCGCCGCCAGCCTCCGGGCCGTCTACGGCAACAACGACGACGCCGCGATCCGCGACCGCGTCCCCGAGGTGCGGACCGTCGAGTACGCCGGGGTGCGGTTCGCGGTCACGCACCGCCACCGCAGCGGCGACACGGGCCTCGTCATGCTCGGGCGCGGCCGCGACGCGGACGCCGTCGTCTGCGGCCACAGCCACCGCCCCCGCTTCGACGACGCCGGCAGGCTACCGATACTGAACCCCGGGAGCCACGCGCAGCCGCGCGGTAACCGCCCGGCGCACGCGGAGCTGACCCCGTCGGACGAGGGCGAGGGGGCCGAGCTGGACGGCAGACT
This sequence comes from Halorubrum tebenquichense DSM 14210, assembly GCF_000337415.1. Taxonomy (GTDB): domain Archaea; phylum Halobacteriota; class Halobacteria; order Halobacteriales; family Haloferacaceae; genus Halorubrum; species Halorubrum tebenquichense. Next base: position 71,484 of record NZ_AOJD01000051.1, on the reverse strand, counting down.
GGTGACGCCCGACGGCGAGACCTTCGAGACGTTTCAGATTGCGGGCGGGAACGCAGAGTAGCGGGGAGGAGAGCGGGCCGCCGTCGCGGACGGCGGGACCGGAGGCGACGCCCCGCGACGGCCCGGCCGGCCGACGGTCGTGTGCACGGGAGAGGACCCGGACTGCTGCGGGTGCGGGTGCCGGCGGTCGGTCGCACGGTGGGGGAGGGTACCGGGCAGGGGAGGGAGCGTGCGACTCCGATCCGCCGGCGCGTCGGTCGGCGGTTCGAGCGTTTGAGGGCCGAAGCGGGGGTCGCATCAGTACGTACCGCGGGTGACAACATATACGTGGCTGAGAGACAAGCGGGCGTTTTAGTCACCGATCGCCCCGTCGGGGCGGCCGCGTCGCCGGGTGGTCGGGCGACCCGCCGCCTCGAAACTTATAACCGCGCCCCGACGGATTCGAACGTATGCTCCCGGTCCAGCCGCTGGTCGTCCTGCTGTTGGTGGGTCTTCTCGGGCTCTTCTTCTTCGGGTTCCTCCTCGTCCGTCGCACGGTGACGGGACTGAACGAGGGGTACAACGACGGGCGGAACTGATGGTCCTCGTCACCGCCGCGACGCTGGTCGTCGCCGCCGCCGCCAGCCTCTTCATGGCGTGGTCGATCGGTGCCGGCTCGTCGGGGTCGACACCGTTCGCGCCCGCGGTCGGCGCGAACGCCATCTCCGTGATGCGGGCCGGCCTCGTCGTCGGTGTCCTCGGGCTGCTCGGCGCGGTACTCCAGGGCGCGAACGTGACGGAGGCGGTCGGGACCGAGCTGATCGGCGGGGTGACGCTCACGGCGGTGGCGGCCATCGTCGCGCTCGTCACGGCCGCCGCGCTGGTCGCGGTCGGCGTCTTCGCCGGCTACCCGATCGCGACGGCGTTCACCGTCACGGGGGCGGTCGTCGGCGTCGGGCTCGCGATGGGCGGCGACCCGGCGTGGCCGAAGTACGCCGAGATCGCGACGCTGTGGGTGCTCACCCCGTTCGTCGGCGGGGGCGTCGCCTACGGGGTCGCCCGGATGCTCATCGGCGAGTCGCTGCCGGAGCGACCGCTCACGGCCATCCTCGCCGGACTCGTGGGGGCGATCCTCGCGAACGTCGGGTTCGCGCTGCTCGGTCCCGCCGGGGAGCAGGCGTCGGTCGCGGCCGTCCTCGGGTCGGGACTCGGGGTCGGCGACGCGGGGCCCCCAGCGGTGAGCCTCGCGCTCGCCGCGCTCGTCGCGGTCGCCGTGTACGCTGACCTCGGCCGCGACCGCGAGGGCGCACAGCGCCGGTTCCTGCTCGCGATGGGCGGGCTCGTCGCGTTCTCGGCGGGCGGGTCGCAGGTGGGCCTCGCGATCGGCCCGCTCGTCCCGATCTTCAGCGAGGTGGGCGTCCCGGTGTGGGCGCTGCTCGTCGGCGGCGGGGTCGGGCTGCTGGTTGGGTCGTGGACTGGCGCGCCGCGGATGATCAAGGCCATCTCGCAGGACTACGCCTCGATGGGACCGCGGCGGTCGATCTCGGCGCTCATCCCGTCGTTCGCGATCGCGCAGACCGCCGTCGCCTTCGGGATCCCCGTCTCGTTCAACGAGATCATCGTCTCCGCGATCGTCGGGGCGGGGTACGCCGCCGGCGACGCGGGCGTGAGTCGCAAGAAGATGGGATACACCGTCCTCGCGTGGATCGGCTCGCTCGTCGGCGCGTTCACGCTCGGGTTCGTCGTCTTCTCGGCCGTGGACTTCGCGCTGTGAGGTGAGTCGACGGCGGAGGTTTACGGGACGCGCAGCCCGCTTTTCGGACCTTTAGACGGGGAGCTCCGGGTACGTCGGGAGCCGCGCGGACCGGGAACTCCCGTCGACGAACGGGAGGTCGGCGGCGGTCGCGGGGACCTCGTCGCCGTCGACCCGGACGTCGACCGCGTCGAGGTCGGCGTCGAACGCGACGACCGCCAGCGCGATCGGGGCGTCCGTCGCGGGACCGACCGCGGCGCGCGTGACCTCGCCGACCGCCTCGTCGCCGTCGAAGACGGCCGCGCCGGAGCCGGGGAGCGCGTCGTCGATTCCCCTCGGGTCGGCATCTGCGTCAATGTCGGCGACCGCCTCGGCGAGACCGTCGAGTTCGAGACCGACGAGCCGCCGGCTCGGTCGACCTTGGTTCTCCACGCGCGAGACGACCTCCTGACCGACGTAACACCCCTTGTCGAAGTCGAGCGCGTTCCGGAGCCCGAGGACGTTCGGGACCGTCCCCGCCAGTTCGTACTCGAAGAGGGGGGTTCCGGCCTCGGTCGCGAGCGCGTCCCACGTCCGGTAGCCGAAGGGCGTGGCGTTGAGTCCGCGGTTGATCAGGGTGTCGAACACGTCGCCCGCGTCGGCGGCGGCACAGACGATCTCGTACCCCTCCTCGCCCAGCGGCGCGTCTGTCGCGATCACAGAGACGCCGGCGTCGACCATCGACCCGCGGACGAACGAGAGCGGCTCCTCGGGTGCCCCGGGACCGCCGAGGACGGACGCGACCTTCTCCGTCGACTTGGGGCCGTGGACGCCGAACACGCCGAACTCCTCGGAGACGTCGTCGATCTCGACGTCCTGGATGAACACGTTCTCCGCCCAGTCGGCGGCGACCGACTCCGTCCGCTCCGGCGGGAGGAACACGAGCAGGCGCTCGTCGGCGTTGTACACGTACATGTCCGTCTCGATCCCGCCCTGCGGGTCGAGCAGGAGGGCGTAGGTCCCCTCCCCGTCCTCGCTCGGGACGCGGTTCGAGACGGCGTTGTCGACGAACTCGACGCGGTCGCTCCCCCGGACTGCGAGGACGCCGTATCCCATCTCGATCACGCCGGCGACCTTGCGGACCGCCTTCCCGACGCGGACGGGCTTGCCGTAGTGGTCGACGACCTCGCGGCCGCCGCGGTCGCGGTACGCCGCGCCGTGCGCGTCGTGGGTGCCGGAGACGAGTGTCATGGTCGCAGGGACGCGATCGAGCGTCAAAAGGCCGCCGTCTCCGGCGACGCGGGACGAGACGGTAGCGAGGGGAAGACGGTAGCGCGGGGCGAAACGACGGCGACGCGCGACGAGACGGCGGTTACAGCCCGATCCGGTCGCGGATCGCGTCGACGAGGCTCTCCGAGGAGTCGTCGTCCGGCGCGTCCGGGTCGGGGACGACCCGCTCGTGGGCGTACACCCGGACGCGCTCCTCGGTCTCGACGACGATCAGGGAGTCCTCCTTCAGCGCGGAGAGCGCCTCCTCGACGGCGTCGATGTCGGCGTCGACGGCCGCGCGAAGTTCGAGGACCGTCATCCCCTCGTCACCGCGGTCGACGAGCGCGTCGAGCAGCGCGACCTCGACGTCGGGCCGGTCGCGGTATTCCGGCTTTGCGGCCATACGCGTCCTTTGTACGGGGCGGACTTTACGTCTACCGGCGACGCGTCCGGAACGAACGGCCGGTCAGCGAACGAGCCGAGAACAGGTGCCACAGAGGTGCTCCTCTTTCACGTCGACCTCGCGGACGGTGGGGGAAAACGACATCACGCACTTGCTGTTGTCGCAGTGTTCCAAGCCGAGCGTGTGTCCGATCTCGTGGACGACCTCCTTGCGGACGCGGTCGCCGAAGACATCGACCGCGGGCTTGGTGGAGACGCCGCCGTCGGAGGAGGTACGGAGGCGGTGCGTGGAGATGACGGAGCCGCTCCCGTTGAGGTACGCGAGCCCGAACACGTAGTTCCGGCGGCGGTAGTAGAGGTCCTCGGGCGTGATACCGATGTTCTTCTCGCCGCCGCCGACCCGCGTGACCGTCTCGATGAGGTCCTCGGCGCGGTACTGGGAGCGGTCGGCGTCGAACGCGGACCCGGGGATCGGCTGATCGTCGTGGACCGTCACGTCGCAGTCGTATACTGAGCGCAGCGCGCCGGAGGCCTCCCGTTTCACTTGGGGGGTGACGTCTCCGACGGGGACGATGTCCACGAGCATGGAACCGCTTTTGACCGCCGCAATCATAAAGCCCGCGCCGTGGCACCATCACCCCCGTCGGAAGGGGCACTCGCCGACGCGCTCGACCGATACGAGCGGCTGATCGAGGTCGGCGTCGGTCGACGGCCGGGCGTGGCCCTCGCGCTCGCCGACCGCGGTCGCGAGGTGGTCGCGGTCGACGTCGAAGTGAGCGACGCGGCGCGGGACGCGGCGAGCGAGACGCGAGGTGCGGGCGGGGGATCGCTCCGCGTCGTCGCTGCGGACGTGACGGCGCTGACGACGACCGGCGACCGAGCCGTCGACCGCGCGTTCGGACTCGACGCGGGCGAGGGTAACGGAGACACGACGGGCGTCGACGCCGTGTACGCCCGGAACCTCCCCGCCGAACTCCAGCGACCGACCGTCGCGCTCGCCGAGCGGCTCGACGCCGCCTGCCTGTTCACCACGCTCGGGTTCGAGGAACCGGTCGTCGAGGTCCGGCGGCGCTCGACGGAGTCGGGGCCGGTCGTGTACGTCGCGCGGTGACCGCTGCGCCTCGGCCGGGCCGGGACCGAACCGGCGACCGCGAACCCGAACGTTCATTCCGCCGCCAGCCGGGGTAGCGGTATGCAGGTCGACGCAGTGGTCCTCGACATCGACGGGGTGTTGGTCGACGTGGCGGACTCCTACCGGCGGGCGATCCTCGAGTCCGTCGACCGGGTGTGCGGCAAGCCGATCGACCCGGCGGCGGTCCAGGCGTTCAAGGACGCCGGCGGGTTCAACAACGACTGGGAGCTGACGGACGCGGCCGCGCTGTTCGTGTTGGCCCGCCGCGAGGGGCTCCGGATGGACGTCGACGAGTTCACCGACCGCGTCCGCGAACTCGGCGGCGGCCTCGACGCCGCCAAGGAGGTCGTCGGCGACCTCCCGCGGGTCGCGCAGGCCCGCGTCCGCGACCAGTGGGACCGCGACGCGCTCCGCGAGACCTTCCAGGCGCTGTACCTCGGCTCGGAGCTGTACCGCGAGCTGGAGGGCGGCGAGCCGCCGGTCGAGACGGACGGGTACATCCACGACGAGCCGACGCTCGTCGACCCCGAGACCATCGCCGACCTCACGGCGCGGTTCGACGTGGGCGTCCTCACCGGGCGACCGGCCGCGGAGGCCGACATCGCAGTAGAGCGCGTCGGCTTCGACGTGCCGGAGGACCGCCGGTTCACGATGGACGACTGGGAGGAGGGGAAGCCGCACCCGCGGGCGCTCGTGGAGCTCGCGGAGCGGTTCGACGCCGACCGGGTCGCGTTCGCCGGCGACACCCTCGACGACGTGCGGACCGCGCGCAACGCCGACGAGACCGACGCGACGCGCGTCTACTACGGAATCGGCGTGTTGACGGGCGGACTGACGGGTGAGGCGGGTCGCGAGAAGTTCGCCGAGAGCGGCGCGGACGCCGTCGTCGAGGACGTGAACGAACTGGTGGACCTGTTGGAGTAGCGGGCGAACACGCCGGCGAAAGGATGGGCCCTGCCGGATTCGAACCGGCGATCAACTCGTTATGAGCGAGTCGCTTTAACCGGACTAAGCTAAGGGCCCGTGCGGTTTCGGGATAAATGAGGCACGGTCTTTAGGCTACCGCATTACGCTGACCGGAGGCGATCGAGGACGGTGTCGAGCCGGTACTCCGCGTGCCAGTTCACGTTCGCTCGATTGCCGTTCGCGGCGGGTTCGTACCGGATACTCATCTGCGCCTTCTCGGTCTCCTCAATGCCGACGAGATACTCCTCGTCACAGGCGGGAGCGTACACCGCGAAGAGATCGACTCGTCCGTCGTGACCTTCCCGCTCGTATCCGGAACTCTTCGTCCGCGTACTCCGGGTTCGGAATCGAACCGCCCCGTCGGTCGTCGCCTCGAACGCCGTTTTGATTTGGAGCCGACGGAACTCCTCGCCCGGTTCGATCACGAGGTCGTACGGTTCGTTGTCGTACGCGGGGGTCGACACGGGGATTCCGCGGCTCACGAGTTCGGACTTCACGGTCGCTTCGGCGGCCTGCCCGCGTTCGTGCGGCCCGTCGAGCGAGGCGAACCGCTCGCTTCGGTTCGACATGGACGTGAGAGGACGAGTTACGACAGACAAGCAGACGGCTCGGCGGAGCGACGCCGACGAAGGAATGAGGACGCCGAAGCCAGGACTCGAACCTGGGACCGCCTCGTTAACAGCGAGGCGCTCTACCAACTGAGCTACTTCGGCTCATCCTTCGGTACTCACGTTGTTTTGATAGGGCTTTCGTTTCCGCCCGACGGGGCGAAGTTCGACGGACGCGAACGGTGCGAGACGGTGACGCGGTGGCCGGCCGGCCGCGGGGCCGCCGATCCGACCGACACGTTTTCGGCCGGACCCCGAGTGGTGTCGATATGGACGACGAGGAGCCGCTCGGCGAGGAGTTGGACGCGGTGCTGTCTCGCGTCCGCGAGCGCGTCCTCCCGGAGCCGGAGGAGCGCGAGCGGCTGAAGGCGGCGAGCGCGGCGCTGACCGAGCGGACCCGCGAGGCGATAGCCGACCTCTCGGTCGACGCCGACGTGGTTCAGGTCGGGTCGACCGCGCGCGGCACGTGGGTCGCCGGCGACCGCGACATTGACCTCTTCGTCCGGTTCGACGCGGACCTCGACCGCGCCGAGCTGGAGCAGTACGGGCTGACAGTCGGACACGAAGTCCTCCCCGACGGACACGAGGAGTACGCGGAACACCCGTACGTGAAGGGGAACTACGACGGGTTCGACGTCGACCTGGTGCCCTGTCACGACGTGGAGACGGCGGGGGACCTGGTGTCGGCGGTCGACCGCACCCCGTTCCACGACGCGTACCTCTCGGCGCGGCTCGACGACGACCTCGCGGCGGACGTGGTGCTGGCGAAGGCCTTCCTGAAGGGGATCGGCGCGTACGGCAGCGATCTCCGGACCGAGGGCTTTTCGGGGTACCTCACGGAGCTGCTCGTGTTGGAACTCGGCGGGTTCGTCCCGCTCGTCGAGTCGGCCCGGAGCTGGCACCCGCCGGTGGAGTTCGACCCCGAGGGACACGCCGAGCGCACGTTCGAGGACCCGCTCGTCGTCGTCGACCCCACGGACCCGACGCGGAACGTCGCCGCGGTGCTGTCGGCGACGAACCTCGCGCGGTTCCAGCACTACGCGCGGGAGCTGCTCGCGGCTCCGAGCGAGGCCCTCTTCGAGCCGGACGAGCCGGAGCCGCTCGACCCCGGCGAGGTCCGCGACCACCTCGACCGACGGGAGACGACGCCCGTCGCGGTCGTCTTCGACGCCCCCGACCTCGTCGACGACCAGCTGTGGCCGCAGCTCCGCCGCTCGCTGGACGGAATCGTTCGCGGACTGAACGACCACGGCTTCGACGTCCTCCGGTCGCGGGCCATGACGGACGCGGGAAGCGAGACGGAGAATTCCGCCGGAACGACGCGAGCGGCGCTGTACGCGGAACTGGAGGTGACGGAGCGACCGGCCGTCGAGCGCCACGAGGGACCGCCGGTCGCGGTCCGGAAACACGCGGCGAGCTTCTACGAATCGTACGTCGACGACGTCGACCCGGACACGTACGGCCCGTTCATCGACGGGGACCGCTACGTCGTCGAGCGCGAGCGCGAGTTCCCCACCGTCAGGGAGTACTTAGAGAGCGACGCCGCGAGCGACGTGGCGCTCGGCGCGCAGGTGGAGTCGGCGTTCGACGACCGCGACGTGCTGGTCGGCGACGCGGTCGCGACGCTCGCGCCCGCGTTCGGCCGACCGCTCCGCGAGTTCTACGAGCCGCGACCGTGAGAGCGTCCGTCGGTGCGCGGCCGCGAGGGTCCGGAGCCGAATCCGGACGGCGGCGAGAGGGCGGGCGTCACCGAGAGACGCGGTCGAGAAGCCAGTAGACGACCGCCGCGACGAGAGCGACGACCGCCGCGAGCGCCGAGAGCAGCCCGGCGACGCGGGGGAACGACAGCCAGAACGCGGCATAGAAGGCGAGCGCGAACGCGAGCAGGCCGACGACCAGCACTCCGCGGGAGGGGTTCTGGACCGCCGCGACGAACGCGCGCTGGAGGATCGAGAGGTCGCCGAGCTCGGGGACGTCTTCCGGGTCCGCGTCCTCGGGGAACGGTCCGGAGTCGCCCGAGTCTGCCGACTCGGCGTCGACGGAGCGGTCGGTATCGGTCACGCGCTCGGATACGGGCCGGAGGATCCTGTACCTATCGCTTGTCGGCTCGGACCGAGCGGGCGACGAACGGAAACCGGTCGGGGATCGGCCGGCGCTCAGTTCAGGAGGCCGCCGCTTACGAGCGAACCGAGCAGGAACGCGACCAGCGCGGCCGCGAGGTTCAACGCCGCGACGGCCGCCGCGGCGCGGCCGCCGGTCTCGTTCGCCGCCCGGACGGTCCCGACGGCGAACGACGAGAACGTCGTGAACGCCCCGCAGAAGCCGACGCCGAAGAGCAGCGTCGCCGCCGACCCGACCGGTGCGGCGGCCACCGCACCGAGGGCGAAGCTCCCGAGCGCGTTGACGGCGAGGACCGACCGATCCCCTCCGACGCGGAGGCCGACCGCGTGACGAGAGACCGCGCCGAGGGCCCCGCCGACGCCGACGAGCGCCGGTGCGAGGAGCGATTCGACGGTCATTACGGGTCCCGCCCCCCGACGGCGAGACCGAGCGCGGCCGCGGTGAGTCCGGTGACGTAGCTGACGGCGACGTACCACGCGCCCGTCGGGGTTCCGAGGGCGACCGCGTCCGAGACGAACGTGCTGTACGTCGTGAACGACGAGAGCGCGCCGGTCCCGACGAGGAGCCGGATCCGCTCGCTCGACGTCCGAGTCAACAGGAGCCCGAGCGCGAACGAGCCGAGGACGTTCGCGGTCAGGGTGCCGACCCCGGTCGCCGTCCCGTCGAGGACGGTGAGCCCAGCACCGCGGGTCGCCAGGGCGACGAGCCCGCTCGCAGCGGCGTCGGTCGCGTACCTGGCGACCGCGCCGAGGAACCCACCGACCGCGACGAGGAGGACGCCGTGCGAGGTCCGCTCCATGCGCGTTGGTGGGTCGCGGGGCGCTTGTACGTTCTGACCCGGAGTACCGCTCCGTCCCCGGAGTCACTCCGCGTCCGACAGGCGACTCGCGCGGGGGCTCTCCCCCTCGTGCGGCGTCCTCCGTTCGCGGATCCGAACGGTGTGAGCGGTCTCGGTGGCGTCGTCGACGACGAGCGCCTCGCCGACGCCGTCGGGGAGCCTGGACGCGAGGTCGCCGGCGAGGTACGTCGCCTCCGCCTCCGCCAGCCGGTCCACGTCGCGCTCGGCGGTGAGCCGGTGGGAGACGAGCAGGTCCGACTGCGAGACGGCGACGCTCGGCAGCGCGGCCGGCCGCTGGGTCGCGCAGACGAGCGAGACGCCGGGGGCGCGCCCGCGGGTCAGGAGAGTCCGGAGCGCCGGCTCCCCGACCCCGCCGAAGAAGGCGTGCGCCTCGTCGACGAGCAGCCACGGGAGCCGCGGGAGGTCCCCCTCGACCCGCGCGTCGTAGAGGCCGCGGGCGACCGCGCGGACGACGGCGGCCGCGGCCTCGTCGGGAACACCGGCGAGGTCAAGGACGACGGGTTCGCCATCTGCCGCGAGCGAGGCGACCGGCGGCGCGTCGGCGTCGAAGATTCCCCACGACGCCGCAAGCCGGAGGTGGTTCGCTGCGGCGCGCCGCGTCTCAGCCGGGGCGTCGGCCGCGTCGACCGCCTCGCGGAGCGCCGAGAGCGACGGGGACGGACGGTCGGCGGCCGTCGACTCGGCGTCGGCGGCGTCCGTTCGCCCTCCGCGGCCCTCGTCGACCGCGTCCGCGACGACGCGCCAGACGAGGCTCCCCGGCCCGCTCGCCGGGTCGAGCCCGAGGAGGTCCGGCCACGCCGACGGCGGTATCGACGCGGGCCGGACCGCGGGGTCGACGACGCGACCGCCGGCCGCTTCGAGACCGCCGAAGACGCCCATCGGGTCGACGACGACCGGGGCGACGCCGTCGGCCTCGGCGAGTTCCTCGGCGAGGACGCCGAGCGTGTAGGACTTGCCCGTCCCGCGCTTGCCGAAGACGACCCCCGCGTGCGGGCGGTCGAGGTCGACGCCGACCGGCGCGCCGACGCTCCCGTCGCGCGCGAGGAAGGAGCCGATACGGGCGGTGTGCGGCGGGTCGCGCTCCGTTCCGTCGTCGCCGTCGCGGCCGAGTACGTACACGCCGTCGGGTCGTCTCGGCATCGCGTAAAAACGGTCGGACGTGGAGGCGATCGGATTCAGTCGAGAGGTCGAACCTGACCGCCGCCGGCCGACTCTTTATATACCATACCGCGGCCACCCGGCGTATGTCCGATCGAACACACGACTCGCGCACCGCGAACCGGCGGACGTTCAGCACCGACACCCGAGCGATCGAGGGGCTTCCCGTCCGCCTCGTCATCGCCCTGGTCGTCGGGGTCGCCAGCCTCAGCGTGATGATGGGGATGATCGGCGACATCGACGGGCTGGCCGCGACGGAGCTCGACGCGCAGCCGCAGCCCGAGGTGACCGCGCCCGGCGACCAGACGATCGAGGTCGCGGTCGTCGACCCGGACGGCTCCCGGGTCGCGGACGCGACGGTCATCGTGCGCGGGGGGTCGGCGCGGATGGACGGAGTCGCCACCGCGCAGACGGACAGCGAGGGCGTCGCGAGCGTCGACGTCGATCCGGAGCTCGGTCCGAACCAAGCGGACGGGACGCTCACGGTCGACATCAAGCCGCCGGCGGAGGGCGACTTCGTCGACGAGCGGGGGAACACCGAGGTGCTCGTCGTCGAGGAGTGAGACGGGTGGACGGCCCCAGAGCCGCAAGCCCGATCGGCTCTGCCGGACGTGGGAGCGGCCGGCAGTGCCGGCAGCGGGCTTCGCCGGCGGACACTCGCGGCGGGAATCGTTCTGCCGCCGGTTCTGGTAGCTATCGGTATCTCCGCTTTCGTATATCGCTTATCCGTTCCGGACCGACGGTGATATCATGACATCTTCGACCGATCGGCCTACACCGGCGCTCCAAGAGTGGGACTTCGAGCAGCGCGGTCGCGTCGGGATCTGGACCCTCGACGGATGGCAGGGGTGGGCCGACGAGGAGCTTGAAACGGCGAGTGAACACTATCGGAGCAGAGCCAGCGAGGACGATATCGAGGCGACGATCGCCGTCTTCGGCGACGAGGCGAAGCTCTCTCAGGAGACCCAAGAGTACATGGCGAGCGAGTGGTCGGAGAACGTGAACCGAGCGGGAGTCGAGCGCGTGGCGTTCGTCGCCGACGGTATCACGAGTATGGCGGTCAAGTCTCGGCTTGACGTCGAAGCCGAAAAAGAGGAGTTCGACACGGTGGAAGAGGCGCTCGGCTGGGCGCGGTCGTAATTCCGTCAGAGGCGGTCGTCCCAGTCGATCCAGTCCTGTTCCCAGCCGTGTCGACGGCGGCGGTCGCGCTCGGCGTGTTCGGCGTCCTCCCGCCGCGCTCGGTTTCGCTCCACGCCGGGCTGTTCGCCCTCGACGAGCATCGGCTGGAGCCGCGCCGGGCCGTGGGTTTCGACGGTCTCGAAGCCGGTCGGCGCGGGATCGTCCGCGTCGGCGTTGACTTCGCCGGCGTCGTTGGTGCGGTCATCCGCGCCGGAGCCGTCGGGCGACGACGGTTCGATCGCCGAGACCGTCTGGACCCCAGCGCCGCGCGGGTAGACGATCCGACCGTCGGCCGCGAGCTGCTCGCGGAGGGCGCGCGGCGGCTCGACCACGGCCGCTTCGAGGAGGATCCGGTCGTACGGCGCGTACGCCGGGAGCCCGTCCGCGCCGTCCGCGCGGTCGACCAGGACCGCCTCGTAGCCGGCCGCGTCGAGGTTCGACCGCGCGGCCACGACGGCGGACCGGTCGATGTCGACTGCGTGAACGCGACGAGCGCCCGCCATCTCCGCGATCATCGCGACGGAGTACCCGACGCCAGCGCCGACGACGAGGACGGAGTCGCCCTCGCCGGCGTCAAGCGCGGTGACGAGGCGGACCACGGTTTCGAGCGAGAGCGAGTGGGGGTCGTCGCCGTCGACGCCCCCGCCGCGGGGGGAGTCGTCCACGAAGGGGTCGCGGGGGACCCGCTGGAGCGCGGTCAGCACGGGGGGGTCGATCGGCTCGCCGATCGAGTGTTCGAGCCTCTCGATCATGTCCGCCCTGAGCGACGCTTCGTCCATGGCCGGACTCGGGACTCGGTCCTCTAAAAGCGTGCGTTCGTCGGGTCGGTGCCGCGCGCCGACGGGAAACCGCCTCGGCGGGGACAACGGTCACCGCATCGGCACGAATCGCACGCCGCCGTGGTCCTCGCGGTCGACGCCGTCCTCGCCGACCGTCAGGCGGACGAGGCGCTGGCGGCCGTCCTCCCGGACGGGTGCGACGACGCGGCCGCCCGGGAGAACGCGGTCGACGATCGCCACCGGTATCGACTCGGGCGCTGCGCAGGTGAGGTAGGCGGCGTCGAACGGGGCCTCGTCGGCGAACGCCTCGCGCCCGTCGCGGGCGACGACGGTCACGTCGTAGCCGAGGCGGTCGAGTCGCTCGCGCGCGCCGGCCGCTAGCTCCGGGACGCGCTCGGCGGAGAAGACGTTCCCGGGACCGACGGCCTCGGCGGCGACCGCGGCGTGGTAGCCGCAACCGGTTCCCACCTCGAAGACGCGGTCGCCGCACTCGACGTCGAGGAGATCCGTCATCGTCGCGACCATGTGCGGCGCGCTGACCGTCTGGTCGTGGCCGATCGGGAGGGGGCGGTCTGCGTACGCGGACCCGCGGTGCGACTCCGGGACGAACTCGTGACGCGGGACGGCACCGATCGCCGACAGCGTTCGCTCGCTCGCGTCGAGGCGTCGGCGGAGCGCGCTCACCAGCTCGCGTCTGGCGGCCGCGTGGTCGGCGTCACTCATGAGGGGAGATAACACGGGGCGCGTGGAGAAAGCATCGGCTAGGAGGCGAACGGACCGGATCGAGGGGGTCAGACGGTCGGTGTCAGTTCACGTCGATCGTGTGTCCGCCGTCGTCGGGGGAGCGCTTGGGGAGCGTGACGGTGAGCACGCCGGCGTCGAAGGACGCGGTCGCGGCGGCGGCCTCGACCGGCCGCGGGAGCGGGACCCGGCGGGAGACGGACCGGAGGCGGCGCTCACGCCGATGGTAGCGGACGCCGTCGGCGGTCTCGTCCGCGTCGTCCGCGTCAGTCGCGTCGTCCGCGTCGTCCGCGTCAGTCGCGTCGTCCGCGTCGTCCGCGTCAGNGTCGTCCGCGTCAGTCGCGTCGTCCGCGTCGTCCGCGTCAGTCGCGTCGTCCGCGTCGTCCGCGTCAGTCGCGTCGTCCGCGTCGTCCGCGTCGTCCGCGTCGCCCTCGTCGGCGACGGCGAACTCGGTCGGCTCCTCCCGGGAGCCGGCGATCACGAGCGCGTCGTCACGGAGTTCGACGTCGACGTCGGCGGCGTCGAATCCGGGGAGGTCGGCGACGACGACGATCGACTCGTCGTCTTCGATCACGTCGACGTCGACGTCGCGGGCCCCGGGAAGCCGCGGAACCTCGGGGGCGGTCCCCTCCAGCGTCCCGCCGAGTTCCTCGAACTCGCGGCCCATCCGTTCGAGCAGTTCCTCGATCTCGTCGAAGGGATCGCGTCGGGTCATACAGGACAGGATTCGAGACGGAGCGTCTTGAACGTACTGGCGGGCCGAGGGGCGGAGTCGCCCGGAACCGGTGGCCGACAGACACTATCCGCTGGCGACCCATCCGATCGTATGCAGCTGTTCTGGCACCGCGGGGACGCTCGCACGCGAGACAACGCCGGCCTCGCGGCCGCGGCCCGAGAGGGGGCGGTCGTGCCGGCCTTCGTGTACGACGCCGACCTGCTCGCGACGGTCGGCGCGCGACAGCGCGCGTTCTTTCTGCGCCACGTGAACCGACTGGAGGAGCGGTATCGGGAACTCGGGAGCGATCTGATCGTCCGCGCCGGCGACCCCGACGAGGTTCTCGCCGACCTCGCGGCGGAGTACGAGGCCGAGACGGTGTTCTACAACGAACACTACCGACCGGCCCGCCGGAACCGGCAGCGGGCGGTCGAGGACGCGCTCGCGGCGGCGGGCGTGGGGACGGACTCCCGGACGGATCTGGTGTTGGTGGACCCGGGGCGGCTGGAGGCGCGCTACCCCAATCACAGTCAGTTCCACGACGACTGGGAGGCCGTTCCGAAGCGCGGCCCGTACGCCGAGCCGGACCCGGAGGCGCTGGCCGACGTGCGCGACGGCAAGACGGTCCCCGAGCCGGAGGCCGACATCGACCTCCCCGAGGCGGGGTACGAGGCCGCGCGCGAGCGGTTCGACGAGTTCCTCGATTACGGGATCACGTCGTACAACGACACGCGCGACGACCTCGCACGGGCGGTCGAGGAGCCGACGCACGCGGTCTCGCGGATGTCGCCCTACCTGGCGACGGGCGCGATCGGGATCCGCGAGCTGTGGGCGGGGGCGAGCGACGCCTACGACGCCGTGACCGGCGGCGAGCGCCGCAACGTCGACAAGTACCGCTACGAGCTGTCGTGGCGCGAGCAGATGTACCACCTGCTGTACTACACCCCCGATTTGGCCGTCTCGAACTACAAGTCGTTCCCGAACGAGATCGCGTGGCGCGACGACGACGCCGCGTTCGAGGCGTGGACGCGCGGCGAGACGGGCTACCCGCTCGTCGACGCCGGGATGCGACAGCTGAACGCGGAGGGGTATATCCACAACCGCCCGCGGCAGGTGGTCGCGAGCTTCCTGACGAAGCACCTCCTGATCGACTGGCGGCGCGGGGCGCGCTACTTCACCAAGCAGCTGATCGACCACGACTACGCCTCCAACCACGGGGCGTGGCAGTGGACCGCCTCGACCGGGACCGACTCCGTCGACGTGCGCATCTTCGATCCGGTGAGCCAGATGAGCAAGTACGACGCGGACGCCCGGTTCGTGAAGGCGTACGTCCCGGAGCTCTCGGACGTGCCGGCGGGGAAGGTCGTCGACTGGCCGACCCTGTCGCGGGCGGAACGCGAGGAGCTCGCGCCCGACTACCCGCACCCGATCGTCGACCGGAACGAGGGGTACGAGCGGGCCCAGCGCGTCTTCGAGGAGGCGCTCGGGAAGCGGTAGGCGGCCGACCGCGCCGTCGGCTCCCGCCGTTCCGTATCCGAGTCCTTTTCGTCGGTCCCCGAGAACGCCTCCGCCATGTCCACCGTCACGGTCGCCGACATCGAGGCCGCCGCCGAGCGGGTCGCCGACACCGACATCGTCCAGCGCACGCCGGTCGAACGGAGCCGGTCGCTGAGCGAGCGGTGCGGGGCGGACGTGCGGCTCAAGATGGAGCACCTCCAGCGCACCGGCTCGTTCAAGACGCGCGGCGCGTACAACGCGATCTCGCGGGCGCTCGACGGCTCCGGAGCCGGAGGCGACGAGCCCGCGATCGAGCGCGTCGTGGCCGCGAGCGCGGGCAACCACGCGCAGGGGGTCGCGCTGGCGGCGGCGGACGCCGGGATCGACGCGACGATCGTGATGCCCGAGTCCGCGCCGGCCGCGAAGATCGAGGCGACGCGCGCCTACGGCGCGTCGGTCGTCCTCCGAGGGAGCGCCTTCCCCGAGGCGATGGCGCACGCGCAGACGCTCGTCGACGAGCCCGGCGCGCGGTTCGTCCACGCGTTCGACGACCCCGACGTGGTCGCCGGGCAGGGGACGCTCGGGCTGGAGGTGATAGACCAGGTGCCCGAC
Source organism: Halorubrum tebenquichense DSM 14210 (assembly GCF_000337415.1). Lineage (GTDB taxonomy): Archaea > Halobacteriota > Halobacteria > Halobacteriales > Haloferacaceae > Halorubrum > Halorubrum tebenquichense. The sequence continues at coordinate 55,735 of NZ_AOJD01000051.1, read as the reverse complement.
GCCGACGCCGTCCTCGTCCCGGTCGGCGGCGGCGGGCTCGCGGGCGGGGTGGCCGCCGCGGTCAAGGCGCGGTCGCCGGAGACGCGCGTGATCGGCGTCCAGACGGAGGGGGCCTCGACGCTCTCCGAGAGCCTCGCGGCCGGCGAACTCGTCGCGCGGGATGAGCCGGACACCATCGCCGACGGGATCGCGACCGGCGGCCTGAGCGAGCTCACCTTCGGGCTCCTCGACGAGCACCTCGACGACGCCGTGGTCGTGAGCGACGACGACGTGGCGAACGCGATCCTGCTACTCCTAGAGCGCGCGAAACAGATGGTCGAGGGCGCGGGCGCGACCGCCGCCGCCGCGCTCCTGAACGACGACGCGGTCGACGACCTCGACCTCGCGGGCGAGACGGTCGTCCCGCTGCTCTGCGGCGGCAACATCGACGTGACGACGCTGAAGGAGGTGGTGACCCACGCCCTCGTGGACCGCGACCAGCTGATCGAGCTCGCCGTCCGGATCGACGACACCCCCGGGACGATGGGCGAGATATCGACGCTGATCGGCGGCGAGCGCGCGAACATCCGGACGGTGCGCCACGAGCGCAGCCGACCGGACCTCCCGGTCGGCGACGCCGACCTCGTCTTCGAGGTGGAGACGAACGGGCCGGCCCACGTCGACCGCGTCCTGAACGCGGTGCGCGAGGCGGGTTACGAGGTCGAGTGGACGACGCGGGAAGAGTGAGGAACTGCGTCGGTTGCTTATAAACGAACTGCGGTGGCGCGCGCCTCCGAGCGGCCGCCCTCGGCGGCCGCGAGGAGCGCCGCGCGAGGNGCCAGCGACGAGGCTGGGGAGGCGTGAGGCTGCGGTTGCGGTGCTGGGCGGGACTCAAAGGGGCAACCGCGAGGACGGCGGAGGCGACGTGAGCACCGGAACGAGGGAGCGGAGCGACTGAGTGAGGAGCGCAACGAGCGTCCGCCGTCCTCGCGGTTGGGGCTTTGGAGGTGTTCGCCGCCGATCCGTCAGCAACTATTTATAAGCGAGCGGCAGAGACGTTGGAAGCGACTGCGACGGTCGTAGCAACGGTTTATAAATGTACGATCGAACCACCGGAACGTCCGCATCGCCGTCCTCACCCGATCCGACGATTTAAAACGCTCACCCGAGCTACCACGTCGTAATGAGTCTCGTCGTTACCGACACCTTAGAGGACGAGCGCGTCGAGTTCACGGCCGACGGCGACGTCACGCTGTACGTCTGCGGCCTGACGGTGTCGGACGACCCCCACCTCGGGCACGCCCGCCTGTGGTTCCACGCCGACGTCCTCCACCGGTGGCTCGAACACGTCGGCTACGACGTGCGCCACGTCGAGAACGTCACCGACGTGAACGAGAAGATCACGGCCCGCGTCGGCGAGCGCGACGAGTGGGCCGCGGAGCGCGACGTGGCCGAGACGTTCACCGCGAGCGTCTTCGACGCGATGCGCGGGCTGAACCTGAAACGCGCCGAGGTGTACCCCCGCGTCACCGAACACGTCCCGGAGATAATCGACCTCGTCGAGACGTTGGTCGAGAAGGGGTACGCCTACGAGTCGAACGGCTCCGTCTACTTCGACGTGACCGCGTTCGAGGAGTACGGGAAGCTCTCGAACCAGGAGCTGGACGCGCTCGAAGCGCAGGGCGAACCGGACGAGCGGTCGGAGAAGCGCAACCCGTCGGACTTCGCGTTATGGAAGGCGGACGGCGTGAGCGAGACCGCCGCGCGCGAACACGCGAAACACGACCACGGCGCGGCGACGCCCGACGGCGAGACGTGGGAGTCGCCGTGGGGCGAGGGGCGACCCGGCTGGCACGTCGAGTGCTCGGCGATGTCGACGACGCACCTCGGTGACACGCTCGATATCCACATGGGCGGCCGGGATCTGGTCTTCCCCCATCACGAAAACGAGATCGCGCAGTCGGAGGCCGCGACCGGCGAGACGTTCGCGCGCCACTGGCTCCACGTCGGCCTGCTGGAGATGGACGGCGAGAAGATGTCCTCCTCCATCGGCAACTTCTGGACGGTCCCGGACGCCCTCGACGGGCTCGGCGTCAACGTGGTCCGCACCTTCTACGCCGGGGCCGCCTACCGCTCCGAGCAGGCGCTCACCGAGGAGGCGATCGCCGAGGCCGAGGAGCGTTGGGAGCGCCTCTCGCGCACCTACGACCGCGCCGTCGACGCGCTCGACTCCGTGGACGCCGGCGCGAAGGCGACCGACGACGACCTCCGCGAGGCCGTCGAGACCGCCCGCGAGGACTTCGCGGCCGCGATGAACGACGACCTCAACCTCCGCGAGGCGACCGCGGCGCTGCTCGATCTCACGGACGCGGTGAACCGTCACGTCGACGGGGCGGGCGACGCCGACGGCGAGTCCGCCTATGACTACCGCGCGCTCCGCGAGGCGGTGGAGGCGTTCGAGGAGCTCGGCGGCGACGTGCTCGGCCTCCAGTTCGAGTCGCCGAGCGACGGCGACGCGGACTTGGCCGGCGAACTCGTCGAACTGATCTTGGACGTGCGCGAGACCGAGCGGGAGGCGGGCAACTACGAGCGCGCCGACGAACTCCGGGACGCGCTCCGCGAGGTCGGCGTCGAGATCGAGGACGGCCCGGACGGCGCGACGTACCGGTTCGAGTGAGGGCGGGCCGCGGCGGGCGTCACTCGTTCCGCTCGCGTTCCAACTCCGCTTCCAGTTCAGACACGCGCTGTTCGAGTTCGTTCAGGCGCTGGCTCTGGTCCGGTTCGTCGTCCCAGAAGAACGCCCCGACGAACAGTCCGGCGATGAGGCCGAAGAGCGCTCCGGGCGGTCCGAGCAGGGAACCGATCAGCAGTCCGAGCAGGCCGCTGACGAGGAACAACGCGACGCCCATACCGGCGTCTTGTGAAACTGAATTTATAAATACTGCCTCGCATCGAAGCGCCCGTTCAGGTCGGGATGGAAACTCAGTCCGACTGCGACGGAGTCTCACTCCGACCGGGACGGGGCCTCAGTCCAACACGTGCTCGGTGTCGTACGACCCGAGCACCTTCACCCACCCCTTGTCGGCGATGGCCTCGACGTCCCCGACCGCCTTCGCCATGTGGTCCTCGTAGAGGCCGGCGTCGACGTCGAAGTGGAACAGGTAGTCGCCGAGGCGCTCGCCGCTCGGGCGCGACTCGATCCGCGAGAGGTTGAGGTTGCGGTCGGCGAACGCCTCCAGCAGTTCCAGCAGCAGGCCGGGGTAGTTCGCGTTCGGATAGACGATGAGGGTGGTCTTCCCGCCGGCGTCCGACCGCGCCGACTCGGGGGCGACGACGAGGAAGCGGGTCGCGTTCGAGGTGCGGTCCTGGATGTCCTGCGCGAGGATTTCGAGGTCGTCGCCGGCGTTGTCCGGGTGGCCGATCCCGGCGACCCGGGCGTCCTCGCGGGCGCGCTCGACCCCGCGAGCGGTGGAGGCGACCGCTTCGAGGCTCACCGACGGGTAGTTGGACTCCAGCCAGTTGCGACACTGCGCGAGCGCCTGCGAGTGGCTCGCGACGACCTCGAACTCGTCGTCCTGCGCGAGGAGGGCGTGGCGGATCGGGGTGACGACCTCGCGGGTGACGGACACGTCGTACTCCGCGAGGGCGTCGAGGCTCTCCGTGACGGAGCCCTCGATGCTGTTCTCGATGGGGACGACCCCGCGCTCGAACTCGCCGTCGGCGACGGCGTCGACGATGGCGGTGACCGACTCCCGGAACGACACCTCGGCGGCGACGGCGCGCGCGGCGCGGTGCGAGTACGTGCCGGCGGGGCCCAGCGTGACGGCGTTCATCACTCCACCGTACCCGGGGCGGTGAGAAAAGCCTGCGGGGCGCGGCGACGTTTGGGGCGGACGCGTTCCGACGGGTGCCGAAGCCCGTTACTCCTCGTCCGCGTCGGTCGGCACGCCGCCGAGGTTCCCCTCGTCGTCGAACAGCTTGGCGCGGAGGAACCGCGTCCGGTAGCGGTTCGCGCCCTCCTTCGTGTCCGCCTCGCGGATCTCGTCGGTCCGGCCGTCCGCGACCGCGTCGATGATGTCCTCCACCTGCTCCTTCTCGCTCGGCGTCAGGTCGAACTCGTAGGTCCGCGGCTGCTCGCTCTCCAACCGGGTCCACTTGCGCGCGGCCGAGACCACCACGGAGCAGGGCTCGCGGCAGGGGAAGACGCCGTCGCCGCCGTCGACGTCGAGGTCCGTGTCCTCGTCGTACCCCCACTCCCGTCGCTTCAGACACTGCGAGTCGTCACAGCACGCCTCCGCGACCCAGTTCACGTGCTCGTGGCCCTCGCCGCGGTCCCACGTCTTCACGACGCCGTAGATGCCGGACTGGCGCTCCATCGTCTCGCGCCAGTGGTTCACGTCCAGGTTCCCCTCGCGCTCGCGGTGCCAGTTGGCGACGGTCGCGGGGTATATCGTCTCGACCGTCTCGTAGAGGTCGCGCGGACCGAGGTCGGGGAACACCCACCCGCCCGCGAGCGACGGCGCGGTCTTGAGCGGCCGGTACCGGCCCTTCTCGTCGAGGGTGACGAGGTCGCGCGCGTCGAGCGGGTCGTCGTGGGCGTCGAGGTCGTCGACGGGGACGCCGGCGTCGTCCGCGTGGCGCACGTCGTAGCGGCGCTCGCCCCGGTCCGTGACGGTCGCCGTGATCTTCAGTTCGCCCCACGCCCGCTCGACGCCCGCCGCGAGCGCCGCGTAGCGGGCCGCCACCGTCTCGCCGTCGGCGTCCTCGATCCACCGGACGAAGGCGCGGCGCGGCCCGAACTCGCCGACGACGCGCTCGAACGCGTACCAGTCCGTGACCGCCGGCGCGCGCTCGTCGAGCGCGGCGTGGAGGTCGCGCTCGGAGAGTCCGGTCCGGCGGTCGCCGCCGTCGAGGACGAATTCCGCGTCCTCGTCGCGGGCGACGCTGAACCCTTCGAACCGGAGCGGGTCGCCCGCCTCGCGGTCGGCGAGCGCGTCGAGGACCGCGTCGAACGCGTCGCCGGGGAGATCGATATCGGGGACCGCGGGCGCGTCGTCGCCCGCCTCGTCGGTCGCGGAGGTGGAGTCGCCCACGGTCAGTCCCCCGTGGCGACGCGGGTCGTCTCGCGCACGTCGTCGAGGGCGGTGCCGAGGCTAGCGCCGGCGTCGGCCGCGCGCTCTAAGACCACGTCGGCCATCAGGGGTTCGGTGCCGACCGCGCCGGCGTACCAGATCCGGGTGCCGTCGACGGTCTCGGGCACGTCGTACCCCTCGGTGTGGTCCTCGCAGAGCCCCACGTCCTCCGGGATGTCCTCCTGCGTGTGGTAGCCGTCGGCGATGAAGAGGGGGACTAAGACGACGTCGTCGCTCTCGAAGTGCTCGGGGAGGTCGTCGACCTCCGGCTCCTCGTCCATGTACAGCGCCTTCACCTCGTCGAAGCGGTCGCGCTCGGCGATCCGGTCGGCGTGGTACTCGATCGCCTTCGCCGAGTTCTCGTTGCGCTCGGTGCCGTGGCCGACGACGGCCAGGCCGAAGTCGTCCCCCACGTCGGGGTCGTCGGTGACCGACTCGGCGCGGCGGACGATCACGTCGGTCATCGCGCGGTGCGTCCCCACCGGGCCGCAGTAGTGGACCTCGCGGTCGATGTCCTCGGCGACGAGCGTGGCCTGGTCCGCGGAGAGGCCGTCCGAGCCCCACTCCGAGACGTCCCACCCGTCGAGGCGGAGTTCGCGGGGGATCACCTGCTCGGTGAAGTACCCCTCCGAGACGAACAGCGGGACGACGTACACCTCGTCGCCCTCGACGGTGCGGAGCACCTCCCGGAAGTGCGGCTCCTCCTTCCAGAAGCCGGTGCGGACCTCGTCGAACGCACCGGTGGCGCGGATCGTGTCGGCGTGGTCGTAGGTCGGCGCGCTCGACTCCGGATTGAGGTGAGAGCCGTGCGCGACGATGACGAGCGACTGCATACCCGTGCTGGGGCCGCGCCGCTCTTAGGGACTTCGGAGGCTTCGGGAGGGCGAGAACGGGTCAGGGCGCGTCGAACCTCGGCACGGCGTCGAGCGCGGCCTCGACGATGCGGACCGCGTCGGGGCCGTCCCGCCGACCGACGACGCAGACCAGCGCGTCTCCCGCGACGCCGGCGGCGGCGATCCGGACCTCTCGGGCGGCGAACCGACGGACGACCGTTCCGAGCGCCTCCGCGTCGACGTCTCCGGTCGCGACGACGGCCGTGTGGTCGCCGTCCGAGACGACGCCGGTGTCGCCGACGCGGAGGAGCGGAGCCGTTTCGTCGCCGAGTTCGGCGACGCCGACGCCGCTCCGCATCGAGACCGTCGTCTGACGCGACTCGGTCGCGTACGCGGGGAGGTCCTCGCGGAAGCGGCGGAGCGCGGCCGCGATCGCGTCCGAGTCGCCGTCAAGGTCGGCGGTCTCGGCGAGCCACTCGGCCGCGGCGCTGTGGTTCAGGAGTCCGGCGCGGAGCGCGTCGAAGACGAACGGGCGCGACCGGACGGCCTCGCGGGTGTCGGCTGCCAGCGACATGCCTCCCGGTGCGCGGGCGCGGCGCAAGCCGGTTTCGGTCGCGGTACCGCGCGGCGGGCGGTCGCCGCTCAGTCGTCCTCGGCGACCCCGGCCGCCGGCGACCGCGCGGACTCCGACGACGGGGCGGACTCGGCGGCGGGCGCGGGGTCCGCCGCCCGCGACAGCCACCGGAGGAACCCGCCCATCGCGACGAGACAGACGACCGCGAAGGGAGCGCCGGTGACGATCACCGACGACCGGAGCGCCGTCGCGCCGCCGACGACCACCAACACCGACGCGATAGCGCCCTGAAGGACCCCCCAGAACACGCGGTTCGCGCCCGACGGCTCCCGGCTGCCGCCGGTGGTGAGCATCCCGACGGCGAGCGTCGAGGAGTCGGCGGAGGTGACGAAGAACGTCGTCACCAACACGAGGAACAGGAGCTGCCACAGCTCTCCGCCGGGGAAGGCCCCGAAGATGACGTACCCGGAGACGCCGTCGCCGAACTCGCCCACCGCGCCGAGCACGTCGACCGCCCCGGAGTCCTGGAGCCGGATTGACGTGCCGCCGATGACGGTGAACCACAGCGCGGAGACCGCGGTCATCGTGCCGAACGCGGTTCCGACGACCGATCGGATCGTCCGCCCGCGGGAGATCCGGGCGAGGAACAGCCCGACGAACGGGGCCCACGCGATCCACCACGACCAGTAGAAGACGGTCCACGCCGCGGTCCAGCCGGGGCCGTTCTCGACGCCGCTGCCGGTGAAGAGGCTCATCTCGAAGAAGGAGGTCGCGTACGTGCCGAGCGCCGCCACGCCGACGTTCAAGACGTCCGTCGTCGGGCCGGCGACGAGCGCCACGCCGAGGAGGAGCGCCATGACGCCGACGTTGAACACGGAGAGCCGCCTGATGCCGCGGCCGACGCCCGCGACGAGCGACAGCGTGAACAGCGCGGTGATACCGACGATGACGACGACCGTCTCGGCGTCGCCGAACGAGACGCCGGTCCGGAACGTCACGCCGGTGAGCAGCTGCGTGGCGATGAAGCCGAGCCCCGTCGCGATCCCGCCGATGGTGGCGACGACCGCGAGCGTGTCGACCGTCCGGGCGACGACGCCGTCGAGTCCGTCCGGACCGAGGAGCGGGTACAGGGCGGTTGAGACGCGGAACGGCGCGTCGTGGCGGTACGCGAAGTACGCGACCGGGAGGCCGATCGCGAGGTACCCGCCCCACGCGCTGATCCCGTAGTGGAAGACCGTGTACGCGACCGCCGGCACCGCCGCCGCGCTCGACTCCGCGGCGACCTGCCCCGCGAACAGCGGCGGAACGGTCTGGTAGTGGAGCAGCGCTTCGACGGGACCGAAGAACACGATCCCCGCCGAGAGCCCGGCGGAGAAGAACATCGCGACGTACGAGAGCGTCCCGTACTCCGGGTCGCCGTCGCCGAGGCGGACGCGCCCGTACTTCCCGACGAGGAGGTAGCCGGCCGCGAGCACCAGCGCGAGGACCGATCCGAGGTACAGCCACGCAAGCCCCTGACCGAACGTCACGAACGCGGCGTCGATGGCGGCCGCCGCGCCGTCGGTGTCGGTCACGGTGTACGCGAGGAAGGCGAACGTGACGAGCGACCCGACGGCGAACGGGACGGGATCGACCTCGGCGCGGAACGAGCGTATCGACTCGACGACGGAGCGTTCACTCATAAATGAGCGTCTACCGATCGGTGGGGCGCGATCCGCTTAAACCTGTTTCTGAACCCGCTAAATCAGATATTACGAGAAAGTGGACGCCGAATATTCGCTTATAAATATGATACCGTCCGAACGGGCGGACCCGGAGCGAGTCGCGTCCGAGCCGCCGGGGCAAGTGACTCGTGTCGCGGGGGCGTATCCCTCCGCGTGAACCACGTCCCGAACGAGGCGCTGGCCGCGGTCGACGCGTTCGGCGAGGGGCACCTCCGCGGGGACCCGCCGGCCGTCCGGGAACGGCTTCGATCGGATCTCCGGGTTCGGATAACCGCGAACGGGGACGGCCGGACCGCCCGCTGTCGGTTCGAGACGGAACACGCGCGAGCGCCGCCGACCCTCCGCGATCGCGGCTCGTTCCTCGCCACGTACGTCGACGGGATCGACGAGCGGCTCCGCGAGTGGGGGATCGGGCCGCCGGAGGCCTACGAGTACCGCGGGACCGTCGACGACACGCACCGGTACGAGGGGACGCTGTCGCTGCCGTGACCGGGGCGGCGGGACTCGCGTCGGGGATTTATGGGGCCGTCGGACGCAGGGCGTGACGTGATCCGAACCGCCGCCTACGCCGCGCACGTGCTGTCGGGGGCCTTCTGGACCGGGGCCGTCCTGTTCGTCGTTTACGCGGTCCTCCCGCGGGCGCGAGAGGGCGCGCTGTCCCGGGAGTCGTTCGCCGACGCCGCGCACCGCCTCCTCATGGTCACGCGCTGGACCGGCGTCGCGCTGCCGCTCACCGGGGCGTACCTCATCTGGCTGCTCTACCGGCCGCTGGAGCTTCTGACCGGCACGTCGCGTGGGTGGGCGGTCCTCGCGATGCTGTCGCTGTGGGGGGTCATGAACGGACTCGTCGAGTTGGGGGTCCTCCGAATGCGTCGGGAGACCGACCCCGACGTGGGGTGGGGGACGTATATGGCCGAGGGGTTCCCGACCGAGGCGCTCGACGGTGCCGGGAACGCGCCGGGGGCCGCCCGGTTGGCGACGGTCGCGCGCCCCTACCTGCTGGCGAGCGGGGCTCTGGCCGTCCTGTTGCTCGTCGACGCCGCGCTCTTGGCCGGCGGGCTGCCGGGGTGAGGCTGGGGCGACCGAGAGGGCCGAGACGGCTCGGGAGCGACCGAGAGCATCGAACCGAGCCGTTCGTATATAAACGACCTCGAACCGGCCGTCGCTGCCGGACGAAGTTCAATGGTAACTCCCCACACGGATAGGCGACGACGGCCGCGTTGTAGTGCGGTTTTCGACGGCAACCCTCGGCGGCGATCGCTCGCATCCGTTCGCCGCTCACCGAGAGATTTATATAGAATCACAATCAATCAAACGCTGTATGAGTCAGCGAATGCAGCAGGGCCAGCCGATGATCATTATGGGCGAGGACGCCCAGCGCGTCCAGGACAAGGACGCACAGGAGTACAACATCTCCGCGGCGCGCGGCGTCGCCGAATCCGTCCGCTCGACGCTCGGACCGAAGGGGATGGACAAGATGCTCGTCGACTCGATGGGCGACGTGACCATCACCAACGACGGCGTCACCATCCTCCAGACGATGGACATCGACAACCCGACCGCCGAGATGGTCGTGGAAGTCGCCGAGACCCAGGAGGACGAGGCCGGCGACGGGACGACCAGCGCGGTCGCCATCGCGGGCGAGCTGCTGAAAAACGCCGAGGACCTCCTCGAACAGGACATCCACCCGACCGCGGTGATCAAGGGGTTCAACCTCGCGAGCGAGTACGCCCGCGAGCAGGTCGACGAGGTCGCCACCGCCGTCGACCCCGACGACACGGAGACCCTCCGGAACGTCGCCGAGACGTCGATGACCGGCAAGGGCGCTGAGCTGGACAAGGACGTGCTCGCCGACCTCGTCGTCCGCGCGGTACAGGGCGTCACCGTCGCGGCCGACGACGGCTCCCACGTGGTCGACCTGGCGAACCTCAACATCGAGACCCGCACCGGTCGGGCGGCGGGCGAGTCCCGCCTGCTCACCGGCGCGGCGATCGACAAGGACCCCGTCCACGAGGACATGCCGACCGACTTCGAGTCGGCCAACGTCCTGCTCCTCAACGACCCGATCGAGGTCGAGGAGGCCGACGTCGACACCTCCGTCAACGTCGACTCCCCGGACCAGCTCCAGAAGTTCCTCGATCAGGAGGAAGAGCAGCTCCGCGAGAAGGTCGACACGATCGTCGAGTCCGGCGCTGACGTCGTCTTCTGTCAGAAGGGGATCGACGACCTCGCGCAGCACTACCTCGCGAAGGAGGGAATTCTGGCGGTCCGCCGCACGAAGAAGTCCGACCTGACCTTCCTGAAGAACGTGCTCGACGCGCCGATCGTCACGGACCTCGACTCGCTTTCCGCGGACGACCTCGCGGTCGGCTCGGTCGAGCGCGACGCGGACGAGGAGCTGTTCTACGTCGAGGGCGAGGACGCCCACGGCGTCACGCTCCTCCTGTACGGCACCACCGAGCACGTCGTCGACGAGCTCGAACGCGGCATTCAGGACGCGATCGACGTGGTCTCGACGACCGTCTCCGACGGGCGGACCCTGCCCGGCGGCGGCGCGGTCGAGGTCGAGATCGCGCGCCGGCTGCGCGACTACGCCGACTCCGTCGAGGGCCGCGAGCAGCTCGCGGTCGAGGCGTTCGCGGACTCGCTGGAGCTGATCCCGCGCGTGCTCGCCGAGAACGCGGGCCTCGACGCGATCGACCTGCTGGTCGACCTGCGCGCGGCCCACGAGGCCGGCGACGAGCACGCCGGGCTCGACGTGTTCGCCGGCGAGGTCGTCGACACGGCCGAGGCGGGCGTCGTCGAGACGGCCCACGCCAAGGAGCAGGCGATCGCCTCCGCGGCCGAGGCCGCGAACCTCGTGTTAAAAATCGACGACATCATCTCGGCGGGCGACCTCTCGACCGCCGGCGGCGACGACGAGGGCGGTGCCCCCGGCGGCGGCATGGGCGGCATGGGCGGTATGGGCGGCGCGATGTAGGCGAGGTTCCGGAAGAACCAACCTCAACCGCCGCAGCGATGACCGCTCGATAACCACTGCCGTTCACACGCTCCGTTTTCTCCCCCGTTTCGCGCGACAGTCGACAGCGACCGCCACATCGAAACGACCGACCGGACCGGGACGACGCGCTCCGACCCGGGCCGACCGCGGCGGTCGCCCGTGCGCGGCCCGCGCATCCGCGGCCGCACCTCTTTACGGATCCGCACCGTACGAGTCGGTGATGACGAACCTGACACTCTACGAGCTGGAGGGCTGTCCGTACTGCGCGAAGGTGAAGACGAAGCTCTCTGACCTCGGTCTGGAGTACGACTCGGTGATGGTGCCGCGCTCGCACAGCGAGCGCACCGAGGTCGAGGAGGTCTCCGGACAGACGGGCGTGCCGGTCCTCGTCGACGAGGAGCACGGGGTCGAGGGGATGCCGGAGAGCGACGACATCGTCGAGTACCTCGAAGAGACGTACGGCAACGCGAGCTAAGCGGCCGGTCACGCGGGAAGCGCGGTCGACGGACGCGGCGTCGACCGAACGAGAGGCTATTTATTCGGCGGGGGTGAGGTGTCCGGCGTGCGACTCGTTCACCGTCCCGCCGCGGCGACCGACCGATCCGAGACCGTCCTCGCGAGCGACGTCGACGTCGCGCGCTCGACGCTCGAACAGGCGCGGGGGCTGATGTTCCGCCGGTCGATCACGGACGACTACGCCCTCGTGTTCCCGTTCGACGAGGCCGACACGCAGTGGCTCCACATGCTGTTCGTGCCGTTCGCCATCGACGCGGTGTGGCTCGTCGACGGCGAGGTCGCGGCGAAAAAGCGGCTCGCCCCGTTCGTCGGGCTGGGCCGCGGTCGCGCCGACACCGTCGTCGAACTTCCGGCGGGCGCGGCGGAGTCGGTGAGCGTCGGCGACGAACTGCGGCTCGTCGACTGAGCCCCCGACCGGTCGGGCGCTCCGGCCGCGAGCGGGGCGGCGGAGCGCGTCAGGCGTCCCGCTCGCTCGGACTGAACAGTTCCGCGTCGTCGGACGGCGGGCCCTCCGCGGCGCGAAGCGACAGTTCGATTCGGCTCCCGCCGGCCTTGCTCTCGGCAATGTCGAGTGTCCCGCCGCCGGCCGAGACGATCCAGTTCACGTACCAGAGGCCCAGCCCGCTCGCGTGTTCGAGCGGCGTCTCCTCGCCGGTGAGGACGGCGCGCTCTGCGGGGGGAATCCCCGGCCCGTCGTCGGCGACGACGAGAGAGATCCACGACTCGCTGGGGAGCTCGGCGGCCGAGACCCGGACTCGCGGCTCGTCGGCGTCGTTGTGCCGGATCGCGTTGTCGACGAGTTCGGTGATCGCCTCGGGGAGGAACGAGACGGCGGAGACGACGAGCTCCCCGGGGACGTCGACCTCGACGGCGGCCCGGTCGTGGATCGCCGGGTCGAGCGATTCGAGCGCGGCGTCGACCGCGGGGGCGAGCGCGACGGGGCGCGGCGAGGGCCGCTGCGAGAGCAACCGTTCCACCTTCCGGGACGTCTCGCCGAGGCGCAACAGCCGCTCGGCGGTGTCGACGACCCGCTGAAGTTCGGCGGTGAGGTCCGGGTCGTCGATCGCCTCGATGGCGCGGGCGGTGAACCCCGTCACCACGTTGAGGTCGTTCCGGAAGTTGTGGCGCAGCACGCGCGTCAGCACCGCGAGCCGCTCCTCTCGCAGCGACGCCTCGGTGACGTCCTCGCCGACGCCGACCGCGCCGACGACCCGGTCACCGTCGGTGACGGGACCGATAGAGAGCCGGTAGGGGACGCGCTCGCCGGAGCGGGTGAGCAGCCGCGCCTCGCAGGCGGCGGGGTCGGCGTCGCGGTACACCCGTGAGAGCGCCTCGCTGACGGCGTCGCGCGTCGCCTCGTCGAACAGCGACGTGAGCGCCGTCCCGGACAGCGCAGCCGGCTCGTAGCCGGAGTCGGACGCCAGCCGGCCGTTCCACCGCGAGAGCGTCCCCTCCTCGGTACACCGGAACAGCGCGAGCGGGACGGTCCCGGCGAGCGCGTCGACCAGCCGCCGCTCGGCGTCGCGCTCGTTCGCCGCCGCGACGCGCGCGGTCGCGTCCGAGAACCCGACGACGAGCCACTCGTCGCCGGCGATCGTCGCCGTGTGGAGCGCCGCGTCGACCCGGAGCCCCGGGTCGCCGATCCGGACGTCCCACTCGAACCGCTCGGTCCGGGCGTCGTCGGGGACGGACCCGCCGGCGTTCGAAGCCCGGGCGGCAACCTCCGAGAGCGGCTCCCCGGCGACGGTGCGGTCGGTCTCGCCCACGTCCGGGAGGCCCATCAGCGTCAGCGTGCCGCGGTCGTGGCCGAGGAGGTCGACCGCGGCGGGGTTCGCGGCGCGGATCGCCAGCGTGTCGGGGTCACACACGAGCGTCGCGGTCGGGACCGCCTCGACGAACGCCCGGAGCACTCCGGTCGCGTCGACGGCCCCGTTCGGGTCGGCGGCCCCGCTCGACGACGGCCGGTCGTCGGTCGGGGGGTCCGCGTCGCGGTCTCCCATCTGTCGGTGATCGAGACACTCCGCGCATATGTGTTTATGGATTTATGGGTCGCGGCGACCCGGGAGGGGTGCGGGCCGAGACGCGCGTCGATCGTCGGCCGGGACGCCCGTCGGCTCTCGACCGGAGACCGGTCAGTCCGCCTTCACCTGCCAGTCGCGGACGGTGTCCGCGCCCACGCCGTCGACGTCGGCCGCGAGGTCGTCCGGGTCGGCCGACTTGAGCTCGTCGACGCCGTCGATGCCGGCGTCCTTCAGCTTCTCCGCCGTCTTCTCGCCGATCCCCTCGACCGCCTGAAGCTCCGACCCCTCCTGCCGGGCCGTGAACTCGCGGTAGTTACAGATCGGACAGCCCAGTTCCCACGGCTCGTCGCCGGAGTGGACCCGGAGGTGCGGGAGGTCGTGTTCCTCGCAGCGCTCGTCGGTCACCTCGATCTCGCCGCGCCGCGGGAGCGGTAGCGAGTAGTCGCAGTCGGGATAGCGCGTGCAGCCGACGAGCCGGGAGCCGGAGCGGAGCCGCTTGATCGCGAGGTCGCCGCCGGCGTCGGCGGTTCCACCGCCTCCGTCGCGCGGCGAAGCCGCGCCCTCCCCGCACTCGGGACACGCGCCGATCACCTCGTCCTCCTGCTCGTCCGCCTCGTCGGCCTTACACTGCGGGCAGCCGTGGACGAACGTCTTCCGGCCGGCGAGCATCTTCACGTGCCGGAGGTCGTGGTCCTCGCAGGTCTCGTCGAGGATGAGCGGCTTGCCCGTCGAGGGGAGCGGGAGGGTGTACTCGCAGTCGGGGTAGCCGTCGCAGCCGACGAAGTACGACCCCTGTCGCGACTTCCGAACGAGGAGATCCGAGCCGCACTCCGGACAGGGACCGAGCGTCTTGTCCGCCTTCAGCGAGTCCTGGAGGTGGTCGCCGACCGCCTCGCGCGACTCGGTGAGGTCGTCGAACACGCTCGAAAGCAGCTCGCGGGACGCCGCCGTCACGTCCTCGTACTCCTTCTCGCCGGCCGCGATGGCCGCCATGTCCCGTTCCAGCTGGGCTGTCATCTCCTCGCTCACGATCCGGTCGGCGAACTCCTCGGCGGCCTCGACGACCGCCTCCGCGAGCCGCGTCGGCCGCGGCGGGTCGCTCTCGACGTAGTTGCGGTCGTACAGCTTCTCTATCGTGCGGTGGCGGGTCGCCTTCGTCCCGAGCTGTCGCTTCTCCATCTCCTCGATGAGGCGGGACTGGCCGTAGCGGCGGGGCGGCTGGGTCTCTTTCCCCTCGGTGGCGCGGTCCGACAGCGACAGCGTCTCGCCGACCTCGACGTCCGGGACGATCCGCTCGTCGCTGGACCGGTACGGGTACACCTCGTGATACCCCGCCTCCAGCAGCCGCTTGCCGTTGGCCTTCAGCCGCAGGCCCCCGTCGGCGACGAGGTCGGCGGGCGTCGCCGCGTCGTCCGGGTCCCGCAGCGCGGCGAGCCCGTCCGCGCGCTCGGCGATGGGGGTCGCGTCCCCGTTCGCGAGCGCGACGACGCGCAGCCGCTCCCACGTGGCCGGGTCGGCGCAGGTGGCGAGGAAGCGGCGGACGATCAGCTCGTACACCTCCCACTCGTCGTCGGAGAGGTCCGAGGCCGAGGGGAGCTCGCCGGTCGGGTGGATCGGCGGGTGGTCCGTCGTCTCCTCGTCGCCCTCGGTCGGCTCGATCTCGCGGTCGTCGTCGTCGATCAGGCTCGCGGCGTCGGTCCCGAACGTTGACGACTCCGCGAGGTCGGCTATCAGCTCCTCGGGCTCCAAGTCGTCGGGGTACACCGTGTTGTCGGTCCGGGGGTAGGTGACGTAGCCCGCGGTGTACAGGTCCTCCGCGAGGGACATGGCGCGCTGCGCCGAGTGGCCGATCGACCCCGCGGCGCGGATGAACGCGGTGGTGTTGAACGGCGTCGGCGGGTCGTCGGTCTGGGTCCGTCGCGTCACGTCGTCGACGGTGGCCCCGTCGGCGGCGTCGAGCGCCTCGGTGAGCGTCTCGGCGACGCCTTCGTCCCAGACGCGCTCGCGCTCGTTGCCCTCGTCGTTCAGGTAGAAGTAGCGCGCCTCGAAGGGGTCGCCGCCGGACTTCGCCAGCTCGCCGGTCAGCTCCCAGTAGGACTCCGGATCGAACGCCTGTATCTCCCGCTCGCGGTCGACGATGAGCTTGAGCGTCGGGCCCTGGACCCGGCCGACGGAGATGAAGTCGTCGCCGAGCTGACGGGCGGATAAAGAGAGGAATCGGGTGAGGGCGGCCCCCCAGGTGAGGTCGATGGTCTGGCGGGCCTCGCCGGCGGCCGCGAGCTCGAAGTCGAGCTCGTCGGGGTTCGCGAACGCCTCCTGCACCTCGTTTTCGGTGATCGAGGAGAAGCGCACGCGGTCGACGGGCGCGTCCTCGTTCACCTCGCGCACCAGCTCGTAGGCCTCCTTGCCGATGAGCTCGCCCTCGCGGTCGTAGTCGGTCGCGATGACGACGCGGGAGGCGTTGCGGGCGAGCCGCCGGAGCGCGGCGACGATCCCCTTCTGCGTGGGCGTCTTCGTGACGGGCGCGTCGATCAGCTCGACCGGCTCGACGTCGCGCCAGTCGTTGTACTCGGCGGGGAAGTCGACGCCGACGACGTGGCCGGCGAGGCCGATACACCGCTTGCCGCCCCACTCGTAGACGTTGACGTCGTTGGTCCGCTCCGCCGTCGCGGACTCGCCGCTCAGGATGTCGGCGATGCGCCGCGCGGCGTTGTCCTTCTCCGTGATTATCAGTTCGGGGCCGCGACTCATTGCGCCGAGATACGCCGCTCCCGGGTCTAAAGCTTTCGCGACGCGAGATCGGCGGCAGGCGCGGGGTCGAAGGCCCTCAAAAGACGGGTCGGCGCGTGACCGTCACCGGGCCGCGTCGTCGGATTCCGCGAGGAACTCCGCGTCCGTGGGCTCCGCGTACGGTTCCGGCGGTTCGTCGTCCGCGTCGAGTTCGCGCCGTGCGAGGTGGTTCTCGAGTTGGCGGCGCTTGTTCCTCCCTTTCCGCTCGCGGCCCGATTTCGTGTCTGGCATCGTCACCCGTGCCAAATATACCCACACATATGAATCTTGTGTCGGTACGCGGACGAGTCACGCGGCAATGAGGATGCGGTATTTAAACCACCAGCTCCGGCGGCGACAGTTCTTTATGAATATCCGGTGGCGCGTGCCTCCGAGCGCGCCGCCGAAGGCGGCCGCGAGGAGCACGCGCGAGGGAGTCGCGAGTGGACGGGCGACCGAAGGGAGCCCGGAGCGAGCGACGAGGCTGGGGAGGCGTGAGGTGCGGTGCTGTGCGGGGCGGGACTCGAAGGGGCAGCCACGAGGCGGGCGTAGGCGACGTAAGCACCGTAGCGAAGGAGCGGAGCGACTGAGCGAGGAGCGCAACGAGCGTACGCCCGCCTCGTGGCTGGGGCTTCGGAGGTGTCCGCATTGGCCCCGGCAGAACCACGAGAGGGATTTGAACCGAGATCAGACGTGCTCACACCTCGCACCGTTCGCTGTGCGCGACTGATAAGGTTCAAATCCGCAGACGCTTCGCTGTCGCAGTACTCGCTCGTCGCTGTCGCTCCTCGCTCGCAGTCGGCGTCGACAGAAACGCCAGGAGAGGGATTTGAACCGAAATCAGACGTGCTCGCTCACTCCGTTCGCTGCGCGCGACTGATAGGGTTCAAATCCCTCAATCTCGGGTTTCGACGAACGGCTCGCTCCGCTCGCCGTGTTGTTCGTCGAAAACGCCAGGAGAGGGATTTGAACCCCCGATCCCGGATGGGAACACGCTTTCCAGGCGTGCGCCTTACCACTCGGCCATCCTGGCTCACCCGGTGATACTCCGGTGCGACTGTTAAGTCCTTCTTTTCGCTCGCAGTCGCACCTCGGCGGCGTAGGAGATACCGGCCGACGCCGCGGCGACGGCGAACGCGACGAGCGCCTGCCCGCCGACGCCGATCGGCAGCGACCCGGGACCGAGGAGCCGGTATCCCTGCGCGAGCGCGAGGAACGCGAAGCCGCCGACGGCTCCCCACAGCGCCGCGGACCGCGCTCTGGCGCGCGGGGTGGCCGGCGCGCCGGGCGTCGCCGCCGACTCCTCGC
This sequence comes from Halorubrum tebenquichense DSM 14210, assembly GCF_000337415.1. Lineage (GTDB taxonomy): Archaea > Halobacteriota > Halobacteria > Halobacteriales > Haloferacaceae > Halorubrum > Halorubrum tebenquichense. The sequence continues at coordinate 37,878 of NZ_AOJD01000051.1, read as the reverse complement.
CGCCGTCGGCCATCTACTCGACGACCGCGACGGCCTCGATCTCGACGCCGACGCCCTTCGGGAGCGCGCCCGCCTGGACCGCCGATCGCGCCGGCGGAGACTCGTCGAAGTAGCCGGCGTACGTCTCGTTCATCTCGTCGAAGTCGTCGATGTCGTCGAGGAACACCGTCGTCTTGAGCACGTCCTCGGGCGACGCGCCCGCCTCCTCCAGCACCGCGAGGAGGTTGTCGAGCGCGCGCTCCGTCTGGACCGCGATCGACGCGTCGTCGAGCAGGTCGCCGTCGGGCGTCAGCGGGATCTGCCCGGCCGTGAACACGAGGTCGCCGTCGGTCGTCGCCTGACTGTACGCGCCCACCGCCGCCGGCGCGTCGTCCGTGTGGATGGTCTCTTTCATGCGAGTGCGACTTCGCCCGGCGGCCTCAAGAGTACTCTGGAGCGAGCCGGGCGGGGCCGGTCGAAGCCGGCCTAGCGGGACCACCGTCAGACACAAGACTTTCGAATGGTAACACGACACGTATGACGGGTGATCAGCTCCTGCCGCTCGCCGCGGTCTTCGTCGGCGTGGCGGCGGTCAACCTCGCGGTGATGTGGGTGCTCGTCCGGCGCGACCGCGACATCGCGGAGCTGTTCGGCTCGGCGGCGACGCGGTCGTCCGACGCCGACCGCGACGCAGGGCCGGTCGATCCCGGTTCGACGCCCGCGACCGCGTCCGGCGCGGGCCCCGATACGACGGACGAGGCGGGAGAGCCGCGCGACCCGCCGCCGCTCGACGCGGACGGCGAGACGGTCGTCTGCCGGCACTGCGGTGCCGAGAACCGCGCCGGCTACCAGTACTGTCGGTGGTGCGCGCGCTCGGGGTTCGTCGACGAGGAGGCCGGGGTCACGGCTGGGACCGCGATGACCGACCGGTCGCTGTGAGCGGGCGAAATAAGGGCGGTCGAAGCGAGAGCAGTCGGGAAGGGAGCGGTCGAAGCGAGACCGATCAGGCGACGTCGACCCGACAGCCGGCCGCGTAGTCGATCCCGTCGAGCGCCTCGATGCCGTCGTCGCCGCACACCGGACAGTCCGGGTTGCGCGCGTACGGCACCGTCTCGAACGAGAGGTCCATCGCGTCGTAGAACAGCATCCGGCCGACGAGCGGGTCGCCGACCCCGATGAGCAGCTTCACCGCCTCCGTCGCTTGGAGGCAGCCGACGGTCCCCGGGAGGACTCCGAGGACGCCCGTGCTGGCACAGTCCGGGACCGTCCCCGGCTCCGGCGGCTCGGGGAACAGACAGCGGTAGCAGGGGCCGTCGGGCGAGAGCGTCGTCACCTGCCCCTCGAACTTGTAGATCGCGCCGTGAGAGACGGGGACCTCCTCGATCCGCGCGGCGTCGTTCACCACGTACCGAGTGGCGAAGTTGTCCGAGCAGTCGACGACCACGTCGTGGTCGGCGATCAGCTCGCGGGCGTTGCTCGCGTCGAGCCGGGTCTCGTGTTTCTCCACGTCGACGTCGGGGTTGAGGTCGGCGACGAAGTCGGCGGCCGAGTCCACCTTCGTGCGCCCCACGTCGCCGTCGCCGTGGATGACCTGCCGCTGGAGGTTCGAGCGTTCGACGACATCGTCGTCGACGATTCCGATGGTGCCGACGCCGGCGGCCGCGAGGTACTGGATCGCGGGCGCGCCGAGCCCGCCCGCGCCCACGACGAGGACGCGGCCGTCGAGCAGCCGCTTTTGTCCCTCGGGACCGACGTCGTCCAAAATGACGTGTCTGGAGTAGCGGTCGAGTTGGGTCGCGTCGAGAGAGAGGCTCATGTGCGTCACCTGTGCCGGCGCGGATATAACCGTGTTCCCGAAGGTTCGGCCCGCCCCGTCGACGCCGGCGGAGGCGTTTTCGATCCCGACCCCGCCGCGTTTACTCCGACCCCGCCGCGCTCACTCTGTCGACGCCGCCACCGAGTCGGTCATCCAGCAGCCGTCGACGTCGCCGAGGGCGTCGTCGGTCCCCTGACTCCCGCCGTCGATGAGTTCGAGCCGGAACGCGTACCGGCCGGTTACGTCGCCGCCCTCGCGGGTGACGACCTCGACCTCGGCCGTCCCGCCGTCGACCGCCGGCACCGAGTACGCCGCGGTGTCGTACGTGCGCATCGGCGCGTACCGCTCCGTCTCGAACAGCGCGGCGTAGTCGTCCACCGAGCCGACGGTCGCCCGGTTCTCCGGCGACGCGAACGCCCGCAGGGTCCGCACGCCGTCGTTCGTCGCGTTGTCGTCGTACCGGAGCGCGTTCAGTTGGATCTGGACGACCTGAAGCGCCGACCGCTCGCAGGTGGGGACGGCCGCGGTGTTCCTGGCGACTTCGTCGGTCGGCCCGTCCGTGGGCTCGCCGTCGACGCCGTCCACGGAACCGCCGTCGTCTCCGTCGCTGTCCCCGGTTCCGCCTCCGCCGCCGGCCGCGCCGCCCGGCCCGACCGCGTCCGACCCAGTCGGCGACGGCTCGGTCGACTCTCCGCCGCCGACGCCCGCGAAGCCGTCCAACCCGTCCGATCCGACGGCGGTGCCGACGAGGGCACCCCCGACGCCCGCGGCGAGGAGCGCGACGACCGCGACCGCCGCGAGGAGGGTCCGGGGGTACGTCCGTTCCGTCGCCGCGTCGGCGGGTTCCCCAGCATCGGTTCGGGAGGGCGAACGCGGCCGCGGTCCGGGACCGTCTCGGCGCGTCGCGTCGCCGGCCGCCGCACCGGCGGTCCTCACTCCGCCGACGGTCGCTTCATCGGTCGTTCCCCCGGCGGTCGTCATCGTCTCGTCCGCGGGGTTATCGGCCGTCGTACCGCTGGCCACCCCGTCTACGGTCGTTCCGTCGGCCGCCTCGTCGCCCGTCGACCCGCCCGCCGTCGACCCGTCCGCCGTCGAACCCGCGGCCGCCACGTCGTCGTACTCGGTCGAGCGGACCGGAACGCCGAGGACCCGCTCGGCGAGCGCGTTCGCGTCCGCCGGCGGCGCGGCGTACAGGAGGCGCTCCCGGAGGTCCCCGGGAGTGACGACCTCGACCGCGTCGCCGAGGGGTTCGCCGTCGAGCGACTCGCGGGAACCGCCCGCGACCGCGACGGCGTCGACCGACCCGTCCGGCAGGGGCTCATCAGCGGCCGCGACGACGTGAATCTCGGTCCGCCGATCGCCGTCCGACACCGTGACGCGGGGCGGGTCGACCGTCGCGCCGTCGGCGGTCGCCGCGTACGTCTCGCCGACGAGCGTCGCGAGCGCGTCCCTGTCGAGCGACTCGACCGCGGTCGCGAACTCGTCGAGGGGAATGGGGTTGCTCGCGGTCACCGGTGAATCGCCACGTAGTACCGTTAGTATGTGACGCGTTGTCTTTGCTCTTGCGTCGAGCGGATCCGGTGCCGCGGCTGGGCGGCGAGAGCGAGTCGGGAATAAAAGCGGGTGTCGTCGACCGCGGGCCGGGTTACTTGCCCTGTCGGTCGTTCGAGGTGACGCTCGGGCGCGTCTTCTCGGTGCCCTTGCCGCGCTTGCGCTGGCCGCGGCCCTTGGTGCCGGCGGAGGTGAGACCGCGGTACGCGCGGCCCTTGTGGTCGTCCGAGCAGATCCAGTTCAGTTCCTCGTCGTTCTCGATCGCGGGGTGGGCGGGGTCCACGAGGATGACCTCGTGCCACTTCTGCGAGCCGTCCTCACCGACCCAGTAGGAGTTGAGCACGCGGAGGTTGCGGTACTTCCGCGAGGCGCGCTCCTCGGCGATGCGCTGGATCGACTTGCGGCGCGAGACGCGGTTGACGCCCTGCCGCTTCGAGCGGCGACCGGCCTTGAAGCGCTGCTTGCGCGAACCGCCCTTGCGAACGCTCACGCGGGCGACGATGACGCCCTGCTTGGCCTTGTAGCCCAGTTCGCGGGCCTTGTCCAGCCGAGTGGGGCGCTCGATGCGCTCGATAGCGCCCTCGTCGCGCCACTCCTGTTTGCGCTGCCACTGCAGCTCAGCCAGTTTCCCCTCCTTGGGGGACCGCCACGCCTCCTTGATGTGCGAGTAGAAGCTTCGTGCCATTGTGTGTCCGCGGACGGTTGCGATTCAGCCGCGAGGGGCCACATGTCGTCTCGTCCCGGGACGCGCGTCGGTCGATCCGACGGCGGTCCCGGCGGCGAGTGCCCGCTGTGTCCGCACCAGCGAGTTATCGGCAGTACCCGCGGTTCGCCCTTAACGGCTTCGTTCCCCGGATCGCGTGCGAGCGCGTGCCTCGAGACGGCGGTGCGGTCGGTGTCCCCAGCGCACCGGCGACCGATCACATCGCGGCCGCGCGTCGATCGATTAAAGTCCATTTGTATCGATGAACCGCCAGTGGTACACAACGACGCCGCGCCGGGCGGACGCGGACTCGACGGAGGTGGTGTCCGGTGGGATCCGTGAGGCTGGTCGTCGTCGCGGGGACGACCGCGACGGCCGCGATCGACGGCATCAGCGCCGCGGGCGCGGACCCGGACGTACGGACCGAGACGCCGAGCGCAGACCTGGAGATCGTCGAGACGGGGCGGCCCGCGCCGGACTCGCCCCTGCCGGTGAGTCCGACCGACTGTCCGACGCCCGCGGTCGCCACCCGCGCGGTCCGCGAGCTGTTGGGCCCCGACTCGCTGCCGGTCACGGCCGTCGACGCCGGGCTCGGCGCGCCGACCGCGGCCGCCGTCCGCGACATCGGCGCGGCCCCGGGCGGCGACGTGCGCGACCCGGAGCCGGTCCCGGAAGCGGCGACCGCCTTCGAGCGGGCCCGCGCGCTCGCGCCGGAGCTCGCCGCCCCGGAACACGACGCGCCAGCGGGCGGCGACGGCGATAGCGGGCGAGGCCGGGGAGAGGCCGCCGAACTGCTCCTCGCCGAGACGATCCCCGGCGGGACGACGACCGCGCTCGGCGTCCTGACCGCGCTCGGCGAGCGGGCCGCCGTCTCCTCGTCGCTGCCGGCGAACCCGATCGAGCGGAAGCGGCGCGTCGTCGCCGAGGCGCTGGCGGCGAGCGGCCTCGAACCGGGCGACGCGGCCGGCGAGCCGACCGAGGCGGTCCGGCTCGTCGGCGACCCGGTCCTCGCCGCGCTCGCCGGCCTGATCGTCGGCTGCGCGGACGCCGGCGTCGACGTGACGCTCGCTGGCGGCACCCAGCTCGCGGCCGCGGCCGCGCTCGCCCGACACGCCGGCGTCGAGCGGCCGCTCCCGCTCGCGACCACGTCGCTCGTCGCGGACGACCCCACCGCCGACCTCCCGGCGGTCGCCGACGACCTCGACCTGCGGCTCGCGGCCGCCGACCCGGGGTTCGCGGAGAGCGACCACCCGGCGATGGCGGCGTACGCCCGCGGCGAGGCGAAGGAGGGCGTCGGCATGGGCGGGGCGCTCGCGCTCGCCGAGCGGGCGGGCGTGGCCGACGCCGCCGTCCGCGAACGGATCGCCGCCGTGACCGACCGCCTGCTCGCCGAGCGCTCGGAGGGCGGAGGGGCCGCGAGCGGACCGACCGCCGCGAACGGAGGCGACGCGCCGTGAAGGGGCTCGTCCTCGGCGGCACGGCCTCCGGCGTCGGCAAGACGGTCGCGACGCTCGCGACGCTGCGCGCGTTCGAGGCGGCGGGACGGACGGTCCAGCCCGCGAAGGCGGGGCCGGACTTCATCGACCCGAGCCACCACGCCCGCGCGGCGGGACGCCCCTCCCGGACGCTCGACCCGTGGCTTCAGGGGGCCGACGGGCTCCGGCGCAACTACGCCCGCGGCGACGGCGACGTCTGCGTGATCGAGGGAGTGATGGGGCTGTACGACGGCAGCGTCGCCAGCACGGCCGGGGTCGCCGCCGCGCTCGACCTCCCGGTCGTCCTCGTCGTCGACGCGAGCGCCGGGATGGAGAGCGTCGCGGCGACCGCGCTCGGCTTCCGCGAGTACGCCGACCGGACGGAACACGACCTCGACGTGGCGGGCGTGATCGCCCAGCGGGCGCACGGCGGCCGCCACGAGTCGGGGATCCGCGAGGCGCTGCCGGAGTCGCTCGACTACTTCGGCCGGATCCCGCCCAGCGACGACCTCGAAATTCCGGACCGACACCTCGGCCTCCACGGCGGCGACGAGGCGGCGCTCCCGGACGGCGCGCTCGACGAGGCCGCAGAGACGCTCCGGGCCGACCGGCTGCTCGACGCCGCCCGCGAGCCGACGCCGCCGGAGGTCCCCCCGGGCGAGGCGCGGGGCGCGGCGACCGCCGGCGACGGACCACGCGTCGCGGTCGCCGACGACGCCGCCTTCCGGTTCGTCTACCCCGCCACGCGCGAGCGGCTCCGCGAGCGCGCGACCGTGGTCCCCTTCGCGCCCGCGGCCGGGGACGACCTCCCCGACTGCGACGGCGTCTACCTCCCCGGCGGCTACCCGGAGCTCCACGCCGAGGCGCTCGCCGAGGGGCCGGCGCTCGGATCGATCGCCGACGCCGCGGCCGAGGGCACGCCGGTCCTCGGCGAGTGCGGGGGGCTGATGGCGCTCGCGGAGACGCTGACGACCGCGGACGGCGACGCGTACGAGATGGCGGGCGTCCTCCCGGCGTCGATCGAGCGCTGCGAGCGGTACCAGGCGCTCGACCACGTCGAACTCCGCGCCCGGAGCGACACGCTCACAGCGGGGGCGGGCGACCGGATCCGCGGCCACGAGTTCCACTACTCCGCGGCCGACGCCGCCGGCGACGCGCGGTTCGCCTTCGACGTGGTGCGCGGGACCGGGATCGACGGCGACCGCGACGGACTGACCGAACACCGCACCCTCGGAACGTACGGTCATGTCCACCCGGAGAGCGGGGCGTTCGACGCGTTCCTCGACGGACTATGATCCCGATCGGGGGCGGGGCGGGCGCGGAGAACGCGGCAATCACGGTGACCACGGCGACCGCGGCGAGGCCGTCGGGCGTCGCCGCCGTTCCCTCCCTCACCGCGGCAGCCGCGGCCGCCGCCATCGCGGTCGTCGTCGCCGTCGCGCTCGACGCCGCGCTCGGCGAACCGCCCGGACGAGTCCACCCGGTGGCGCTGTTCGGAGCGGCGGTCGCCCCGTTCGACCGCGACTGGAAGCGCCCGGACGCGGTCGGGGTCGCCGTCGCCGTCGCGCTCCCGCTGGCCGCCGCGGTCGCGGTCGGCGGGACCGTCGCGGTCGCGGCCGGGGTCGGTCCGCGCCTATACGGCGTCCCGCCCGTCGGCGTCGCGGCCGCGGCGCTCGCGCTGTGGGTGACCGTCAGCCGTCGGATGCTCGTCGCGGTCGCGGCCGAGACCGTCGCGCTGACCGAGACGGACCCCGAGGCGGCCCGCGAGCGCGTCGTCGCGCTGGTCGGCCGCGACCCGTCCGACCTCTCGCCGCCCGACCTCCGGAGCGCCGCGGTCGAGAGCGCGGCCGAGAACCTCGCCGACGGCGTCGTCGCCCCGCTCGGCTGGTTCGTCGCGGGAGCGACCGCCGGGGTCGCGGCGGCGGGTGTCGCCCCCCTCCTGGCCGCGTCCCTCTCGCCCGCGGCGCTCGCGCTCGGCGGCGGGTCGGCCGCGGCCGCCTGGGCGAAGGCCGTGAACACCCTGGACTCCATGCTCGGCTACCGGTCGAAGCCGGTCGGGCGCGCGAGCGCCCGCCTCGACGACGCCGTCATGTCCCTCCCGGCGCGGGCGAGCGCCGTCTGTCTCGCCGTCGCGGCGCGGTCGCCGGGGTCGCTCCGGGATGCGAGATCCCTCGCCCGCGAGCCGGCGTCGCCGAACTCCGGGTGGCCGATGGCGACCGCGGCGGTCGCGCTCGGCGTCCGGTTGGAGAAGCGCGGGGCGTACGTCCTCGACGGGGGCCCGGAGCCGCCGACGCCGGCGACCGCCCGTGACGGGGTCCGCCTCGTCGGGACCGCCGCCGGGGTCGCGGCCGCGGTCGCCGTCGGCTGGCTGCTCGCGCTCGCGGGGGTGACGGCGTGGTCCTGACCGGGGCGGTCGCCGCGTTCCGCGGTGCCGTCGGCTTCTGCTCCCGGATTCCGGTCGGGAGCGGCGAGGCCGACTGGGAGGCGTTCCGGCGGCGGCCCGCGGCCCTGCCGGCGGTCGGTTACGCGCTCGGCCCCCTCGTCGCGCTTCCGGTCGTCGCGGCGGCCGCCGCGCCCGTCCGCGTGCCGTCGGCCACGGTCGCGGTCGCGTTCCCCGCGTGGCTCTCCCTCGTCACCGGGATCACCCACCTCGACGGCGTCGCGGACCTCGGGGACGCCGCGGTCGTCCACGGCGACGCCGACCGCCGGCGGGCGGTATTGAAGGACTCGTCGCTCGGCGTCGGCGGCGCGCTCGCCGTCGCGCTGGTCGTCGTCGGTCTCGCGACCGCGGGGGCGGCCGTCGCGGACGCGATTCGTCTCTCAGCAGGCGGCGCGGCGGCCCTCGTCGTCGCCGCGGAGGTGAGCGCGCGGGGCGCGACGGCGGCGCTGGTCTGTCTCGGCGACGCCGCACACGAGGGGCTCGGCTCCGCGCTGACCGGCGAGTCCGGCCCGCGCTCCCTCGCGGGCGTTGCCCTCGCAGTCGCGCCCGCGGTGCCGCTGGCCGGAACGCTCGGCGGCTCCGCCGGCGTCCGGGCGACCGTCGCCGCCCTCGTCGCCGCGGGCGTGGTCGGCCTCCTCGCGTTCGCGTGGGCGCGGGCGCGGCTCGGCGGCGTCTCCGGCGACGTGCTCGGCGCGACGACGGAGCTGGCGCGGGCGACGGCGCTCCACGCGGGGGTGATCGCGTGGACGCTCTCGTGATGTGCGGCGGCCGCGGCACGCGGCTCGGCGGCGACGGCGAGAAGCCCCTGGCGGCGGTCGCCGGGCGGTCGATGGTCGACCGCGCGCTCGACGCCCTCGCCGCGAGCCGGGTCGAGACCGCGTACGCCGCCGTCTCCCCGCACACCCCGCTGACGCGCGAGCGACTGGTCGCGCGCCGGGAGGAGGAGGCGTCCCGGCCGGATCGCGGGTCGCTCGAACTCGCCGTCGTCGACACGCCGGGCGACGGCTACGTCGCGGACCTCCGGGCGGCGTTGTCCGGGGGACCGACCGCGCCGACGCTCACCGTCGCGGCCGACCTCCCGCTGCTCGACGGCCCGGCCGTCGACGCGGTCCTCGACGCCCGCGCCGCGGCCGACGCCGACGCGCTGTCGGTCAGGGTCCCCGCGGCGCGCAAGCGGGAACTCGGCGCGAGCGCCGACGCCGTGACCCGGTACGACGACGAGGGGGACGGCGACGGGGACGGCGGCGACGCGGACGGCGGAGATGCGGGCGACGGCGACGCGACCGCCGACGTTCCGGCCGGGGTCAACGTCGTCGGGGCGCTCGGCGGCGCGGGCGACGAGGCGGTCCGCGCGACCCGCGACGCTCGCCTCGCCGTCAACGTCAACCGCCCCGCGGACCGGCGGCTCGCGGAGCGGATCCTCCGGGAGGACCCGGGCGCACCAACCCTCCCGACCGGCGGGGTCGACTGGCTCGACCGACCGGACGCGGGGTCGGCCGCCGACGGGGGTGGACCGTCGTGAACCGCGAGCGGGCGGCGGCGCTGGGACGCGAGCCGCACGGGAGCAGCGACGACCCCGACCTGCTCGACTTCAGCGCGAACGCGAACCCCGAGGTCCCCGACGGGGTCGAGCGCGCGTACCGCGCCGCGTTCGAGACGGCGCGGACGTACCCGCCGGAGCCGCCGGAAGCGTTCCGCGCGGCCGCCGCGGAGTACGTCGGCTGCGACCCCGAGAGCGTGGTCCCGACGCCGGGCGGGCTGGCGGCGATCCGCGCCGCGGTCGCGCTCGCGGTCGACGACGGCGACACCGCCCTGCTCCCGGCCCCGAGCTTCGGCGAGTACGCCCGTGAAGTGCGGCTACAGGGGGGCGACCCCGCCTTCGTCGACGCCGAGCGCGTCCTCGACGCCGACCCGAGCGGCCACGCGCTGGCGGTCGTCTGTACGCCGAACAACCCCACCGGGACCGGCTACGACCGCGAGTCCTTGCTCTCGTTCGCGGCGCGCTGCCGGGCCGCCGGGACCGTACTGCTCGTCGACGAGGCGTTCCTCGGGTTCACCGAGCGCGAGTCGGTCGCGGGGACCGAGGGCGTCGTCGTCGCGCGGGCGCTCACGAAACTGTTCGGGCTCCCCGGGCTCCGGACCGGCTTCGCGGTCGGGGTCGGCGACCTCGGCGCGGCGCTGCGGGGCGCGCGCCGCGCGTGGAACGTGAGCGCCCCGGCGCTCGCGACCGGGGAGTACTGCCTCCGACAGGGCGGATTCGTCCGCGAGACCCGCGAGCGCGTCCGGCGGGAGCGCGGTCGGCTGCGCGCGGCGCTGACCGACGCCGGGTACGCCGTCGCCCCCTCCGAAGCGCCGTTCCTCCTGCTCGACGTCGGCGACCGCGACATCGACCGCGTGATCGGGCGCGCCCGGGAGCGCGGCGTGGCCGTCCGGGACGCGCGGACCTTCCGCGGGCTCGACTCGCACGTCCGGGTCGCGGTCCGCCGGCCGGCGGAGAACGACCGGCTCCTCGCCGCGCTCGACGCGGGCGACGGGAGCGACGGTGACGGAGAGGGCAACGACGGGAGCGGCGGGGAGGGAGGCGACGGGAACCGGGGTGCGGCCGCCGATGTTTGACGCGACCGTCAGCGAGGGGGTGCTCCGGCTACACCGCCCGGAGACGCGCTGGGTCTCGACCGGCTGGGACGGGGGGCGGGCGCGGGCGGCGGCCGCGTACAACGTGACGGTCCCGGAGGGGTTCGACCGGACCGACCTCGCGGCCTACCGCGACGAGCGGCTGGCGCGGGCGGGGTTCGACGACGGAAGGAACGACTCCGGCGGCGGCGCTCCCGACCGCGACGCCCCGCCGACGCTGTTCACGGGCGTCTCGATGGACCACGCGCGGGGCGCGCGGCTCGGGCCGGTCGTCGCGTACGCGACGGTCGGGCTCTCGAACCCCGCGATGCTGCCGATGGAGCCGGCTGGCGCGGGCGTATCGGACAAATCGGCCGAGATGGACGACTCGCGGAGTGCGGAGCCGACCGACCGCCCCGAGCGCCTCGGGACGGTCAACCTGATCGTCGGCACGACGCGGCGGCTCGCGCCGGGGGCCGCGGCGAACCTCGTCGCGGTCGCGGCCGAGGCGAAGGCGGCGACGCTGCTCGCGGCGGCGGGCGTGCCGGGGACGACGAGCGACGCCGTCGTCGTCGCCGACGACCCGGACGGCGAGCCGGCCGAGTTCTCCGGGAGCGCCACGGCGGTCGGCGCGGCGGCCCGCGCCTGCGTCCGGGACGCGGTCCGCGCGGGCCTGCGGTCGCGGTACCCGGACGGCGACGTGCCCGGTCCGACGGCCGACGCCGAACACGGCGTCGTCACCGACGAGCGGGCGGAGGTTTTCGATCCATGACCACGACCCACGACGACACCACGAACGGAGACGACGTATCGCACGAGGAGACCGACGACCGCGCCGCCCGCACTCCGGGCGGCGGCGCGGCCCCGGAGCCGCAGCCGATCGAGCCGGGCGCGCCCGAGGAGTTCGGGCTGGTCCAGGCGTTCTGGGGCGGCGGGAAGGGGAAGACCACGGCGGCGATGGGGATGGGCTTCCGGGCCGCGGGGCACGGCTACCGCGTCCACATGCTCCAGTTCATGAAGGGGGGCGCGGACAGCGTCGAGGGCGTCAGGGGCGAGTACAACGCGATCGCGGCCGTGCCCGGGTTCTCCTACGAGAACGCCGGCCACTACGGCTGGCACGGCCTGCTCGACGGGTCGGCCGACGACGAGCACGAGGCGAAGGCGACCGCCGCCTTCGAGCGCGCGGAGGCCCTCGTCGCGGCGGCCGGCGAGGCCGACCTGACGGAGCCGTTCCCGCTCGACGGCGACCCCGAGCACGGCGTCCACATGCTAATCCTCGACGAACTGCTGTACGCGGTCGACCGCGGCCTCGTCGACGGGGACGCCGTCGTCGCGCTCGCGGAGTCGAAGCCGGACGGCCTCGAACTCGTCCTCACCGGGAGCCACGCCGAACCCGACTACCTCGACGGGGTCGCCGACCTGATCACGAACGTCCGGAAGGAGGCACACCCGTTCGACGACGGCCAGCGCGCCCGCCGGGGGACGGAGTACTGACGGTGGCGGGGGGAGTCCGATGAGCGGCGACAGCGCGGGGGACGCCGACACCGTCCTGATCGCGGGCACGGCGAGCCACGTCGGCAAGAGCACGCTGGCGGCCGGGCTCTGTCGGCTGCTCGCGCGCCGCGGCGTCTCCGTCGCGCCGTACAAGGCGCAGAACATGAGCAACAACGCCCGGGTGGCGCTCGCCCCGGACGGCGAGTGGGGCGAGGTCGGCGTCTCCCAGCACGTCCAGGCGCGGGCGGCCGAGACGGTGCCGACGACGGACATGAACCCCGTGCTGCTCAAGCCCCGCGGCGGCGGGGAGAGCCAGATAATCGTCGACGGCGAGGCGGTCGCGAACGCCCCGGCGTCGACCTATTACGACGACCACTGGGCGGACGCCCGCGACGCCGCGATCGCCGCGCACGAGCGGCTGGCGGCCGGCCACGATGTCATCGTCGCCGAGGGCGCGGGGAGCGTCGCCGAGATCAACCTTCACGACCGCGACCTCGCGAACGTCGAGTGCGCGCGGTTCGCGGACGCGCGGATCCTGATCGCGGTCGACATCGAGCGCGGCGGCGCGTTCGCGAGCCTCTACGGGACCCTCGAACTGCTGCCCGAGGACCTCCGCAAACGCGTGTGCGGGGCCGTGATCACGAAGTTCCGCGGCGACCCGGACCTCCTCGAACCCGGCATCGACGAGATCGAGGCGCGGACCGGCGTCCCGATAGTCGGCGTCGTCCCGCACGACGATCCGGGCCTGCCGGCGGAGGACAGCCTCTCGCTGCCGGACGCGGCGACCGCCGGAGGGGAGGCCGGGAGCGCGAGCGAGGGCGAGGGCGTCCTCGGCGCGGACGACGGCGTCCCCGACGACGAGGCCGTCCGGGTCGGCGTCCCGCGGCTCCCGCGCATCTCCAACTTCACCGACCTGGAGCCGCTGGCGCGCGAGCCGGGCGTCCGCGTCGTCTACCTCCCGCTCGACGCCGCGCTGGACGGGGTCGACGCGGTCGTCCTCCCGGGGTCGAAGAACACCGTCGACGACCTGCTCGCGCTCCGCGAGGCCGGCTTCGACGCGGCCCTGCGCGCGTTCGACGGCCCCGTGGTCGGCGTCTGCGGCGGCTACCAGCTCCTCGGCGAGCGCCTCGTCGACGCCGCCGTCGAGGGGACGGGCGACCGCGAGACGGTTCCGGGGGTCGGCCTGCTCCCGGTCGAGACCGGGTTCTCGGCGGACAAGCGCGTCGAGCGCGTGACCTGTGCCGTCGACGGCGTCGGACCGATCGCCGGCGCGGACGGGGAGGCGACCGGCTACGAGATCCGCGCCGGGCGGACGCGGCTCCTCGACGGGAAACGGGGGGAGTCGACGCCGGCCGCGACCGAGCCGCTCGGCGCGGAGAGCGTCGCCACCGACCGGGTGCTCGGGACGTACCTCCACGGGCTCTTCGAGACGGAGCGCGTGCGCGACGCGTTCGTCGAGGCGGTCTTCGAGCGGGCGGGGCGGCCGCGCTCGGACGCAGCGGCGGTCGACCGCTCGCCGTACGACCGCGCGGCCGACCTCGTCGCGGACAACGTGGACCTGCGCGCGGCCGGACTCGGCGACCTCGCCGGGTCGTCAGATCGGGCCGACAGGTAGACCCGATGGCGGAAGTTATATTGTCATATATGCCCAATACTGCGATATGAGTGACGCAGCCGACGCGAACGAAGCGGTCGACGATGACGCGAAGACGGAGCGCGAGCGCATCCGGGAGCGGAAGCGCCGGGAGCTCGAAGCGCGCCTCGACGACGGGGAATCGCTCGCGGAGGCCGGGAGCACCGATTCGGGTGACGACGGCGGGTCGGGGACACCGAGCGAGCCGGTCCACGTGAACGGGACGGACGAGCTCCGGCGGACCGTCGACGACCACGACGTCGTCCTCGTGGACTGTTACGCCGACTGGTGCGGGCCCTGTCAGATGATGGAGCCGACGATCGAGGCGCTCGCGGCCGAGACCGACGCCGCGGTCGCGAAGGTCGACGTGGACGCCAATCAGGCGGTCGCTCAACAGCTGGGGGCGCGAAGCATCCCGACGCTCGTCCTGTACGCGGACGGAGAGGCGGTCGACCGGTTCGTCGGCGCGCAGGACCGCGCGACGCTCGAGTCCGCGATCGACGAGCACGCCGCCTAAGGCGGGGGGTCAGTTCTCGGCGAGCGTCTCTTCGAGGAGCTTCCGCTGCGCCGCCGCGAGGTGTTCGGCGAACGTCGAGGGGGCGATGTCGAGCGCGTCGGCGACCACGCTCGCGTTGGCGTCGCGGGGGCGTTCGAAGTACCCCATGCGGTAGGCGGTCCGCAGCACCTCGCACTGGCGGTCGGTGAGCCGGCCGCGGTCGACGAGGGTCCGGTCCGACAGCTCGTCGCCGCGCGTCGCGCCGTGGACGAGGTAGCGGACCTCGACGCGGTCGACGACCCCGTCGAGCGCCGAGACGACGTCGCGGAGGCGTTCGAGGTCGGGGAGGTGTAACGTTAGGAGGAGGACGCCGTCCTCGGCGCGCGCGTCGGCGATCGGGCAGTCCAGCTCCTCGATGATCCGACAGGCGCACGCGCCGTCGTCCGGGCGGTCGTACCGGTACACCCGCTCGCTGCCGAGGTCGATCACCGACGAGGCCGACGGGACGCCCTCCGCGTCTTCGACCGCGGCCGGGTCGCGGGCGCGGAACTCCTCGGTGTGTGTGTCGCCGGCGTGCGTCCAGTTAACGCCCGTGATCGGGCCGTCGTGGGCGGTCGACGCGGCGACGACCGGGCAGTTCCCGGTCCCGTGGATCGCGACGCCCGCGCGGACGCCGTCGGGCGTGGCCTCTGCGGGGCTCTCGGACGACTCCCCTTGGGTTCCCATCGCGTCGGGCTAAGGGGGACGGGCACAAAGTCCTGATCCCAGACGGGCGCTCGTTTCGCCCGTTACCCCCCGTGAACACCCGCAGTACTGAGGGTCCGACGATATCGGTCCGGGGCCCGGAGTCGCGGCCGTGAACCGATCGATCCACGCCCTCGGCGCGCTCGCCCTGACCGGTGCCGGTGCCGCGATGAGCGTCGCGGCGACCGCCGGCCTGGCGTTCGAGACCGGCGGCGGCCCGAACCCGCTCGTCGCGGCGGTCGCGCTCGCGGTCGCCGCGACGAGCCTCGGGTACACCGCCGCGACGGAGACCCGCGACGCCCTGCGGACCGGTGAGTTCGGCGTCACCCGCGTCGACCTCGGCAACGCGGCCGCGGTCGCCGTCGGCGCGCCCGTTACGTTCCTGCTCTCGGTCCGGCTCGGCGTCGGGCCGGTCGTGGCGTCCGCGCTCGTCGGCCTCTGCGCGTACCTCCTGACGGAGACGTACGGCGCGCCCGCGTACTGCGGCTCGTTCGTCGGGATGGCGACCCCGGCGGCCGGGGCGGACCTCGGGACGGTGGTCGCCGCCGGCCTCGTCGCGGCCGTCGTCTTCGTGCTCGTCAAGCGCGCGTTCAACGGCTTCGGCGGGAAGCTCGGGACGACGGCGTTCGTCGGCTGCCTGTCGGTCGCGGCGCTCGGCGGGCTGGCCCCCGGCACGGGGTCGGTGCCGGGTCCGACCGTCGCGGCGGGGCTCGTCGGGGTCGCCGCCCTCGCCGCGCTCGCGACGTTCCTCCTCTCGGTCCGGTTCGACCACGGGCCGGTCGTCGGCTCCGCGGTCGTCGGGCTCGTCGCCGGGGTCGTCTGCCCGCCGCTCTTCGCCGCCGGCGACGCGGTCGCGGCGGTCGCCTTCTGCGCGTCGTTCGCGGGGATGGCGACGCCGGAGCGGATCCCCGGCCCCGGGGCGATGCTGCTGGCCGGCGGGGTCGCGGGGACCGCGTTCGTCGGCGCGACGCCGTACTTCGTCGGCTTCGGCGGAAAGCTCGGCACGATCGCGTTCGCCGCCTGCCTCGTGACCGCCGGGGTCCTGTCGCTCGGCCGCGTCCTCGCGCCGGCCGTCGGCGACGCCGTGACCGGGTGAGTCGCCCGCGAGGTCCCGCCGAGCGCGCACGGGTATTTAAAACACCACGCAACTCCGGTCACATCGGGAGGGGCGTGGAGGCCCTATCCGAACGCGATGCCCGATCCGAGCGAGACCTCCGAGCGCCGATTCGAGTCGAACCCGACCGTCTGTCCGTTCTGCGGGGTCGGCTGCAGCGTCGAGTACGCCGGCCGCGGGAGCGCGACGGGCGTCGAGGGGCCGGTGAACGGCCGCGGAGAGATCTGTCCGAAGGGGGCGGCCGCGTTCGACGTGGTGGACCACGGGGACCGCCTGACGGAGCCGCTGGTCGAACACAACGGGAGCTTCGTCACGGCCCCGTGGGAGGAGGCGCTCGACCGCGTCGCGAGCGGGATCGGAGAGGTGGTCGAGGAGCACGGGGCCGACGCCGTCCAGTTCTTCGCCTCCTCGAACTGCACGAACGAAGAGAACTACGTCCTCCAGAAGCTCGCGCGCGTCCTCGGCACGAACAACGTGGACAACTGCGCGCGGCTCTGTCACGCCTCGACGGTCGCCGCGATGAGCGAGCGGTTCGGCGCGGGCGCGATGACGAACACGCTCGACGACCTGGGGGAGGCGGACTGTATCCTCGTCAACGGGGCGAACCCGGCCGAACAGCACCCGGTCGCGTTCCGGTCGTACATCCTCCCGGCGGTCCGCGACGGCGCGACGCTGGTCCACGTCGACCCGCGCGCGAACGACACGACCGAGGCGGCGGACGTCCACCTCCCGCTGCGGCCCGGCACCGACATCCAGCTGTTGAACGCGGTCGCCGCGGTGCTCGTCGAGGAGGACCTCGTCGACGAGGGGTTCCTCGCGGAGCGGACGACCGGCTTCGACCGGCTGCGCGAGCACCTCGCCGACGTCGACGTCGCGGCGAGCGCCGAGGCGGCCGGCGTCGACCCCGAGGCGGTCCGCGAGGCGGCGCGGGCGTACGGCGAGGCCGACCGCGCGGCGGTGATCACCGGAATGGGGACGAGCCAGCACCGCTGCGGCACCGACAACGTCCACGCCCTGCTCAACCTCGCGCTGCTGACCGGTAACGTCGGGAGACCGGGGACGGGCGTGAACCCGCTGCGCGGGCAGAACAACGTTCAAGGGGCGAGCGACGTCGGCGGCCTTCCCGGCGTGCTCCCCGGCTACGAGCCGGTGACGGACCCGGACGCCCGCGAGCGCGTCGCCGAGGAATGGGGCGTCGAGCCGCCGGCGGAGCCCGGGCTCACCGAGGTCGAGGCCACCCACCGGTTCGGCGACGAGGTGCGGGCGGCGGTCGTCTTCGGCGAGAACCCGGCGGTCACGGAGCCGAACGCGACCGCGGTCTCGTCGGCGTTCGACGACCTCGACTTCTGCGTCGTCATCGACCTCTTCGAGACGCGGACGGCGGAACACGCGGACGTCGTCCTCCCCGGGAGCGCGTGGGCGGAGAAGTCCGGGACCGTGACGAACACCGACCGGCGCGTGATGCGGATGCGGCCGAACGCCGACCTCCCGGGCGACGCCCGGCGCGACTTCGAGATCCTGACCGAACTCGGCCGTCGCCTGACCGACCGGCCCGAGGAGTTCGCGTACGACGGTCCCGAGGCGGCCTTCGACGAACTGACGCGGGTCGCCTCCATCTACGAGGGGATGAGCTACGAGGGGGTCGGCGACGGCTACCAGCGGTGGCCGTTCGACGCCGAGGCGGGGACGGGGACAGACGTGTTACACGCGGAGACGTTCGCGACCGGCGAGCGGACCGCACCGCTCGCGGTCGTGGACGCGGACCCGCCCGCGGACGACCTCGACGCCGGCGAGTTGACCCTGACGACCGGGCGCGTCCTCCAGCACTTCAACAGCGGGGCGCTCAGCCGGCGCTCGGACCGTCTCATGGCGATGCGCGGCGAGGACGTCCTCCAGATCCACCCGGCCGACGCCGCAGAGCGCGGGATCGAGGACGGGGACCGGGTGGTCGCCTCGAACGAGCGCGGGACCGTCGAGGCCGCGGCCGACGTCACGCCGGCGGTCCGCGAGGGGGTCGCGTTCTGCACGTTCCACTACGCGGAGCCGCTCGCGAACGCCCTGACGGGCGACGCGCTCGACCCGGCGGCGAAGATACCGGAGTTCAAGCACTCGGCGGTCGCGGTCGAACCGGCCGCCGACGCGGGAGCCGCCGGGGAGAGCGACGCGGCCGGCGAGGGCGACGCGGCCGCCGGGGACGACTGAGCGGCGTCGTCGCTGCCGCGGCCGCCGAGAGATCCGCCCGACCGCGCCGAGGTATTCTCCGGCGACACCGGAAGTATCGCCCGTGATATTCGGGTGTTGCTTCTTTTATAACCCAAAAGGAGAGGGCCCAGTATGGCTTCACGTGGGGATTTCGGTCGAGACGACTTCGGGCGGGGCGGTTTGAACGACGGACTCGACGCCGACGAACTGGTCGAGGAGATCGGGCTCGACGCCGACGAGATCGCGTGGCGGAAGGAGTTCGTGGGATTCGACGAGGAGGACGAGCGCCGACTGAGCCGGTACGGGGACGCGTTCGCGGAGAACGCGGAGCAGATCGCGGACGACTTCTACGACAACCTCACCGGGTACGACCAGACCGTCGACGTGATCGGTCGGTCCGAAAAGGGAGTCGAACAGCTCAAGCGGACGCAGTCGGCGTACCTCGTGACGCTCGCCGAGGGCGACTACGGCCCGGAGTACTTCGAGGACCGGGCGCGGATCGGGAAGCTCCACGACATGCTGGAGATGCCGATGAAACACTACCTCGGCCAGTACGGGGTGTACTACGACCTCATCCTCCCGCTGGTCGGCGACCGGCTCGTCGACTCGCTCACCGACCGGCTGGCCGAGGGCGGTGCGGGCGGCGAGGTAGACGACGAGACCGCGGCGGCGGTCGAAGCGGAGGTCGACGACGCGATCGAGGACATCCTCTCGGTCCTCCGGATCGTCAACCTCGACATGCAGGTCGTGACGGACACGTACATCCACTCGTACAGCGAGAAGCTCTCCGCGGCCGTCGAGGAGAACGAGCGGCTGATGGCCGAGGTGGAAGCCGAGGTCCGAGAGCCGATCGGCGACCTCCGCGAGTCGGCGGGCGACGTCGCCGACAGCGCCGCCGAGGTCGGCGACGCGGCCGAGGACCAGTCGCGGCGGGTGGCCGAGGTCTCCTCGGAGGTGGCGAACCTCTCGGCGACCGTCGAGGAGGTGGCGTCGACCGCCGACGAGGTGGAGCGCACGAGTAGCCGGGCGGAGGCGCTCGCGGAGGACGGCCGGGACGCGGCCGACGACGCCGCGGCGGCCATGGACGACATCGGCTCCGCCGTCGACGAGGTGGCCGCCGACGTCAGGGCGCTCCAGGACCGCGTCGAGGAGATCGACGAGTTCGTCGACGCGATCAACGGGATCGCGGACCAGACGAACCTGCTCGCGTTGAACGCGTCGATCGAGGCGGCCCGGGCGGGCGACGCGGGGGCCGGGTTCGGCGTCGTCGCCGACGAGATCAAGTCGCTCGCGGAGGAGTCACAGCGGCACGCGAGCGACATCGAGTCGATGGTCGACGGGATCCGCACCGACACCGAGGAGACGGTCGAGAGCCTCTCGGAGACGACCCAACGGGTCGACGACGGGAGCGATCGCGTCGGCGACGCGACCGAGAGCCTCTCCGCCATCGCCAAGGCGGTGACGGAGACGGCGAACGGGATCGACGAGGTCTCGGACGTGACCGACGAGCAGGCCGCCGCCGCCGAGGAGATAGCGGCGACGATAGACGGCGTGGTCGAGCGGTCGAACGACATCACCGAGGAGATGCGGGAGCTGGCGGCCGAGAGCGAGCGCCAGTCGGATGCGGTCGAGGCGCTGGAACGCACCGTGCGCCGGTTGGCCGTGGGCGACGAGGACGGCGGCGGCTCCCGCGTGGCGTCTCGGACGGACGGCGGGAGGCCGGCTGGGGGAACGGACGGCGGGAGGCCGGCCGGGGGAGCAGGCGGCGGCAGGCCGGCCGGGGGAACGGACGGCGACCGGGAGGTTCCGCCGGGCGTTCCCGAGGGGATGCCGGAGTTCGTGGTCGACCGGCTTTCCGACGAGGAGCTGCGGGCGATCGCGGCCGAGGAGGCCGGTGGGAACGATCCGGTGTGAGGAGGGGGCCTAACGTGGTCGGAGCCGTGAGTCGATCTGATCCGTGAGGCGATCGGATCCGTGAGGCAGTCGGACCGATCGGCCGCGGGTGAACCGCGGCCCGCGGACCGCGTTCAGGGCGTGAAGTACGCCTCCGCCCCCCGAAGGCCCGGGAGTTCGCGGAGCGCGCGGGCACCGCAGCGGCCGCAGGCGGTCGGCTCGTCCGGGTCGTCCGGCAGCGCGAACACCGTCCCGCAGGCGTCGCAGACGACGTAGCGGAGCGCGAGCGACGGGGCGTCGGTCATGGCCGCGGTAGGCGGGCGACGCACTTGAACCGACGCCCGGGCGCGGCGCGTCGCTACTCGCCGGAGCCCGGATCGCCGGAGGACTCGATCCGCGCCTCGTACTTCGCCAGCGCCTCGTCGAGCGCTGCCGAGGCGTCGATGTCGGCCGCCTCGGCGAGCGCGAGTAGCGCGAACAGCGCGTCGCCGACCTCGTCGGTCGCGACCGCGGCGGCGGCTGGGTCGCGCCCGTAGTCGGTGGAGGTCGTCACCTCCTTCGCTATCTCGCCGACCTCGCTCTCCAAGTCGAGGACGTGGTAGGCGAGGTCGGTCTCCAGGCCGTACTCGTCGACGAACGCGGCGACGCGGTCCTGCTCGTCCATGTGCGTCGCCTCCCCGCGGTCGGACAAGAAGCCCCCGCTCGACGAGGCCGCACCGCCGGCTTCGACCGTGGCGAGGACGGCCGGTCACGCAACCCTGAAGTCGCGAGCGACCGCACGGATCGTATGAAAATCGCCATCTTGGGCGGCACCGGAGACATCGGGGAGGGGCTCGCGCTGCGGCTGGCCGCGGACACGCCCCACCGGGTCGCAGTCGGCTCGCGGGAGGCCGAGAAGGCCGAGACGAAGGCCGAGGAGTACACCACCGAACTGGAGAGCCGCGGGCTCGACGCCGCGGTGACCGGCGGCGAGAACGCCGCGGTCGCCGCCGACGCGCGGATCGTCGTGCTCGCGGTGCCGCCGTACCACGTCGGCGACACCGTCGAGGCGGTCGCGGCGTCGCTGGACGACGGCGACGTGCTCGTCTCGCCCGCCACCGGGATGAAGCGCGACGAGGAGGGGTTCCACTACCACAAGCCGGGCGCGGGGTCGGTGACGGCGATCGTCGCCGACGCGGCCCCCGAGGGCGTCGCGGTCGTCGGCGCGTTCCACAACCTCGCCGCCGCGCGGCTGGCGAACCTCGACGCCGACCTCGGCGTCGACACGCTCGTGATCGGCGACGACCCGGACGCGAAGGAGACCGTGGCCGACGTGGCCGAGGGGATCGAGGGACTGCGCGCGCTCGACGCCGGCGGGATCGCCAACGCACCCGAAATCGAGGGGCTGACGCCGCTTCTCATCAACGTCGCGCAGAACAACGACGGCCTTCACGACCTGGGCGTCCGGTTCCAGTAAGACGATCTAGTTGTCGGCTGTGGGTCGTTGATCGGTCCGGACGGGGTCGACGATCCGGTCGGTCGCTACGACGCGGTTGCTGCTGGGGACACGACCACCGAAGCCCCAGCCGCTCGGCTACACGCAGACACTGTTCCGACAGAGACCACCGAAGCCCCAGCCGCTCGGCTACACGCAGACACTGTTCCGACAGAGACCACCGAAGCCCCAGCCGCGAGGACTCGCGCGACTCGCTGCGCTCCTCGCTCAGTCACTACGTTCCTTCGCTGTGGTGCTTGCGTCGTCGTGCTTCGCCCTCGCGGCTGCCCCTTCGAGTCCCCGCCCCGCACAGCCCCGCACCTCACGCCTCCCCAGCCTCGTCGGCGGCTTCGCCGCCGGCTGTCCGAGAGACCTTCGGTCTCTCGCTACTCGCGGCCGCCTTCGGCGGCGGGCTCGGAGGCACGCGCCGGCCACCGTCGGTGGTCTGTCACGGACGCTCGTCGCGCAGTCGGTGGATCCGACTCCGCCGGCGGTTCCGTTAGGCCTTTGCGCGGGCGTCCCCTCCGCACGGTAGATGGAGTATTTGCAGCGTCGGGTCGGGTTAGTCGAGGACCGGATCGAGTCGGTCATCGACGACGTCGAGCCCGACGAGCTGTCCGACGAGGTCGGTCACGTCGTCCTCGCGGGCGGCAAGCGGGTCCGCCCCGCGGTGACCGTCCTCGCGTGCGAGGCGTTCGACGGCGACCCGGAGGCGGCGGTCGACTTCGCGGCCGGCATCGAGTTCGTCCACAACGCGTCGCTCGTGGTCGACGACATCATCGACCGCTCCGAGGTCCGCCGCGGCACCGCCGCCGCGTGGGCCGAGTTCGGCTACGGCCCGGCGATCATCGCCAGCGACGGCCTGCTCGGCGAGGCGTTCGCGCTGTTCTCGACGGACCCGCGCGCGATGCGCACCGTCGCCGAGGCGATGGTCGAACTCGGCGAGGGCGAGGCGACGGAGCTGGCGGCGCGACCGACCAACGAGCAGGAGTACATGCAGCTGGCGCGCCGGAAGACGGGCGCGCTGTTCCGCGCCGCCGCCGAGCTCGGCGCGGTCGCGGGCGGCGCGGAGCCGCACGCGATCGACTCGTTCGGCGAGTACGCCGAGCGCGTCGGCGTCGCCTTCCAGATGCGCGACGACGTGTTGGACGCCACCGCCGACGCCGACGACCTCGGCAAGCCGACCGGGCAGGACGCCGAGATGGACCGACCGAGCGTCCTTCAGGTCACGTCGCTGTCGCCGGAGGAGATCAACGAGCGCGCCCGTGCGGAGTCCGAGCGCGCGCTCGCGGCCCTCGACGACGCCGACCCGCCGGAGACCGAGGCGATCGAGTACCTCCGCGATCTGGCGGAGTTCGTCGTCGTCCGCGAGCGGTAGGAGCCGCCCCGGACGGCGACTGCGAGGAGAGGCCGGTTCAGTCGTCGGCCGGTTCTTCGACGGCGTTCTCGCCGATCGGCTCGCTGTCCCAGTACGCGTGGTCGTCGTCCGTCCGGAAGCAGGTCGCCGTCCGGCCGTCGCCCACGTCGTACGCGGGGGGCGTCGACTCCCGGCAGGCCGCGCGCGCCTGCGGACAGCGCGTGTGGAACCGGCAGCCCGGAGGCGGGTTCCGCGGCGAGGGCACGTCGCCGCGGAGCGTGTCGAACGCCTCGTCGCGCGCCTCCGTGGTCGCGCGCGGCACGCTCGACAGCAGCGCCTTCGTGTACGGGTGCGCGGGGTCGTCGAAGATCTCCTCGACCGGCCCGATCTCGACGATCTCGCCGAGGTACATCACCGCGACGCGGTCGCAGACGTGCCGGACCACGCCGAGGTTGTGCGCGATGAAGAGGAACGTCAGCCCGAAGTCCTCCTGGAGGTCGTCGAGGAGGTTCAGGATCTGCGCCTGAACGCTCACGTCGAGCGCCGACACCGGCTCGTCCAAGACGACGAAGTCGGGGTCTAAGGCGAGCGCCCGGGCGATCCCGATCCGCTGGCGCTGCCCGCCGGAGAACTCGTGCGGGTACCGGTCGATCTGGTCGGCCGAGAGCCCGACGCGTTCGAGCAGGTCCCCGGCGCGGGCCCGGCGGATCTCTCGATCCGAGGCGTCGACGGAGACCGTCACGACGATCTCCTCGTCGCCGGTCGTCTCGACGGTCGTTCCGAGCAGGTCTCCCTGCCGGTCGAGGGCGGCGACGACGCCCGCCTCGTCCTCGCGGACGGTGACGGCGACCCGCGCGGCCCCTCNGTCTCCCTGCCGGTCGAGGGCGGCGACGACGCCCGCCTCGTCCTCGCGGACGGTGACGGCGACCCGCGCGGCCCCTCCCTCGGCGTCGACGACGCGGTCGACGTCGCCGTCGACGCGAACCGTGACGGCTCCGGCGTCGAGGGAGGCCCCCTCGACGGTCAGGTCGGCGGTCGTCTCGACGCTCGGGTCGCTCCGGGGGAGCCCGTGGATACGGAGCCCCTCGGCGACGATGTCGCCGGTGGTCATCCGCGGGTCGAGACTGGAGAACGGGTCCTGGAACACGATCTGCGCCCGTTGCCGGAACTCCGTCAGCTCGCCGTCGGTCATCTCGCGGAGGTCCGCCCCGTCGAACGTGACCTCGCCGGCGGTCGGCTCGCGCAGGCGCAACACCGTCTCGCCCGTCGTCGACTTCCCGCAGCCGGACTCGCCGACCAGCCCCAGCGTCTCCCCCTCTCGGACGTCGAAGGAGACGCCGTCGACGGCCTTCACGCTCTCCGACTCCGCGCCGAGCAGGCGGTCGACGAGCGACTGGTCGTCCGCGTAGTACTTCTTCAGCCCGTCGACGGAGAGCAGCGGGTCGCTCATTCGTCCTCACCTCCGTCTTCGTCGAAATACGCTTGCGGGAGCGCGTCCGCCGGGTCGTACTCGCGGTCGGCGAGGACGCACTTGGCCCCGTGGTCGGCGGCGGCGTCGACGGTGCGTTCGGCGGGCCGGTCGAGGCACGCCTCCATCGCCTTCGGACACCGGTCCGCGAAGTAACACCGGTCGCCCATCTCGGCGTCGACCAGGCTCGGGACGTTGCCGCCGATCGGTTCGAGCCGCGCCTTCGGGTCGTCCACGTCGGGGATCGACCCGAGCAGCCCCCGCGTGTACGGGTGGACGGTCTCGTTGAACACCGAGTCGAGCGTGCCGCGCTCGACGACCTCGCCCGCGTACATCACGCAGACGCGGTCGCACATCTCGGCGATCACGCCGAGGTCGTGGGTGATGAGCACGATGCTCATCCCGCGGTCCGCCTGAATCTCCTTCAGCAGGTTCAGGATCTGCGCCTGGATCGTCACGTCGAGCGCGGTCGTCGGCTCGTCGGCGATCAGCACGTCGGGTTCGCCGGCGAGCGCCTGCGCGATCATCGCGCGCTGGAGCATCCCCCCGGAGAACTGGCCGGGGTACTCGTCGACGCGCTCCTCGGGGTCCGGGATCCCCACCTGTCCGAGCAGTTCGACGGCCCGGTCCATGCTCTCCCCGCTCGTGTAGTCGCGGCCGGGAACGATCCCGTCGAGCAGGTACTTCCCCAGCCCGTACCCCTGCGTCCGCGAGCGCGTCGAGCGCGGGTTCGCCCGCGCCCGGCGCTGCACCTCGACCGCCTCTGCGATCTGCTCGCCGACGGTGATGGAGGGGTTGAAACTGCTCATCGGGTCCTGGAAGATGACGCTGAACGACGGCCCCCTGAGGGACCGGCGAACCCGGGGCGGCACGGTCCGGAGGTCGACGTGGCCCCCGTCGACCCGCACCGAGTCGTCGCCGCGGAACTCGTCCGCGAGGTCGGGGTCGCGGTACCACACCTCGCCGGCGGTGACCCGGCCGGGCGTCTCGACGAGGTCGACCAGCGACAGCGCCGTCACCGACTTGCCGGAGCCGGACTCGCCGACGACGCCGAGGATCTCGTCCTCCCGGAGGTCGAAGGAGACGGACTCGACCGCGTTGATCTGTCCCTCCTCGGTGAAGAACCGGGTCGAGAGGTCCCGGACCGAGAGCACGTCGTCGGCCCCCGGCGTCCCGGTCGGGGTCGCGTCGCCGGTCGATCGGGGGGCGACCCCCTCCTCGGCGTCGCCGACGCGGGGGGCGTCGCTCATGCGGCACCCCCTTCGCCCTCGATGCCGGGGTCCAAGGCGTCGCGGAGCCAGTCGCCGAGCAGGTTGATCCCGATCACCGACAGCATGATCGCGAGGCCGGGGATCGAGGCGATCCACCACTGTCCCGAGGAGACGTAGTCGCGGCCCTGCGAGATGTCGAAGCCCCACGACAGCGTCGTCCCGGAGAAGCCGAGGAACGACAGCGAGCTCTCCAAGAGGATGATCGCCGCCACCTGGACCGTCCCGAGGACGATGATCGGCGTCACCGCGTTCGGCAGGACGTGCCGAAGGATGATCGCGTTGTCGTCGGCCCCGAGCGCGCGCGACGCCTTCACGTACTCCTGCCCGCGCAGGGAGAGCGCCTCCCCGCGGGCGACGCGGGCGAACCACACCCAGTTGACGAGGCCGACGACGAGCACCACCGTTATCGGCAGCACGAAGCTCTCCGGCATCCCCGGCGCGAGCCCGGCGACGACGAACGGGTCGGGGACGTCCACCGCCGCGCGGCCCCACAGCCCGATCAGCGCGACCGCTAACACGAGCGACGGGAACGCGAGGCTCACGTCGGCGATCCGCATCAGCGCGTCGTCGACGCGCCCGCGGTGGTAGCCGGCGAGCAGCCCCACGGGGACGCCGATGGAGGCTGCGAGCAGGGTCCCCAGCACGCCGACGACGAGCGAGGTGCGAGCGCCGTACACCACCCGCGAGAACATGTCGCGGCCGAGCCCGTCGGTGCCGAAGACGTGGTCCGGATCGGCCGTGATCTCGACCTCCTCGGTGACCGTCTGGATCTCGCCGTCGACCATCTGCGAGGTGGTCCGCTCGGTGGTCTCCGAGAAGCCGACCGGCGGCAGCTCGCTCTGGTCCAGCTGTTGCTCGGTCGGGTCGTGGGGCGCGACGAAGGGGGCGAAGACGGCGGTCAAGGTGATGAGGACCACCAGCGCCAGCCCGAGCTTCGCGAGCCCGCTACCTCTGAACTCCTTCTTGAGATTTCGGATGACACGTGAAGATACCATGTTAGTCGTTCACTACCTCCGGGTCGAGATAGGCGTACACAACGTCGACGAGGATGTTCACGAGGACGAAGCTCGTCCCGATGACGATGAGGCTCCCCTGGAGCGCCGGCCAGTCGCGCTGGTTGATGCTCTCGATGACCAGCGTGCCGAGGCCGGGCCACGAGAACACCGCCTCCGTGATGACGGCCCCGCCGATCAGCGTCCCGAGCTGAAGCCCGAGGACGGTGATCACGGGGATGAGCGTGTTCCGGAGCGCGTGTTTGTACCGGATCAGCGTCCGGGGGAGCCCCTTGGCCCGCGCGGCCTGGACGTAGCCCTTGCTGAGCTCGTCCAACATCCCCGACCGCGTCAGCCGGGTGATGAGCGCCATGAAGTAGGTTCCCAAGGCGATCGCGGGCAGCGTGATGTACGCGAGCCACGCCAGCAGCGTCCCGACGAACGGCTCGGCGTTCACCACCGACAGCGCGACGTCGCCGACGTCGACCCCGCGGCCGCTGGTGTTGAACACGTCGAACTCCACGGCGAAGATCAGGATGAGCATGATCCCGAGCCAGAAGTTCGGGGTGGAGATGCCGCCGAGCGACAGTAGCGTCGCGCCGTAGTCGACGGGTTCGTTCCGGTTCGTGGCGCTGACGACGCCGAGCGGGATCGCGAGGGCGATCGCGACGACGCTGGCGGCGACCGCCAGCTCGACGGTGGCGGGGAGCCGCTCGAACACGAGCGTCGTGACCTCCTGTCCCTTGATGTACGACCGTCCCATGTCCCCCTGAAGCAGGTTGAAGACGTACTGGCCGTACTGGACGTACAGCGGTTGATCGAGCCCCAGCTCCGCGGCGATGGCGGCCCGCGTCTCCTGTGAGGCGTCGAGCGGCGCGACCGCGTTGATCGCGCTGCCGGGCGTGACGAACCGGAGCGCGAACACGACCGTGATGACGCCCCAGACGACCCCGACCCCTTGGAGGCTTCTTTTGAGTGCGAATCTGCCGAATGACATTAATAACGGTATGGAGAGGTGGCGGCGGCGTTACTGTTGGGTGGCGGTGTCGGGGTCGATGAACTCGTCGGTCCGCGGCTCCCACGAGATGTCGCTGGAGACGCCGTAGACGCTGAACTGCTGGTGCATGAACACCCACGGCGCGAGGTCGTGGGCGAGCTGGTTCGCCTCCTGGAGGATCTCGACGCGCTCGTCGGGGTCCTCCGTCGCCTCGGCGTCCGTGAGCAGTCCGTCGAGCTCCTCGTTTTCGAGGACCGTCAGCGCGCCGCTCGACGAGAGCAGCGGCGTCAGCGTCTGGCTGCCGTCGAACTCGCCGTTCCCCCAGCCGAGGAGGTTGAAGTGCGGGCGGTCCTCGATGTCCGGCGCGGTGACGTCCTGGACGAGCGAGGAGAACTCGCGCTGTTCGACCTCACAGGAGACGTTCGACAGCGAGTCGATCTGGTTGGCCGCCGCCTGCGCGATGTCGACGTCCCGGAGGTACCGACCGATCGGCGTCTCCAGGGTGATCTCGACGCCCGCGTGGCCGGACTCCTCGACGAGCCGCTCGGCCTCGTCGGGGTCGTACGGGTACGGATCGATGTCGGGGTTGTAGCCGACGTGTCCCTCCAGCGTCGGCTGGGCGGTGATGTTGCCGAACCCGTTGAGCACGTTCTCGATGATGCTCCCGACGTCGACCGCGTGGTTGAGCGCCTGCCGGAACTGCTGGCTGGAGAACGGCTCCACGTCGTAGCGCATCTGGAGGAAGATGATCCGCGCGCTCGGCACGGAGTTGATCGTCGCCACGTCGGAGTTGTTCACCCGGGAGACCTCGTTTGGCGGGACGTTCGTCACGATGTCGGTCTCCTCGGCGAGCAGCTGGTTGACTCGCGTGCTCGACTCGCTGGAGGCGCTCATCCTGAGTTCGTCGACCGCCGGCGCGCCGTCCCAGTAGTCCTCGTTCGGCTCGTAGAGAATCTCGGTACCCGAGCTGTACTCCGTGACGCGGAACGGGCCGGTCCCGTTCGCGTTCCGGTTGATGTAGTCGCCGCCGTTCTCCTCGACCCACGACTGCTGGACGATTTCGCCGTTCGTCGCGAACAGCTGGAAGGCGATCGGGTTGTACCCCTCGAACGAGACCGTCACCTCGCCGTCGCCGGCCGTCACCTCGTCGACCACGCCGAGGTCGTTCGACTGCGGACTGGCGATGCCGACGTCCTCGAAGACGATCCGGCGGATGCTAAAGCGGACGTCCTCCGCGGTCAGGTCGTCGCCGTTGTGGAACGTGACGCCGTCCCGGAGCGTGAACCGGACGCTCCCGTCGTCGGTCCGCTCCCAGTCGTCCGCGAGGCCGGCGATGATGCCGCCCTCCTTGTCGCGGTCGAGGAGGCCCTCGTACGCCTGCCCGACGATGATCTCCGTGTTCGTCTCGGCGTGGTCCTGCGGGTCGAGCCCGGAGTCCATCTGGCCCATGGTGACGCCGAGTTCGAAGGCGTCGCCGCCGTCCTCGCCGTCCTCGCCGTCCATGCCGTCCTCGCCGTCTTCGCCGTCCATCCCGTCCTCGCCGTCGCCGCCGTCGCCGCCGTTTCCGGAACACCCCGCGAGCCCGACCGCGCCGGCCGTCCCGGCGTACTTGAGTACCGTCCGCCTATCGATGTGATCGTCGTTGTCAGTAGGCATAGGCGATCCCATACGACAGAACGTTATGAACCTACCGGCGGACGCAGCGGTAGTGTTCAGATAAGCTGATTCCATGCGAAGGCAAAGGATCTGAGCCACTCGTTTGCTGTTTCTGCTTCGGCGTTGCTGAAACAGTNGGTAGTGTTCAGATAAGCTGATTCCATGCGAAGGCAAAGGATCTGAGCCACTCGTTTGCTGTTTCTGCTTCGGCGTTGCTGAAACAGTTTGAGAAACTGGTAGTTCTGCGTTTTACCTCACGAAAGACACGTTCGACGCTGTTCCGATTTCCATGTCGTTCGTATCTGAAATCGAGGCCGTGTTTACGACAGGCTCGCTGAAGTGGAGCCGCACCATCAACGAGAAAGATCGCGTCATCTACGTCGTGTTTTTCGCGGAGTTCCGCGAAAAACCGATCTGCGATCGCGTTATTTCTCGTCGGTTCAAGCCGTGTGTGTAGCAGATCATTTGNTCTAAACAGCCGCTGAGGCGGTCGTTTTCTGGCATAGAACACTTTGAAAACGCACCGCCTCACTTTCAAACCTTATCTGAACACCGTCGACGCAGCGTCTGTCGCCACCGCCTGCTGGCGATCCGTTGACAGAACGTCTCGCCGAATTCCCGCCGATCAGCGGCGGAACGGGCGTCTCCGGCGCGAGTGGAAACCGACGCCTATGTAGGGGCGGGGGCGGTAGCCGGGGCCCATGAACGGAGCCGATCCCGGACCGCGGTGGGGGGCGGTCGAGGAGGACGCGGAGTCGACCGCGGCGGCGTACCGAGAGCGCGGCTGGCGGGCGTTGACGGCCCATCCCGGCGACGTGAACCCCGTGCCCGACGCCGCCCGGATCGACGTGTTGCTGCCCGGGTCGGAGTTCGAGGAGGCGCTGTCGGCGGTCGAGGACGCCGCGATCGACGGCGTCGACGTGTACGCGGGGGCCGCGGGGGGCGTCGCGTACCGGCTCGTGGTCGCGACCGACGAGGCGGCGGCGGTGGTGCTGTGCGTGCCGACGTACCTCCGAGACGACGACCTCGCCTCGCTGCGCGCGGCCGCCGAGGCGTCGGGGTCGCTCACCGTCCGGTTGCGCCCCCTCGACGACCGCGACCACGTCGAGGTCGCGGTCGACGACCCCGCGGTGTTCTTCGACGCGCCCGAGGCGTGAGAACCACGTGCGTGGGTATCGATCCCGGCGTCTGACTTCGACGTATTCATACTTGTGCGATCACGATCATCGGTATGAATCGCGCAGAGAAGGCGGCCCTCCAGCTACAGGCGGTCGCCGTGTTGCGGATGCTGAAGGAGACGCGGACGTACGAGGAGCTGTCGGCGGTCACCGGACTGCCCGCGGGCGACCTGAACCGGTACGTGAACGGCCACGTCCTGCCCGGCACGGACCGCGCGAGCGAGGTCGTCGAGTCGGTCGGGCGCGAGGCGCTCGCCGACGAGCTGGTCGCGCGCGTCGAGTTCGACGACGAGGGGTACGTCGACAACTCCGGCGTCGTCTTCGACCAGTCGTTCCTCGACCTCGTGGCCCCGGTCGCCGCGGAGACGTTCGAGTTCGAGTCGCCGGACGTGGTCCTCACGGCCGCGACCGACGGGATCACGCTGGGCGCGGCGATGGCCTCCTTCTTCGACGCCCGCTTGGCGTACGCCAAGAAGTCGAAGGAGACCGCGGTCGAGGAGTTCATCGAGTCGCGCCAGCGGCTCGCCTCCGGCATCGAGCTCACCTACTACCTCCCGGCGAGCGCCATCGACGCCGGCGACACGGTGTTGGTCGTCGACGACCTGATCCGCTCGGGCGAGACCCAGGAGCTCCTCCTCGACATCGCGCTACAGGGCGACGGCGACGTCACCGGCGTGTTCGCGCTCATCGCGGTCGGCGACGAGGGGATGGACCGCGCGCGAGCGATCACCGACGCGCCGGTCGGGGCGCTGACGACGTTCGAGTAACCACGTTCGAGCATATTCTGCGGAAATAATTCGCCCGGAGGGCGTTTTTGATCCGTATTTATGGATCAGTCACCGAGGCGTTCAGCAAGGCTTATCACTCGATCCCGGGGAACACTCACCCGTTCAATGGGGCTTTCAGACACGCTGGCCGCGCGGTTCGACGTCGAGTCGCACGGGTCGGACGTCCGCACCGAACTGGTCGCCGGGCTCACCACGTTCCTCGCGATGTCGTACATCATCGTGGTGAACCCCGCGATCCTCTCGGAGGCGATCCAGATCGAGGGGTACGGACAGGGCGAGGTGTTCCAGATGATCGCCATCGCGACGATCCTCTCGGCGGCGGTCGGGACGGTCGTGATGGCGCTGTACGCCAACCGCCCGTTCGGGCTCGCCCCCGGACTCGGGCTCAACGCCTTCTTCGCGTACACGGTCGTGTTGGGGCTCGGCATCTCGTGGCAGACGGCGCTCGCGGCGGTGTTCGTCGAGGGCGTCCTGTTCATGCTCCTGACCGCGGTCGGGGCTCGCGAGTACGTCATCCGGTTGTTCCCCGAGCCGGTGAAGAAGTCCGTCGGGGCCGGTATCGGACTGTTCCTGCTGTTCATCGGCCTCCAGGAGCTCCAGATCGTCGTCCCCGACGACTCGACGCTCGTCACGCTCGGCGGGATATTCGGGAACCCGTGGGCGATCCTCGGCGTCCTCGGCCTCGTCCTCACGTTCGTGCTGTGGGCGCGGAACGTCACCGGTGCCATCGTCCTCGGGATCGTGACCACGTCGCTCGCCGGCTGGGGGCTCACCCTCGCCGGGTTCTTCGACCGCGGGACGATCACGCCCGAGTCGCTGCCGGCGGCCCAGTACGACATCACGCCGCTCGCGGGCGCGTTCGTCGACGGGCTCTCCGGGATCGACCCGCTCACGTTCGTCCTCGTCGTGTTCACGTTCTTTTTCGTCGACTTCTTCGACACCGCCGGGACGCTGATCGGCGTCTCGCAGTTCGGCGACTTCCTCGACGAGGACGGCGACCTCCCCGACATGGACAGGCCGCTGATGGCCGACGCGGTCGGTACCACCGCCGGCGCGATGCTCGGCACCTCCACGGTGACGACGTACATCGAGTCGTCGACCGGCGTCGAGGAGGGCGGCCGAACCGGCCTCACGGCGCTGGTCGTCGCGCTGCTCTTCGTCGCGTCGCTGGTCGTGATCCCCGTCGTGGCGGCGATCCCGGCGTACGCCTCCTTCACCGCGCTGATCGTCGTCGGCGTGATGATGCTCCAGGGGCTCGTCGAGGTCGACTGGAGCGACCCCGCGTGGGCGGTCTCCGCGGGGCTCACGGTCACCGTGATGCCGTTCGCCTACTCCATCGCGGACGGGCTGGCGGCCGGCATCGTCGCGTATCCGATCATCAAGCTCGCCGTCGGCGAGGCCGACGAGGTCGCGCTCGGCCAGTACGTCATCGCCGCGCTGCTCGTCGTCTACTACGTCCTCTCGACCCGCGGCGTCATCCTCTGAGGCGGTCCGGGCGACGCGGACGTACGGCGTCGCCGGAACGCCCTCGACGCCACCCCGCCGGAGCGCTCTTGAGGCGTCGGGGTGAATCCGAGGGCGAGAGACCTGATTCATGACCGACCGCTCCGACGAGCTCACCGTCGCCGACCGAGACCGACACGCCAGCGACCCGGCCCGCGAGCTCGCGCTCGACTGCGTCACCGCCGGGGTCGAGGCGGCGCACCCGGCCGGAGTCGTCGCGGACGCGCTCGCCGTGGAGGACGGCCGACTCGTCGTCACGACCGTCGACGGCCGGACCGCGAGCCGCGACCTCAACGGGTACGACCGGGTCGTGGTCGTCGGCGCGGGCAACGCGGCGGGCCACTTCGCGGCCGCGCTGGAGGGACTGCTCGGCGACCGGATCGACGGCGGCGCGGTCGTCACCGACGACCCGGTCGAGACGGAGCGGGTCGCGGTCCTGCCCGGCGACCACCCGACCCCGAGCGAGGCGGGCGTCGAGAGCGCCCGGCGGGTGCGGGCGGTCGCGACCGACGCGGGCGCGTCGGACCTCGTGATCGGGCTGATAACGGGCGGCGGGAGCGCGCTGCTGGCCGCGCCCGCGGCGGGCGTCGGGCTCGACGACCTGCGCGAGACGACCGACGCGCTGCTGGCCAGCGGCGCGACGATAGCCGAGATCAACGCCGTTCGAAAGCACCTCTCGGCGGTGAAGGGCGGCGGGCTGGCCCGGGCGGCCGCGCCCGCCGACGCGCTCGGCCTCGCCGTCAGCGACGTGACCGGCGACGACCCGAGCGTGATCGCGAGCGGCCCGCTCTCGCCCGATCCGACGACGTACGCGGACGCGTTCGCCGTCCTCGACCGGCACGGCGTCGGCGTCCCGCCCGCCGTCGAGGAGCGGCTCGACCGCGGCGTCGCCGGCGAGGTCGCGGAGACGCCCGGGCCGGACGATCCGGTCTTCGACGGCGTCGCGGTCCGGGTCGTCGCGAGCGCGCGCACGGCCCTGAACGCGGCCCGCGAGGTCGCGGCGGAGCGGGGGTACGAGCCGCTCGTGCTCTCCTCGCGGGTGCGCGGCGAGGCCCGGGAGGCGGCGAAGACGCACGCGGCGGTCGCCGAGGAGTGCCGGGCTGCCGGCGACCCGGTCGACCCGCCCGCGGTCGTCCTCTCGGCTGGCGAGGTGACGGTGACGCTCGGCGACGACCCGGGACGCGGCGGGCCGAATCAGGAGTTCGCGCTGTCGGCGGCGCTCGAACTCGACGCTGCGGGACCGGACGGCGGTGGCGTCGCCGTCGCGAGCGTCGACACCGACGGGATCGACGGAAGTACCGACGCCGCGGGGGCGCTGGTCGACGACCGGCTCGCGGGCGAAGACGGGAGCGACCGCGACGACGACGGTCCGCTCGACCGCGAGGCGGCCGCGAGGGCGCTCGGCGCGCACGACGCGTACGGGGCCCTCGACGACGCCGGCGCGCTGCTCCGGACCGGCCCGACCGGGACGAACGTCAACGACCTGCGCGCGGTCGTGATCCCGGCGGGGGCGGACGACTCTCCGGCGGCGGACGAGTAGCGCCCGGGGGTTCGGGAGACGCTCGGAGGACGTTCGGGAGGGACCGTTCGAGTCGTGTTGGGAAGGGGCAATCCGAGGCGCGTTCGGAAGTGACTAAGTGCCGGCCGGCAAATTCTGCGGCATGCAGACGCTGCTCCTCAACGCGGACGACGTGTCGGAAAACGCCGAGATGGACCGCGTGATCGACGCGGTCCGCGGCGCGTTCACGGCATACGAGCGCGGCGACGCCAAGATGCCGGCGAAGTCGTACATCGACCTGCCCGAGTACAACGGCGACTTCCGGTCGATGCCCGCGTACCTCGACGTGCGCGAGGAGGACGTGGCCGAGGAGACGGCGACCGGCGACGGGTGGGACGCCGCCGGGATCAAGTGGGTGAACGTCCACACCGACAACCCCGCCGACCACGACCTCCCGACCGTGATGGGGACGATGATCTACTCCGACCCGGAGACGGCGTTCCCGCTTGCGGTGCTCGACGGGACGACGCTGACGATGAAGCGCACCGGCGCGGCCGCCGCGGTCGCCACCGACCACCTCGCCGTCCCCGACGCCTCCTCGCTCGGGATCGTCGGCGCGGGCGTCCAGTCGTACACGCAGTTGGAAGCGATCGCGGAGGTGCGGGACATCGAGGAGGTCGTCGTGAGCGACCTCGACGAAGAGCGCGTCGCCGCCTTCATCGACCACTTCGAGGACCGGTTCGACGTGCGCGCCGGATCGGTCTCGGAGGCCGGCCACTGCGACATCCTCTCGACGGTGACCCCGGTCGAGGACCCGATCGTCGGCCCCGACGACGTGGGCGAGCACACGCACGTCAACGCGATGGGCGCGGACGCGGAAGGCAAACACGAGCTGGCCGACGACCTCCTCTCGGACGCCACGGTCGTCATCGACGACCACGAGCAGTGTACGCACTCCGGCGAGATCAACGTCCCCTACGCGGCCGGGACGCTCACCGACGAGGACATCTACGGCGAGGTCGGCGAGATCGTCGTCGGCCGGCGGGCGGGCCGCCCCGGCGCGACGGGCACCCCCGCGGACGCCGACGGCGTGAGCGGCGTCAGCGTCTTCGACTCGACCGGCCTCGCGATCCAGGACGTCGCGGCCGCCCGGGTCGTCTACGAGCGCGCCGACGAACTGGACAACGGCTACCCGTTCGACCTGCTCGGACTGGACGACTGAGTCCGGTCGGGACCGGGTTCCGGCGGTCGAGTTCGACCGCGACGCGCGGATTTTTCACCGACGCCGCCCTACTGGGCTCGTGAGACTCGTCAGCGTCGCCGCGCTCGCGGAGAACCGGGTGATCGGGAAAGAGGGCGAGGTGCCGTGGCCGCACATCGAGGCGGACGTCAGGCAGTACCGCGAGCGCGTCGCGGGCTCGCCCGTAATCTTGGGCCGCCGCACGTTCGACTCGATGCGCGACGACCTCCCCGGGAGCCGGCAGATCGTCGTGAGCCGCAGCGTCGACGCCGTCGACGTGCCGAGCGCGACGGTCGCGAACGGCGTCGAGGCGGGGCTCGCGCTGGCCCGCGAGGTCGCCGAGGACGCGATCGACGACGAGACGGCGGTCGCCGCCGAGGCCGACCCGACGCCGAGCCGGACCGACGGGGACGGGGTCGTGTACGTCCTCGGGGGCGGGACCGTCTACGAGCTGTTCCAGCCCCATCTCGACGGGATGGCGCTGAGCCACGTCGACGGGAGCTACGAGGGTGACACCTACTACCCGCAGTGGGACGACGAGGAGTGGGAGGTCGCGGCCGAGACCGACTACGACCGGTTCACCCTGCGCGAGTGGGTCCGTCGCGGGCGCTGAGCGGAGCGGGGAGCGACGGCGCGATTCCGGCAGACCGCCGGGCCTACGACCCGTCTGCGCGCTCGTTAGCGTACCGTTCGAGCTGGAGCGCGGTGCTGTCGGCGAGGCGGTCGAGCGCGTCGTCGACCCCGTGTTCGCGGGCGTCGACGGACGCCTCGGCGACGAGCGTCCGGACCGTGTCGAACGGACCGATCCGCGCGCCCGTCGTGGCGACGCCGTCCTCCGCGTCGAGGAGCTGGTTCACGGCGGTGCGGTAGCCCGGGTTCTCGTCGAACCAGCCGTCGCGGTCGAGCCGGTCGACCGCGCCCTCGTGGACCGGGAAGTAGCCGGTCTCGCGGTGCCAGCGCGCCTGTCGCTCCGGGGCCGCGAGCCAGCCGAGGAACGCCGCCGCGGCGCGCTGCTCGGCGGTCGACGCGCCGTCCGCGACCCACAGCGACCCGCCGCCGACGACGACGCCGTGGCGCTCGTCGGCGACCGGGAAGTAGCCGACGCCGACCGGGAACGAGGCCCCCTCCCGGACGTCGACCATCGCGGAGGTCGACCCGATCAGCATCCCGGCGCGCCCCTCGTGGAACGCCTCGCGGGCCTGTCCGCGGGCCTCGATCCCCGGGTCGTGGTACAGGCCGTCGGCCGCCATGTCGGCGATCCACTCGTATATCCGCTCGGCGACCGGGCCGTCGAACCGGCTCTCCGTCGGCGTGCCGCCCCGCCCGTTGTCGGCGTCGACGAGCGGCTCGCCGGCCTCGGCGAACCACTGCTCGACGAACCACGAGTAGGTCGCGGACGTGATCCCCGTCTCGGTCGCGCCGCTCTCGACGAGCCGCTCGGCGCAGCGGCGGACCTCGTCGAACGTCTCGGGCGGGTCGTCGGGGTCCAGCCCGGCGCGCTCGAACGCCGCGCGGTCGTAGTACAGCACGGGCGTCGACGCGTTGAACGGCATCGAGTGGAGGACGCCGTCGGTCCGGTAGTAGTTGGCCACGGGAGCGAGCAGGTCGTCGGGGGAGAAGCCGGCCCCCGGACCGCCCGCGCCGTCGGAGCCGCCGACGCCCCCGACATCGGCGTCGAGGAGGCGCTCGACCGGCGTGAACGCGCCGCTGTCGAGCGCGCGCTGGGTCCCGATCTCGTAGAGGTGTGCGATCGCCGGCGGGTCGCCCCTGTCGGCCGCCGCGAGCGTCGCCTCGAAGACGCCGCGGTAGCTCCCCTTCGAGGCGGGCCGGACCGCGATCCCGTCGGTCTCCGCGGCGAACTCGGCCGCGAACTCGTCGAGGAGCCGCGCCTTTCGCCCGCCGAACGCGTGCCAGAAGTCGAGGACGACCGCGTCCTCGTCGTCGGTCGCGTCGGCGTCGTACGCGTCGAGCGCGTCGTCCAGCGTTCCGGTCCGGTCGGCGAGCGTCGACGCGCCGGCGGCCACCTCGGTCAGCGACGTCTTCTGGGCGTGCGCGACCGCGGTGGCGTCGCCCGCGTCCGCGGCCGTCTCCTCGGCGAGGTCGCCGACCGACTCGACCGCGTCGACGACCGCCTCGATCGAGGTCGCCTGATCGTCGGTGGCGTCGCGGATCTCGGCGACCCCGCTCGTCGTCTCCTCCACGCCCGCGGCGAGGTCGGTGAACGCCTCCAGCGCCTCCTCGGCGGTGGCGATCCCCTCGTCGGCGCGCTCGCGCATCTCGGCCATCTCGTCGACGGTCGCGTC
>NZ_AOJD01000050.1:41978-45771 GCF_000337415.1 Halorubrum tebenquichense DSM 14210 | reverse complement strand
TTCACCTCGCGGGTGACGACCGCGAACCCCTCGCCGGCCTCGCCCGCGCGCGCGGCCTCGATCGAGGCGTTGAGCGCGAGGATGTTCGTCTCGTCGGCGATGTCCTGGATCAGGTCGGTGACGTCCTCGATCGCCGCGACCTCCGATTCGAGCGTCTCGACGCGGTCGAGGGCGGTCTCCGTCCGCTCGTCGACGACGCGGAGGTCCTCGATGGCCGCGGTCGCGGCGTCGGTCCCCTCGTCGGTCCGCTCGGCCACGTCGGCCGCGGTGGCGGCCACCTGATCGGCGGAGGCGGCGACCTCCTCGGTCGCGGCCGAGACGGTCTGGAGCTCGCTCGTCGCGGCCGCGATGTCGTCGCGCTGGCGGGTCGCGGCCGCCTCGATATCGTCGACCGCGGCGTACACCTCGTCGCTCTGCGCCTTCGCGCGGTCGACGTTCGACCGGACGTGTTCGGTCGCGCCCGCGACCTCGTCGCCGAAGCCGTCGACCGCGGACACCGTCTCCGCGACGCCGTCGACGAACTCGTTGAGCGTCTCCGCGAGCGCCGCCGCCTCGCCGTCGGTCTCCGCGGCCGGGAACCGGGCCCCGAGG
Source organism: Halorubrum tebenquichense DSM 14210 (assembly GCF_000337415.1). GTDB lineage: Archaea > Halobacteriota > Halobacteria > Halobacteriales > Haloferacaceae > Halorubrum > Halorubrum tebenquichense. Next base: position 45,180 of record NZ_AOJD01000050.1, on the reverse strand, counting down.
TCGCCGTCGGCGAGCCGCGCCGCGACCTCGCGGAAGTCCGAGACCGGGACCTCGGCGTCGGAATCGGTGCGGGAGGCGGTCGTCGTCTCGCCGGACGCGACTCCGCCGTCGGTGGTCGCGTCCGAGTCGGTCGATGCCGTCGAACGGTCCCCGTCGCCGGGGACTCGATCGGACCGGTCGCTCGCGTCGTCGCCGTTCATCTGTCGCCACTCGCCCGCAGGGGTATATAAGTATCAGAGTCGGATTATTCGGACTGATACTCGTCTGACGGGGAGGGCCCACACGTTCGGGTCCGAGGAGATCGGCGGAGGGCTCCGGCGCGGCCGCCCCGTCCGGTTCGGGCGGGCCGCCCGACTCAGTCCGACCCGTCCGCGTCGACGCGCTCCGCGAAGGCGAACCGCGGCTTGACGTCGGTCACCTCGACGGTGAGCGTCTCGCCGACGTCGCCGTCGACGAAGAGGGTGTAGCCGTCGACGTAGGCGATGCCGTCGCCCTCGTCGCCCTCCTCCTCGACGGTCACCTCGACGCGGTCGCCCTCGGCGACCGGCGACCGGGTGTACCCCTTCCCGACGAGGTACACCTCCGAGGACGAGTCCCGCGAGGCCGGCGGCGAGACGGTGCGGACGTACTGGAACGCCTCGCTCACGTCGTCGCGGAAGGCGTCGAGGTCGTCGCCCTGGAACACCTTCACGACGAAGTCGCCGCCGGAGGCGAGCAGTTCGTCGGCGGCGTCGAACGCCTGCCGCGCGAGGTGGACCGACCGGGCGTGATCGAGGGTGTACTCGCCGGTCATGTTCGGGGCCATGTCGCTCACGACGACGTCCGCGCCCTCCTCGTCGACCGCCTCCCGCAGGTAGTGGCGAGTCCGCTCCTCGGTCATGTCGCCGCGGATCGTCTCGACATCGTGGTCGTCGAGGTCGTCGATGCGCTGGAGGTCGACCCCGACGACGGTGCCGGCCTCGCCCACCTCCTCGGCGGCGACCTGGAGCCACCCGCCGGGCGCGGCCCCCAGATCGACCACGGTGTCGCCGCGCTCGAACAGGTCGGCCTCCTCGTCGATCTGTTTCAGCTTGTAGGCGGACCGGGCGCGGTACCCCTGCTGTTTGGACCGGTTGTAGTAGTCGTCTTTTCCGCTCATCTGTGGCTCACCGGCGTTCGGTGCTGAAGGTCCGTCGAAACGGCGGACGAATCGGCGCTCATGGCCGGAACGACGGGGTCGAACCGGAAATGGACATCGAATGTGCGGCCCGGCGCTCAGCCGTCCGCGCGGCGCAGCCACGCCGCGACGCGCTCCATCCCGGCGGCGACGGCGGCGAGCGGTCGCGGGCGCGTCGACGCGGTCCGAGACGCGTCGGAGGCGGCGTCCGACTCCGACCGGGCCGCGACGACCCGCTCGTAGTTGTCGATCACCTGCTGTCGCCGCTGCGCCTCCGACTCGACCGCCCGTTCGAGCGCGGCCACCCGGTCGGCGAGGCGGTCGCGTTCCGCCTCCAGCCGCTCGACCTCGGCGGCGAGCGCGGCGACGCGGACGCGGTCGTGGTACCCCGGACGGCGGTCGCGGTCGCGGCCGAGGCCGACGGTCCGGGCGGGGTCGCTCGCCCGGGAGCCGGCGGAGGCAATGGCCGAGGCCGACCGGCGTCGCGGTCCGTCGGCCGAGTCCGCCGCCTCGGCGTCGGTGCCACCGGGCGAGTCGGGAGGGTCGGGAGAAGCGGGCTGGGAGGGCATGATCCGGTCAGGTATGTGTACACGTGCCACGCGGTGAAAAAGGTCAGTCAGCCGCGAGTCGGACGCGCCGCTTGCGGGCGGCTCACGGCGATCCCGGGCCCGCCGTCGACACCCGGCCGAACAGGCGGTCGCCGTCGCCGTCGGCGGAGTCGCGCGCGGCGACCGGGGCGGCCTCCGTTCCGCCCGAGCCGTCCGCCGGTCGGACCGCGAAGCCGAGGGCGGCGTAGAACGCCCGCAGTTCCGGGTCGAACGCCGCGGTGACGGTCTCGACCGCGTCGTCGCGCTCGCCGCGTTCGACCGCGGCCGCGACGAGCGCCGAGCCGATCCCCCGGCCGCGACGCGCCCGCCTGACCGCGACCGCGTCGACGTGGAGTCGGCCGGAGTCGGGACGCGTCGCGACGAGCGCGCCGACGACCCCGCCGGTCCGCTCCGAGCGGGCGACGAGCGCGTCGCCGGCCGCGGTCCGGTCGGCGACGGCGTCGGCGTCGGTCTCCAGCATCGCCGCGTCGAGGATCCGGAGGACATCGAGGCGGTCGTCGGCGGTCGCGGGGTCGATCGTCACGTCCGCCGGCGGGCCGGGTCTATCTGGCGTCCCGCTCACGCGCCGCCGGTCGCGCCGCCCTTGATCAGTCGGAGGACTCGGACCGTGTCGGCGTCGACGACCCGGTCGCCCGGGACGGGCGAGCCGTCGACCAGCGCCGACGCCTCCTGCGGGTGGTAGCCCGCGGCGCGGATCAGGTCGTCGTACGTCGCGTCGGCGGCGAGGCTGTACTCGTCGGTCCCCTCGCCGACGACCTCGACGGTCACGTCCATGGGCGGGGTAGACGGGCGGGCGGCGTCAATCGCACGGTTCGGGCGCGCATCGATCAGCCGCGGTCCGGCTCGCGGACGTTCCACTTCCAGAGGAGCCACGCGACGGGGGCAACGATGGCGAGTGTCACCAGTGCGCCGGGACGGGGGACCGCGTCTGCCCGCGCGTCGACTGCGAGGAGTCCGACCCCCGCGGCCGCGGCGACGAGGACGATCGCCGCGTCCCGAGCGAGTTCCGCCTCGCGCTCGGGCGGGAGGTCGCCGTCGTAGCCGGCGATCAGGCCGACCGCGCCGCGGCGGTGGATCGCCCACGCGAGCAGGAGGCAGGATCCGATCGGGAAGGCGTACAGGAGGGTGGCAGCGAGGGCCATGTGCGCAGATCCGTCGTGGAATTGAAATAAAGGTGTCCGGCGGGAACGGGGAAATCGGATCGAGGAAGGGTTCGATAAATCGGTGATCGACACGAACACCACCGAAGCCCCAGCCGGGAGGCGGACGCACGCTCGCTGCGGTCCTCACTCGGTCGCTACCGCTCCCTCGTTGCGGTCCTTGCGTCGCCTGCGCCCGCCTCCCGGCTGCCCCTTCGAGTCCCGCCCCGCACAGCACCGCAACCGCACCTCACGCCTCCCCAGCCTCGTCGACCGGTCTCCGCTTCGCTCCGACCGGT
>NZ_AOJD01000050.1:0-41973 GCF_000337415.1 Halorubrum tebenquichense DSM 14210 | reverse complement strand
CAGAGATGTGTATAAGAGACAGCATTATAAGTGAGCGTCGCCGCCGCTGGCGTTCACTTAAATACCAGATTGAAGTCGAGAAATCCGGTACGCGGCTCCGCTGTTGTTCGACGACCGGCCGTCTCAGCCGTCCAACTCCTCGCGGAGCAGGCCGTTCACCTGCCCGGGGTCGGCGCTGCCCCCGGTCGCCTGCATCACCTGCCCGACGAGGAAGTTGATCGCGCCCTCGTCGCCGTCGTGGTAGTCGCTCACGGCGTCGGGGTTCTCGTCGATGGCGGCCGCGACGGCGGCCTCGACCTCGCCGCTCTCGGCCTTCCCGAGCCCCTCGCGGTCGATGACCGTCTCGGGGTCGTCGCCCTCGTCGAGCATCTCGCGGAGGACGACCTCCTCGGCGTTCTTGACCGTCAGCTCCTCGGCGGCGACGAGCTCGATCAGCCGCGTGAACTCGTCGAGCCGGCCTTCGACGTCGGTTATCTCCATCTCGCGGTAGTTGAGTTCGCCGAGCAGGTTGTCGGCGACCCACGTCGCGGCGAGGTCGGGGTCGAACGACTCGGCCACGTCCTCGAAGAAGTCAGCGACCGCCTTCGTGGAGGTGAGCTTCGAGGCGGACTCGCGGTCGAGCCCGTACTCCTCGCGGAAGCGCTCGCGGCGCGCGTCGGGCAGCTCCGGGATCGCGATCTGCTCTTTCCAGTCCGACACCTCCAGGGCGGGGAGGTCGGCCTCCCGGAAGTAACGGTAGTCCTTCTCGGCCTCCTTCGAGCGCATCGAGACGGTGACGCCGCGCGCCTCGTCCCAGTGGCGAGTCTCCTGTTCGATCTCGCGGCCGCGGCGGAGCACGTTCTCCTGTCGGGTGACCTCGTAGGCGAGCGCCTGCTCCGCGCCCTTGTGGCTGGAGATGTTCTTCACCTCGGCGCGGTTCACGCCCTCGAGGGCCTCGTCCGTGATCGTCCCGTCGGCGGCGACCTGATCGTCCGGGACCAACGAGACGTTGGCGTCGACGCGGAGGCTCCCGTCGCGGGTCGGATCGAAGACGCCCAAGTATTCGAGGACCTCCTCAAGCTTCGCGAGGAAGGCCCGCGTCTCCGCCGGCGACCGGAAGTCCGGCTCCGTGACGATCTCCATCAGGGGCGTCCCGGCGCGGTTGTAGTTCACGAGGGTGTGCGTCGCCGACTCGATGGAGCCGCCGGCGTGCTGGAGGCTTCCGGGGTCCTCTTCGAGGTGCGCGCGGGTGATGCCGATGGTGCGGCTCTCGTCGTCGACGCGGACTTCGAGCTCCCCGGACTGGCAGATCGGGGCGTCGTACTGGGTGAGCTGGAAGTTCTTCGGCAGGTCGGGGTAGTAGTAGTTCTTCCGGTGGAACGTCGTCGTCTCGGGGACGTCGGCGTCTATCGCCTTGCCGACCTTCACGGCGGCCTCGACGGCGGCCTCGTTGAGGACCGGCAGCGCGCCCGGCAGCCCGAGGCAGGTGGGGCAGGTGCGCGTGTTCGGCTCCTCGTCGTCGGCCGGCTCCGTCGAGCAGCCGCAGAAGATCTTCGTGTCGGTCTCGAGCTGGACGTGGACCTCCAGCCCGATCACGACTGTCCGGTCCGCCGTCGCGGCCTGCGTGCTCATTACCGGCCCGTTGTGAGCGGGCCGCCTAAATCGTGTCGGGACGAGCGGCACGGACGGAGCGAGCGGCGGGACGGTCGGGCGGACGGGAGTCAGGCGGCTGGGAGCTGGGCGGCCGGGGGTCGAGCGGGGCGCAACGGCGACGCCCGCGGACGTGGGTATCTCCCCTGAGAACGCGAGCGAACGATTATTACGACGCCGCTCGTACTCGATGAGGTGATGAGATCGGACGGGGGGACGCGGCCGACGCTCCGACTGAGGGGACCCGCCGGAGAGCGGCCGACCGCCCGCGCGAAACGACCGGTAAACGACGGAGATGACGCCTGAGGAGACGGCCGTCCACGTCGGCGAGCCGGTCGACGCCGCGTGGGGGACGCTCCCGGACGGGACGCGGACTGTCGGAGCCCTCGGCGGTCCCGAGGCCGACCGCGAGGAGGCCGCGAGCGCCGTCGTCGTTCGACTGGCGGAACCCGACGAGACCGACGGACGCGCCGAGGGCCGCGAGGACGGGCGAACCGGCCAGAACGGCCGAACCGACGCCGGCGGGCGCGTCGCCGGTCTCGCGGCCGCGCCGATCGGCATCGAGGCGGTCCGCGAGCGCTACCCGGACGCGCGGGTCCTCGCGTACACCGTCCGCGACGACCCGGACGCCGCCATCGACGCGAGCCGGCTCGGTGTCGAGTACGTCTCCGGGCGGCGGCTCTCGGCCGACGGCGAGACGCTCGCGGACCGGGTCGAGAGGGGCGAGCGAGGGAACGGGTCCGACGCCGGCGAGAGCGACCGCATCGAGTCCGAGGAGGCGGGCCCGAACCCCGACGAGTCCGAGGAGGCGGACCCCGACGAGTCCGAGGAGGCGGAGCCGGACCGCGAGTTCCTCGAACCGTTCGTGCGGATCATCTCCGACCGGTCCACGGGGTTCGACGCGACGGTCGACGCGCTGCTCGACCTCGGTCGGGACCACCTCGACCTGTCTATCGGCTACGCCTCGCAGATCGACGGCGACCGGATCGGGCTCCGCCGGTACCGGGACCCGACCGGCCTCGTCGACTCGCTCGCGGCGGACGAACTGGACGCCGACGGCATGGTCCCGCTCGAACTGACATACTGTCGAGAGACCGTGCGGGGCGCGCTCCCGGGCGACCCCGACGGCGAAGACGGGGGCGACCGCGTGTTCTCGCTCACCGACCCCGAGGCCGAGGGGCTGGGAGACCACCCCTCCTACGAGCGGTTCGGCGTCGGCAGCTACGTCGGGGGGCGAGTCGTCGTCGACGAGGAGGTCTTCGGGACGATCTGTTTCCTCGACCCCGAGTCGCGGGACCGACCGTTCGACGCCGCGGAGGAGCTGTTCGTCGAACTGCTCGCCGCGTGGCTCGGGCGGGCGATCGAGCGCCGGCTGGCGGGGGAACAGCGCGAGGCCGCGATCGAGCGGTTCGAGGAGACGCTCGACCGGATCGACGACGGGTTCTTCGCGCTCGACGACGAGTGGCGGTTCACCTACGTCAACGAGCGGGCGGCGACGCTGCTCGACCGCACCCGAGAAGAGCTGCTCGGGGCCGACGTCTGGGACGAGTTCCCGGCCGCGCTGGGGGAGGCGTACGAGCGCCACTACCGCCGGGCGATGGAGACGCAGGAGCCGGTTTCGTTCGAGGACTACTACGAGCCGCTCGACCTGTGGACCGAGGTGACGGCGTACCCCTCGGCCGACGGGCTCTCCGTGTTCTTCGCGGACGTCACGGACCGGAAGCGGCGCGAACACACGCTCGAACGCCTGCTCGGGACCGTCGAGGAGCTACAGCGGACCGGCGACCGCGAGGCCGTCGCGGAGCGGCTGATCGAGGCGGCCGACGAGGTGCTCGGCTACGGGATAAGCGGCGTGCGGCTCTTCGACCCCGAGACGGGCCGACTCCGCCTCGCCGCCACGAGCGACGGGGTCGGCGACCGGTTCTCGGCCGGCCGCGGGCCGCGGCGGCCCGGCGAGGGGATCACCGGGCGGGCCTTCGAGTCCGGGGAGACCCGGATCGTCGACGACCTCGCCGCGGGCGAGGAGCTGGCCGCGGACGAGGAGCGCGACTACTACGGGATGCGCTCGGCGGTCGCCGTCCCGCTCGGCGACCACGGGGTGCTGGTGGTCGGCTCCACGGAGGCGGAGAGCTTCGGCGAGGACGACGTCTCCGTGCTCGAACTGNGGCGACGAACGCGGTGGCCGCGATGGACGCCAACGAGCGGCGGCGGCGGCTCCGCACCTACGAGGACGCGCTGAAGAACGTCGACGACATGGTCTGCGTCCTCGACGGCGACGGCGCGGTCACGTACGCCACCGCGCCGTTCGTCGCGTGGATCGGCGCGGCCGACCTCGACGGCGTCGTCGGTCGCCGGCTCGACGCGCTCGTGGACGAGGAGGACGCGCAGCAGGTGGCCGACGCGGTCGCGGCGCTCACCGACGCCGCGACGGGGAGCGGCGGAGGGCCGGAGCCGGCCCGGACGATCGAGCTGACCGTCGACCGCGAGGGGGACGGCCGGCCGCGGCACGGCCAGTTGCGGCTGTCGACGCTGTCCGACCACGGGAGCGGGCTCGTCGGGTCGCTGTCGGACACGACCGACCTCCGTCGGACGCGGACCGAGCTGTCGGCCGAGCGCGACCGCTTCAGGCGGCTGTTCGACCGGATCCCGGACCCGGTGATGGAGGTCGTCCTCGAGGCGGACGAGACGGTGATCGACGGGGTGAATCCCGCGTTCGAGTCGCGGTTCGGCGCGGACGAGGCGACGCTCCGTGGCCAGCCGATCGGGGCGTTGGACATCCACGACAGCCGGCTTGGCGACCGCGAGGCGCGCGGCGACGGGGCGACCGACCTCGACGCGCTGGTCCGCGAGCGCGGGTTCGCGACCGAGGAGGTCCGGCGACAGACCGTCGACGGACCGCGGGAGTTCCTCTTCCGCGGGTTCAGCTACGAGACCGAGGGCGCGCGTCGCGCGTTCGGCATCTACACCGACATCACCGACCGGAAGCGCCGCGAGCGGTACGTGCGGATCGTCAACCGGATCCTCAGGCACAACCTGCGAAACGAGCTGAACGTCGTGTTCGGCTTCGCGGGCGAGATCGCCGACCGGACGGACGACGACCGGATCCGCGACTACGCCCGCCGGATCGAGACCACCGGCAAGCGGCTGAGCGGCGTCGCCGAGGGGGCCGCCACCCTCCGACGCGTCGTCGAGGAGGGGTACGCGACCGACCCGGAACCGGTCGACGTCGGCGCGGTCGTCGAGGAGGTCGTCGCCCGCCGCGCGACCGAACGCCCGGACGCGGGCGTCACCGCGGACGTTCCGAGCGGAATCGCGGTCAGCGGCGACGACCGGCTCGCGATCGCGGTCGACCACCTCGTCGAGAACGCGCTCGAGCACGGCGGCGACGCGCCCCGCGTCGCGGTGACCGCCGAGCGCGACCCCGACGCCGAGGTCGTGCGGGTGAGCGTCGCCGACGACGGGCCGGGCATTCCGAGCGCGGTCCGGGAGGTGATCGCCGAGGACCGCGAGGTGACGCAACTCCGACACAACACCGGCGTCGGGCTGTGGATCGCCGCGTGGGTCGTGGAGGCGTACGGCGGCGACATCCGGTTCGACACCGGACTCGACGGCGGGGGGACGACCGTGACGCTCGTCCTCCCGGCGGCCGAGCGGGACGGGCCAGGGCTCGCCGGCGGGGAGGCGGAGGGGTAACGCGCCCGCGCGTTCCGACCCGTTTATTGTCGGCGGCGACCCTTCTCGGCGTATGACCGACGACGACCGACGGTCGGAGCTGATCGGGGCGCTCACCGCGGCCGACGCCGTCCGCTTCGGCGAGTTCGAGCTGTCGCACGGCGGGACGAGCGACTACTACGTCGACAAGTACCTGTTCGAGACCGACCCGGACGCGCTGACGCTCGTCGCCGAGGCGTTCGCCGACCGGCTGGCCGGGACGGACGCGAAGCTCGCGGGCGTCGCGCTGGGCGCGGTGCCGCTCGTGGCGGTGACCGCCGCGGAGCTGGGCCGCCCGTACGTCATCGCGCGCAAGCAGGCGAAGGAGTACGGCACGGGCAACCGGATCGAAGGCCGGCTCGACGACGGCGAGGAGGTGATCGTCATCGAGGACATCGCCACGACGGGGCAGTCCGCGGTCGACGCCGTCGAGGCGCTCCGCGAGGCGGGCGCGACGGTGGACCGCGTGCTGGTCGTCGTCGACCGCGAGGAGGGCGCGGCGGAGCTGCTCGCCGACCACGACGTCGAGTTGGAGTCGCTGCTCACGGCGTCGGAGCTGCTGGCGGAGCGAGACGTGGAGTAACGGGAGCGACCGCTCGGGCCCGGTTACCGCGGCCGTTTTCACGCCTCGGGCGCGTCGACCGTCGGCACCGCGATCCGGTCGAGCACGTCGGCGATCACGTCGCGCTCGTCCACGTCGTTGACGGCCGCGTCCGGCGTCAACACGAGCCGGTGGGCGAGCGTCGGCTCCGCGACGCGCTTCACGTCGTCCGGCGTGACGAACTCCCGGCCGGCGATCACCGCCGCCGCCCGCGCCGTCTCGAAGAGGCGCTGCGTGCCGCGGGGGGAGACGCCGGCCTCGACGCGGCGGTCCTCGCGGGTCGCCCGCGCGAGCGACGCCGCGTAGCGCAGGAGGTCGTCGTCGACGCGGACGGACTCGGGGACCTCCCGCAGCGCGGTCACGGAGTCCGGGTCCAACACGCGGTCGACGCTCGGGGACTGCTCGACGCGGCCGGCGCGCCGTCGCAGCAGCTCCAGTTCGCCGTCCTCGTCCGGGTAGCCGATCGAGGTCTTGATCGTGAACCGGTCGAGCTGCGCCTCCGGGAGCGGGAACGCGCCCTCGCTCTCGACCGGGTTCTGGGTCGCGATCACGTAGAACGGCGAGGGGAGGTCGTGGGTCTCGCCGTCGACGGTCACCTGTCCCTCCTCCATCGCCTCCAGCAGCGCGGCCTGCGTCTTCGGCGGCGCGCGGTTGATCTCGTCGGCGAGGACGACGTTCGCGAAGATCGGTCCCGGCGAGAACGCGAAGGAGCCGTCGCGCTCGTCGAACACGTTGGTCCCGGTCACGTCGGCCGGGAGGAGGTCGGGCGTGAACTGGACCCGCGAGAACTCCAAGCCGAGCGCGGTCGCGAACGAGCGCGCCGAGAGGGTCTTTCCGGTCCCGGGCACGTCTTCGAGGAGGACGTGACCGCGGGCGAGGATACCGAGCGTGACGCGCTCCAAGAACTCGCGGTCGGCGACGACCGCGCCGCCGACCTCGTCGACGACGCGGGCGCAGGCGTCGGCCGCTTCGGGGACGTCCATACCGACCGCACGGGAGCCGAGCCGAAAAGCGTTGCCGGAAGCCGGGGAGAAGCCGAGACCGGGAGCCGGTCGGGCGGCAGATCGGTGCGCGGCGCGGCCGCGATCGAAACGCATAACAGCGGAACCGGCCAACGACGAGTCGAGCCGAGGTAGCCTAGCCTGGCCAAGGCGGTAGATTCGAAATCTACTGTCCATTCGGACACCGGAGTTCAAATCTCCGCCTCGGCGCTTCTCTCAGTCCCGTTCGGTGAGCGACGGCGTTGTCTCGTTCGACGAGCCACGGCGTCGTCGAGTCTGACAATAAAACCCGCCCGAGCCGCGCGCTACGCGATCAGCGCGGCCGCGAGGAACATCCCGCTGGCGGCCGCCGGCGGGATGGTGAGGTTGTCGTCGACCGCCACGCCGCGGATGAGCGGCGGGAGGCCGTCGGCGACGGCGGCGGGGACCGCGCCCGCCAAGGCGACGATCACGCCGGGGTCGGGACCGAACTCGGGGATCGCGTACGGGACGGCGATCCCGAAGCAGACGAACACCATCGCCGCGACCACTGAGAGCCGCTTCGGCTCCGTCGCCGCGTTCTCGCCCAGCCCGCCGCTTATCGGGTCGCCGACGGAGAGCATCCACATCGCGGGCACGGCGAACACCGGCGCGAAGACGAGCGCCGTCGCGGCCATCCCCACCTGATACAGCGCGTAGCCCGCGATCCCGTCGGCCTCGTAGTCGCGGACGAGCGCGTCGTACAGGGGGTCGAGCGGGCCGACCGAGTCGGTGAGCCGCAGCGCTTCGAGGACGGCCGCGACCGCGACGCTGCCCACCAGCAGCCACCCCGTTGTCTCCCACGAGATCCAGCCGAGCAGGAACGGGACCGGGTACAGCGTGCCGCTCGCGTGGACCAGCCGCCGCTCGAACTCCACGCGCTCGCGCCACGCCGCGGCCGGGAGTGCCACGCCCTCAGTTCCCCGCGGTCTCGACGTCGGTGTCGACCGCGTCGTACCGGTCGGCGACCGCGGCGAACGGTTCGCCCTCCCGCAGCGCGGTCAGCTCGTCCGCGAGGTCCGCGACCAGGACCCGGACCTGCGCCGCGGAGTCGCGCTCGCGGAGCGTCACCGTGTCCGGGCCGTCGCCCTCGATCCCGTCGCGGTCGACCGTGACGCAGAACGGGGTGCCGACCTCGTCCTGTCGGCGGTAGCGGCGGCCGATCGAGCCGGAGTCGTCGTACGCGACCGCCAGCCCGGCCGCCCGGAGGTCGGCCGCGACCTCGTCGGCGAGGTCGGTGAGCCGGTCGTCGTTCGTCACCAGCGGGAAGACGGCGGCGTCCTGCGGCGCGACCTCGGGTTCGAGGGAGAGGTAGGTCCGCTCCTCGCCGTCGACCTCGTCGGTCTCGTAGGCGTGCGCGAGGACCGTCTGGACGGTCCGGCCGACGCCGAACGAGGGTTCGACGACGTGGGGCGTGATGTGCTCGCCGTTCTCAGTCACCTCCTCGACCGCGAAGTTCGCCACGTCGACGTCGACCTCGTGGACCGCCGCGTCGTCGCCGTCACCGATCTCGACCGAGACCGTCTCGGCGTCGAACGCGTCGGGATCGCGCTCGGCGAGGGCTTCGAGCGCCTCGGCGACCGCGGCGGCGTCGCCGCCGAACTCGGGGCCGAGGACGGACATGTCGGGGTCGACCGCCGCGCGCTCGACCGTCTTCGGCTCGTCGTAGCGTTTGAAGACGGTGAAAGAGTCGTCACCGTGCTCGTCGTGTTTCGAGAGGTCGTAGTCGCCGCGGTACGCGAAGCCGGCGATCTCGATCCAGTCGCCGTCGACCTCGCTCTCCGCGTCCCAGCAGTCGGCCGCGTAGTGGGCGCGCTCGCCCGCGAGGTGCTGGCGGAACCGGAACCGGTCGGTGTCGACGCCGACGCGCTCGTACCACTCCTGTGCGACGCCGAGGTAGTAGCCCACCCACGGGGAGCCGATGACGCCCTCGTCGACCGCCTCGCCGACCGTCGTGTCGAGGTAGTCGCCGTCCGCGGCCTCCTGTTCGGTCGCGGGGTAGAGCCGCACTTCGACGTCCGCGACGCGGTCGAGCGGCGGCTCGTCTTCCTCGGGGTCGATGAACTGCTCCAGTTCGGCCTGCGTGAACTCGCGGAGGCGGAGCAGGCCGCCGCGGGGCGAGATCTCGTTGCGGTAGGCGGGGCCGATCTGGGTGATCCCGAACGGGAGGTTCCCGCGGGCGTACTCCTTCAGCCGCGGGAACTCCACGAAGATGCCCTGCGCCGTCTCCGGCCGGAGGTAGCCCGGCTGGGCGTCGCCGGGCCCGATGTCGGTCGCGAACATGAGGTTGAACGCCTCCACCGGCTCGCCGGCGAGCGGCGTGCCGCAGGCGGGACAGGCGATGTCGTTGTCGGCGATGAGCTCGGCGACCTCCTCGCCGGGCAACGCCTCGGCGTCCTCGATGTCGGTGACCGCCTCGACGAGGTGGTCGGCGCGGTGGGACTCGCCGCACTCCGGGCACTCGACGAGCATGTCGTCGAACCCCTCCAGGTGGCCGGACGCCTCGAAGACCGGCTCCGGCATCACGGTCGGGGCCTCGATCTCGCGGTTCCCCTCGCGGATCGTGAACCGGTCGCGCCACGCGTCCTCGACGTTCCGCTTGAGGGCCGCCCCCTGCGGACCGAAGGTGTAGAAGCCGGCGGTGCCGCCGTACGCGCCGTTCGACCCGAAGAAGAACCCGCGGCGCTTCGCGAGTTCGGCGAGCGCGTCCGCGGCCATCTACAGGCCCTCCAGCAGGTCGACGTCCCGGACGATGCCGTCCAGATCCGTGCCGGAGACGAGCGGGACCTGCTCGATGTCGTTGCTGATGAGCTCCTGTGCGACCTCCTTGGCCGTCCGCGTGGCGTTGACGGTGACGAGGTCGGCGGTCATGAAGTGACGGACCGCCTCCGCCGGGATCTCGACGTTCCGGGTCGGGAGGTAGCGCGCGCCGGTCGCCTTGATCCCCTCCCACGACCACTCGGAGTCCTCCTCCGCGATCGAGTCGCCGGTGCTCGCCTCGCCCTCGACGACGCGGGCGACCTCTAAGACGTCGACCTCGGTGAGCATCCCGGCGATCGCGGCGTCGTCGTCGAGGACGACCGCGTACGGGACGCCGGAGAGCGCGATCTCGCGCTCGGCGACCGGCAGCGGCGTCTCGGTGTGCGTCGCGTTGATCTCGGGCGTCGCCAGGTCGCCCACGCGGGTCTCGCCGTCGACCTCGCCGCGGCCGATGGCCCGCACCACGTCGGTGACCGTGAGGATGCCGACGAGCTCGTCGCCGTCGACCACCGGCAGGCGGCGCGACTCCTCGGCGACCATCGTCCGGGCGGCGTCGACGATGTCGTCGTCGGCCGCCGCGGTCGGGACCTCGCGCATCAGCAGCGCGAGCTGGTCCTCGTCCGGCTGGTCGATCAGGTCGTCGCGCGTGACGAGCCCGCGGTACACCTCCTCGCCGTCGACGTCCTTCACGACCGGCACCGAGGAGAAGCCGTGGTCCTGAATGTACTCCAGCACGTCGTTCCGGCTCCCGGGAATCTCGACGACGACGAGCTCCGAGCGCGGCGTCATGGCGTCTGCGACGTTCATGCCCGTTGTTCAGCGTGACACCTCTTGTATACTGCGAAGGTGGGCGGAGCCGTCTCACGCGATCGCGGGCTTCGGATCGGGAGTCGGGTCGCCTCCGACCCTCCCGGAGCCGTCGCGGACAGAGACGGCCGCGAGCCGATGAGAAACCCGACACGTTTCGACGGATCGTCGTCGTCGCGGCGTATTTGCGGCGGATACGTCGGCGGGCAGTCGTCGGAATCTCCGATTCGACGGCGGAGCCGGTCAGGGTTCGTAACTCTTATACGTACTGTGAACAATTCACAACCATGTCACGGAGTTCCACTCCTTGGGACGACCCGGACCCCGACCGCCGCCGGACGGCGCTGCCGACGGATCCGGCGCTCGACGCGCCCGACGCGCCGGACGTGATGGCGTCCGTCGACTCCTCGGCGTCGCGACCGGAACTCGTCATCGCGGACGTCTCGCGGGAGGACGCGTGGGTCTCGGTCGACGAGACCGACGCGACCGTCCTCAAGGAGTGGTGTTGAGCGCGCTCTGGCGACAGCGCGCCGCCGCGTCCGTTCTTTCGGTTCCGTTCGTCCCTTTCGTTCGGGAGTTCCGATTTTCCGGATAGCTTCCTACCGGAGCCCGCGCTCCGCCTCCCAGCCCCGGATCAGCGACCCGACCGTCCGGCAGGTGGGGACCGAGACGCCGTGTCGGTCCGCCCGGTCGATGACCGCGCCGTAGATGGCGTCGACCTCGGTGCGGCGCTCGTTCGCGACGTCCTCGCGCATCGACGACCGGTTGGCGGCGGTGTCGGCGGCGACGCGCTCGACGGCGTCGACCGCCCGCTCGTCGGGGAAGTCGGTCCCGACCGCGCGGGCGACCCGGGCCGTCTCGCGGGCGGCCGCGCGGGCGACGCCCCCCGCGGGACCGCCGAGCGTCGGGCCGTTCTCGGTGCGCGCGAGCGCCGAGGGGCCGTTGATCCCGGCGTTGACCGCGAGCTTCTCGAAGCGGCGGACGGGCATGTCCTCGGCGACGACCGTCTCGACGCCGGCCGCGTCGAAGGCCGCGCCGACCCGCGCCGCCTGCGGGCTGTGCCCGCCCGAGAGCCCGCCGACGACGACCTCGCCGACGCCGGTACAGGTGACGCGCCCCGGCTCCGCGAACCGGGCCCCGTAGCTCGCGGTGCCGGCGAGGACCGTCGCGTCGAGCGCGGCGACCAGCCGCTCCTCGGTCAGGCCGTTCTGGAGCGAGCAGACCGCCCCGTACTCGCCGGTCGCGAGCGCCCGGGCGGCCGCGTCGGTGTCGTACGCCTTCGTCGTGACGACGGCGAGGTCGGCGGCGCGGTGCGTCCCGTCGGTGAGCGCGCGCGGCGCGACGCGGACGTCGACCGCGCCGTCGATCCGGAGCCCGTCCTCCCGAATCCGCCGCATGTGCGGGTCGCGCCCGACGAGCGTCACGTCGTGTTCGCGCGCCAACAGCCCGCCCACGAGGCTCCCGAGCGCGCCGGCACCGTAGACGAGCACCTCCATACGCGGCATATGGGTACGGCCGGTGAAAAGGGATACCGGTGACGCGGTCTGCCGGCCGGAGACCGCCGGCTGCGGACCGACCGGTCGCGGGCCGTTCGGTCCCGGACGCCGGGAACCGCCCGGATCAGCCCTTCAGTCCGCTCCCGGTCAGCGGCACGACGACGTCTTCGCCGGGGCCGATCTCGCCGCGCTCGCGGAGGGTCCGCAGCGCGGCGGGCGCGACCGCGCACGTCGGCTCGGTGTAGAAGCCGGCGGCGTGGAGGCGGTCGAGTTCGCGCGTCGCGGCCGCCTCCGTGACCGCGAGCGCGTCGCCGCCGGTCGCGTCGATCGCCGCCCGGATCTCCGCCCCGCGCACCGGCTCCGCGATCTGGATCCCGTCGGCCGCCTCGTTGACCGCGCCGTCGGGGTGCGCCGCCTCCGACCCGTGGATCGACTCGACGACCGGCGCGACGCCGGCGGCCTGCGCGCCGTAGAGCCGGGGGACGGCGTCGATCCACCCGGCGCGTTCGAGCCGTCGGAACCCGCGGTGGACGCCGAGGAAGAGCGTCCCGTGACCGAGCGGCGTCACGACGGCGTCCGGGGCGTCCCACCCGCGCTGGAGGGCGATCTCGTACGCCGCGGTGGCGGTCCCCTCGAAGAACGCCGGGTTCCACGCGTGGCTGGCGTACCACGCGTCGGAGCCGTCGTCCGGGGCGGTTTCCGTACCCCCGTCGTCCGCGTCAGATCCTTCCTCGACAGCCCGGACGCACGCGTCCGTCACGTCTTGTCGACTTCCCTCGATCCGCACCGCTTCGGCCCCGGCGCGGCGGATCGCCCGGAGCTTCGACGACTTCGCGTCGGCCGGGACGTAGATCTCCGCCTCGATCCCGGAGCGGGCGGCGTAGGTCGCGATCGCAGCGCCCGCGTTCCCGGAGGAGTCCTCGACGACGCGCTCGACGCCGAGTTCGCGGGCCCGGGTCAGCGTCGCCGTCGCGCCGCGGTCCTTGAACGAGCCGGTCGGGAAGACGTACTCCAGTTTGAACGAGGCGTTCCACGGGTCGGCGTGGCTCCCTCCATCCCGCGCGGGGTCGCGCCCCTCGTCGGCGTCGACGAGCGGAGTCATCCCCTCGCCGAGCGTCACCCGGTCGGCGGGATCGTCGCCGACGGCCAGCAGGTCGTCGAACGCCCAGAGGCCGTCGCGCGCGTCGAACGACGCGGGGTCCGGCGCGCTCCCCTCCGGGCCCGGGGCGTCGGCGAACGAGAGGGGCGAGCCGCACCGGCAGCGCCACCGGTCGCGGTACGTCTCGCCGCAGTCGGGACAGCGCAGTCGGCGGGGGGTAGACGTTCCACGTCCGGACGGGTCGGGGGTCCCCATCAGTACTCGTCGACGTTGGTCCCGACCGAGCAGACGTACTCGCCCTGCGCCACCTGCGGGAGCCGGCGGGTGCGCCAGAATATCCCGTCCGTGTCGGCCGTCACGCGGCCCTCCAAGGCCCCGAAGGTGTCGGTCACCTCGAACAGCACGTCGCCGGCGCTGACGCGCTCGCCGAGCTCGCGCTCGAAGCGGACCAGCCCGCCGGCGGGCGAGCCGTACTGGTCGAAGCCGCGGGCGCGCGTCTGCGGTTCGAGCGGCGCGTCGCCGTCGAGGAACCCGTAGTGGCGGAGCACGTTGAACACGCCCTCGACGCCGTACTGAATCGACTCCTCGTCCCAGCCGACGCAGCCGCCCAGCTCCGGGTCGATGGTGGGAATCCCGTGTTCCGGGCCGGCCCGCGCGAGCTGGCCGTCGGGACCCTTGATGTCGAGGACGTGTCCGCAGCCGAAGACCTTCGCGAGCTCCAGGCAGTCCCCGTGGAGCCGGTGGCGGACGCCGCAGCGCACGCGGCTCTCGTTTATCATCCGGCTCGTCGACCCCTGATGGAGGTCCAAGATGTAGTCGGCCCGGGAGGCGATCTGGAACGTCTCGTGAGCGATCCGCTCGCTCGTCGTCCCGTCCGCGTCGCCCGGGTAGCCGCGGTTCATCTTCCGGTCGTCGACCGGGTTCCGGTGTTCCGCGGCCTGGAACGCGAAGTGGTTCACGACGCCGACGACGAGGACCGACCCGGACAGCTCCGTCGGGTCGATCCGCGGGACGACGCGGTTGACGACGCCCAGCCCGTTCAGCTCGTCGCCGTCGCTCACCGCCTGGACGTACAGCGTCGGCCCGTCGGTCGCGCCGTTGATCGCGGCGACCGGCAGCCGGACGGGACTCCCGTCCCGCATCTCTCCCACCTCGAGACGGCCCGTGTCCGTCTCGCCCGGAGAGGCGCGGGCCGTTCCCAGCGTTATCATTACGCGAAGGTGGGGCGGGCGGGACTTTATCCGTTCGGTCCGCGGCGATCCGACCGACACAACCTTTATCGCCGCTATCGCACTACGGAGTGGCACGCACCGCCGCGGCGTCGGTCCCCCCCGCTCCGACGACCGCCGCGGCGAGTCCCCATGAGCATCGACATCGACCCGCTGCGTGAGACCGACGGCATCACCGTCACGGACCACATCGAGAACACGCAGTTCGAGGTGTACACCGACCGCCCCGTCGACCCGCGTCCCCGCCCGGAGTCCGACCACTACTTCCCGGTGGACGCGAGCGTCGCGGTCGAGACCGGGTCGATCGAGATCCCGCGCGTCGCGGTCGTCGAGACGCGGGCCGGCGACGGGACGCTCCTCACCCACGGCGACTGTTACGCGATGCCGGACGGGACGTACCACGTCGGGATCAACCCCGCCCCGACGAAGTTGTACTTCGCCTTCGAGTCCGGGTTCTCCGTCTCGACGACCGACCGAACGACGCGGATCGACCTCGACACCCCCGGAACGGTCGCGCTCGGGTTCCGGTCGCTCCACCAGACGCCGGCGGGGACGAGATTACTACCCCGACCGATCCGGAGTCGCTGATGGACGCCGTCTCGCTGCTCGGGTCCGCGCTCCAGACGACCAGCCCGGAGCGGTCGTTCCCCACGCTGCGAGGCCACCCGCCGCTCGTCGAACCCGGCGAGGAGTTCAGCGTTCCCGAGCGCGTCGAACCGGTCGACAGCGGCGTCCGGATCGTCGTGCCGCCGGAGTACCGCTACCTGTACCCCGTGGTGTCGCTGGCGTACTACTTCGCGGCCGAGGTGGTCCCCGGCGACGAGCCGCGGATCGAGGGCGACGGGTGGACGTACCCGCTCGAACCGGGCTTCGAGGCGCGGACCGCGGAGGTGCTCAGGCAGTCGTTCCACATGGACTGTCTGGTTCGCACGGAGGGCTTTTACCCGGTCGATCTCCACGAGCGCGAGACGACCGACCTCGATCTCGACTGGGGGCGGCTGTACGACCTCCCGCTCGCGGAGCGGCTCGGCGAGTACCTCGACGTGCCGTTTGAGGTCGTCGAGCCCGAACTGCCGCAGTGGACGCTGACGACGGACGTCCGCCCCGACCCCGAGAACGTGGAGATGCTCCCGTTCGTCGCCGGGGAGCTGTCGATCGTCCGCTCGCCGGAGACGGTGACGCCGGCCGACGAGGAGGGCGGCGTCGGGGTCGGGTTCCTGCGGGCGTCGGACGACGGCGCGCCGGCGACGACGAACGTTCCGACGGGGCCGAACCGGTCCGTCCCCGCGACGAGCGCGGTCGACGCGTTCGACGAGAGGGATTTCGTCCGCGGCGGCGCGAGCGCCGACCCGGTCTCCGACACCGATCCGGAGTTGAACGCCGATCCGATCCGGGGCGCGGACGCGTCGGCGGACCGCGGCGCGGTGGCGGCCGAGGCCGACTTCGTGCGCCCGGACCCGGTCGACACCGTCGAGCACGCGTGGGTCGGCGACGGCGTCCCCCTCGACGCGAACAAGGCGACGCTCGACGCGTACCACCGCCGGCTCGAAGCCGGGCAGGTCGAGCAGTCGCGGATCTCCGTCCTCGTCGTCTGTAACGACGAGCAGATGCGCGAGGAGGGCGACGTCGCCGACCTCTACGGACTCCGCGACATGGTCC
Source organism: Halorubrum tebenquichense DSM 14210 (assembly GCF_000337415.1). Lineage (GTDB taxonomy): Archaea > Halobacteriota > Halobacteria > Halobacteriales > Haloferacaceae > Halorubrum > Halorubrum tebenquichense. Next base: position 25,963 of record NZ_AOJD01000050.1, on the reverse strand, counting down.
AGTTCGACATCGAGGTGCGCCACGACCTCGACCGCGAGGAGATGCGCGACGCGCTCGCGTCCGACGTCGACTTCCTCCACTACATCGGCCACGTCGACGACCGCGGGATGCAGTGCGCCGACAGCTACCTCGATCTGACCGACGAGGACCTCGAGATCGGCGTCAGCGCCTTCCTGCTCAACGCCTGCCAGTCGTACCAGCAGGGAGAGGCGCTGGTCCACCGCGGCTCCCGCGGCGGCATCGTCACCCTCTCCGACGTGGCGAACTCGCCCGCGACGAAGCTCGGCCGGATCATCGCCCGCCTGATGAACAGCGGGTTCAACCTCCGCACGGCGCTTCACGTCGCGAAGCGGGAACTGATCACGGGCAATCAGTACATCGTCGTGGGCGACGGGGGGACGACGATTTGTCAGAGTCGGAGTGGCGGAGCAATTGTGGTGGATTTAAACGGGGATCCAGATGAAAATTCCGAGATAGAGACCAAAATATACCCAAATGGGTCTCACGGGATCGGGTCACTGTCTAGGATCAACCTAGAATCAAGCAACACGAACCACTACGTCCCTTCAAAAATCCTCACTTGTCACGTATCTAACAGTGAGCTGAAAGACTTCTGTGATTTGGAACTCTTTCCAGTGTTTGCCGATGGAGAACTTCGGTGGAGTGACGACTATTCGGTGAATTAGGGTCCAGGGTTTACGACAGCAGCGTTCGCCGCCGCAGGCGCTGCCTGCGTCAACAGCAGCAGTGCGGTGAACAGGACGCCGGCCATTTTCGGGTGCTCTGCCACGTAGTCCGCGACACTTTCGTGCATACAACAGAAGTATCAGGATAAATAAATATCCGAGCTTGTTGTGCGGTGAAACAATAAAGATATTTGAATTTTAAAAGAAGTGTATTAAAGATAGGTAGCATCTAATCGGCCCGATCCCGACGAAATCTGGGAATATCGAGCGGTTGTCTCCGAGCGTCTCCCCGATCCGGTCGAGGACCCCGTTTTTTCACCGGCGAGCGCGGAGGGCGAACTGCTATGACCGACATCGAGTCCACGATCCGAGAGGCGTTCGAGCACACCGAGTACGACCTCGGCGACGTCGCGGTCAACCGCCGACAGGTCCGCGTGCCGGTGATACAGGAGGGAGCCGACCCGGACGCGCTCCGGGCCGTGATCGAGGAGGCGCTCGGCGCGGACGCGCTCGCGGCCGTGACCGTGACCACGGAGCGCATCGCCGGCGAGGACACCGTCGGCACCGTCGTGTCGTTCCGGTACCGGGGCTGACGCCGGGTTCGGGCGTCGAAACCGCCGGTTCAGTCCCGGGGCGCGACGCGGTACGGTTATCAGGTCGGTACCCGTACACACGGATCACACGATGACGGCCGAGGAGGGACACGACGGCGCACAGTACCTCGCCGGCTCGCCCGTCCGGGTCGCGATACTCCGGGCGTTGCGCGAGGAGCCGCGACGCCCGGCGGCGCTGACCGACGCGGTCGACGCGACCCGGACGACCGTCCAGCGGATCCTCGCGGGGTTCCGCGAGCGCGACTGGGTGGTGAAACGCGACGCCGCCTACCGGGTGACGCCGACCGGAGCGCGCGTCCACGACGCCTACGAGGCGCTGCTGACGGAGGTCGAGCGCGGGGAGCGCTACGGGCGGTTCGCCGCGACGGTCGAGCGCGTCGGGGTGGACTTCCCCCCGGCCGGAATCCCGGACAGCGACCTCACCGTCGCGTCCGACCAGAACCCGCTGGCGGCGGTCGACCGGCTCACGGAACTGCTCCGCGAGAGCCACGGTGGCGACATCCGGGCGGTCTCTCCGGTCGTCATCCAGCAGTTCAACGACGCCGCCGCCGCGGCGCTGGACGACGGCGCGAGCGTCGAGCTGATCATCGACCGCGACGTGGTCGACACCTCCGTCGCGGAGTTCGAGCCGGCGACCGACCGCGCGCTGGACGACGACGACGCGGAGGTGTACGTGAGCGCGGACCCGATCGAGTACGGGCTGTTCCGGTGTGACGAGGTCGCCTGCGTGACCGCGTACGACGACCGGAACAACCCGCGGAGCGTGCTCGAATCGACGGACGGAACCGTCGTCGAGTGGGTCGACGACACGTTCGAGTCGCTGCGAGACGACGCGACGCGTCTCTCCTCGGTGGTGGAGCGCGCCTGAGAAGGGCGGGCCGACCGCTACGCGTCGTCGCTCGCGGTCCCGTCGTCCGTCGCCTCGCCGGTCGCGTCATCGTCCGGGTCGAAGTTCGCGGGGACGACCGTCGGATGGTCGATGGCGACGGAGGGCGTGGTTGCGCTCATGGGTGTATCAGCCGGTAGACGGCCGACACCCTAAAAATTACCCATGGGCATAAGGCATCCGGGCGCTGGCCCGTAATGTGCTTCGGTTATACGGGAGTCAGGCGACCTGCTCGTCGTACAGGTCCTGCGCGTGTTCGATCGCGTCCTTCGCGGCCTGTTTGTCCTCCCACCCGAGCGTTTCGACCTCCTTGCCCGCTTCGAGGTTCTTGTAGGTCGCGAAGAACTCGTCTATCTCGTCGAGGGTCTGCTGGGGGATGTCGTCGAGGTCCTCGATGTGGTCGAACCGGGGGTCTTCCGTCGGCACCGCGATCACCTTGTCGTCCTGCTCGCCGTCGTCGTCCATCTTCATCAACGCGACGGGACGGGCCTCGACGACGCAGCCGGGGAACGTCTGGTCCTCCACGAGCACCATCACGTCGAACGGGTCCTCGTCGTCGTAGTACGACTGCGGGATGAAGCCGTAGTCGTACGGGTAGTGGACGTTCGAGTGAAGGACGCGGTCGAGGACGACGCCGGGGACGTCCTTGTCGTACTCGTACTTGTTCCGCTCGCCCTTGAGACACTCCACCACGGCGTAGATCTCGTCCGGCGCGTTCGGTCCCGTCTCGAGATCTTCCCAGAGGTTGACCATGTGTCCGTTGATGCGTCGATGCCGGTCAAAGTCCTTTCGGGATCCGCCGGTTCGACGCGGTTCGCGTCGCGCCCCGCGGGCCATCGCGGCCGATCGAACGACTCCGACGAGCGACCGAACGCCCTCAAACGACCGATCGATCGGTTTCGATCGCGAGTCGGATCAGGGATCGTTCCGACGGATCGTCGGCGTATCGGGCGGTGACGGACCGGATTAATCGAAACGCGCTCTCGGGCCGGATCGCGCGCTCGCCCGCCGAGCGGCGGCGAATACCTCGCTATTCGGACGAGCGTCCGGGGTGAGGCATCGCAGCAGCCGTAATTGTTGAGAAAGATTATAAGTTCGGACTCCTTTCTTATACCCATGTCAGAGGCACAAGCAGTTAGTGACGAATCGACAGCGGCGAGCGACCTCACGGCGTTCCAGCAGAACATCCTCAGCATCCTCGCCGAGGAACCGATGTACGGCCTCGCGATCAAGCGGGAGCTGGAGGCGTACTACGGCTCCGAAGTGAACCACGGCCGCCTGTACCCGAACCTCGACGACCTCGTCGAACTCGGGCTCGTCGAGAAGAGCGAACTCGACAAGCGGACGAACCAGTACGAGCTCACCGACGCCGGCCACGACGTCGTCCTCGGCCAGATCGAGTGGGTCCTCGACCGCTTCGTCACCGACGAGGCGCGCGCGGACGAGGTCCGCGCGCTGCTCGAGTAGGCGGACGGGGCGAACCCGCGCGGCCGGACGCATCGACTACCGACCGACCTTTTGGCACACGGCGCGGCGAAAGCCGCGTTCTCCCGCCCTCCGAGCGGCCGCTACGCCGAGTCGTCGGTCGCGGGACCGTCGCTGGCGGAAGCGTCGTCGTCGGAATCCGCGGCCGCGGGGGCGTCGGAGGCGGAATCGGCGTCGACGGCCGGACCGTCGACGTCGGCCGCGACCGATTCGATGACCGACAGCGACTCGTCGACGGCGTCGAGCTGTTCGTCGGTCGGCCAGCCGTTCCGGACGAGGTACTCCTCGCGGAACTCGGCGCGGGTCTCCGGGGTCGCGTCGTCGACCGGGCGGACGTAGTGGTTGCTCATGAACGCCGCGAACGTCTCCGCGGTCCGGGCGTGGACCTCGGCTTCCCGCTCCGCGACCGCCTCGGCGACCGCCTCGTTGTACGCGGCCACCTCGCGGTAGCGGTCGGCGTCGCCGGGACCGGACAGCGACACCTCGACCGCGCGGTCGGTGTCCTCGACGCGGTCGAGCTGGACCGTCCCGGCTTCCATCCACTCGTCGGGGTACAACACGAGCGCGTCGTCCTCGTCGCGGACGCGCGCCGTGTAGCCGTACTCGGCCGCGAGGGCGTCCCGCCGCTCCCGGTACTGTTCGGCCGCCTGTTCGATCTCCGGCGTGGGTTCCGCGGACTCGGCCTCGCGGGCGAGCCGGGTGAGCCGCTCCGCCTCGTCGACCGCCTCGACCGGCACGTCCGGGACGCGCTCGTCGTCGGGGTCGGGGGCAGTCGCGTCCTCGGCGTCGGGCTCGTCCGCCCCCCCGTCGTCGTCCGCCGCCATCATCTCCCGCGCCCGTTCCTTCGCCCACTCCGGCGGTTCGTCGTCAGTTCGCGTCATCGAGTGCCTCGTTCGCCAGATCGTCGGCGCGTTCGTTTATTTCCCGCGGTACGTGGGCGATCGACCACCGGTCGAACCGCTCCAACAGCTCCCGGGCGCGGACGCGCCGCTCGCGGAGTTCGGGGTCGTTGGCGTTCCACTCGCCGCGGACCTGCTTGACGATGAGTTCGGAGTCGCCGCGGACGTCGACCGCGTCGAAGCCGTACTCGTCGGCCCCCTCCAGCGCGCGGATCAGCGCGGCGTACTCGGCCTGATTGTTCGTCGCGCGGCCGATCCGCTCGCCGCCCTCCGCGACGACCCCGTCCGACGTGACCAGACACCAGCCGACCGAGGCGGGTCCCGGGTTCCCCCGCGAGGCCCCGTCGAAGTAGACGTGCGCGCGGCCGCCGCCGTCGGACAGCAGGGCGGTGAGCCGCGTCGGGTCGCTCCCCTGAACGACGACCTTGTCGTCGTACGCGACCGCGACGGCCCCCTCGCGCTCGGCGCGCCACCGCTCGTGGGGCGTGTTCCCGTCGTCGACGCTGACGCCCGCGTCCGCGAGTCGCTCGCGCGCGGCGGTCGGATCGCAGTCGATCGTCGGCATTCGTCCGGGCTCCGCACCCGGCGGACAAAGGGCTGTCCGTCCGCCGTCGGACGGGCGTCGACCGCAGCGTGACGGAAGCCGCCGACCACACCGCGATCCGCGACGGGAGCCGTTTCGGCTTACTCGACGACGATCGCGCCGCGGTGGCCGATCTCCCGGTGAGGTCGACAGGCGTACCGGAAGACGCCGGGCTCGTTGAACGTGTGCTCGAAGTGGACGCCGGGCTCCGCGTCGATCGTCTCGCCACCGATGTCGGCGTCCTCGAAGGCGACGTCGTGTGCGCCGCCGCTGCCGGTCCACGACCAGCGGACCGTCGTTTCGGTCGAGACCCTCACCGCGTGCGGGTCGAACGCGAAGTTCCCGCCGTTGCCTTCGGCCCCGGTCGCGATCTCGACGAGGTCCTCGTCCGTCCGATCCGCGACGCTGCCGTCGTATCCGTTGGTGTCGACCAACCACTCGTCGACGACCGGGTACCCGCTCGACGGCGCGGCTTCGACCACGACGACTCCCTTCATCCCCGCGTCCGCCTGCGGTTCGCTGACGTACCGATACACCCCCGCCGACTCGAAGGTGTGCTCGAAGGTCGTCCCGGGCTCCCCGTCGGGCCCGCCGCTGTCGAACGTCCCGTCCGCGGCCACGACGTTGTGTTCGTCGTCGGTTCCGATCCACTCCCACGTCACCGTCGTGCCGGGCGCGACCTTGATCGCGGGCGGCGAGAACGACTTCGAGTTCGATACGTCGAGGTACACCGTCGGCGGGTCGTCGAACCGGAAGTCACGGATCTGGGGAGTTCGCGGGTCGTTGGCCGTCGCAAGCCAGTTCTCCAGCGAGTCGTCGCCGTGATCGCTCGTCGTGCGTTCCGTCTCGCCGTTCTCCGCGTGTCGGTTCCCGAGAGCGACCAGGGAACCGAGGCCGATGACGCTGCTCGCTCCGAGGAACGCTCGGCGGTTAGTGGAGGGCATGTCCATCCGGAAGTTCGCTCGTGACCATACAAACGTGGGAGTCGGTTCCAAGATATTTAGAATCGTGATGGAATCCGGGGCAGCTCGACCGAGATCGACATGCTACCGCCGTCGGACTAAAAAAGCCGAATATCTGAGGTATAGGGGTAAGGGACTACGCCTCCGTCATCGACAGGCAGTGACCGCGCCGAACGCCGACCCGATCCGAGAGCGCGCCGCGTCGACCCGCGAGGGGACCGAATCCGACCTGCTGTCGGCCCTCAACGCCGTCAGAGAGCGACGCGGCACCGTCACCGTCGCCTGCCGCTATCGGTGTGCGACCGGGACGGCGTTCGGGGGCGAGTGGCGCGGCGTCCCGGTGGGGCCGCTCCTCGACGCCGCGCCAGCGGACACGACCCACCTCCGCGCCGAGTCGGCTGACGGGTACTGGGCGCACGTCGCGGTGCGGAACGCGCTCGACGCCGTCGTCGCGACGGAGCGCCTCGACGGGACGGGGGACGGCCTTCCGCGCCTTGTCGGCCCCGGGTTCGACAGTTCGCGGACGGTACGAGACCTCGCCGCGCTCGTCCCCGTCGCGCTCCCGCCGGGCACCGATCCGGAGACGGCCGCGCTCCGCGACGACCCGTCGGAGGCGGACGCCGCCGGACGCGACGGCGGCGGGCCGACGGAGTCCGCGGGAAACGACGCGTGAACGCCGCGGAACGGCGAACGAATCACACCCGACCTAGAAGCCCCGCGGCTCGCGACCGATCCGACACGGGCGACTCGCCGTCGAGCTGACCGCGGCGACGTGGTGTGCTATACACTCGCATAGTAACGAACTTTTAAGTTAAACGGTTTCGATAGCATATAAATGCGATGACACGGCCCACCCGGCAACGGGATCACGACCGGCAGCGCGTGGGGGACGAGGACGCCGAAGAAGCGGAGACCGACGTCGCGGACATCGAGGACGTCGACGAACTGGATCCCGAGGACTTCGATCCGGAGGATCTCACCCGGACGGCCGACGGGGAGCTGATACACGAGGAGACCGGGCTCGTCATCGAGGACGAGCAGATCGATCCCGGCCCGGAGTGGCGCGCGTTCAACCACAACGAGCGACAGGAGAAGTCGCGCGTCGGGGCCCCGACGACGAAGACGATGCACGACAAGGGGCTGACGACGACGATCGACTGGAAGGACAAGGACGCGTACGGGCGCTCCATCTCCTCGAAGAAGCGGTCGCAGATGCACCGCCTGCGCAAGTGGCAGGAGCGGATCCGCACGAAGGACGCGGGCGAGCGCAACCTCCAGTTCGCGCTCTCGGAGATCGATCGGATGGCCTCGGCGCTCGGCGTTCCCCGGTCGGTACGCGAGGTCGCCTCGGTGATCTACCGACGGGCGTTGAACGAGGATCTGATCCGCGGCCGCTCGATCGAAGGCGTCTCCACCGCCGCCCTCTACGCCGCCTGCCGCAAGGAGGGAATCCCCCGCAGCCTCGAGGAGATATCGGAGGTCTCGCGGGTCGACCGCAAGGAGATCGGGCGCACGTACCGGTACATCTCTCAGGAGCTCGGGCTGGAGATGCGGCCGGTCGACCCGAAGAAGTACGTCCCGCGGTTCTCCTCGGAGTTGGAGCTCTCGGAGGAGGTCCAGTCGAAGGCCAACGAGATCATCGAGACGACGGCCGAACAGGGGCTGCTCTCCGGGAAGTCCCCGACCGGCTACGCCGCGGCCGCCATCTACGCGGCCTCGCTGCTCTGTAACGAGAAGAAGACCCAGCGCGAGGTCGCCGACGTGGCCCAGGTCACCGAAGTCACCATCCGCAACCGGTATCAAGAGCAGATCGAAGCGATGGGCATCCACAGTTAGGCGTCGGCCGACCCGCGTCTCGCCCGCCCGCTGTTCCCGTTTTCGCCGGTCGCCAGCAACGTTCAAGCCGCCGCGCCGCCAACGCCGATCCGAATGCGGCTCGACGAGTTCATCGAGTTCGAGGCGAACGAGCGCGCCGAGCGACGCCGCCTCGCGAGCGAGAAGGACTACGGTATCCTCGATCACCTCGACTCCTTCGAGCGGCGCTTCGACGAGCACGTCTCCGACGACGCCGTGGTCGGGAGCGTCTCGCCCTCCATCTTCGTCGGCCGCGCGGACTACCCGAACGTCTCGACCGGGCTGCTCTCGCCGGTCGGCCGCGAGGAGCGCGCGGCGGCGTTCGAGACCTCCGCGGCGTGGTACGAGGAGGGCGTCTCCATCGCCGACGTGTTCGACCGCCGGACGAGCCTGCTCAACTCGACGCGCGGGGTCGACGTGGCGGACGCGGGCGCGACGGGCGGCGTGACGTCGGCCGGCGGCGGGGGCGGGCCGGCCGAGAGCGTCCGCGACGCGTGGGACGGCTGGCTCGGCGTTCAACGCGAGGTCGCGATCGCGGACCGCCCGGTCGACGTGGAGATCGGGCTCGACGGCCGCCCCGACCTCGACTTCGAGGTCGGGACGGAGGACATCAAGACGCCGACCGGCCCGCGCGCCGCGGCCCGGACGGCCGACCTCGGCGAGAACCCGCACGTCCCGCGGCCGGTGAAGAAGACCCTCGAAGACGACGACTGGCGCGCGGAGGGAGCGATGGCGTACCTCTACCGCCGCGGGTTCGACGTGTACGAGATCAACACGATCCTCTCGGCGGGGGCGCTCGGACGGGGCGAGAACCGGCGGCTCGTTCCGACGCGCTGGTCGATCACGGCCGTCGACGACACGGTCGGGCAGTTCCTCCGCGGGTCGATCCGCGACAATCCGACCGTCGACCGGATCGAAGTCCACCGCAACGAGTACCTCGGCAACGCGTTCTGGGTGATCCTGGTTCCGGGACAGTGGGAGTACGAACTCGTCGAGATGAAATCGCCCGGCTCCATCTGGAACCCCGACCCGGAGGCCGGGGTGTACCTCGCGGCCGCGAGCGAGGGGCGCGAGGGGCGCACCGGCTACGTCGAGGAGACCGCGGGCGCGTACTACGCCGCCCGCCTCGGCGTCTTGGAACACCTCGACGACCGGGGGCGACAGGCGAAGGCGCTCGTCTTACGCCACGTCTCCGACGACTACTGGGGACCGGTCGGCGTCTGGCAGGTCCGCGAGGCCGTCAGGAACGCCTTCGAGGGCGAACTCGGCACCGCGGAGACGTTCGGCGAGGCGGTCCGCGGCGTCGCCGACCACCTCCCCGTGTCGCTGACGCGGCTCCGCCGGAAGTCGACGCTGGCGGCCGGGCTTCAGGCGAACCTCGGGGACTTCGTCGACGCTGGGTGAGCCGGGCGGCTCGCCGGCCGGCAGAGGGCGTTTTTCGAATCCCAGACGGTCGGTCGCGATTGGCGAGTTCCACGACGGCAAACAAGCTGTCCAGGCTGAAGGAGGAGTCCCGCTCGCCGACGGTGACGGCAACGCCGCGTTCGCGGTGAAGGCCAGTAGCGTCACGGACATCCCCGGAGTCGACACGCTCTCCCGCGCCGGCACCGGCGAGGCCCCTCAGAAGGCGGCGGGGTCCGACGACATCCCGACCGGCGTCTCGCCGTCGACGGTCGCGTTGAGGTCGAGTCGCGCGAGCGTCTCGGGGGTGGGGAGTCCGTCGCGGTCCCAGCCGCGCGCGGCGTAGTAGGCGTCGAGGAGGCGTTCGAAGGCCTCGCGGTCGAGCCCGTCGGTCGCCTCGGAGCCGCCGTGGACCGGGTCGGTCAGCGTCGGGGGGAGTTCGTCGTCGTCGCGGTCGAACCCCTCGCGGGCGTTGAACAGCCGCACGAGAGCCCAGATCCGCTCGCCGGCCAGCCGGAGCGACTCGGCGTCGTGGTCGCGGCCGAGCGCGTCGAACCACTCGGCCCCGAACTCGTCCCACAGCGGCTCGCCGGCGAAGTCGTCGGCGACGAAGCTCCACAGCGCCGACCGGGTGTTCTGCGCGGTCACGACCGCGGCGACCCGCTCGCTCGTCGACGCCTCCTCGGCGACGGCTTCCCACTCGATCGGGCGAGCGCGCCGGTGACAGCCGCCGCGGTCGCTCGTCGCGTACGCCAGCGCCATCCCGACGGCCGCGCGCGGGTCGTACGCCGGCAGCTCCATCGACTTGACCGTCGGGATGGCGTCGTCGGTGCCGTACGCGTCGGCGGCGGCGTCGACGCCGTCGGCGAGCGCGTCGGCGACTCCCGGCTCGCAGGGGCCGTCCGCGCCGGTCGCGATCGCCTCGATGAGCGCGCGGGCCCCGTCGGGGTCGCCGAACGACACGTCGCAGTCGACGCGACCGGCCTCGGCCGCCCGGACCGCCCACGCGACGGCGTTGCCGGCCGAGATGACGTCGACGCCGAGGCGGTCGCAGCGCTCGCCCAGCGCCGCGACGGCGTCGAACGAGCCCACGCCGAGCCCGGCACCGAGGGTCATCGGGGTCGCGCCGCGGGGGACGGACCGGCCCTCGTCGGTCTCGACCTCGAAGCCGCCGGGCACCGCGCTGTCGGGGCGCTCGCGGCCGACCGCGGCGTCCGCGGCGGCCTCGACGCCGATGTCGTCGGCGGCCGCGAAGCGGTCGCGCTGCCACCCCTCGGTGGCGAGCGCGCCGACCTCGTTGGCGAAGTCGACGCTCTCGAGCGTCTCGCCCGCCGCCTGCCAGCGGCCCGTGTCGCCCTCGGCGTACGCGCGCTCGACCCGCTCGCGGAGCGGGACCAGTTCGGGCGGCACCGCGGGGGGGTCGTCGCGGGCCACGACGGCCTTGAGCCGCTTCGACCCCATGACCGCGCCGGCCCCGCCCCGGCCGGCGTGGTGGGCCCCGGCATCCGAGGCGATCGTCGCGTAGGCCACGCCGCGCTCGCCCGCCGGCCCGACACAGGCGACGCCGGCGTCCGGGTGAGCGGCGTCGGTCTCGACCGTGTCCGCGCCCCACGCCTCGGCCGGCTCGACGCGGGCGTCGCCGCCCTCAACGACGATCCGGACCGGCCGGTCGGCGGCCCCGGTCACGAGCAGGGCGAGGCAGTCGTCGAGCGAGCCGGTCAGCCGGCCGGCGAAGTCGCCGCCGGCGTAGGAGTCGAGGAAGCCGCCGGTCAGCGGCGACTTCGTCACGGCGGCGTATCTGGTCTCGCCGGGGAGGTACCCCGAGAGCGGGCCGACGCAGAAGGCCAGCAGGTTCTCGGGGCCCAAGGGGTCGGTGCCGGGGTCGAGCTCGTCGTAGAGGTAGCGGGCACCGATCCCCTTCCCGCCGAGGAACCGGCGACGCCACGCCGCCGGGACGGGCTCTCGCTCGACGGTCTCCGAGGAGAGGTCGACCCGTAAGACGTGGTCTCGGTCGGGCATCTCTCCGCCGGTTCGACGCCGGTACTCAAAAGCGTGGCGACGGGGGAACCGGCGCTCAGTCCTCGGCCCAGTAGTACAGCTCCTCGCGGGGCGCGTCGCAGCTCGGGCAGTTCTCCGGGAGCTCGTCGCCGATCTCGCCCATCTCGCCGCACTCCCAGCAGCGCCACATCACGTAGGCGGTGCCGAACACGTCGCGGGCGTCGGTGAGCGCCAGCGGGTCCGTTCCCGTCGGCGCGGAGACGTAGAAGCCCGCGTCGTCGACCCCGCGGACGGTCCCCAGCTCCTCGCCCGACTCGTCGTACACCGTCTGTCCGATGCTCACGTCGGCGAATTCGGGTTCTTCGGAGGCCATGCGCGAGCGTACGGACCGCACCGTCTTAAATCATGACTCGTGTTGACAAGAAACAATTCTGCGGTGCGGTGGCGCGTGCCTGTGAGCGTGCCGCCGAAGGCGGCCGCGAGCAGCACGCGCGAGGGAGTCGCTGGCGGNCAGCGACGAGGCTGGGGAGGCGTGAGGCTGTGCGGTCGCGGTCGGGCGGGGCTCGAAGGGGCAGTCGCGAGCCGGGCGCAGGCGACGCAAGCACTGGAAGGAGCGAGTGAAACGAGCGACTGAAGCGCGCAGCGAGCGTGCGCCCGCCTCGCGACTGGGGCTTCGGTGGCGTTCGTGCCGATGGTTGATTTATAAGCAGAAACCGAGTCGTAGCGAGCGACTGGGGCTTCGGCGGTCTCGATCACAGAGGTCGCCGTTTCGTATCGAATGACCGTATCTTCGACTGTCAGAGGAGCGAGAAGACGACTCAGAGGTCCAAATTCGTTACGCGACCGGGGTGCGCTCGACGACGGTGCCGTCGACGGTCGGGTACTGCTCGACGATTTCGCCGCGGTCGAGGTCGCCGTCCTCGACCATCTCCTCTAAGAGCCACCACGCCACCTCGACGTGGTCCGACTTGACCGTGTAGAACTCCTCCGGGACGCCGAGCGCCTCGAACCGGTCGGCGTCGGCGAACGCCTTCCCGTAGACGAGAGTGCCGTCGTCGGTCACCTCGTCGAACTCGCGGCGGATGTTCTTCGCCATCCGCTTCAGGCGGTTCCGGTGCTGGGCGGCGTCTTTGAACACCGAGGTACAGAAGTACACCTTCTCGTGGCTCGCCATCTCTTCGAGGATGGCGTCGTCCTTCGAGCCCTCGACGGCGGACATGTGGTCCTCCTGCAGCTCGAAGCCCTCCTCTTGCATCCGGCGGTAGTTGCCGTCGGACATCTCGAACTCGTTGATGTTACAGAACTCGGCCGCGCCCTCGTCTAAGAACTCCAGGAACTCCGGCTCCGCGCGAATTCCCGGGATCTCGAAGGCGGGCGTGAGCCCCTCCTCGCGGGCGATGTGGAGGATCTCCTCCCACTCGGTGCCGTGCATGTCGCCCCACATCTCCAGCGGCGGGTGGAAGCGGATCTCGTCGAGCCCCGCCTCCGAGAGGCGGCGCATGTTCTCGCGGCCGCCCGTGATCCCGGTGTAGAGGTGCGTGTGGTGGTCCTCGCCGAACTCGTCTTTCAGCAGTTCGAGGTACCGGGTCGTCTTCGCCATCGCCTCCTGCGGCTCGCCGCCGGTGATCGACGTGCCGAGCGCGCTCATGCGCTTGGCCTCCTCGATCACGTCCTCGTCGGACTCGACTTGCCGCTCGTTGGCGTACACGTCGGTGACGTTCTTCCGGTTCTCTCCGAGGGGGCAATAGAAGCAATCCCGCTGGTCGCAGTAGCCGTAGACGAAAAGCACCATCTTCCCGCCCTTGGCGCACTGTTCACAGCCCTTGGAGATCATCTACCCCTTTCTACCGGCCGCGGCCTCAAAAAGCGTCCGAACCGCGCGTTCCCGGGAGAGCCGTTGTCACGGGGCCGCGATCGCGGGCGGCCCGGGAGCAGCCTCCGGCGGGCGGAGGAGTCACCCGAACACAAAGTATGTACCCCCGCCCCCGAGAGGTAAAGCCATGAGATCCGGTGAGACGTCCGATTCCGACGACGAGACCCGCTCGACGACCGACGCGACCACCCGTCGTGGCGCGCTCGGGCTGGCGGGCGCTGTCGGCCTCGCGAGCCTCGCCGGCTGCACCGCGCTCGACGTGGCGACCGGCGGCGAGCCCGCGGAATTTTCTGCCGGGACGGCGACGGTCGCGGACGCGACCCTCTCCGACACGGGGTACGAGCTCAACGACGTGAGCGAGGAGACCCTCTCTCGGGAGGTCGAGGCCGGCGGCCAGACCCGCGAGGTCCAGGTGACGAACACGGTCGGCGAGTACGACAAGGCCGTCGAGCTGTTCGGCGAGCGCTATCAGGCCGCCGTCTTCGCGGCGGTGGCGACCCCGCGGATCGAGGTGCTCGGGCAGGCGCTCAACCCGATCGCCGAGTTCAGCACGCGGGAACGGGCGGAGCTCATCCTGAGCCGCTTCGAGAACGTCGGCGACCTCGAACGCGGGACGGAGTACACGACGACGGTCCTCGAAAGCGACGCCGACGTCGTCGTGTACACCGCGCAAGGCGAGATCGAGGGCACCGGCGCGAGTACCGAACTGGAGCTTCACATCGGCGAGCCGGTCTCGGTCGAGGACGACTTCGTCCTCCCGCTCGCGGCGTACCCGGCCGCGTTCAGCGACGGCGAGAACGTCCGGCTGATGATGAACGGGCTCGAACACGAGCCGAACGAGGAGAACTGACGCGGCACGGCTTACGCCGCGACGGGACGACCGCGGCGACGGCGGCGAGGGCGGCGGGTTCGCGGCCGCGCGGCGCGAGCCGAAAACATATGCCGACCCCTCGCGTAGCCCGGGACGATGCTGCTCGTCCTCTGTGTCGACCTCGACGACGACCTCGGCCGGAAGACGGGGATCCCCACCCCAGTCATCGGCGACGAGGCCGTCACCGAGGCCGCGGTCGCGCTCGCGACCGCCGACCCCGAGGACTCCGACGTCAACGTCCTCTTTCAGGGCGTCAACGTCCACGACGAGCTGGCCGCCGAGGGCGAGGCCGTCGAGGTCGCGGCCGTCACCGGCGTCGACGGCCCCGACGTGAAGGCGAACCGCGCCGTGGGTCAGGAGGTCGACCGCGTCCTCGCGGAGCTGTCGACCGGCGAGGAGGTCTCCGCGGTCGTGATCACCGACGGGGCCCAAGACGAGTCCGTCCTCCCCGTGATCCGGTCGCGGATGCCGATCGACGGGATGCGTCGGGTCGTCGTCCGACAGGCGCAGGACCTCGAATCGCTCTACTACACGATCAAGCAGGTGCTGGCCGACCCGGAGACCCGCGGGACGATCCTCATCCCGCTGGGCGTCCTCCTCCTGATCTACCCGCTCGTCGTCGTCGCGAACCTCTTCGACGTCGCCGGCGCGGCGGTGCTCGGAATCCTCTCCGGCGCGGTCGGGCTCTACTCGCTGTTCCGCGGGCTGGGCCTCGAAGAGACCGTCGACGGCGCGGCCGAGAGCGTCCGCAACGTCCTCTACACCGGCCGCGTCACCCTCGTCACGTACGTCGTCGCACTCGCGCTGATCGTCGTCGGCGGCGTTCAGGGGGTCGAGACCGTCGACGCCGTCGGCGGCGTTCAGGGCGGGTCGCTCGCCGCCGGCACCGCCCTCGCGGCGTTCGTCCACGGGTTCGTCCAGTGGCTCGGCGTCGCCGGCGTCACCTCCAGTCTCGGCCAGATAACCGACGAGTACCTCGCCGGGCGGTTCCGGTGGCGCTACCTCAACGCGCCCTTCTACGTCGTGTCCATCGCGGTCGTGCTGTTCGCGGTCTCCGGGTTCTTCCTCCCGGACGCGCCGGGCGTGACGGCGCTCGGCCTCTCGGAGCTGGCGATGGCGCTCGCGGCGGGGACGCTCATCGGCGTGTTGAGCACGCTCGCGTTCGCCGTCGCGGAGTCGCAGCTCCCGTCGGCGGACCCGGTGTGAGAAGGCTCGTTCGCGGGGCGGACAGACGGAGCCCGGTCAGCGCGGCGTCCAGGAGTCGCAGGCCTCCATGTCGTCCATGAGCTCGTCGTAGTGCGCGCAGTAGGGGCGCATGCCGTCGTCGGTGCGGACGTAGTCGAACTGCGCGCAGTTGCCGCAGTAGGCGTCGCCCGGCCCGTCGCGCGCGGCGGGGGAGCCGGGCGAGGGGGCGGCGTCGGGCGCGGCCGGCGACGACGGGGCGCTCGGCCCGGCGTCGTCGAGCGGCGAGGTGATGTCGGGCTCCGCGCTGCCGCCGTCGCTCACGCCGGGCGAGCCGGGACCGGAGCGACCGTCGGCCCCCGACCGCCCGCCCGTACCGGAGCGGTCAGTCGCGCCGGGTTGGCCCGTCGCGCCGACTCGTCCCGCGGAAGCGTCGTCCGGACGGTCCGTCCGGCGCGGGTCGTCGGTCGGCCGGTCCGTCCGATCCGCGGCGTCCGCCGGGCGGTTCGTCTGCGTCTCGACGTCGCCGTCCGGGGTCCCGCCGAGGAGCCCGACGCCGCCGCGGCTCCCCAGTTGGTCGCGAGGAACCTCGACGACCTTCGTCTCCCCTTTGTGCGTCACCTCCATCGTGACGGTGCCGCCGGGGTCGTTGCGGGTCTTGAAGTTCGCGACGCCGACGAACACGCTCCACAGCGTCGTCGCCGCGCCGAGGAAGTAGACGCCCGCGGTCGGTAGCGTGAGGTCCGTCAGCTCCGGGCGCGGCCCGCCGACCCACTGCTGGGGGTACGCGTGCGCGAACAGCGCCACGCCGAGACACATGACGGCCGCGCCGACGACCGCCGCCGCGTAGGTGTTACGCTCGGCCGGCAGGACGGCCATCACGCCGAGCAACACGAGCGGGACGCCGACGCCGCCGAGGATCCCGCCGAGCTGCCGGGCGTCCCCCGCGGAGTACCCCGCCGGCACCGTCACCTCGGCCGCGACGAGGATCCCCGCCACGACGAGCAGCGCGCCCGCGACGAACGAACCCACACCGAGATAGAGCCGACGCGGGTCGACCCCGGAGCGCCCCCGTCCGCCGTACGCCTCCGAGAGACTGGTCATGGGCGGGGTACGTCGTCCACCGTGAAAACAGTACGTCAGACGATCACGGACCCGAGCGGAACGGGCGGCGACGCGGGCCGGCTCAGACGAGCGCGTCCACGTCGACGTGGTCGCCGAGCAGTTCGGCCATCCGGTCGACGGTCCGGACGTCGCGCGTGCGGCCGCCGCGGACGACCGCCTCGGCGCGGTCGATGGCCGTGACCGTGTCGGTGTTCACCGCCAGCACGGGCTTGCCGGCGTCCGCGGCCTTGCCCAGCACCGCGCCGGAGGGCCGGTGGCCGCCGGTGAGGACGAGACAGGCCACGCCCGAGGCGTCGAGCGCGGCGGTCTGCACGTCCGCGCGGTCGCCGCCCGTGATGACGGCGGCGTCGCGGGCGCGCCGGAAGTACCGCAGCGCCTCGTCGCCGCCCATCGCGCCGACGAGGAAGCGCTCGACGAACGCGTCGGTCGGCGCGTCCGTGAGCAGTTCGGCACCCAGCTCGTCGGCGAGCTCGCCGACCGTGACGCCCGCGAGCTCCTTCTCGTACGGGAGCGCGCCGAACACCGTGATCCCCTTCGATTCGAGGAACGGGATGCCGTCCTGGTCGAGCGACTCGAAGGCGTCGTCGGACACCTTGTTGAACACGACGCCGGCGAGGCGGTCGCCGAACGCGTCGGCGGCCGCCAGCACCTCGTCTAAGTCGTTCGGCGAGCCGTACTCGGCGACGAGGACGACCCGCGCGTCGAGCAGCTCCGCCACGTCCGCGTCGGTGAGGTCGACGACGCCGCCGGTGGTCCAGCTGCCGCCGCCCTCGACGAACACCCGGTCGTGGTCGGCGGCGATGCCCTCGTACTCCTCGCGGATCCGGTCGCGCAGGGCGTCCGGGTCCTCGGTGCCGCGGACCGCGCCCTCGACGAACGTCGGCGAGTAGACGACCGGCTCCATCTGGTGCATCTCGGCGTCCAGGCCGAGCACCTCGCGGGCGAGCATCGGGTCCTGGTCGAGCGTCTTGCCGACGTTCGACTGGAGCCGGGTGCCCTTCGGTTTCATGTAGCCGACGCTGCGGTCGCCCTCCGCGGCGAGCCGCGCTAAGGCGACGGTGATGGCTGTCTTTCCGGCGCTGTCTCCGGTCGCGGTGACGAGTGTAGTGGGTGTGTCAGTCATTGGTGGGTTCCTCCGCGTCGATCGGGGTCGGGTCGGTCTCCGGGTCGGCCGTCGCCGAGTCGAGCTCCTCCGGGTCGACGGTGAGTCTCACGTCGACGGCGGCGGCGTCCGTGCCGCCGTCGTCGTCGGGCAGTGCGACGAGGGGGTTGATGTCGAGTTCGAGGATCGCCGGGAAGTCGGTGACCAGCTGCGAGAGCCGGCCGATCGTCTCGATCACGGCGTCGACGTCGACCGGGTCGCGGCCGCGGGCACCGCGCAACAGCGGTGCCGACTGGATCTCCTCGGTCATCTCGCGCGCCTCCGGCTCGGAGACGGGCGCGACGCGGAAGGTGGTGTCCTCCATCACCTCCACGAAGATGCCCCCCAGCCCGAACATCAGCAGCGGCCCGAACTGCGGGTCGCGGTTCATGCCGACGATCGTCTCGACGCCGTCATCGAGATCGACCATCTCCTGCACCTGTACGCCGAGGACGGTCGCGTCCGGCTGGTAGTTGCGCGCGCGGGTGATCAGGTCCTCGTAGGTGTCGGCCACGTCCCCGTCTTCCACGCCGACGGCGACGCCGCCGATGTCGGACTTGTGTAGGATGTCCGGCGAGACGATCTTCATCACCACGCCGCCGTCGATGTCGGCTGCGACCTCGCGGGCGCGCTCCGGCGAGTCGACGATCTCGCCGGCGGGCGTGGGGATGCCGTAGGCGTCGAGCAGTTCCATCGCCTCGACGCCCAGCCGGTTGTCGTCGCGGTCGCGCACCGTTTCGAGTATCTCGCGGGCGCGCTCGCGGTCGACGTCGAACGACATCGGGGGCGCGTACTCCCGGGCCTTGATGTCGCGGTACTCGGCCAGCGTCGCGAGGCTGTCGATGGCGCGCGCGGGGTCGAAGTAACAGGGGATCCCCTGCGCCTGAAGCCGCTGTTTCGGCTCGCGGGTCCGGTCGCCGCCCATCAGGCAGGCGGCGACGGGGGCGTCCATCTCGGCGCTCACGTCGGTGATCGCGTCCGCCAGCTCGTCGAAGTCGATCGTCGCCGTCGGCGCGGCCAACACCAAGGCGGCCCCGACGTTGTCGTCGGCGACGGTCGTCTCGAGCGCCTCGCGGAACCGCGCCACGTCGGCGTCGCCGATCACGTCGACCGGGTTGTGGATGTTCGCCTCCTCCGGCATCGACTCGGCGAGGGCGTCCGTGGTCTCGCGCGTGAACGACGCCATGTCGAGGTCGGCGTCGCCCACCGCGTCCGTCGCCATCACGCCGGGGCCGCCGGCGTTCGTGACGATGGCGACGCTGTCGGTGTCGGGCAGCGGCTGGCTGCCGAGGATGCCCGCCGCGTCGAACAGCTCGTCGACCGACTCCGCGCGGATGACGCCGGCCTGGTCGAGGCCGGCCTCGTACGCCTTGTCGGAGCCGGCGAGCGTGCCGGTGTGCGAGGAGGCGGCCTGCGCCCCGGCGCTGGTCCGCCCCGACTTCACGGCGACGATCGGGGTGTCCTGGGTCGTCTCGCGGGCGGTCTCGATGAACTCGCGGCCGTCCTCGATCCCCTCGAGGTAGCCGATTATCACGTCGGTCTCCTCGTCGTCCCCCCAGTGGTCGACGAAGTCCGTCTCGTCTAACACCGCCTTGTTACCGAGCGAGACGACGTCCTTGAAGCCGATCCCGTTGTCGTTGGCCCAGTCGAGGACCGCCGTGACGAACGCGCCGGACTGACTCATGAAGGAGAGCCCGCCCGGGAGCGCGTTCTCCGGGCCGAACGTCGCGTTCATCCCGGAAGGCGTCGACATGACCCCCAGACTGTTTGGGCCGACGAGGTTGAGGTCGTGCTCGTCGGCTAGCTCCGCGAGGCGCTGCTCCCTCGCGGCCCCGTCCTCTCCGGTCTCGCCGAACCCGGCGGTGATCACGACGACGTTCCGGACGCCCGCCTCGCCGCAGGCCTCGATCGCGTCCAACACGATCGAGGGCGGCACGACGACGACGGCCACGTCGGCGTCGGCGTCGGCCACCTCGTCGACGCAGGGCGTGCCGAGCACCTCGTCGTAGTTCGGGTTGACGGGGACCGTGTCGCCGTCGAAGTCGTCGAGGAGATTCGACGTGACGGCGCGACCGACGGCACCCTCGCGGGCGGTGGCACCGACGACGGCGACCCGGTCCGGGTCGAACAGCTCGTTGAGCGTACCCATCAACGCGGAAGTACGCGAAGCGTGGGCTTAAGATCGGTGGGATGTTCTTCGAAATCGGAGTCAACGGTGAACGATCGATCGGGTTTCCGTCAGCCGTCCGTCGATCCCGGCGGGGGATCGGCGGCGGCCTCCCCGTCGGTCGGGGTCTCCGACGCCGCGTCCCGGTCCGCGGCGACGCCGTCGAGCCCGGCGGCCGACGCCGCGCCCCCGCCGTCGGGCTCCGCGGCCGAGCCGCCGCCGGAAACCGCCGACGGCCGGCCGTCAGCCGTCGTCGAGGCGGGGTCGCGGTCGGCGTCGGGGACGCTGATCGTCACCTCGTTTCCGTCGACGCCGGTGTCGAACCGCAGGTCCCCGCCGGAGCGGTCCGCGATCCAGTAGACGAGCCACAGCCCCATCCCGTCGGTGTGTCTGAGGTCGTCCATCCTCCAGCGGTCGGTGATGGGGTCGCGCTCGGCCGTCGGGATCGGCGGGCCGTTGTCCCGGACCGCGATCTCGACGCGCTCGGCCGGGGCCGTGACCTCGATCTCGACCGTCGGCGTCGCCTCCGCGTGTTCGATCGCGTTCTCGATCAGCTCCGCGATCGCGTAGTCGAGTTCGGGGTGGGTGAACGCCCGCACGCCGTCGGGACAGGAGACGGACACCCCCACCCGCGAGTCGTCGGGGTCGCCGACGGCGTCCGCGACCGCGCTCTCGACGAGCGGCGCGACGCGGAGCGGCTGCGGCGGCTCGTGCTGCCGAAGCAGGTCGATCACGCCGCGCTGCTTCTCGGCGGTGGTGAGCAGGTCGTCGGCGACGCGGCGGACCGTCTCCGCGTGTTCGATCACGTCGGCGGCGAGTTCCGCGAAGTCCCCGTCGGGAGCGTCGAGGTCCAAGTCCGGGGGATCGGTACCGGCGGAGTCGGGACCGACGGGACCGGAACCGTCCGACGCCGACGACGCCGACGAGGACGCGGACCCCGCCGCGTCGCGGACCCGGTCGGCGATCCGTTCGGCGGTCCCGTCGACGATGTTCATGTCGTTGCGGATCGTGTGTCGGAGCAGGTTGTCCATCACCGTGAGCTGGCGCTCGCGGCGGTACTCGTCGGTGACGTCGCGGGCGAACCCGGTGACGGCGACTACCTCTCCGTTCTCGGTGACGGGACGGCCGGGCACCCGGACCCAGCTCGTCGGCCCGTCTGGGGAGCCGACCCGGTAGTCGAGGTTGGTGGACTCGCCGGCGGAGAGCCGCTCCATCGCGCACTCGACGGCCGGGCGGTCGTCGGGGTGGACCGACTCCAGGAACCGCCGCGGCCGGCGGTCGAGCGCGTCGGGGTCGATCCCGAACACCGGCTCGACCGCGCCGTTGACGAACAGCAGTTCGGTCCAGTCGGCGCTGAACATCCACAGCACGTCGGGGGAGGTCGACGCGATGGTCTCCAAGCGCCGCCGGGACTCCACTTCGAGGGTGATGTCGCGGGAGCTGAGCGCGTAGCCGTCGACGCCGGTCTCCGCGGGCGGGAACACGAGCGTGCGGAACCACACCCAGTCGCCGTCGGCGGTCGCGTAGCGGTACTCGACCGGGGAGTCGGACCGCGTGCCGTCGGCGACGATGGACTCGAACGCGGCGCGGACGCGGTCGACGTCGTCCGGGTGGACCAGATCGAACGCGTTCCGGCCGACGAGCTCGTCGGGGTCGAACCCGAGAAGCTCTTCGGTGGCCGCGTTGAGGTACCGGAACCGACCCCGCTCGTCGATCACCGCGACCTTGTCCTGCGCGAGATCGATGAGGGTCTCTGGCTCCGGCGAGCGAGACATACGGAACAGGTCCGCAAACTGGCGTAAAACCTTGGCCGTTCGATTATCACGCGCGAAAAGCAGCGGCGGCGGAGTGAGTCGGCGCGTCGCGGTCGGCGGGCGGTCAGTCGGCTGAGACGCCGGGCGCGTCGAGCGCGGACGCGAGCGGGTCGGCCCCGCCGCCGTCGACCGAGAGCGTCACGCCGTCGTCGCCGAGTTCGACCGCGGCGTCCGCGGCGTCGCGGACGTACTCGGCGGCGTGGTCGCCGTCCGGGTCGAACCGGACCCCCTCGGCGAGCAGCGGGGTCTCGCTCAGCAGTTCGACCTTCCGGTAGGCGGTCGAGAGCGCGATGTCGCAGGCCTCGGCGAGCTCGCTCGTCGTCTTCGGCGTCGCCGCGGCGGCGAGGATCGCCCGGCAGTCGCCGTCGGCGAGCGCCTCGAACGTCGCGTCGAGCGCCGCGTCGTCGTCGGTCGTCGTCGTCGCGTCGTTCGCTCGCGGGCTTCGCTTCATATCTCTACGTACCGGCTCCGGGCCCCCGAACCGTGGCCCATCATATGCGGGGGGTTTTATACCGCGGTGCGCGCCCGTCAACGTTTTTGCCCGGGGCGGGCACGGACGAACGAGATGGGATCGGGAATCCGGGCGGAGGTCTCGCTGCCGACCGAAGCGCCGTCGCCGTTCGACGGCGTGGTCGACGGGGCGACCCCGGTCACCGGCGTCTCGCGGTGTACGCCCGAGGGCGACCGCGAGCGCGTCGTCGTGGAGTTCATCGCCGACGCCGACCTGTCGGTCCCCGAGGGGGTCGAGGTCGTCTTCGATTACGGCGGCCGGGCCGCCTACCGGTTCGACGCCGCGGTCGACCCCGACTCGCCGTTCGCCGTGCTCGACCGCCACGAGACCCCCGTCTCGGAGGCGGTGGTCCGCGACGGGCGGCTCCGCGTCACCTTCCACGCGAGCGACCTGCCGACGCTGCGGTCCGTGTTGGAGGCGTTCCGCGACGGCTGCCCGGACATGGAGGTGAAGCGCCTGCTCCAGTCGACGACGACCCCGACCGAGTCGGACCTGGTGACCGTCGACCGGAGCGAACTGACCGAGCGCCAGCGCGAGGTGCTCGCGGCCGCCTACGAGGCGGGGTACTTCGACCACCCGAAGGGGGCCAACGCCGGCGAGGTGGCCGAGTCGCTGGGGATCGGCCGGTCGACGTTCACCGAACACGTCGCGGCCGCCCAGCGGAAGCTGTTCGGAGCGCTGCTCGATTGACCGCGTTCCGAAGCCGCGAGAATCCGAAGTCCGTTTGATGGGCGTGGGTGTCGTACCCACGAGTATGACGCCCCCACCGACGCACACGTTCGTCTGCCCGGAGTGTCGGCGCTCGATCGAGGTGGACGACGCGATGCGGGCGACGCTGCTCGAAACGGGCTGCGTCGTCTGCGGGGCCCCGGTTACCGAGGAGGACGTCGGTGGCGCGCCGGCGATGAGCTGACCGATCGCCCCCCGCGCCCCCGTCGCGGTCGCCGCCGCGGCCCCCGAGGTCCCCGGTCCGTCCCCGTTCTCGCGTCGTCTCGTGTCCTTTATCCCGCCGTACGAAGAAGTTCGGATATGGCGACGAACAGCGAGGTCGAGATGTCTCCGGCGGAGGTAGACGCGCTCTTGTCCCGCCACGAGACGGGAGTGCTCGCGCTCGCGCGCGACGACGCGCCGTACGCGATCCCGATCTCCTTCGGGTACGACGCGGACGAGCGCGCGCTGTTCCTCCGGCTGGTGTCGACGCCCGACAGCGAGAAGCGCGAGTTCCTCGCGTCGACGCCGCGGGCCCGCGTCGTCGTCTACGAGGACGACGGCGACGAGTACGCGAGCGTCGTCGGCGTCGGGACGCTCGAACGGGTCGACCTCGACGAGCTCACCCCCGAGACGATCGCGCAGTACGGCGAGGCGCAACGTCCCCTCTTCGAGATCTGGGCGGACGACAAGCCGGACTTAGACATCGAACTCTACCGCTTCACGCCCGAGACGCTGACCGGGCGGACCGTCGTCGTCGAGCGCGACGACGAGTAGAACTCTTCGCGGTCGACCGGCGCTGTTCTCCCGACCGTTTCGGTCGGAATCGCAGGCCCGTCTGGACGCCGACTGCGATTGCCGAGCGAACCGTCCGGCTCCGCGTCGCTCAGTCGTCACGGAGACGAGCGTCTCGGTGGGGCTGGCAACGCACTCTCGCCTCGGGAAATGTGGCCGACGACACATCCGAAAATCGGAGCGATGCCAAGTCGGAATCCGATCCGTCGTATGTCTCGGAGCGGTGTCGTCGGCGGTCCGCAGATCACCGGTCTGAGATAAGTATCTGTCCGTTCAAGCAGTATTTCGACCGATCACCGCCGCTGGTCGGAGCGAGACGCGATACAGAACGACCGCGTGTGGATCGGGTCGGGAGGGCCGATGGTTTAGCGACGGCGAGTCGCGTCCGCGACAGCGGCGGTGGGATCGAAGCGAAAGGCTGGCACCGAAGCCGAGCGTTCTATCGTCGGTTTACAGGCTTCCGCAGTATACCGGAGTCGAGTAATCGCGGTGGCTCCTCACTCCCACTCGTTCACGTTCACCACCGGCGGCAGGTCGGTCGGATCCGGCACCAACTCGATCACCGCTGCGACGCGGTCCGCGATCGCGTACGTGTCCATCGTGTCGTCGGCGTAGTAGAAGACCGGAACGTCGTCACGAACCTCCATATCGAGAAAATCGGCGTCGTGAGTGAGTACGACGTAGCCGTTCGTCCGAGCGAACGTCGCGATCGAATCGTCGTCAGCCCCCTGAGAGAGGACACCGTGGACGTGTTCTGCGGTGATCCCCTTCCCGCGGAGCGTCTCTGCGACTCGCGGACTCGTGTTCTCGTCGACGAGGACGCGATACTCCATCCGGTCAGGCGTCGGTATCGTCTTTCAGTTCCGACAGCGACACCGCACCGGCCGCTCGCGCCGACGCCTCGCGTTCCGCTCGCCGGCGCTCGACCGCGGCCATCTCGTCGGGGTGGCCGTGGTAGTATTGGAGCGCGGCGTACACCTCCGTCACGTCGAGATCGAGCTGTTCGGCCACCGCGTCGGCCGATTCGCCGGCCTCCTCGACGAGGCCCTGAATCCGACGGACGGTCACCCGCCGCCCGTCGATGTGCGGCTCGTCGTGGAGATCAGTCACGATCCGAACGGACGACTGCGCCATGCCCGATCGTATCGACCGAGAAGATATAAAATGTCGCTCCGAGGCGTCACTCGGTTCTCAACCGGAAACGACGAGCCGACCATCGCGCCGAGATTGGACTCGATTGCGACGAGCGCGAGCGCCGCCACTGGTCGGTGCGAGGCGCGATAAAGAAAGACCGCGTGTGAGTCGGCCCGCGAGGGCCGATGGTTTAGCGACGGCGAGTCGCGTCCGCGACAGTGGCGGTGGGACCGAAGCGAAGGGCCGGCTCAGAAACCGTAGCGTTTGTGCGCCTCGTCGATGGGGACGATCTCCAGCACGCGTACTTCCGTATCGTCTTCCAAGACCGTGTAAATCGCCGTGTAGGTCCGCGAGATGTGTATCCGATAGCGATCGCGACGACCGTCAATCGGGAGTTTCTCTTTGTCTCCACGGCCGCGTCCCGGATACGGATTCTCCGCGAGATACCCGAGGTTCTCCGTACAGATGCGTTCGGTCTTCTCGTCGGCGACATCGAGAAACTCCCGGGCCTTGTCAGCGAGCAGAACGTCGTACTCAGACATCCGAGAGGGGCGTGAGATCCTCGCGATCCGCCTCCTCAAGCTCTCGGAACTGTCGCTCCAAGTCCTCTCGGCGACGCTGTTGGGCGAGTTCCGCGAGCAGATCGTCGTACGTCTGCCCCGGTTCCTTCAGCTCGTGGAGTTCCTTCCGCGTCTCCTCGGTCACCGGAATGCGCTTGTCCGCGGACATCGGTCTGTACGGATGTATCAGGCTGATCGTCTTAACAGTTCTGGAGGTCACGGTCGTCGCAAGCCGACTGCCGTGCCGAGACGCGCGATCTGATTGCGACGAGCGCGAGCGCCGCCGCTGGTCGAAGTGAGGCGCGATAAAGAAAGACCGGGTGTGAATCGGCCCGCGAGGGCCGATGGTTGGAAGCTACGAGTCGCGACCGTTAGGCAACGATGTTACTCGTTGCGGCGGGTCGCGAGCAGCGCAGCGGCGATGAGGGCGACGAGCGCGACGAGCGCACCGAAGCCGGGCGTTCCGTCATCGGTGGAGTCGCCTTCGCTGTCGCCTTCACTGTCACCAGAGGAGTCGCCTTCACTGTCACCAGAGGAGTCGCCTTCGCTGTCACCACTAGAGTCACCAGAGGAGTCGTCTCCGCTGGAGTCACCGCTGGCCTCGATGGTCAGCGTGCCAGTGGCCTCGTCGTCGTCGGTCGCGACGCCGTGCGTGTAATCGCCGGCTTCGAGACCGGACGTGTCGGCAGTGAACTCGACGGTGGTACTGTTACC
>NZ_AOJD01000049.1 GCF_000337415.1 Halorubrum tebenquichense DSM 14210 | reverse complement strand
CGTCGTCTTCGGGGTCGAGCAGGCGCTGGTCCTGAACGGTGAACTCGACCGTGAAGTCGACATCCTCGTCGTTGTCGAGCGAGCCGTCGTCATCAGTGAACGTGACGTCGCTCGTGTCGAGGAGGATGTAGTAGTCGTCGTTCGCCTCGTCCTCAACGACATCGAAGTCAGTCGCCGTGAGGTCGACGGTACGACGGTTTGCGTTCGGACCCGCACTGTCGCGCGTCTCGCGGATGCGGAGCTGAACGGCGGTGTCGTCGTTCAGATCGTTGTTGACGTTGTTCGTCGCGAGGTACGCAAGCTGGCCAGCGACATCGTCGTCGTCGTAGCCGCCTGCGTTAGCAGCGTAGTCGAGCGCGCCTTCGAGGCCGCTCGCGCTAAGCTGGTGGACACTGACGTCGTCGTAGGCGACCGTCTCAGTCTGCGTGATCAGGTCGTCTTCGACGGCGCTCGTGATTTCGCCGAGCTGCTCGTCGTCGTCAGCGTCGGTCACGTCGCTCGCCGTGTCGTCGGAGGCCGTCCACAGCTGGAGGTTCTCCGTGGTGCGCTCTTCGATGAAGAGCGTCGCGACGTCGTCCGAGTTGTCGAGCGTCTCGTCGAAGTCGCTCGAAGCGCTCGACGAGATGTCGTAGTCACCGCTCGACAGGATGTTATTGAGTTCCGTCTCGTATTCAACGTCGATCTCGTCGTCGTCGTCGTCGGTGTCGACGAGCGAGACCGCGGTCTCATCTTCGAGACCAGCAGTGTAGGTGTTGAATTCGAGCGTGACCTGGTCGTCATCACCGAAGTCGTTGATGGTGACGTTGCTCTGGTAGCCGAAGTCGTCCTCGTCACCGACGACGACCGTACCGGAGCTGGCCGTGCCGTCAGCGGTCACGTTGAACTCGATGACGTCACCCTGCTCTTGGGTGAGGCTACCTTCTTCAATGTTGACTTCGCCGTCGCCGCTCTCCTCGACGGTGATGGAGTCTTCGTCCTCAGCCGTCGAGTCAACGACGCTCGCGTTGAAGTCGTAGTCGTCCGCGTCGATGTCAGTGAAGTTCAGCTCGTGGTCGCCCTCCGCGCCGAAGAGGGTGATGTACCCGTCTTCAACGTGGAGCGCGTAGTCGCCGGAGCTCGCGCCGGCGCTTGCGACATCGTAGCGGTCGTAGTCGTCAGTGTCCTCAAGAACCTCGTCTCCGGTGAACGCGTCATCGAAGATCTGCTCGAGGTCCTCTTCGTCGAGGCCGTCAACATCGATGTTGACGTTGTAGTTGTTACGCGCGGTGGAGTCGATCTCGTAGTCGACCAGCGCGTCGTCGCCCTGGTCGCCGACAGTGTCACCGTCGAACTCGGCGTCCAGGTCCTGCGGGATGACGGACAGCCGGATGTCGTAGTTCGGATCCTCAGTATCGACCGCGTCACCCGTGGACTGCGTGGAGATGACGTACTGGCCCTCGTCGCGGTTTTCAGTGTCGATGACGACGCGACCGTCGTCACCGTCGAGCGCGGCAACAGACGTGCCGAGCTCGTTGGTGTCACCGCTAGTGTCGAGGCGGTACAGACGGAGGTCGTCAGTGGTGGAGCCCGGGATATCCGTCACATCGTAGAGGACTTCCTGACCCTGGTACAGCGTCGCACCAGAGTTGGTACCCTCGTTACGGTCGAAGTCGTAGAGGTCGCTGTCGTCCGGCTCAGTAATATCGATGTCAGCCGTGTCGGAGCCGACCGAGTCGACCTCACCGTTTGCGGCCGTGATCTCGTAGAGCGAGTCAGTAGTCTCCAGGGAGCTCACATCAAGCGTGGCGGAGACGGTCTCCGTGTTGCCCGCATCGATTGCAGGCACGTCAACGGTAACGTCCGGGACATCGTCGTTGGACGTCCCACCGACGGTAAGCGTCTGGGCGCTACCGTCTTCATTACCGTCGTTCGTCACGTCGATGTCGACGGTGAGTTCCTCGTCAACACCATCGGCGATGGTGTAGGTGTCCTGCGTGATGTCGACAGCGTAGTTCGCACCGCTGTCTTGGACGTTGATCGTCTGTGTGTCGTCTTCGTCGTTATCGGTAGTTACAGTAACGTCGAAGGCCGATTCCGCGTCATCGGAATCTGTGGCGAACGAGACGGTAACGTCTTCAGACGAACCGGGAGTCAACGAGAGGGACTGAGCTTCCGAGCCGAGTCCCTGAGCGTCGAAGCCGATTGTCTGTGTGCTGGAGGATTCAAGATTGTTCTGAATTGTGGCGGTCACTTCAGCGGCGGAGCCAGCCACCGGATTGGTGACCTGAACGTCCGTGATCTCGAACCCGTAGAAGAACGTGTCAGACACGGAGTCTGCATCGTTTCCAGCAGCGTCCTCAGCCGTGCCAACGCTGGCTTCGTACTCACCGTTACCGGCGTTATAAGCCTGGGTGGAGTCCAGCGTGTACGTGTACGTTCCAGAGTCCTCGGTTTCTGTGAAGTCTCCCTCGGAGAATGTAGTCAGCTCAGAGTCAGACGGGTCGTCGACCGACACGCTGATCGTTGTGAGCTGCTCGTCCGAATCGAACGAGAAGTCAAGGTTACCGTCCCCGTCGTTAGACAGGTCCGCGTTGGACAGGCTTGGCGACGTGTCGTCGACAGTGACGGTTGCCGTAGACTCAGGGGCAGAGGTCTCGTCGTACTCGCTGAGCTGTTGAGCGTTAACCGTCAGTTCACCCTCAGTGAACGAGTTCCCACTGATGTCGATGGTCGTGGTGAACGAGGTGGGTTCATCTCCAGTAGCAAGGTCCCCACTCGCGACGGCAGCATCATATGTTACTGATGTCTCACCATCAGTAACATTGAATGAGACATCGGTAGTGTCATCGTCAACTGTGCCACTTACTTCCAGTGCGCTTTCACTGGGTTGGACCGTATCCTGAGTTATCTCCAAGGAGTCGGAGTTAACGGTCGCAGCAGCCGGCGCAGCAGCGAAGCCGGCCGCGACCATGGACACGATCATAACCGCCGCGAAGAAGACCGCATTGGCCTTCTCGCGATAGTTTGTGTCGTTTGTCATTGTTGTTGTGTTGTGTTCT
This sequence comes from Halorubrum tebenquichense DSM 14210, assembly GCF_000337415.1. Taxonomy (GTDB): domain Archaea; phylum Halobacteriota; class Halobacteria; order Halobacteriales; family Haloferacaceae; genus Halorubrum; species Halorubrum tebenquichense. The sequence continues at coordinate 85,613 of NZ_AOJD01000049.1, read as the reverse complement.
GCGTCGCGACACCCTGCTTTGCCCCGTTCTCGATCGCCCGTTCGTCATCGACCAACATCGCATCGAGGGCGCGACCGGACTCGACCGGGATTACTCGCAATCGGCGTCGCATTCTGCACCGGGTAGGGCTGCGTCCGTAACATCTGTCGTTGGGTATATATGCTTTGTGTGGGCTCATGCGGTGTGTTAATGCCCCTCACAGCACGTAGCGGGCGTCAGACGGTCGTTTTCAGAATTGAGAGTATCGGGGGCGCACGGGCGTTATCGGATAAATACCGGTTGGCTGCCGTGTCCGTTCGTGCGACCGGAACATCTACATGCGCGCTGCAGCGAAGATGAGACAGGGTTTAGACCCTCTCAGGCGACTGGGTGCCGATTTCCAGGGTAGGGACCTGCCCAGTCGTCTGCGTTCCCCGCGGTGTTACGCCCCGAGGAGTGACGACTACGCCTCCGTTTCGTCGTCACCGCGGTCGGGAGAGGCCGCCGCAGCCGCCTCGCCCTACGAGCTGAACCGACGCTGATACGTCGCGAGTCCGTACTCGCCCTCGCGAGCGACGTTCGGCGCGGCTGCGGACTCGGATCGAACGCGGTCGACCGCCGGGACCGACGTGCGGCTGGTGTCCGTCCGAGCGACTGTGTCAGTCGACGGTTGTTCCTTCGCGTGCGTACGCGAGAACGGGCGCGAGAGTGCCCTCGCGGGCGACCGAGCAGGGGAGGGGAGTTCGCCCGGTCGTCCGCGACGGTTTTCGAGAGATCGTCGCACTCGCGAGCCGCATCGATCTCGTGCGTCCTAACCGCAGGCGTCGCCGCGCGGCGCTGTCGTGCGACGACGGTCGCCTCACTCGGCGGCCGCCTCGCCGGCGGCGTCGACGAACAGCCCGTCGACGATGGTGTCGATCAGCGCGCGGTCGACGCGGGCGGGCTCGGTGGCGGTGCCGGGCTCGCGCACCAGCTCCTGCGAGCGCGTGGTGAAGACGAGCGAGGTGACCGCGTCCCGGACGAGGTCGGGGTCGTCGAACCGGAACGACGGCTCCTCGACCCATCGGTCGGCGTAGCCCAGCGGCTCGCCCGGCGGGTCGGCCGCGAGCGACTCCCGCTCGGACTCGGAGAGCTGATCGAGCAGCGCCTGGAGCTCGTTCTCGACGATCAGCCGCGAGATGAGCGGGTCGGAGCGCACCTCGTCGAACAGCGTTTCGAGCATCGTCCGGACCTCCTCGCGCGGCGTCGCGGCGGCCGCGACCGCGGCGTCGACGCGCTCGATGAGCCGGTCGCGCTCCCGCTTGAGCACCGCGACGTACAGCATCTCCTTCGAGTCGAAGAACTGGTAGAACGTGCTCGTCCCGATGTCGACGGCCTCGGTCACGTCCTTGATCCGCGTCCGCTCGAAACCGTGTCTGGTGAACAGCTCGCGGCCCGCCTCGACCAACTCGCCGCGGATCCGCTCGCGGTCCTCGTCGCTGAACCGAGTCATCGTCTCGGTCGACGCGTCGGTTCGGGGTAATGGTTCTGAAACGACATACACCGGCGTACGATTCCACGAACGAAAACATTATTGGTTCGTGGGTTTTTCAGAGAGTGTGAAACGACTCCGTTCTCGATTGTGCGTCTCGGCTGCGGACCGACTGGCTGCGACTCCGACGAACCCCCGTCGCTCGGGTGAGAGGCGGGCGAACGACGACGCCGACGGGACCGGTCGGACTCCCGCGCGGCGCGACGACGCGGAGGTGGCGGCGTGAGGGGGCGTCGCGCGCTCACCGCGCTCCTCGTCGTCTCCCTGTTCGTCTCCGGGACCGTGGCGGTCGCGGGGGCCTCCGTCGCGGGGCAGTCCGGCGACGCCGTCGAACAGCAGGCCGGCGCGACGATCCGCGGCTCGCCGGATCTGGCCGTCTCCGTCGCGCAGCCGACGATCAACGTCGGCGAGACCAACTCCGTCTCGCTCCAAGTCACCAACGACGGCGACCTCGATCTGGGCCCCTCTGACGCGCGCGCGGTGGTGACCACGGCCCGGAACGTGCGCGTCGAGGCCGACGCCGGCGGCACGCCCCTCACCGTCGAGACGGGCACCGTGGCGATCGGCGCGGTCACCGAGAACCGACCCGGCGAAGCGCCGATCGCGGTCGGCGTCCCGAGCGACGTCGAACCGGGCACCTACGACATCGACGTCGAACTGCGGTACTCCCACACCTACCAGCAGTCCGGCAACGTCGTCTACGACCGGCAGGAGACCGTCGACCGCGAGGTCACCGTCGAGGTGAGCGACGACGCCCGCTTCGAGATCACGAAGGTGACGACCGACGCGCGGATCGGCGACCAGGGGACGCTCGAAGCCGAGGTCGAGAACGTCGGTGCCGACGCCGCCAGCGACGCGACGGTCACGCTGGAGTCGGCGAGCGCCGGGCTCGCGTTCGGCGAGAGCCCGCGCGACTCCGCCCGGATCGGGCAACTCGAACCGGGCGAGACGGCGACCGTGACCTACGACGTCGGCTTCGCGGCCGGCGCGCCCGTCCGCGACTACGCGCTCGACGGGACGGTCACCTTCGACACGAGCGAGGGGTACCAGCGCGCCGACGAGAGCCCGTCCGCGAGCGTCCGGCCGGGTGCCGAACAGCGCTTCTCGATCGACGACGTCGACTCCGACCTCTACGTCGGCGAGAAGGGCGACCTCCGGGGGACGGTCACCAACGACGGCCCCGCGACGGCGCGCAACGTCGTCGTCCAGTACGCCGAGCAGTCAGCGAACGTCGTCCCCCTCGAACGCTCGGTCGCCGTCGGCACGCTCGATCCGGGCGAGTCCGCCGACTTCCGGCTGCCGATCGAGGTGGGCGGCGAGGCCGAGGCGGTCGCCCGCACCGCGGACGTCGCGGTCCAGTACCGCACCGCCGACCTCGAACGGCGGGCCTACCAGGACCTTGAGCTCCTCTTCGACGTCGCGCCCGAGCGCGACCGGTTCGACGTCGCGGTCGCCGACCGAACGCTGGAGACGGGCGGCGAGCGCACCCTCTCGGTCGAGGTGACGAACAACCTCGACGAGACTGTGAGCGACGTCGAGGCCCGGCTGTTCGCCGACGACCCGATCGCGACCGGCGACACGGACACGGGCTACGCGCAGTCGATCGAACCGGGCGAGACCGTGACGATGACGTTCGACCTGAGCGCGACCGCGGCGGCCACGCCCGGGAGCACGTACCCGATCTCGTTCGACTTCCGGTACGACGACGCCGACGGTGACAGCCAGCTGTCCGACACGGTCCGGACGCCGATCGACGTGACGGAGAGCGAGGGCGGCGGACTGCCGGTCGGTCCGATCGTCGTCGCGCTCGTCGTCGTCGCGGCCGGTGGCGCGGCCGTCTGGTACCGGAGGCGGTAAGCGATGCGAGTCGGCGAGCGGATCGAGGCGGGAATACGACGCCTCAACGACGTCATCGTCGACCGCCCGCGCGCGGTCGTCGTCGCGTTCCTCCTGCTGACCGCGGTGTTCGCGGGGGGGATCGGGCTCGTCTCCACCGAGACCGAACCCACGGAGGGGTTCACCGAAGGGCTCGACGAACAGGAGGCGCTCGACGCGGTCAACGAGGAGTTCGAGGACCCGTTCGCGGCCGACGGCGAGTCGACCCAGCTGATCCACGTCAGCGGGAACGCCCTCTCGAAGGAGGCGCTCGTCAGGAACCTCCGGGTGATCGAACGCGTCGAGTCCCGGGAGTCGCTGCGGGTGGCGGACGCGAACGGCCCGGCCACGATCGTCGCGCAGGCGATCGACCCCTCGGCGACCACGGTGACCGAACAGCGCCGGGCGCTGGAGGGCGCGACCGAGACGGAGGTGCGCCGGACCGTCCGTCAGCTCGACGACGCGAACCCGGCGTTCTCGCGCAGCCTCGCGACCGACTTCAACCCGACGAGCGCCTCGGCGTCGGCCTCGATCACGGTCGTCTCGCACGACGTGCCGAGCGGGTTCGACGACCTCGCCGGGCTCCAGACGGAGGTCGCCTCGATCGCCGAGGACGAGCCGGCGGACATCCGGGCGTTCGGCACCGGGATCGTCAACGACGAGACCGGACAGGTGATCGGCGACTCGCTGACGATCGTGATGCCGGTCGTGGTGCTGCTGCTGTTGCTGTTCCTCGTCGTCGCCTACCGCGACCCGATCGACCTCTCGCTCGGGCTGCTGTCGCTTTTGATGACGGTGCTGTGGACGTTCGGGTTCCTCGGCTACTCGGGGATCCCGTTCAACCAGCAGATGATCGCCGTGCCCGTGCTCCTGCTCGCGGTGGGGGTCGACTTCGGGATCCACATCATCAACCGCTACCGCGAGGAGACCGTCCAGGGGTTCGAGCCCGTCGAGGCGATGCGGACCGCGAACAACCAGCTGATGGTCGCGTTCGTCATCGTCACGGTGACCACCGTGTTCGGGTTCGGCGCGAACGTCATCTCCGATCTCACGCCGATCCGAAATCTCGGGCTCGCGTCGGCGATCGGGATCGTGTTCACCTTCCTGATCTTCGGGCTGTTCCTCCCGGCGGCGAAACTGGAGGTCGACCGCCTGCGCGAGCGGTACGGCGTCCCCGAGTTCAACTCGAAGCCGATCTCCTCCGAGGACTCGACGCTCGGCCGCCTGCTCGCGTTCCCCGCGCGCGCCAGTCGGTACGCGCCGATCGCGTTCGTCGTGGTGCTACTGCTGACCGGCGGCGTCGCGGCCGCCTACGGGAGCGGCGTCGACACCTCCTTCGAGCAGGAGGACTTCCTCCCGCCGGCCGAGCAGCCGGAGTACGTCACGTCGCTGCCCGAGCCGTTCGCGCCCGGGACCTACACCGTCACGGAGACGATCAACCTGTTGGAGGACCGCTTCGCGACGAGTCAGGACCAGTCGGTGACGATATACGTCGAGGGGAACTTCGAAGAGAACCACGCCCTGGCGGCGCTTTCACAGCCGAACGCGGACCCGCCGGACGCGCTCGCGGTCGGTGACGGCGGGAGCGCCCGCCCGACGAGCGTCGCCACGGTGATCCGGTCGCACGCCGAGCGGGACCCCGAGTTCGGCGAGCTCGTCGCGCGGAACGACCGCGACGGGGACGGGGTGCCAGAGCAGAACCTCGACCGGGTCTACGACGAGCTGTTCGCGTCGCCGTCGGGCGACCGCGCCGAGCAGTTCCTCACGCCGGACCGGCGGAACGCCAAGGTCGAGTACGCGATCGACGCGGACGCGTCGCAGGCCGAGGCCGCCGCCGACGCCCGCGCGTTCGCCGACGACTTCCGGTACGAGGCGACCGCGACCGGACAGCTCGTCGTCTTCGACGCGATCACCGACATCATCTTCGACTCGGCGATCCAGGGGATGATCCTCGCCGTGGGGCTGACGGCCGGGTTCCTCGTCGTCGCCTACGCCGTGTTGGAGGGGAAGCCGTACCTGGGGATCGTGAACGTCTTCCCGATCCTGGTCGCCATCGCCTTCCTCATCGGGACCATGCGGGCGCTCGGCCTGTCGCTGAACGCGCTGACCGCGACGATCCTCTCGATATCCATCGGGCTGGGGATCGCGTACTCGGTCCACGCGACCCACCGGTTCATCGACGAGTACAACGACGGCCGGAACGCCTACGACGCGATGCTGAAGACGCTGTCGGGGACCGGGGGTGCGCTCCTCGGGAGCATGCTCACGACGTCGCTCGGCACTGGGGCGCTCGCGCTCGCGATCACGCCCGTGCTCGGCGACTTCGGCCTCCTGATGGCGCTCAGCGTGCTGTACTCGTTCGTGTTCACGGTCGTCGCGCTGCCGCCGGCGGTGTTGCTGTGGGAGCGCTACCGCGGCGCGCCGGCGGGACGACCCGCGGCGAGTTCGGCCTGAGTCCCGAGGCGGCCACCGTCGGCGGTTCGACCGCCTCGGACCCGACCGTCAGTCCGCGGCCGACGCGCCGGTCCCCGCGGAGGCGACACGCCCGCCGTCGTCGCCCTCCGCGGACTCCGTCTCCGCCGCCAGCGTCTCCACGTTCGCGAACACGAAGCCGGCGAAGCCGACGCGCAGGAGGAGATCGAGGTACTCCAGCGTCACCGTCGCCGTGAACGCGTCGAACACCCCGGCTATCTGGAGCATCGCCCACGCGATGAGCACGCCGAAGGCGAAAAGCGAGAGGTTGCGCGTCTTCTTGTAGAACAGCTCGCGGGCGGGGGGCTGGCGCGACGCGGCGCTCGCCACCGGGCCGAAGAGCAGCCCGACCAGCGCCGCGTACCCGACGAGGATGCCGAGCGTGCCCGCCGTCGCGAGCGGTCCCGCGAACACCTCGGCGAAGTCGTAGCCGAGCCGCATCGCGACGGTGACCGCGACGACCGCGCCAATGTACCGCCGGCTCGCCCCGGCGACGAACGCCGCGAACCCGAACAGGAACGGGTACGCCACGTAGTCGGTGAGTAGCTGCCCGCCCTCCAGCGTGCCGCTCGCGATGGGTATCGTCCCGATTCCCGCGCCCCAGAGTCCGACGCCGACGCCCGCGAGCGCCACGACCGCGACGAACGGGTAACAGTACCGGCGCAGTTCAGCGGGCTTGCGGCTCGCGAGCGCGAGCAGCGCGACCGCGGAGACCGCATAGATCCCCGCCGACGCGAACCGCACCGTGCCCGGCTCAATCATCGGCGCTCACCTCCGCGTCGCCGCCGGCCGGGTCCGGTGGCGCGTCGCCCCCGTCCGCGGCCGCGTCGGTCGCGCCGGGACCCNTGGCTCGGCGTCGGCCGCTGCCGCGGTCGCCGCCGTCACGGAGCCCGGCGTCGCGTCGGTCGCCCGCGTCTCGAACTGGGCGAGCCGCTCGGTGAGCGACGCGGTGCGCTCGGCGAGCGCCGTCGCCGTCTCGGCGAGGTCGCCGACGGTGTCGGCGGTGTCGTCCGCGGTCTCGGCCAGCGCCCGGGCGCGGTCCGCGGCGTCGGTGGCGGAGCCGTGGACCGCCTCGACGCGCGCCGCGACAGACTCGATCCCCTCCGCGCCCTCGTCGGTCGCCCGCGCGATGTCGCCCATCGCGACGTCGACGTCCTCGACGGTGCCGGTGAGCTCCTCGATCGCCGTCCCCGCCTCGCGCACCGCCGCGGTCGTCTCGTCCAACTCGGTCATCGTCCGGTCCATCTCGCCGGCGACCGCCGACACGTCCTCGGTCACCTCGCCGATCGTCGCCTCGATCTCCGTCGTCGACTCGCGCGTCTCCTCGGCGAGCCCCTTCACCTCGTCGGCGACGACCGCGAAGCCGTCGCCGTCGCCGCCCGCCCGCGACGCCTCGATCGAGGCGTTCAACGCGAGGATGTTGGTCTGCTCGGCGATGTCCGCGATCACGTCGGTTGTCTCCGCGACGCCGTCCATCCGGTCGTCCAACCCGGCGACCAGTTCGTCGAGGTCGGCGAGCAGGTCGCCGATCGCGGCGATCGCCTCGACCGCCTCCCGCGCCCGGGCCTCGCCCTCCTCGCCGAGGTCGGCCGCGGCACTCGCGTCGCCCGCCACCTCGTCGGTGGTGGAGGCGATCTCCTCGACCGTCGCGGAGAAGTCGTCGGTGTCCGCGGCCGTCTCGCGCAGCCGCTCGGTCTGCGCGTCCAGCTCGTCGGCCAGCTCGCGCATCTCGGCGGCCACCTCCTCGTTCATCGCCGCCACGTCGTCGGCCTCGGCCGCCATCTCCTCGCTCGTCGCCTCCACGTCGCCCGCGAACGACTGGATGTCCTCGACCGTCGTCGAGAGCCCGCCGGTCATCTCGTTGTACGCGGCCGTGATGCGCTCGATCGCGTCGACGTCGCTGTCCTCGGAGAGCCGGCGCGTGAGGTCGCCCTCCGCGGCCCGCTCCATCGCGCCGCCGATCTCCTCGGCGCGGTCGAGCAGCGTGTCGGACAGCGCCTCGGCCTCCTCGCGGGCCGTCTCCGCCTCCGACTGCGCGCGCTCGGACTCGGCGACCGCGTCCCGGAGCGACCGGCGCGTCTCGTCGAAGGCGTCGAACAGCCGCCCGATCTCGTCGCGGCGGTCGGAGGTCGCGCTCGCGTCGAACTCGCCGCGGCCGACCGCCTCGGCGGTCTCCGTCAGCCGCCGGAGTTCGACCGCGACGTTCCCGACGAGGACGATACCCAGCAGCCCGAGGTTCAGCGTGACGACGACGCCGACCGCCGTCAGCGCCGCCGTCGCCGCGGCCGGCGTCCCGACCGTCGCGACGTGCCCCGCGAAGAGGGCGACGAATCCGAGCGTCGCGGCGAGCGCCAGGAGCACGGCCGCCCCGACCCGTCGGCCGTACCGCGTGGTGATCGCGTTTAGCATATGGTCTGTATGTACCGAACGAGATGCCCTATTTAGGAGTACAGGCCAAATTACACGCGTCGATAATTCGACGGACGGTGAGTCTTCGACCCGGTTTTGGTCCGAAACCCGCCGAATTCGGGGTGACGGGCCGCCTCGGGACCGGCCTTTTTCCGGCAGCCGCGCCACCCACGAGCATGCCCAGCGTCAGCGACACGTACATCGAGAACCGCCAGCGCGTCCAGCCCACGCACACGAACAACTACGAGTCCGCCCACGGGGGCAACGTCGTCAAGTGGATGGACGAGATCGGCGCGATGTCCGCGATGCGCGCCGCGGGCGAGACCTGCGTCACGGCCAAGATCAACGGCCTCGACTTCAAGCGGCCGGTCCCGCAGGGAGACACCTGCGTCATCGAGTCGTACGTGTACGCGGTCGGGCGCACGAGCCTTCGCACGCGGATCCGCGCGTACCGCGAGTCGCCGCGCACCGGGGAGCGCCAGCTCACCACGGAGTCGTACTTCGTGTTCGTCGCCGTCGACGAGTCGGGGACGCCGACGGCCGTCCCGGAGCTGGCGGTCACGGGCGACCGCTGTCGGGAGCTCCGCGACGAGGCCCTCGCCGCGGAGCCGGACGAGGAGCGGTGATCGACCCCGCGGCGGCGCGACCGACCGCCGTCGCCCTCGACCGCGACCCGTCGCATGTCAGTCTCCCGTCGTCGGACGCCACCACCGTAGTATCCCCGCCGTAGGGGGTTGACGGCGGGGTTTCGAGCGAAAGTGACAGTTTCGTTGAAACGCGAGTTTTTATAATTAATGAACGTGATGAACCCACGTCGCATGTGGGTGACTATTCCTAACACGAGCCGTGGAGGGTGTCGAACCGCTGGACACGACGGAGGGGGGTCCGAATGACGACCGGGGTCGACGTCGCGATCGCGGCGGTCCCGCTGCTGCTCGCCGGCGTCCTGCTCGTCGGCCTCCTCTGGCCGGCGACCCGCGCGATGCCGCTGGCGTGGGTCGCCGCGATCGGGGTCGGCTACTTCGCGTGGAACATGCCGGTGAACTGGCTCGCCGGTGCCTCCGCCGTGGGGGTGATGACCGCGATCGAGATCCTCTGGATCGTCTTCGGCGCGCTCGTCCTCCTGTACACGCTGATGGAGGCGGGCGCGTTCGACCGGATCAACCGCGGGTTCGCGACGGTCAGCGACGACCGGCGCGTCCAGATCGTCCTGATCGCCTTCTTCATGGCGACGTTCATCGAGGGGGCGGCCGGCTTCGGGACGCCAGCGGCGGTCGTCGCGCCGCTGCTCTTGGGGCTCGGCTTCCCGGCGCTCGCGGCGGTGGTCGCGGCGATCATCGGCCACATCATCGCCGTCACCTACGGCGCGGTGGGGACGCCGATCGTGGTCGGGATCCAGAGCCCGATGGAGAGCGTCGAGTTCACCCGGACCGCGATCGAGGGCGGGGGGATGACCGTCCGGGAGTTCTCGGTCGAGGTGGCCGCGTGGGCCGCGACGTATCACGCCTTGATCGGGTTCGTGATGCCGCTGTTCGCGGTCGGGATGGTCGTGTACTTCTTCGGCGACCCCGACGAGCGGTCGCTCGCGCCGGCGTGGGAGGTCGCACCGCTCTGTCTGGTCGCCGGGACCTCCTTCGCGGTCCCGTACTGGGTCTCCGCGTGGTACCTCACCGCCGAGTTCCCGGCGCTCATCGGCTCGATGGTGGGCGGCGCGATCGTCCTGTCGATCCTGCGCGCGGGGTACCTGCTCCCGGACGAGGACTGGGAGTTCCCCGAGCGCGACCGCTGGGAGGACCACTGGGTCGGCTCGATCGAACCGGGGCAGTCGAACGGGTCGAACGGCGGCGGTGCCGAGAGCCGCGGCGGCGTCTCGCCCGAGGCGGAGGCGGCCGACATCACCGACGTCGACGAGGAGATGTCGCTCCTGAAGGCGTGGTCGCCGTACGTCCTGCTCGTGGTCCTGCTGGTCGTGACGCGGGCCGTCGGTCCGATCTCCGATTTCATCAACCGTAGCGTCTTCATCGTCAACTGGGACGGCATCCTCGGGACGACGCTCAACGGCTCCGTCGCGTGGATGAACGTCCCCGGATTCTGGCTGCTCGTGAGCGCCGTGCTGGCGATCCCGATCTTCGGGATGTCCGGTCAGGAGGTGGGCGACGCCTGGAAGGAGGCCGCCCGGAAGATCGTCTCGCCGTTCATCGCCCTCGTCTTCGTCATCGCGATGGTACAGGTGATGCTCCAGTCCGGCGCGCACCCCGGCGCGCCAGAGGTCGGGAGCATGATCGTGCTGCTCGCGCAGACGACCGCCGACCTGCTGGGGGTCGCGTACCCGGCGTTCGCGTCGCTGATCGGCGCGCTCGGGGCCGCGATGGCCGGGTCGAACACCGTCTCGAACATCACCTTCGGCGCGTTCCAGTTCGAGGCGGCGACGCAGCTCGGGCTCCCGCGGACGGTCATCGTCGGCGCGCAGGCCGTCGGCGGTGCCATCGGGAACCTCGTCGCGATCCACAACCTCGTCGCCGCGCTGGCGACCGTCGGCCTGCTCGGACAGGAGGGACGGGTGATGCGGCTGAACCTCATCCCCCTGCTGTACTACGCGACGGGCGTCGGACTGCTGTGTCTCCTGTTCAGCTACGTGCTGTTCACCGGCGTGTTCTGAGCGCCGGGACCGACGCCGCGGCGCGGCCTCTTTCGCCCGACGCGACCGCGACCCGCGAGCGGCGGCGACGTTCGGAGCGTCGGTTCGGTCCTGCTACGCGGCGGACGGCGCGTCACCGAGAGAAAGGGGAACCCGGTTCAGGCGCGCAGCCGTTCGACGAGGCGGGCGACCGGGCTGGTCGTCGCGTCGAGATCCTCGGGTCGCGGGGTGTCCTTCAGTCGCACGGAGCCGCTCTTGTAGATCGTTTTGATATCGGTCATTACGTTCGTAGATCGTACGCTCAGGGGCATAAGCGGCTCGAAATCGTAACGTATCGTGGCGGATAGTTCGTGATATATCGACGAGACAGTCAGGCTCGTTCGAAATGTTTCGCCGAGCGGGTTACACGGCAGACGGACGAGCGACCGGACCGAACGAGCGGAGCGGGGTTCCGCGGACGAGAGCCGGCGCGGCTCCCGAGACCGCCGCGCCGCCGTCAGTCGTCGGCGGCCGCCGGGCCGGTCGGCTCGGCGACGCTCGCGTCGGCGGCGACCGCGGGACCGGTCACCGCCTCGGCGACCTTCTCGATCGGGTGCGGCGGGGCCTCGGTGCCCTCGTCGCGGTCGCCCAGCTGGGACCGGCAGGACGCGCCGGGCGCGGTCACCGTCTCGCCGTCGCTCTCGTCGACCTGATCGAAGAGGATCCGCCCGATGGCCTTCGAGATGTCGTAGTGTTCCGACTCGTAGCCGAAGGAGCCGGCCATCCCGCAACAGGAGGAGTCGAGCGGGTCCACGTCGTAGCCGGCGCGACGCAGCACGCCGACCGCGTGGTGGTCCTTGTTCGTCGCCTTCTGGTTACAGTGGCCGTGGTAGGTGAGCGACTCGGCGGGCGCGTCGAACGCCAACCGCTCGTCGACGCGGCCGGCGTCGAGGTACTCCAGCACGCCGTAGGCGGCGGCCGACACGGTCTCGACGTCGTCGCCGTCGAGGAGATCGAGGTACTCGTCCTGGAACATCACGGCGTCCGAGGGCTCGACGAAGACGACCGACTGCCCGTCGCGGACCCGGGGCGCGAGCCGCTCGACGTTGGTCGCGGCGCGCTCGCGGGCCTCGTCGAGGAAGCCCGTCGAGAACGCCGCCCGCCCGGAGGCCGCCAAGTCGTCGGGCACCTCCACGCGGACGTTCGCGGCCTCCAGCACCGAGACGGCCGCCTTCCCGGCGGCCGGGTAGCTGTAGTTGGTGTAGGTGTCCGGGAATAAGGCGACCGTGTCGACCGCCTCGTCGGGCGCGACCGTCGAGCCGCCGCGCGCCGCGAACCAGTCCTCGAAGCTCTCCGAGCGGAACGTCGGCAGTTCGCGGTCGGGCGCGATCCCTGCGACCGCGTCCATCACGGCGCGAGCGCCGGGGATCTTCGTCGCCGCGTTCGAGACCGGCGCGAGCGCGCTCCCCAGCGCGGAGAAGCGGTCGATGTCCCGGAAGATCCGCTCGCGGAGCCCCGACCCCTCCTCCTCGTGGTGCTCGTGTTTCACCTCGGCCTTCAGCTTCGCGAGGTCGACCCCGGTCGGGCAGTCGCTCTTGCACCCCTTACAGCCGACGCAGAGGCCGAGCACCTCCTCTTGGAACCGGTCGGAGTGGATCTCGTCGTCGTCCAGTTCGCCGCTGATGGCGGCCCGGAGCATGTTGGCGCGCCCGCGGGTCGCCTGGATCTCCTCCTCGGAGGCGCGGTAGGTCGGGCACATCACGCCGGAGTCGGTCTCGCGGCACGTCCCGCAGCCGTTACACAGCTCGACGAGATGGGAGAAGCCGCCCTCGTCGTCGAAGTCCAGCTCCGTCTGCGGCTCGATCGACTCGTACGCCGGGCCGTACCGGAGGTTCTCGCGCATGTCCGTGTCGGCCGCGGTGTCGGGGTAGCCGCGCTCGGCGGCGGCCTCCCCGTCGACGTAGACGACCTTGCCCGGGTTCATCCGCCACTCGGGGTCGAACGTCGACTTGAGCTCCTGGAAGGCGCTCCAGAGGTCCTCGCCGTACATCTTCGGGTTGAACTCCGTACGCGCGAGCCCGTCGCCGTGCTCGCCGGAGAACGCGCCGTGGTGCTCCAAGACGAGGTCCGTGACGTCCTCGGAGATGGAGTGCATCTTCTCGACGCCCTCCTCCTCCTTGAGCGAGAGGATCGGGCGGATGTGGAGCGTGCCGCTCCCGGCGTGCGCGAAGTAGGCGGCCGAGGTGTCGTGGTCCGTCAGCACGTCCTCGAACTGCCCGACGTACTCGGCCAGCTCCTCGGGCGGCACCGTCGCGTCCTCGATGAACGGGTACGGCTTCGGGTCGCCGCGCATGCTCATCAGCAGCGGGATCGCGGCCTTGCGGAGCTTCCAGAGGTCCGCCTGATCCGCGTCGGTGTACGCCTCCAACACGTCGAAGGCGTCGCCCTCGTCGACGAAGTGGGCGGTCGTGTCCGCCATCGCCGCCTCGAAGTCGTCGACCAGCTCCGAGTCCCACTCCAGCATGAGCGCGGCGGCCGCGCGGTCCGGGATCGGCTCGGCGTACTGCGCGAACTCCTGTGACCCCGCGGCGAGCGAGAACACCTCGTCGTCCATCAGCTCGACCGCGCTCACCGGGAACTCCAGCGCCTCGGGCACCGCCTTCATCGCGTCGACCAGCGAGTCGAACGTGTACAGCGCCAGCGCCGTCTCCTCGGGGCGGGTGACCAGCGACACCTCGGCCTCGACGATCGTGCCGAGGGTGCCCTCCGCGCCGACGAACAGCTTCGAGAGGTTGATCACCGCCTCGCCGTCGTCGTTCTCGTAGATCACCTTGTGGAGGTTGTACCCGGAGACGGAGCGTTTGAGGTTCGGGTACTTCTCGTCGATCTGCGCCTCGTTGTCCTCGACGAGCGCCCGCGTCGTCTCGTACAGCGAGGCCTCCAGGTCGTCGCCCGACACGATCGCCTCGTACTCGGGGGAGTCGAGGACGACCTCGCGGGTGTGGAGCAGCGAGCCGTCAGCGAGCACGACCGTCAGCTCCTCCGTGTACGCGTCCGTGATCCCGTACCGCACCGAGTGCGCGCCGGTGGAGTTGTTGCCGATCCCGCCGACGACGGTCGCCCGCGCCGAGGAGGCCGGGTCGGGCGCGAACTTCAGCCCGTCCTCGGCCAGCCGGTCGTCGAGGTGGTCCTGCACGACGCCGGGCTGGACCACGGCCCGCCGGTCGTCGGGTCGGACCTCCAGAATCTCGTCCATGTGCTTCGAGAAGTCCAACACCACGCAGCCCGGCCCGACCGTCTGCCCGCCCAGCGAGGAGCCGGCACCCCGCGGGATGACCGGGACGCCGTGGTCGGCGGCGACGGCCATCGCGGCCTGTACGTCCTCGACGGAGCGCGGCAGGACGACGCCGGCCGGCCGCGCCTGATAGATGCTCCCGTCCGTCGCGTACAGCACCTGCGCGTACTCGTCGAACTGGACCTCTCCCGCGACCCGGTCGCGGAGGTCCGACGCCAGGTCCCGGTAGGCGGCCACGTCCGGCCGGTCGTGACCGAGCGCGGCCGCGGACGTGTCCAGGTCCGGCGCGTCACTCCCCCGCGTGGGTTCGGTTGCCATGGTGTACTCCGGGGCGAGAAAATGAATAAAACCTTTGTTAATGATAATTTTACGAGACGACGCCGACGCGGCCGCCGTCGCCGATGGCGCGGCTCCCGCCGGGATTTATGCCCTCACCGCGAGAGCCGAGACCCATGGAGATACTCCACACGTGTCTCAACGTGGCCGACGCGGACCGGGCGGCGGACTGGTACGTCGAACAGCTCGGGTTCGAGCGCTCCTGGGAGTTCACGACCGCTGACGGCGACACGCGGAACGTCTACGTCGCCGACGACGCGGGCGTCGAGTTCCAGCTGTCCGACGCCGACGGCGAGGAGCCGGGAGACGACGGCGACCGGTACGACCACGTCGCGGTCGGCGTCGACGACGTCGACGAGGCGTTCGAATCGATCGACCACCACGGCGTCGTGAAGGAGCCGGGCGACCAGCCGGAGGCGGGCGCGCGGACCGCGTTCGTCGAAGACCCCGACGGGCACGCGGTCGAACTGATCGAGCCCTTATAAATAGCACAGAGGAGGACGGGCGATTTCGGGAGTACGTATCGTGCGGTGATTGATCGGTCATTTATGAGTGATCAAGCGGCGTCGCTGTCGGCTATTTATAAGTAAACGATGACGTCACGGTGAGGACAGGCAAAGCCCCACCCACACAGCAACCGCACCGCACACCTCTCCAGCCTCGTCGCTGGCGGCTATCGCCGCCAGCGACTCCCTCGCGCGGTGCTCTCGCCGGCGGCTTCGCCGCCGGCTGTCCGAGAGACCTTCGGTCTCTCGCTACTCGCGGCCGCCTTCGGCGGCGCGCTCGGAGGCACGCGCCAACCGCCTCGTTCTTNCGGCGGCTTCGCCGCCGGCTGTCCGAGAGACCTTCGGTCTCTCGCTACTCGCGGCCGCCTTCGGCGGCGCGCTCGGAGGCACGCGCCGACCGCATCGTTCTTTACACGAGATCGTCGCCGTCGCTCAGATCATTTTTAAATATACGCTCGCCGGCACGGATTTACGATACGTACTCCCGCTGTCGTTCAGAACGCGACCGCTCCGAGACGCGGTCGACGCGAAAAAGTCGGGTGTCGGCGGGACGCGAGTCGACCGGTCGGTCGACCGATTACAGGATGCCGGCGGCTTCGGCCTTCTCGACGATGTCCTGAGCCATCTTGTTGGTCGCCTCGTCGACCATCTGGCCGTCGACGGACACCGCGCCCTTGCCCTCCTCCATCGCCTCGGCGTAGGCGTCGACGATGCGCTTGGCGCGCTCGGCCGTCTCCGGGTCCGGCGCGAACACTTCGTTGCCGATCTCGATCTGCGACGGGTGGATCGCCCACTTGCCGTCGCAGCCGATCATGTTGGCGTTGTTCGCGGACTCGCGGAACCCCTCGGGGTCCTCGATGTCCGCGTACGGGCCGTCGAGACAGGGGAGGCCGGCGGACTTCGCCGCGGAGTTACACTCCGAGAGCGCGTGGTGCCAGTAGTGGCCGGGGTACTCCGGGAACTGGCCGATGTCGAGTCCGGGCGTCCCCATCGCCGCCGAGTAGTCGCCGGGGCCGAAGATGATCGAAGAGAGGCGGTCGGAGGCGTGGGCGATCTCGTGGACGTTGTGGATCCCCTCGCCGTCCTCGATCTGGGGTTCGAGCCCGATCGCGCCGACCTCCAGCCCGTTGTTCTCCTCGACCTGTTCGAGGAGGTTCTCGACGGTGTGAACGTCGCTGGCGGATTTGACCTTCGGGACGATGATGTCGTCGATGAACTCGCCCGCCTCGCCGACGACGGAGATCACGTCGTCGTACCACCACTTGGTGTCAATTCCGTTCATCCGGAAGCTGAGGACCTTGTCGCTCCAGTCCTCCTCGCGGGCCGCCTCGATCAGCGGCTCGCGCGCGGCCGGCTTCGCGTCGGGCGCGACCGAGTCCTCCAAGTCGAGGAAGACCTCGTCGGCGTCGCTGTCGGCGGCCGAATGCATCATGTTCTCGTCGCTCGCAGGCGTCGCTAGCTGCGTCCGACGAAGGGTGACGTCAGTCATGTGTGACGGATCTATCACCCTTATCCATGAAAATAAAGCTACCCCAGTCGGGGTTTTTTACGTGGAGTCGGAACCGAGTGAATATGTGGACGCGTCCCGGCGGGTCAGTAGTCGCCGAGCACGCCGAGCCGCCGCGCGCGGCGGGTGGCGGCCCGGAAGACGAGGTACCCCCCGAACAGGTAGCCGACCGCGACCGCGACGAGCAGCGCCAAGTCGGCGAGCGGGAACTCCCACAGTCGGATCCCGTCGACCATCGCGCGCTGGAGCATGGCGCTCCCGTGCGCCAATGGGAGGACGCGCGTCCACGGCAGGTCGAAGACGGGCGCGGAGATCAGCGCGACGAAGCCGAACTGGAGGAGGTTGAGCCAGTTGCCGATCCGCTTGTACAGCACCGTCACCCCGCCCGCGGCGAACCCCAGTCCGAGAACGGAGGTGATCGACAGGCCCGCGACGGCGATCACCGTCACCGGCGCGAGGCTCAGCCGCGTCCCCGTGATGACGAGCATGACCGCGAGGATCACCGCGCTCGTGAGGAACGTCCGCACCACCTTCGCGACCCCCTTCAGCAGCGCGACGGGCGCGAAGCCGAACGGGGTGGTGATGTGGCGCTCTAAGGTCCCCCACTGGACCTCGCTACCGATGTCGTTCGACACCGACGAGTACGCGCCCACCGACAGCGTCCACAGGAAGTAGCCGACGACGATCCCCTCGATCGAGTCCGTCAGCGCCTGCCCCGCGAGCAGCTGGCCGCCGAGGAACAGCGCCGCGAAGAAGAACAGCGACACCACGATCCCCCCGATCGCGTTCGCCGGGTAGCGCACGAAGATCAGGAACTCCCGGTACAGCACGGCCCGCGCGAGGTGGTAGTAGGTGGCCGGCCGCGGCTCGCCCTCCTCCACGGCCGCGGCGTCGGTCGCGTCCGCGGCCCGCGACCCGTCCGCGCTCGACGCGTCGGCGGCCGCCGCGTCCGCCGACGGCGCGTCGCCGCTCACGCGGAGTCACCTCCGGGGGTGCTGCCGGTGCGTTCGAGGAACACGTCCTCCAGGTCGGGCTGGACCGTCCGGACGTCCGAGACCGTGACGCCGGCCGCGCGGAGCGCGTCGGTCAGGTCGTACAGCCGGTCGCCCCCCGCGACGACCGACACCCCGGGCGGGTGCGCCTCCGCGTCGACGTCGACGACCTCGAACCGCTCGCGGAGCCCCGCGATCGTCTCCCGATCGAGGTCGGGACTCGCCACGCGGACGACGTCGCGATCGGCCGCGCCGAGCAGCGCCTCGACCGTGTCGTCGGCGACGATCCGCCCGTTCGACAGCATGACGACGCGGTCGCACACCGCCTCGATCGTCGTCATGTCGTGGCTGCTGACGACGATGGTGAGCCCCTCCTCGGCCGCGAGCCGGCGCAGCTCCGCCCGGAGCGTCCGCGCGCTCTCGACGTCGAGCCCCAGCGTCGGCTCGTCCAAGAAGACCAGCTCCGCGCCGCCGGCCAGCACGCTCGCCAGCGACACCTTCTGTTTCATGCCGCGCGAGAGGTCTCGGACCGGCGTGTCCGCCTTGTCGGTCAGGTCGAGCCGGTCGAGCAGCCGGTCGTGGCGCGCCGCCACGGAGTCGGGGTCGACGCCGCTCACCGTCGCGAAGTAGCGCAGGTTCTCCCGGACGGTGAGCCGCCAGTAGTCGTTGCGCGCGCCCTCCAACATCGCGTCCACGTCGGCGTACGCCGCCCGGCGGCCGTCGCGCACGTCCGCGCCGAACACCCGGACCGACCCCGCGTCGGGGATGACGATGCCCAGCGCGCACTTGATCAGCGTCGTCTTGCCCGCGCCGTTCGGCCCGAGCAGACCGACGACCGACCCGCGCTCGACGGTGAGGCTCACGTCGTCGACGGCGGTCACCGCGTCGTCGCCGTCGCCGAACCGCTTCGTGAGGTTCTCGACCGCGAGGGCGGGCGGACCGGGCGTCCCGTCGCTCGGTGCGTCGTCCGCCTCGCTCCGCGTCTCGTCGCGCTCGCGGGGACCGCCGCGCGCGCTCGCCGCGCTCCGTGCCATTGCCCCGCGGTACGGGCCGAGCGGGGATATATCCGCGCTCGCCCCCCAACACGCTCGTGGACCTCGACCGATTCGCGGCGGACGCCCCCGACGACGACGCGCCGGGCGACGCCCGCGTCTGCGTCGTCGCGACGCAGTCGGACACCTTCGAGCGCTGCCGCGAGGGCTTTTACCCCGCCCCGCGCTCGTACGACCGCACCCGCGCCGACTTCGAGTACCTGGCCTTCTACCGGACGGCCCCCGTCTCCGCGGTCACGCACTACGCCCGCGTGGCCGCCCGCACCGAGCAGGCCCGCGGCGAGCCGGGGCCCATGGACGAAGACGACTGGACGGCGCTGATCGACCCGTTCTCCGAGGAGCGCGTCGTGGTCGTCTTCGAGTTCGACGACCTCGTGCCGCTGGACCGGCCGGTCGAGAACGACCGGAACGGCGTGCGCGGCGCGTGGTACTGTACGGTCGCGGACCTACGCGCGGCGGAGACGCTGTCGGCGCTCCGCGACCGATCCGAGACCTGAGGCGGTAGCCGCGCGGAGACCTGAGACGACGACCGCGCCGACCCCTCACCCGCCGTCGGCGCGGACGGACGGGGACGCCGCCTCGCTCCCGTCCCGCGAGACGCGCGCGACCCGGTCGTTCGCGGCCGGCGGCGTCGCGGCGTGGTCCGGGTGGAGACAGCCGAACAGCGCCTCCAGCGAGTCGACGAGCCGGTGGCTCGGCCGGTTGAAGAGTCCGTTGCCGTCGACCGCGTAGGCGCGGTCGCGGCGGACCGCGCGCAACTCGTCGAAGCCGGGGCGGTCCGCGAGGTCGCCGACCGCCTCGACGGCGCGGTCGCGGTCGAACCCGCAGGGCGCGACCGCCAGGGCCTCGGGGTCGGCGGCGCGGACGTCGTCCCACGCGACCGGCTCGGAGGGGCCGTCGGGCTGGAAGGAGGGGTCGCCGCCGGCGAGTTCGACCATGTCGCGCACCCAGTGGCCCGCCCGGATCGGCGGCTCCGTCCAGTCGAGGACGGCGGCCCGGGGGCGGCCCTCGTCGGCGACCGCGCGCTCGGCCCGCTCCCGGACCGCGTCGACGCGGTCGCTGAGGTCGGCGCGGAGCGCGCTCGCGGCCGCCGCTTCCCCGACCGCCTCGCCGATCCGCACGACGTCGTCGAGGGCGTCCGAGAACGAGTGCGGGTCAAGCGCGAGCACGTCGGGCGCGGGGTCGAGGCGCTCGGCCGCGGCCCGGACCTCGCCCGCGTCGACCGCGCAGACGTCGCAGGTCGCCTGCGTGACGAGGAGGTCCGGCTCCAAGTCGGCGAGCCGCCCCTCGTCGAGGTCGTACACCGCGCCGTCGACCGCGCGCATCTGCGCGTCGATGTCGCTCGCCGAACGGTCCTCGTGGTCGACGACCGTGCTCGTCAGCGTCGGTAACTCGCGGGCGGCCGGCGGGTGGTCGCAGCTGTGCGAGGTGCCGACCGGCTCGACGCCGAGGGCGAACAGCGTCTCCGTGGCGGAGGGCAGCAGGGAGGCGACGCGCATGGTGAACCCGAAGCGCGCGAGCGACTAAAGTCAGGGGCCCGAAGTCAGCGGTCCGAGCGCGGCCGGTCACCGAGCGCGAAGCCACCCGAGCCGGGGGCGGACGACCACGTAGCCGGCGTAGAGCAGCGTCGCGGACGCGAGGGCGAACGACGCCGTCTGAAACCACTCGGCGGTCGGGGCGTCGAGCGCGTTCACCAAGGTACACGCGAGGAGGGCGCTCAGGAGGACGAAGCGGGCGTCGCGCTGCTCCATATTTTTGCCGGACAGTTCGAAGTATAAAATTCGTTGCGGTGTGGATATCGTCTGCGGGCCCTCACTCGTCGTCGGCGACGGCGTCCGCGGTCGCCGTCGCGTACGCGGCCGCGAGGTCGCCGTTCGGGAGCGCGTCGGCCGCCGCGGCACAGCCCCACCGGATCCGGTCCCGCCGCTCGCCGGCCGGCAGCTTGTTCGTCGCGACCGTCTCGGCCGTGTCGAGCGCCGCCCGCGCGGTCTCGTCGTCGCCGTCGGCGGCCGCCGACGCCGCCGCCGCGAGCAGCTGTTCGAGGCTCGCGCGCACGTCGTGGGGCACCTCGTCGGGGTCGCTCACGGGTCGTTCGGGTCCGGGTCCAGCGTCGCGAAGGCGAACTCGGTGCTGCTCCCCAGCGGGTCGGTCGCGGTCGTCGTCTCGACGTCGGTGAAGCCGGCCGCGCGGAGCTGGTCGAGGGTCCGCTCGCGGCCGGGGGCGGAGAAGAACATCCGGCCGCCCATCCAGCCGCGCCGGACCGTCTCGAACCGGCCGCTCGGCAGCGTCATCAGGAGCCGACCGCCGGGTCGGAGGACGCGGGCGAACCCGGCGTACACGTCGGGGTGGCGCTCGCGGTCGACGTGGAACACCGCGTGGTACGCCGTGACCGCGTCGAATTGATCGTCGCCGAAGGGGAGCGCCGTCATCTCGCCGTGGACGAGTCGGGCGTCCGGCACCGTCTCGCTCGCGAGGTCGAGCCCGCGCCGCGAGACGTCGAGCCCGACGCTGCCCGGCGGGAGGTTCGCGAGGGTGCGCGCGCCGTCGCCGCAGCCCACGTCGAGGACGCGCGGGGCGTCCGCGGAGCCGGGGGTCGACAACGAGTCGAGCAGGTCGCCGACGAGCGCCGCGTCCGAGCCGTCGGGGTCGCGGCGGGCAGCGTACGTCTCGGCGACCTCGTCCCACGCGCGACGCACGGCGTTGCGGTCCATGTCGGATATCATGGACGCCGGCGGCTTGACGGTGTGGGTGGGTCGCGCGGGTCCCGGCGAGACCGCCGACGAGGTCCCGGCGGGGAGGGGCGGCCGACCGCGGGGACCGGAGGAGGGCCGAACGGGCCGACCGCGGACGGCCGACCCACGTCGTTCGGAGGGAGCGGACAGCGGGAGACCCCGTCGGCGGTCGAAAGTAGCGAGTCCGATCGGATAGGAATTATGCCGTCAACGACAAAAATAACGACAGTGTGATCACAACTGTCAATATCGTCACGTCGCGTGGTAACACATGGACGACCTCGACGTTCCGAGGCGGGTCCACGTCGTGCCGCTGGGGTACGAGTTGGACCGCATCGTCGAACCGGTCGTCGACGGCGACGCCGACGAGGTGATCTTCCTCGAACCGGACGCGGAGCGGGACGGGGTCGACCGGCCGTCGTATCACCAGACCGCCCGCGAGCGGATCCGGGCCGAGGGGGTCCGGACCGAGACCGTCGAGTGCGACATCTTCAACCTCTTCAGCTCGCTCGGGACGATCGCCGAGATCTCGGACGAGCTGCGCGATCACAACGTCTACGTGAACCTCGCGTCGGGGTCGAAGGTGACCGCGATCGGGGGGATGATCGCCTGTATGGTCACCGGCGCGATCCCGTACTACGTCCGCGCCGCGGAGTACGCGGGCGGCGAGGAGCGACCGGTGGCCTCCGGCGCGAAGCCGCCGGAGACGCTCCCGAAGTACCCGATAGAGGAGCCGAACGCCGAACACGTCGCCGTCCTCGCGCACGTCGAGCGGGAACAGCCCGTCACGAAGGGCGACCTCATCGAGTACGGCCGCCGAGAGGGGCTCCCTTTCGTCGAGCGCTACGACACCGAGGGCGTCCAGAACCCGGAGCGGGGGTACTACCGGCGGCTCAACGCGCAC
The DNA here is from genome assembly GCF_000337415.1 of Halorubrum tebenquichense DSM 14210. Classification (GTDB taxonomy): domain Archaea; phylum Halobacteriota; class Halobacteria; order Halobacteriales; family Haloferacaceae; genus Halorubrum; species Halorubrum tebenquichense. Next base: position 63,406 of record NZ_AOJD01000049.1, on the reverse strand, counting down.
GTCGTCGACCCGCTGGAGGACCGCGGGTTCGTCGAGATCGAGGAACACTCCAAGTACCAGTACGTCTCGGTTACCGAGAGCGGGTCGAACCACCTCCGCGCGTTCCGCTACCTGCTCCGGGACTGATCGGAGCCGAGACGGCGACCGGTCGGCGCGTCACGGACCGGGGTCAGGGACCGGCGTCGCGGTCTTCACGCGCCGCCGAGTCTGACGGGCTTGTCGCGTCCGCCGCGGGCCGCGCGAACCAGTACCCGTACCCGAACGGGACCGCGCCGGTCGCGATCCCGAACAGCACGGCGAGGGGGCCGAAGAGGAAGCCGATCGGGCCGAGGGGGGCCGCGATCGCGGCCGTGGCGAACAGTCCGATTCCGACGGTCACCCCGACGAGCGAGCGCCACCGGCTCGAAGCGACGCACGCGCCGGCGACGACCCCCGACGCGACGACGGTTGCGGTGGCGGGGCCGATCACGAACCGGGCGGGTGAGCCGGTCTCGAAGAGCGCGGTGGCGACGAGCGCGAGCGGGACCGCGAGCGCGGCGACCGCGGCGGCGCGGCGGACGGTCAGGAGTCGGTCGCGGGTGGGCTCGCGGTAGCGGTACGCCAGCAGTCCCAGTCCGACGGCGGCGTACCCGCGGCCGACTGGCGTGAGCGCGAACCCCGCGAACGAGGACGCGATCTGGCCCGCGACCGCGGCCTCGCTCTCGATCGCGACGGCGTAGTACGCCCCGTCCCGACGGAACAGCCCCGACCGGACGCCGGAGCCGTTCGCGGTCCCCTCGTCGATGATCCGGCGGACGTCCGCCGACGACTCGGACGCCGGGCGAGCGACGGCCGCGAACACCGACTCGGCGTCGGTCGGGCGCATCTCGATCGTCGCGTTCGCCGTCTCGTCGCCCGTCGACAGAGACCACTCGTAGTAGCGCCCGTCGTACCGGGCGTACCGGGACTCCGCGCCGTCGAGCGCGATCGCTAGCTCCGACGAGAGCGCGCCCTCGAACGATCCGGTCGCGGCGGCGGTGCGGACCGGCTCCCGGTTCCGGTCGGCGGTGTCCGAGAGCCGTTCGTCGAGGTCGGTGACGTTGGAGGACGCCTCCGCCACCGGATCCGGGTCCTCGCCGGGTTCGACCGGCGTGGCCTCGTAGGTGATCTCCGAGCCGGCGGCCGTCGCGTGGAAGGCGAAGCTGAGCGCGACGCCGACGAGAAGCAGGGAGACGATCGCGGCGGTTCGGGCGGAGGGGAGGCCGGGGGACACGGACGAGGGGTTCGTGAATTCCAGTTGAAAGTTTTTCGCTCGGGAGCGCCGCGGCCGCGGCTCCGGGACAGCGACGCGCGATAGAAAGTCGGGGTTCGAGGCGGGGTCGCGCCCGACCGCGTCAGTCGTCGGCCGGGGCGCGCGGCTCCGCCGGCGGCTCGGTCTCCTCCGTCTCGTCCGCCGGCTCGTCGACCGCGTCGACGTCGGGGATCTCGTCGACGTTCTCGTCCGCCTCCGCGGCCCGGTGACGCGTCTGGATCTCCGTCCACGTGCGCGCCTCGTCGTGATGGTGGCACATGACAACTACTCACATGGCCCGGACGTTTCTAAAAGTTACGCCGTATCGGCCCGAATTCGCCATCTCGGACCTGTCTCCGTTCGAAATGCTTGCTTCTGGTGAGTCGGAGATCCCGCGGTGAATCGGTCGGGAGTCGCAAACGTTCAGTTACAAACTGCCGGCCGGGATCGGGCCCGAATCGCTCCCGAACGCTCGGGTGCTCGGCTGTACGATGCCGTGGTTGTGTATCGGATCTCGATCGACGCGAACTCCGCCGAGGCCCCAGCCTCGCGGTTCGCGCTCTCCGAGCGCTCACCGNACCGCTCCCTCGCACGCGCTCCTCGCGCACTTAAAAAGGCGCTCGGCGGCGCGCGCCGTCGTTTAAGCGTCGACCCGAGCGGAGCGCGACGGGAAGCCGGGGCCGCGGGCGATCAGGCGTCGCCGTGCGGCTTCACCAGCACCTTGATCGCCTCGCGCTCGTCCATCATGCGGTAGCCCTCGGGGACGCCGCCGAGGTCGACCGTCTCGGTGAAGATGGGCGACGGGTCGAGCGTGCCCTGTAACACGTCGGCCATCAGCTCCTCGGCGTACGCGCGGACCGGGGCGACCCCGCCCGCGAGCGTGACGTTGTCGCCGAACATCCCGAACACGTCGAGGCCCTCGTCGTCGACGCCGTACGGGACGCCGACGTAGCCGATGGTGCCGCCGGGACGGACGATGTCGACCGCGGTGTTCATCGCGCTCGCCGCGCCGACGCACTCCATCACGTGGTTCGGGCCGCCGTAGGTCAGTTCCCGAATTCGCTCGACCGCCTCGTCGCCGCGCTCGGAGACGGTCTCCGTGGCCCCGAACTCCTCGGCGAGTTCGAGGCGGTCCTCGTGGTGGCCGACGGCGATTATCCGCTCGGCACCGAGCCGCCGGGCCGCGAGGACGCCGCAGAGGCCGACCGCGCCGTCCCCGATGACGGCCACCGTCGACCCCGCCTCGACGCCCGCGCTGACGGCCGCGTGGTGGCCGGTCCCCATCACGTCGGTCAGCGGGAGCAGCGAGCGGAGCGTGTCCTCGTCGTCGGCGTGGCGGTCGGGGACGCGGACGAGCGTGCCGTCGGCGTGGGTCGACCGGACGTACTCGCCCTGCCCGCCGCCGTTGTCGCCGCCCCACGAGTCGCCGTTCTCGCAGGAGGTGTGGAGCCCCTTCCGGCAGAACTCGCACTCGCCGCAGGAGATGGCGAAGGGAGCGAGCACCCGGTCGCCGGGGGCGACCGAGGTCACGTCGTCGCCGACTTCCTCGACGATCCCCATCGGCTCGTGGCCGACCGGGGATCCGGGGTCGCGGTCGCTGTCGCCGCGGTAGAACCAGAGGTCCGACCCGCAGATCGCGGTGTGAGTGACGCGGACGATCGCGTCCGTCGGGGCCTCGATCTCGGGCCGCGGTCGCTCTTCGACGCCGATCTCGCCGGGACCGTTGAAGACGGCTGCGCGCATGCGATCGGCTACCGGCGGGCGAGGCAAAAGGCCCGGGGTCGCGGCCGGCGCTGCTCGGAGCGGCGGGACCGCCCGGACCGGAGGCGTCGGCGGTCGGGCCCGGTCAGGACGCCCGGAGGAGGACGGCGGCGAACTGCCAGCCGACGATCAGGAGCGCGAGGGCCGCGACCGCGGTCCGGGCGACCCGCTTCCCGTACGGATCGAGGTCCTCCCACGAACGGCTCGCCGCGAGGATCGTGACGAGCCGCGTCGGGCGTCTGAAGGGGCTCGGCGGCCGCGGCGGCGCGATCCGCTCGCGCAGCCGGCGGTACTCGGTGACCGACCAGACCAGGTACAGCGCGAGTCCGACGAGGACCGCGAGGACGCCCAGCCCCGCGACCGCCGCCGCGAGACCGAGCGGCTCGGTCGGGTCGGCCCGGAACGACGTCCCCTCCGCGCCGGCCAGCAGGAGCACCGCGGCGACCAGCGACAGCGCGAACGCGGCCGCGCCCCCCGCGACGAGGCGCTTGCCGAGCGCGTTGACCGCGTCACGGTCGCGGCCGAACAGCGTCTCGTACCGCGTCGGCTCGCGCTCGCTCGGCGGCCGGAGGTCCGTCCCCCGTCCGGCGGTTCGGTCCCCGACGGCGTCGAGCGCGATCAGGGCGACGAGCGCCGCGCCGAGACCGGCGACGGTGAGCGGGGCGCTCGACCGCCGCGGGATCAGGAACCCGTCGCTCGGCGCGGAGGGCGGCACGTACGCCGTCACCGTCTCGTTCGTGCGGTACGGCTCGACCAGCGACTCGGCCCGCGACTCCCGCCCGTACCCGGAGCTGATCGGCGTCGGGTACAGCCGCTCGCTCGCGTACTCGCTGCCTTCGTACTCGTAAGTGAACTTCACGTTCGCGTGGTAGGTGACTCCGCGACGGCCGACTCGCTCGGAGACCGTCGCCTCGGTGACGTTCGCCTCGACAGCGACCGCGTCGTCGATGGTGGCCGACTGCCGCGTGTAGTCGTACAGCCCGTACCCGGCGATCCCGGCCCCGAGCAGGAGACCGACGACCGCCAGCGCCGTGAGTTCGACCGGAACTCCTCGGAGGGCGAACCGCATTGTCACCGTACCTTTGACAGCCGACTGAAATTAAATTTCGTCTCGACCGCGCCTCGGACGCTCCGGTCGACGGGGCGATCGATCGGTCGACGGTCGGTCAGGCGGCTTCGAGGAATCCCCACACGAGGTACACTGAGAGCAACGGTGAGAGCAGTACGAGCGCCGAGAGCACCGACCCGACGATCGCCGCCGAGTACGCGACGGTGACAGCGGTTACCACGCCTGCCGAGAGGAACTGTACGCGGGAGAGCGCTGGCGGAGACCAGTACATCGCACGGATGTTTCAGGCCGTATGTTATTAAATTTTGAGTAGTTTAGCGTACCAGCGACTTACCAGCGGTACCGACGGGGACGGACGCGCTGACGCGAATCGCGCCGTTACGGCTCCAACACGACGCGGAACCGCGCCTCGTTCTCGGCCATGCGCTCGTAGGCCGCGTCGACGTCGTCGAGGTCGAACGTCTCGATCTCCGGCGTGATGTCGCGCAGCGCGCTGAACTCCAGCGTGTCCTGCGAGTCGCGGGCGTGACCCGACCCCCAGCCCTCGACCGCGCCGCGCGTCCCGACGAGCTGCTGGGCGTCGACCGACACCGGCTCGCCCGGGATGCCGGCGACGATCACCGAGCCGTCGGTCCCGAGCCCGCCGACGACCGACTCGATGGCGTCGCTCGCGGGCGCGGTCGTGAGGACGACGCTCGCGCCGCCGAGTTCCTGAAGCCGCTCGGCCGGGTCGGCCTCGGCGGCGTTGACGAAGTGGTCCGCGCCCAGATCGCGGGCGAGCGACTCCTTGTCGGGACTGCGCGAGATCGCGACCGTCTCGTAGCCGGCCGCGTGCGCGTACTGAACCGCGAGGTGGCCGAGGCCGCCGACCCCGACGACGGCGACGAGGTCGCCGGCGCGCGCGTCCGAGTTGCGCAGGGCGTTGTAGGTGGTGATCCCCGCGCACAGCAGCGGCGCGGCGTCGACCGCGTCGAGTCCGTCCGGGATCGCCGCCAGCGCCTCGGCGGGGACCGTCGCGTGCTCGGCGTAGCCGCCGTCGAACGTGAGTCCGGTGATCTCGGCGTTCTCGCACTGGAGGAACTGGCCGCGGCGACACGCCTCGCAGGTGAAACAGTGGCCGCCGTGCCAGCCCGCGCCGACGCGCTCGCCCGGCTCCCACGCCTCGACGTCCTCGCCGACCGCGTCGACGGTCCCGGCGATCTCGTGGCCCGGGACGCGGGGATAGCTCACGCCGGGGTAGCCGCCCTCGACGACGAACTCGTCGCTGCGGCAGATCCCGCACGCCTCGACGGCGACCCGGACTTCATCGGGACCGGGCTCGGGCACGTCGCGCTCGACGACCTCGAAGTCGGCTCCCGGCTCCGAGACGACCGCGGCTCGCATGGTGTCTGGCATCGGTCGTTCATCGGCCCGAGACGCGGAAGAACGTGTCGTCGCCGGCGAGCCGATCGGTCTCCGCGAGAGAGCGACAAGTGGATCAGTCGTCCGCGCCGACGGCGTCCCCGACGCCTCCCGCACCCGCCGGGTCCTCGCTCGGGCCCGCGGCCGGGACGCCCTGGGTCTCCTCGACGCGCTCGAACCGGATCCGAACGACCTGCCCGTCCGCCGTCGACTCGAAGCCGAGGTCGGCGTCGGACCGGTCGACGACCCACTGGACGAGCCACAGGCCGAGTCCGTCGGTGTGACGCATCGAGGTCTCGTAGCCGCGCCGGATCGTCTCGACCGTCTCCGCGGGGATCCCCGGCCCGTCGTCGGCGACGCGGACCGCGACGCCGTCGCCGACGCGGCGGAGCGAGACCGAGACCCGCGGCGCGTCGCCGCCGTGGACCGCGGCGTTCTCGATCACCTCCGACGCGACGGCCTCGGTGAGGGGGTGCGCCCGGACCCGACACGTCGCCGCCTCAGGGGCATCGAACTCGACGTTCGGGTGCTCGGTTTCGAGCCGCTCGATCACGCCGTCGACGACCTCGACGAGGTCCACGACCGTCTCCACGTCCCCGGGGCCGTCGGGACCCTCGGACCCGATCACCGCGCCGATGTGGCGGGCGTGCTCGCTGACCGACAGCAGCCGGTCGACGTTCTCCTCCACGACGGCGGCGCTCTCCCCGCCGCCGTCGGCGCGGTCCGCCAGGAACTCGACCCGTCCGCTGACGACCGTCATGGCGTTGCGGATGTTGTGACGGAGCACGCGGTTCAACACCGTGAGCTGGGCGTTCGCCCGTTCGAGTTGGTCCTGCGTGCGCTGCTGTCGGGCGTCGGTCACCCCGAAGGCGAGTCCGAACGCCGACCCGGCCGACGCCGCGCCGCCGATGACGACGAGCGGGCCGGTCGGCGACGGCCCCTGACTCGTCTCGTAGGTGACGAAGAGCAGCGCGACCGCGCCGAGCGTCACCGCTCCGAGGGCGCTCCACCCGGTGATGCGGAGCGTGTGCGCCGGCGAGAGCGGCGAGCGAGCGATGGGCACCGTCGCGGCGGCGACGAGCGCGCTACAGGCGATGGGGACCGCGACGCCGCTCACGATCGCGAGGGGGTCGCTCATCGACGACAGCGAGCGCAGGTGATACCCGAGCGGGACGAGACCCACGGCCGCGAGCAGGCCGAGTTCGGCCGCGTTTCGGAGCCGTGTGGTCCGCATTTGTCGGGGAGTCGTCGCGTCCGGGTAATAACCGTTCGCGACGAGCTATCAGATCGGAGAACTGCGAGAGCGGTCGAGGCCGTCAGATCCCGCCGCCGGCCATCCCGAACAGCGCGACGGCGATGATCGCGAACAGCCCGCCGACGCCGGCCTTGATCGTCCCCGTGTTCAGCGCCGTCGAGACGTACGGCGCGATCTGCCCGCCGAGCGTCGTCGCCGGAACGGTCCAGACGACCATGTTCCACGGAGTGGTCGTCAGGTCCATCGCGTGACCGCCGACCAGCCCGCCGCCGAACACGTGAACGACGGACGCGAGCACGGCCGTCGTCGCGACGACGATGTGGTTCGTGCCGATCGCCACGCGGACCGGGACCTGCGTGCGGAGCATCGAGATGATCCCGAGTTCGCCGATCCCGAACCCGGCGAGCCCCTGGAAGACGCCGCCGACGCTGTAGTTGAGGAACCGTTCGAGGTAGCCGCCCCGCGAGTAGACGTAGTCGTCGCCGTCGCGGTCGACGCGGGTGACGGTACCGGACTCGTCGGTCTCGACGCCGGCGGGCCCGAGCTTGTTCGGGTCGTCGGGAAGGTCGCCCGACTGCCCGCCGTCCGTGGCGACCTCCTCGCCGTCCCCGCCCGCCGTCGGATCGTCGTGACCAAGATTGGCTTTGAACAACAGGTACGAGGCCGCGAGCAGCGCGATTCCCAACAGCGCGTGGAACACCGGTTCGGGGATGACAAAGGAGAGGAGCGCGCCGCCCACGACGAAGGGGACGCCGCCCAACACGAGCGACAGCGAGAGCCGCCGGTCGACGAGCCCGTACTGGATGAACGCGAGCGACGAGCTCGACAGGCCGAACGACTCGCTGATGAGTCCGATCTTCACCAGCGTCGTCGGTTCCAGCGGGTACGCGACGAGCGGGAAGACGAAGATCAGGAACGGGACGAACAGCGCCGAGCCGCTGATCCCGACGGTGTTGACGATTGTCGCTCCGATGACGAACGCGACGAACAGCCACCAGTACTCGGTCCAGTACCCCACGCCGGCGTCGGCCGGCGTCGGCGCGAAACCGTACACCGCGGCGACGAACGCGAGCGGGGCGAGAAACACGAGGAAATGCTGGTACCGGAGAAAGGTGCGCTGTGCGACGGCGGACAGTGAGGGACTCATTGAATCGTGGACTGCCGGTTACGGAGAGGCGTATAAATTGGTTGTTATCGCTGACAATTCGGACGGATTATCATGGACAATCCGGGCGAGACGACCAGCGGTGTTCGGATTCGTTCTCGGGGGTTGAAACATTGCTGCGGTGACAGAACCGACGCCGAGGAGCGGCCGATGGGGCGGCGGCGGGCTCACTCCGTGTCCGGGTCGAGGACGGTCACGTCGTACAGCGACTCCCACCGGTACCGGCGTCCGGTCCACTCGAACTCGTCGCGGGCGAGTCCGTAACAGAGCAGGAGGAGCGCCAGCGCGTACCCCGGCACCGCGAGGAGGAACGTCCAGCGGCGGACGCCGAGCGCCGCGTACGCCGCGGCGGCGACCCCCGTCACCAGCGGGACGGCGACGAACGGCGCGAACAGGGTCCCGGCGATCACGGCGAGCGGCAGCAGCGCGCGGGTCGCGATCCCCGCGGGGTCGAGGTACAGCCCCATCCGCGTCCACCGCACCCGCCGGTTCAGGGTCCCGCGGAGCGTCCCGTCGACCGGCATCTCCCGCACGAGCGAGCGCGCCGTCTCGATCCCGTCAACGCGCTCGGCCAACAGCGCGTCGTCGCCCGCGGTCCGCCGGAGGTCGGCGACGTACGCCTCCACGTCGACCTCGCCGCGCCGGAAGGCCATCGTCCCGCCCCAGACGCCCGAGTCGAACCGGACGCTCGTCGCGACGCCCACGGCGCTCGACGGCTCCAACAGCTTCCCGACCGGGCCCTCGGTCGCCAGCACGGGCGCGGTCGAGAGCACGTGGCCCTCGGGGAGCCGCGCGAGCAGCCGCCGGACGGTCGCCAGCCACTCCTCGCCGTGCTCGAAGTCCGCGTCCGTACACACCAGCCGGTCGCGGCTCGCGCGCTCTACCCCCGCCGCCAGCGCGTTACACTTGGCCGAACAGCCCGTCGGCTCCCCGGCGACGACGACCGTCGCGGCCGTCCCCTCGGCCGCGTCGACGACCGGATCGCTCGGCCCGTCGCAGGCGACGACGAACTCGTCCGCCGGGCCGATCTGCGCCGCCAGCTCCGCGCAGGCGGGCGTCCACTCGCGGGTCGGCAGCACGACGCTCACCGGGGCCTGCGGGTCGTTCGGCATGCGATCGGTTGTTGTGCGAATTCACTCAAATAGTCACCGGCCGCGGGGCCGTGACCCCCAATTGGACGCTGTCCGTTCGCTTCCGGTCCGCCGGGGGCCGCGGGGCGGATTCAGTCCACCGAGCCCCAGTCGACCTCGTCGGCGTACTCCTCGCGCATGAGGTGACAGCCGATGGTCTCGCCGTCGACCGCGTGGTCGGTCGGGTCTTCACGCTCGCAGACCTCGCCGATCTTGCGCGGACACCGAGGGTGGAATCGACAGCCGGACGGGACGTTCGACGGGTCCGGGACGTTACCCTCTAGGACGATCCGCTCTTCGTTCTGCTCCAACCCCGGAATCGCCGAGAGGAGCGACTCCGTGTACGGATGGTACGGCGGGTCGAACACCGCCTCGGTGGGACCGTGTTCGACGATCTGCCCGAGGTACATCACCGCGACCCGGTCACAGACGTGCTCGACCACGGAGAGGTCGTGGCTGATGAGCAGGTACACGAGGTCCAGTTCCTCTTGGAGGTCGGCCAGCAGGTTCAGGATCTGGGCCTGGACCGAGACGTCGAGTCCGCTCACCGGCTCGTCGAGGACGATCACCTCCGGGTTCACGGCCAGTGCCCGCGCGATGCCGACGCGCTGCTGTTGGCCCCCGGACAGCTCGTGGGGGTAGCGTTCGAGGTGCGACGTGTCGAGGCCGACGGCGTCGATCAGCTCCGCCACGCGGTCGGCGCGGTCGCCCTGCGACCCGATCCCGTGGAGGTCCATCGGACGGCGGACGATCTGTCGGACCGTCCGACGGGGGTTGAGGCTCGACTGCGGGTCCTGAAACACGATCTGGAGGTCGCGGCGAAGCGACCGGAGCTCGTCCGAGCCCGCTGCCGTGACGTCGGTCTCGCGGTAGGTCACGGAGCCGTCGGTCGGCTCGATGAGCCGGAGCAACGCCCGCGCAGCGGTCGACTTCCCGCAGCCGGACTCGCCGACCAGCCCCACGGTCGACCCCGCGTCGATCTCGATGTCGATCCCGTCGACGGCCCTGACCGGCTCCGGATCGCCGAGGAACCGCTCGATCGGACCGCTGGTGTCGAAGTGTTTGACCAGTCCCTCGGTCTCGACGACGGGCTCGTCTCCGGCGTCGCCACGGCCGTCCGCGCGGTCGGTCTGCCACGAGAGCGAGCGCGACTCGTGGTCGTACTCGTAGGCCATCTCGCCGACGTGTTCGTGTCGGTAACAGGCGACCGAGCGCCCCGGATCGGTCGGGACGGGTTCCAGGTCGGGATGCGCCTCGCGACACTCCTCGGTCGCGCCGGGACACCGGTCCGCGTACTTACACGCGTCCGTGGTCCCGGTGAGGTCGGGCATCTGTCCCTCGATCACGTTGAGCCGGTCCCGGTCGGCCGGTCCGGTCCCGTCGTCGACGCTGTTGATGCTCGCGAGCAGTCCCTTGGTGTACGGGTGCCGGGGGTCGCTGAACAGCGACTCCGCCGGACCGCTCTCGACGACGCTCCCGGCGTACATCACCGCGACCCGGTCGCAGATCTCCCTGACGACGCCGAGGTCGTGGGTGATAAAGAGGATCGACATCCCCAGGTCCTCGCGGAGGTCGTCAAGCAGTTCCAGGATCTGGGCCTGTATCGTGACGTCGAGCGCGGTCGTCGGCTCGTCGGCGACCAGCAGGTCCGGCTCCGAGGCGATCGCGATCGCGACGATCACCCGCTGTTTCTGCCCGCCGGAGAACTCGTGCGGATAGTCGTTCGCCCGAGCCGCCGCGTCGGGGATCCCCACCCGGTCGAGGAGGTCGACCGCCTCGCGCTTCGCGGCGCTCCGAGAGAGACCCCGAGCCGTCTGGACCGCCTCGGCGACCTGTCTCCCGACGGTCATGGTGGGGTTCAGCGTGGTCGTCGGGTCCTGAAACACCATCCCGGTGTTCGACGCGCGGAACTCCCGAAGCCCCTCGTCGGAGAGGGACCGAACGTCCGTTCCCTCGAAGTCGACGCGGCCGCCGACGATCTCGCCCGGGTCGTCGATGAGTCGGAGCACCGACCGCGCCGTCGCGCTCTTCCCGGCACCGCTCTCGCCGACCAGTCCGAGGATCTCGCCGCGGTCGAGGTGGAAGTCGACGCCGTCGACCGCGTTGACGATCCCCTCTTCGGTGTGGAACACCGTGGTGAGGTCGCTGACGGTCAGCAGGCGGTCGTCTGGGGGCGTCCCCGCGGACGCCGTCGATTCGTCCGATCGCCGTCGCGTGTACGCCGGTTCGTTACTCATTTTCGGCCCCCAGTTCCGCGCTCATGGTCGGATCGAGGACGTCGCGGATCCCGTCCCCGAGGAGGTTGAAACCGAGGACGGTCGTCGCGATCCCCAGTCCGGGGAAGATCGCCATCCACGGCGCTTGTGCGAGGTACTGTTTCGACTGTCTGATCATCAGTCCCCACGACGGCTGCGGGGGCTGCGCCCCGAGTCCGAGGAACGAGAGCCCCGCGGCCGCGAGGATGGCGAACGCGAGGCTGATCGACGCCTGAACGATGATCGGTGCGGCGGCGTTCGGCAGCACCTCCCAGAACAACACCCGGCTGTCGCGCTCGCCGAGCGCCCGCGCCGCCTCGACGAAGTCCTCCTCGACGACGGAGACGACTTCGCTGCGCGTGACGCGGGCGAAGTACGGGACGTACGTCACCCCGATCGCGATCATCGCGTTCGTCAGCGACGGACCTAGCACGGCGACGACGGTGAGCGCGAGCAGGATCGGCGGGAAGCTCATCAGAATGTCCATCGTCCGCATGATCGTGTCGTCGACGTTGCCGCCGACGTACCCCGCGACCGCGCCCAGCGGGACGCCGGCCGCGGTCGCGATTCCGACGCTCAGCCCGCCGATGTAGAGGCTGATCCGCGCGCCGAGGACGATCCGGAGGAGGACGTCCCGGCCGAGGTGGTCCGTCCCCATCGGATGCGCCGGACCGGGCGGCTGGAAGCGGTTCGCGACGTCTAACGCGTTCGCCTGCTCCAGCGAGACGAACAGCGGTCCGAACACCCCGACGACGATCAGCAGTCCGATGAGGATCGTCCCGGCGACGGCCTTCGAGTTCGACCGGTACCGACCGAACAGGTCCGCGAGCTTCCGGCGACGGGCGTCGGTGAGCCAACGCGCCGCGTCCGCGCTCTCGGCGGCCATCAGGCACCACCCCCGGTCTGGACCCGCGGATCCAAGACGGCGTACAGCAGGTCGACGATCAGGTTACTGAGCATGAACACCGTCGCGATCGTCAGCACGGACCCCTGGATGAGGGTGGTGTCGCGGTTCAACAGCGCCTGGAACGCGAGCCGACCCAAGCCCGGGTACGCGAACACCTGCTCGATGATGACGATCCCGCTGAACAGGAACCCGATCTGGAGTCCGATCACCGTCAACACCGGCAAGAAGGCGTTTCGGAGCGCGTGCCGGTAGACGATGTCGCGCTCCGAGACCCCCTTCGAGCGGGCGAGCCTGACGTACCCCGCCCGGAGTTCTTCGATGAGCGACGATCGGGTCATGCGAGTGAGGTGCGCCATGAGCGCGAAGCCGAGCGAGAGCGCCGGGAGCGCCACATGCCTGAGTCCGCCTATTGGGTCCACCGCCGGGTTCACGTAGCCTGAAGGCGGGAGCACCGAGAAGAACTCGGCGAACACGAGTATCAGGACCAGTCCCCAGAAGAAGTCGGGGAGGCTGATCCCAGTGAACGCCACGACGCTGGTCGTGAAGTCCTTCCATGTGTTGCGGGCCTGTCCGGCGACGACGCCGAGGGGGATGGCGACCGTGACGGCGATCACGACCGCGGCACCGGCGAGGAACGCACTCGCGGGCAGCCGCTGGACGATAAGCCGCGCCACCGGGTCGCCGAACCGCAGGGACTCGCCCATGTCGCCGGTGAGGACACCGCCGAGCCAGTCCAGATACCGGATCCAGATCGGGCGGTTCAGCCCGAGGCTCTGGCGGAGCGCCTCCAGCCGCTCCGGGCTCGCGCGGTTACCGAGGATCAGCAGCGCGACGTCGCCCGGAAGGACGTTGACGATCCCGAAGGTGACGACCGACACCCCGAGCAGCGACACGACCAACAATCCCACGCGGCGGGCGGCGTAGCGAGCGAACTGGGCGTCGATGGCCGACCTCATTCGTCGAGCCACGCCGAGCCGAAGTTCACCTCGGTGTTGTTCGGGGCCAGCACCGTGTCGATGCCACCGACCGACGGTTTCGCCGCCATGGCCCCGTCGCGGAACCACAGCATCGGCGACGGGACCTCCTCGTGGAGGACCCGCTGCGCCTCGCGGTAGTACTCGACTTCCTCCTCCTCGCTGGGCGCGGTCTCGGCGTTCTCGATCGCCGAGTCGAAGTCGTCGCTGGCGTACGCGAAGGAGTTGAACGACCCCTCCGAGTGGAATAGCCCGCGGTACATCTGCGCCGGCTCCCAGCCGCCGAACCAGTTGACCATCGCCATCCGGTAGTCCATGTTCGAGGTGACCTGCGTCAGCCAGTCACCCCACTGGAGCTCCTGGATCTCGACGTCGAGGCCGACCTCGGAGAAGTGCTGTTCCATGATCGTCGCGGCCGTGACGTGCCACGGGTAGTTCGTGGTCACCTTGAACTCGATCGGGGCGAACTCGTCGATGCCGTACTCGGAGTCTTCGATCAGCGACCGCGCCTGTTCGACGTCCTGCGGCCGGGGGTCGAGGTCGTCGTTCCGGTACGGACTGTTCGGGAAGCTCGGGGTCGCGAGCGTGCTTCCCTGCCCGAACAGCGCCCCCTCCACGAGCTCCTGTTTGTCGAGCGCGAAGTCGATCGCCCGCCGCCAGTTGACGCTGTCGAACGGCGGCCGGTCGTTGTGGAGGTACATGTGGTTGAACGCGAGCGGCCGCCACGTCGACGTCTGAACGGCGTCGTTCGCGCCGTCGACGTAGCTGGACATGTCGTCGAGCGGGATGTCGTTGATGTAGTCGAGGTCCCCGTCCGTGAGGCCGGTGAGTCGGGTGTCGGGATCGGTCATCGTCCGCTCTTCGAGCGTGTCCACGTACGGCCCCTCGCCCCAGTAGTCGTCGAACGCCGACAGCTCGGCGCGGTTGCCCTGCTGTCGCGACTCGAAGACGAACGGGCCGGTGCCGACCGGGTTCGAGGCCTGCTCGGAGGCCGATCCCTCGGGGATGATCGCCGTTCCGGTGAACGCCAGCTGTCGGAGCAGCGGGTTGTACCGCTCGCTCATCGACAGGACGACCGTCGAATCGTCCGGCGTCTCGATCGACTCGACGGCGGTGAGGACGCCGCTGTACCGGGCCCCCACGTCCGGGTCCATGATCCGCTCGAAGGTGTACCGGACGTCGGCGCTGGTCAGCTCCGACCCGTCGTGGAACGTCACGCCGTCGCGCAGCGTGAACGTGTACTCGGTCCGGTCGTCGTTGATCTCCCAGTCCGCGGCGAGCCCCGGACGCGTGACGTCGGGGGCGGTCGAGATCTCCAGTTCGCCGCTCAGCCCCACGAGCGTCTCGTGGACGTTGTTCAGGAACCGCGACGAGGCGGCCGTCTGCGCCAGGTGAACGTCCAGTTCCTGGGTGACCTCGCTGTGGCCCCAGACGAGCGTTCCCCCCTCCTGTGGCTCGCCGGACGGTCCCGTCGCGCCGCCGGACCCACCGTCACCGCCGTCGCTGCCGGACCCGCCGCCGCCGGACCCGCCGCCGGAACACCCGGCGAGGGTGGTGCCGACGCCCGCCATTCCCGTGGCGACGAGGAACCGCCGCCGGTCGATACGACTCTCCGCGTCCGTAGGTCTATCGCTCATTGTCAGTGTCGCGTCCGTTGTTCGTTAGCGTTTGATTCCGAAGTCGACGATCGCGTCGGGGTACTCCCCGAGCTGGTCCTCGGCGACCGCCGGCAGCTCCGCCTCGGTCTCGACGGCGAGGTCGTACGCCGCTCTGAGCTCGTCGACCGGGTCGTCGCTGTTGTCCACCCGCAGGTTGTGGTATAGCTTCGGGTCCGGTGCCGCGACGAGCAGCGCGGCGCTGATCTTTCCGCGTTTGTCGCCGCCCGCGGCCTGGCCGGCCTCCAGCCCGGCGATGAGCCGGTCGGCGAACCCCCCGTCGGCCTCGGCGTACCCCCGGCTCACCGCCTCGATCACGTCGCCGCCGTCGAGCATGTTGCCCGCGACGGTGTGGTCGTCGCCGGCGAGGTCGCCGGCCCAGTCGACGCAGTCGTCGCCCGTGTACCGGAAGGCGTCGTCGTCAGTCACGCCGTGGAGCTGCCGGTAGGTGTCGTGCGGGTCGTCCTTGAGCAGCGCCTCGCACGCGGTGGTGACCGACACGCCCCGGTCGGCGAGGTCGACGGCGTTCCGGCCGTGAGACACCTTCACGTACGACTGCGTCGCCACCGCCGCGTTCTCGCTGACGAACGGACACAGCGCGCCGACGCCGACGAGGGCCGTGCTGACCGCGACGCCGAACGCGCCGGTGTCGGGATCGCGTGCGGCGATCGAGAACGTTCCGGGCGCGAAGCGGTCCGAGGGCGACGAGGGGTCTCGGTCCGTGGCTGCGGTACCGGTGCCGTCGTGTGTGCTGTTCTCTGACACAGGTATGTCACGGCATGGCAACATAGATATTAAAATTTGGCTTCAGAGACACATCGTCCGTCAAATAGATGATACCGCCGAATCGCGGTTAAAAACCGAGCTATCATAGAAATGTTACCGCTGTTAGTATCTGTTTCAAAACCGATTAATTATCTGTTAAGAAAAGTGTACCATATCGACTCGACGCACGGCTGCGACGGCTCCGACCCGGGTCAGATTTCGCCGTCCGCGACCGTTTGCGCAGACGTTTTCGAACGCTGAAATAACTGGTTCGAAGCGGAAAATAACGCTTAAATCGGCCCGTCCGTCACCCGCGGATCGAACGATGACGTGGAGCCGAGACGCGAGTGCCGCGACGACACGGCCGTCGCGGGGGGCCGAGCCGTGAGCGAGGGACCGACGCTGCGGATCGGGGCGGAGACGAGCGGGGGCGACGAGTCAGTGCCCGCGCCCGTGCCGCCGGGCGACCCGGAGGCGTGGTACGCGCCGGACGTCCGGGCGCAGTACGAGTCGGCACCGGGCGTGGTGGCGACGGTCCGCGAGCGCGACGGCGGGCGGTTCGGCTACGACGTGCGCGAGCCGCCGCTGTCGCCAGCCGACGAGCGCGCCCTCGACCGCGTCCGCGACCGCTTCTCCGCGGTGCGACACCGTCGCCCGCTCACACGGGTCGGCGTCGTGGAGCGGGCCGAGCGGGGGTTCGACCCGAAGTACGCGGAGGCGATCGACCGGCTGGTCGACGCCAGCGCGGCGGCGCGCCGCCGGATCGACTACCACGCGCTGCGGGAGTTCCGGCTGCTCGGCGAGCTCACCCCGATCGCCCTGGACGACCGGATCGAGGTCGCCGACGTGGGCGACGAGCGCGAGCTGGTGGTCCACACCGAGACGTTCGCGCCGCTGGAGACCGGGATCGACGCGGACGCCGACTACGTCGAGCGGGTCGCCGCCGAGCGGCTGGCGCAGTACGCGGTCGAGTTCGCCGGCCTCGCGGTCGACGTGGTCGTCTACCGCGAGCGGCTGCTCGGGTCCGACGCGTTCGAGACGAAGTACGCGGTGTTGGAGCCGGACCTGCTTCCGGGCGACGAGGCGCTCATCGAGGAGTGTAAGTCGCGGATCTGGGAGACGACCGTGAGCGACGTGGTCGAGGACCGCGAGTCGTTCGTCGCCGCCCGCGCCCGGCGGTTCCTCTCGCGGCGGCTCACGGCGCGCAACACTCGGGCGTGGCTCGACGCGGCGGCCCACCGGGCTCGGGCCGCGCTCGCGGAGCGGGGGCTGGCCGCGCCGCCGGTCGACTCGCGGTACGCCCGCGACCGGCTCGACGACCTCGCGTACTACGTCCTGCGCGACCTCGTCGGCGAGGGGATCCTGACGGTCCCGATCCGCGACCCGCACCTGGAGGACGTGGAGGCGAACCGCGTCGGCGAGCGCGTGAAGGTCGTCCCGCGCGCGTCGGTGCTGTCGGAGGCGGCGGAGGCGACGGACGCGGCGGAGGCCGCGGAGGCGACGGCGGGCGGAGGGTCCGGAGCCGACGTCGACCCGCCGACGGCCGGGGAGCGCGTGCCGACGAACCTGTCGTTCGACGACGAGACGACGTTCGTCAACGTCGTCACCGGCATCGCCGCCCGCGACGGGACGGAGCTGAACGCCTCGACGCCCTCCGCGAAGGTGAACCTCGAACTCGACGGGGTCCCCCAGACGATCCGCTGTGCGGTGGCGCTGCCGGTCATCTCCGAGGGCGGCCCGCACGTCTCGATCCGGAAGCAGCGCGCGGACGCGCTGACGCCGGTCGACCTGGTCGAGCGCGGCGCGCTCTCCGTCGAGCTGGTGACGCTGCTGTGGCTGCTGTACGAACACCGCGGCGTCGTCCTCTTCGCCGGGCCGACCGGCGTGGGGAAGACGACGCTGCTGAACGCCCACGCCCCGTTCATCCCGTTCGACGCCCGACCGGTCTCCGTCGACGAGGGGTCTCGCGAGGTGCGGCTCCCCCACGAGACGGGCGTCTCGCTCACCACCCGCGACCACGAGGACGCGTACAAGTCGGTGGGGATGGCGGAGCTGATGACCGAGGCCAACTACCTCAATCCCGACGTCGAGGTCATCGCCGAGATCAACACCCCGGAGAGCTTCGAGACCTTCGGCGAGAGCCTGGCGACCGGCCACGGCGTGATCGGCACGACGCACGCCGAGGACATCGGGGCGCTCGCCGACCGCCTGCGCGAGCGGGACCTGCCCGCGCGCCTGCTGCGCGAGGTCGACCTCGTCGTCTTCCCCCGGCAGGTCGACGGGGAGCGCTACGTCTCCCGGGCGATCGAGCCGCTCTCGGAGGTCGCCTACGAGGGGCTCGACCCGGAGGCGAAGCGGAGCCCGAGCGGCGACCCGAAGCGGGGCGGCGCGGGCGTCGTCGAGGTCGGCGACGAGTCCGTCCGGTACAACACGGTCGCGTGGCGCGACGGCGACGGGACCTTCCGGTTCCCCGGCGCGCCGGGCGGGAGCGACGGTCGAGGCGAGGCCCCGGGGGCCGGGCCGCGGTTCCGCGTCTTCGACCGGATCGCGAGCCGGACCGACCGCGACCGCGAGGCGGTCGCGGCCGAGTTCGAGTCGAAGCGGCGGTACGTGGAGTACCTCGTTCGCGACGGCGTGGACGACCCGGAGGCGCTCTTCGAGTTCCTCGCCGACCTGCGCACCGACGAGGCGGCGACCGTCGAGCGCGCCGCGCGGACGAGGGGCCGGAGTAACGACCGCGGCGGCGGCAGGCGCGACGGCGACGACGGCGAGAACGACCCCGCGGGACGGAGGCGGTCGTGAGCCGGCGGCGAACGACCGGAGCGACTGGCGCGACCGGCGCGGACGGGGCGAGCGCGGACGACGCGCTCGCGACCGGCGGCCGGCTGGCGGTCGTCGACCGGGTCTGTTACGCGCTGTTCGCGCGGCACGCGAGCGACCGCCGCCACGACGCCGACCGGAAGCGGTACCGCGGGACCGCGCTCGATATCGGATTCGAGACGTACCTCGCGCGGACGTACGGCCTCTCGTGGGTCGTCGCGGCCGCCGTCTTCCTCCCGGCGCTCGTCGTCGCGGCCGGCGCGGCCCCCGCGGTCGCGGCCGCGGTCGAGGCTCGGTTCGGCGCGGCCCTGCTCTCCGGCGGGCCGACGGCGACGCCCGCGCCGACGCCCGACTCGGTCGGCCCGCTCAGCACGGACCGCGCCGCGGCGCTCGTCGCGGTCGGCGTCGCGCTCCTCGCGAAGCGCGCGACCGTGGCGGCCGCCGGGCTCCACCTCCGGTGGGTGGCCGCGACGCGGCGGACCGACATCGAGCGCACCCTCCCCGGGGCGGTGCGGTACCTCGAACTGCTCGCCTCGGGGAGCGACGGGCCGCGGGCGATGCTCCGGAAGGCGGCCGACGACGACGCGTACGGGGCGACCGCGACCTCGCTGCGGAAGGCGCTCAACGCCGCCCGGCTCGCCGGGAGCCTCGACGAGGGGCTGCGGCGCGTCGCCCGCGACACCCCCTCCCGGGAGCTGCTCGCGCCGTTCCTGCTCAAGTTCCGGAAGCGCGCGGCGGCCGGCGACGAGGCGCTCTCGGCGTTCCTCGCGACCGAGCGCCGAATGTTATCCCACCGGCAGGACCGCGCCCGGAAGCGCGCCAGGCGGTTCCTCGAACTCCTGACCGAGCTGTTCGTCGCCGTGCTGGTGTTGCCGGCGCTGCTGGTCATCGGCGCGACCGCGCTGTCGGTCGTGATCCCCGAACTGCTCCCGCCGGTGTCGACGCCCGTCGGAGTGGTACCGACCCGCGCGGTCGTGCTCTACGGCGCGGTCGCGTTCCTCGTCGCGTTCGGGCTCGCGGCCGCGGTCGCGGTCGGCACGCTCCGCCCGCCGAGTCAGCGGGCGAGCTACGACCTCCCCGCGAGCCCGCGGGCGGTCCTCGCGAGCGCCGGGCGCAACCCCGCGGGCACGGCGGTCGTCGCCGCGGGACCCGCCGCCGCGCTCGCGGTGTGGCTCGCGGTCGCGGGCTACACGCTCGTCAACGTCGCCCTCCTCGGGTACGCGGCGTTCGCGGTGCCGGTCGGGCTCGTCGCCGCGCGGCGCACCCGGATCGACGACGCGAGGGACCGCGAACTGGCCGACTTCGTCCACGCGGTCTCGGGCCACGTCGCGCAGGGGCGGCCGCTCGCCGAGGCGGTCGACGCGGTCGCGCGCGAGGCGGACCTCGGCGTCCTCGACGACGACGTGGCCGACCTCGCGTTCGCGCTGCGGTCGACGACCGCGACCGAGGCCGTGACCGGGGAGTCCGGCTCGGCGGGGGAGGCGGCCGCGGTCGACGTGCGCGCGGCCGCCATCGAGCGGTTCGTCGACCGCGTGGGGACCCCGCTCGCGGCGGGGACGCTCGGGCTCGTCACGGGGGCGCTGAACGCCGGCGGCGACGCCGACGCGGTGTTCGAGACGCTCCGGATCGAGGTCGGGCGGCTGTACAGCGAGCAGCGCGCGCTCCGCTCGGCGATGCAGCCGTACATCGCGGTCGGCTGGGCCGCGGCGGTCCTCGTCGCCGGCGTCGTCGCGGTCGTGAACACGCAGGTGGTCGACGCCGCGCGGCTCGCGGAGTTCGCGGCCGCGTCGGAGGCGGTGACGGAGCCGGAAGGCGTGTATCCGGAACTGGAGCGGTTCCGGCTGTACGTCGTCACGCAGGCGACCGTGCTCGCGTCCGGGTGGTTCGCCGGTACGGCGGCGCGGGGGAAGTACGCCGCGCTGCTCCACTCGGGCGCGCTGGTGGCGTGCTGTTACGTCGTGTTCACCGTGGGCGGGCTGGTGTGAGTTCGGCTTCGACGCCGGAGACGCCCCGTCGGCCCGACACGAGGCGAGCCTTTTCTACCGCCCCGACACATACGCACCCATATGGACGAGAAGACCGCCGAACTCCGCGATCTGTTCGTCGAGGCCACCGGCTCCGAGTCGGTCACCGAGCGGCAGGACGCGGCGCGCGGGACCCTCGTCGACGCCGACGCGGAGTCGGTCGACGGGACCGCGCGCGACCTCGTCGCCGCGATGCGCGAGCGGTACGGCTTCTCGACGGACCTCGACGACGACGCGTACGTCCTCGTCGCCCGCGGCCGGTTCGAAGCAGACGACGAGGCCGTCGCCGCCGCGCTCCGCGACGCGCTCGCGGAGCGGGAGGAGACGGATGTTGACCCTGACGCAATCGACGCCGAGACCGTTCGCAAGGCGCGACTCGACCTCCATCTCGTGCGGGAGTCCGACCGCGAGGTGGGTTGTGAATACGCGGACGCCGACTCCGCAGATGCCGACTCCGCGGACGCCGACTTCGCGTACGAAGACCTGAAGCAACTCACCGGCGCGGGCAACTCGATCGTCGAGTGCGCGGAGGAACTGGACGCTGCGCCCGATCGCGTCGCCCGCTACGCCGCCGTCGCGCGCGTCGACCTCACCTCGACGCAGGCGAACGACCGGTTCCGGGACGCGTTCCGCGACCTCTTCACCGACGCCGACATCGAGGGGTCGCTCGCGAGCACCGCCCGCGAGGACGGACTCAAAGAGGCGACCGAGGACATCGAGACGGACGTGTCCTTATAAACAGAGACGGCGGGAACTCGAACGCTCCCGGAGCCCCGGCCACTCTCCTGTACGCAGCCGTTTGTTTATAAAACAGTAGCCGAGACCGACACCTCCGAAGCCCCAGTCGCGAGGCGGACAGACGCTCGTTGCGCTCCTCGTCGCTCGCGTTGCTCGCTCCTGCGGTGCTTACGTCGCCTCTGCCCGCCTCGCGACTGCCCCTTCGAGTCCCGCCCGCCCCCGCACAGCAACCGCACCTCGCGCCTCCCCAGCCTCGTCGGCGGCCCTCCGCTTCGCTTCGGACCGCCGACTCCCTCGCGCGTGCGGTTCACGCCGCGATGCGGCGCTCACCGGCACGCGCCGTCCGGATTTATACCCGAAGCCGGGGCCACCCGGTCGCGTGACCCTGGTTCCCTTCAGCGATCTGGCTCGCGCGGCGTACTGCCCCCGACAGCTCTACTACGTCCGCCGCGACGAGGAGCGAAGCGTGCCCCCGGAGGCGCGCGAGCGGATCGACCTGGCGTTCCGTTACGACGAACTGGCCGACGCGCCGGACCGGACGCTCCGCCGGCTCCCGCTCCACCGGTCGCCGGCCGCCTACCGTCGGAACCTGACGCGGCTGCGCGACCGGGACGAGTACGACGCCCTCGTCGACCCCGCGAGCGAGCGCGGGTTCCTCTCGGGGAAGGACTGTCACGGGACCGTTCACAAGGTGCTGGAGCCGGGAGACGGCGGGGCAGACGGGGGCGGCGCGGAGGGGTCCGGGTCCCCGCCGATCCCGACGCTGGTCTCCTCCGGCGAGCCGCCCGAGAACGGCGTGTGGGAGCCGCAGGCGGTCCGCGCGGTCGGGATTGCGAAGGCGTTAGCGTGGGAGCGCGAGCGGGAGATCCCGCGGGCGCTCGTCGAGTACCCCGCGGTCGGCGTCGTCCGCGAGGTCCGGCTCACGACCCGGAAGAAGGCGGCGTATCGCGAGGCCCTCCGGGCCGCCCGGTCGATCGACGGCCCGCCGCCGCGCGTCGACGACGGGCGCTGTGACGCCTGCGAGTACGCGGGCGAGTGCGGGACGCGGCGACGGTCCCTGCGGTCGCTGCTGGGGTGAGAGGGCGGGGTCGGCGCGTCCGCCCCCGTCGGGCCCCGCCGAGAGATCCACGACGAAACCGGAGTCGAACCGACGATCGCTCGGCCATTCCTGACGCGACCCGGCAGTTTATACGTGCGTGTGTCGTCCGCATGGGCACGAATGACGCGAGACACTCGCGATCGTTCGGAGGATAGAGGAAGTCGCCTCGCGGCGGCTGGCCGCGAAATTCTCCGACGATAACGATTCCGGGGCACGACCGCCCCGCGGCGGCACCGACCCCCAGACCACCGACGAGCCGACTGACCCCCTTTTGACCCGAACACAACTCACCGACCTCGACGAGGTACAGCTGTTAGACACCACGCTGCGCGACGGCGAGCAGATGCCGGGCGTCTCGCTGTCGCCCCGCGAGAAGGTCGACGTCGCCCGCGAGCTCGACGCCGCCGGCGTCCACCTGATCGAGGCCGGCTCGGCGTGTACCTCGGCGGGCGAGCGCGAGGCGATCCGGAAGGTCGCCGACGAGGGACTCGACGCCACCGTGACGAGCTTCGCCCGCGGCGTGAAGCGGGACGTGGACCACGCGCTCGACTGCGGCGTCGACGGCGTGAACCTCGTCGTCCCCGCCTCCGACAAGCACGTCGAGACGAAGGTCGGGTCGACCCGCGACGAGGTGGTCGAGACCACCGTCGAACTCGTCGAGTACGCGAAAGAGCACGGCCTGTGGGTCGAGGTGCTCGGCGAGGACGGCTCGCGGGCCGACCTCGACTACCTCGACCGCCTGCTGGGTGCCGGGCTCGACGCCGGCGCGGACCGCATCTGCTACTGCGACACGGTGGGCGCGGCCGACCCCGAGCGCACCGCCGAGGTCGTCTCGCGGCTCGCCGACCGCGGCCCGACGAGCCTCCACACCCACGACGACCTCGGCTTCGGGCTGGCGAACGTCCACGCCGGGCTGAAGGCCGGCGCGGACACGGTCCACGGGACGGTCCTCGGCGTCGGCGAGCGCGCCGGCAACGTCGCCCTCGAGGAGGTCGCGATCGCGCTCGGCGAGTCGTACGGCGTCGACACCGTCGAGCTCGCGCGGCTCTACCGGCTCTGCCGGACGGTCTCGGAGGCGACCGGCGTCGCGCTCCCGCCGAACAAGGCGGTCTGCGGCGCGAACGCCTTCGCCCACGAGTCCGGCATCCACACCGACGGCACGCTCAAGGACGGGACGATGTACGAGCCGTACCCGCCGGAGACGGTCGGCCGCGAGCGCCGGCTCGTCCTCGGCAAGCACGCGGGCCGCGCCGGGGTGAAGGCCGCGCTGGCCGAGCACGACGTGGCGGTGACCGACGACGAGCTCCGCGAGGTCGTCGACCGCGTCAAGGAACTGGGCGAGCGCGGCAAGCGCGTCACCGACGCGGACCTGCTCGCGGTCGCCGACGACGTCCGCGGCCGCGAGCGCGAGCGCCACGTCGAACTGGTCGACCTCTCCGCGACCTCCGGCGGGAACCTCCCGACCGCCTCCGTCCGGCTCCGCGTGGGCGACGACGAGCGCGTCGCCGCCGGCACCGGCTCCGGGCCGGTCGACGCCGGGCTGGAGGCGGTCCGGACGGCGCTGGCGGGCGACGGAAGCGACGACGCAGAGGGCGCGGGCGACGGCGTCGCCTTCGACCTCGACTCCTACCACGTCGACGCGATCACCGGCGGCACCGACGCGGTCGTCACCGTCGAGGTGGACCTCTCGCGGGGCGACCGCTCCGTGAGCGTCTCGGCGTCGGACGCCGACATCACCCGCGCGAGCGTCGTCGGGATGGTCGACGGGCTCGACCGCCTGCTGGCCGCCGAGGCCGACGCCGCGGACGCGGAGCCGGGAGCGGTCGCCGACGACTGAGTCCGCGGCACGGCGCGTCGGCGTCCGATCGCGTCGGCGTCTGACGAGGTTTTTATCCGAGGGCGTCCGAACGCCGGGTGTGAGCGTCGTCGTCGCGATCAAGCCGTCCGCGCGCAAGCGGAACGCGAAGGTTGGCAAACTCGTCTTCGAGGACGGGCCCCGCCACGACTTCGAGAGCCGCGCGGCCGCGGAGCGGTGGGCCGACGACCTCTCGGCCGGCGACGGCCACGTCTGGATCGCGAGCGCGCACCCCCGCGACGACGGCGACGCGGACTGTTACCTCGTCTCGCGCGCGACGAACGCGAAGTTGGAGGCCGCCTACGACAAGCGCCGCCGCCGGCTCAGAGGGGACACGGGCTCCGAACAGGAGTCGCTCGGCGGCGAGCCCTGAGCCGAGGGGCGGCGGGGAGCGCCGGGCGTCGCGAGAGGCGCTGCGGGCCCCGCCCTCGCCTAGGAAGATTCCTCGTCCGGCATGGGGTCGGCGTCGCTCTCCGGCCCGGATCCCCGCGCGTCCATCATGTCGGCGGCGCGGGTCGCCCAGTCCGAGTACCGGAAGCCGAGGGCGACGACGAGCGCCATCCACGCGTAGGCGGCGGACACGCCGACGTACGCGCCGACCGGACCGAACCCCGCGGTGCGGCCGAGCAGCCACGATAGCCCGAGAAAGAGCCCGAACATCGCCGAGACGCGCGCGACCAGCGGGATCCGCGTCTCGCTGGCCCCCTGAAGCGACCCGGAGAGCGCGGAGAAGCAGACCAGCGCGGCACCGGCGACCCCGTACACCCGCGCGAAGTCGACCGCGTACGCGATCGTCGGCGCGTCGTCGGTGAATATCGGCACGAGCCGCGGCGCGGCGACGACGAGCCCCAGTCCGATCGTCCCGACGGTGAGCACGCCGAGCCCGGCGACCGCCCAGCCGTTGAACCGCGCGGCCTCCGGGTCGCCCTCGCCGAGCGCCTGCCCGACCAGCACCGACGCCGCGACGTTGTAGCCCCGCGAGAGCGGCCCGGTCACCTGCTGATAGACGCGGCGACCGATCTGGAACCCGGCGTTGACCGCCTCGCCGAAGCCGAGGAGGAGCGCGTTGAACGGGAACTCCGCGATCTCGGAGCCGAACCCCTCCAGGACGCGGGGGGCGCTCACGGCGAGCAGCTGTCTCGCGATCGTGAGGTCCCGCGGCCGCGCGAAGTCCGCGTCGGTCCACGACCCCCAGATCGCGAAACAGAGCAGTCCGGCCGTGAGGACGTTCGCGCCCGCGGTCGCGAGGCCGACGCCGAGGACTTCGAGCCGCGGGAGGCCGAACAGCCCTA
Source organism: Halorubrum tebenquichense DSM 14210 (assembly GCF_000337415.1). GTDB lineage: Archaea > Halobacteriota > Halobacteria > Halobacteriales > Haloferacaceae > Halorubrum > Halorubrum tebenquichense. The sequence goes on along the minus strand of NZ_AOJD01000049.1, from coordinate 37,971 downwards.
ACCCGAGGACGACCGAGCCGGCGATGTTGACTGAGTTGGCGGCGACGTTGACGTACATCGGGGTCCGGGTGTCGCCGGTCCCCTGGAGCGCCCGCGCGCCGACCAGGGCGACGTGGCGCGCCGGCGCGGTCGCGAACACGACCGCGAGGTACGTCGAGCCGAGGTCGACGACCGCGGGCGAGGTCTCCTCGCCGACGATCCGGCCGAACACGTCGATCGCGAACTCCCCGAAGAGGAAGCCGAACAGGACGAACGGGACCCCGGCGAGCGCGCCGAGCAGGATCGCCTGCGTCACCGCCTCGTCGCGGTTCTCCGCGGCCCCCGCGCCGGTGTCCTGCGAGGAGAGCGCGATGGCACCGCCGCCGAGCCCCAGTCCGATCCGCAGCGGGAAGCGGGCGTACAGGTCGGCGAGGCCGATCGCGACGACCGCGGCCGGCGAGAACAGCGCGGTGACCAGAATGTCGGTCGTCCGCATCGCGGTGCGGAACGTCTGCTCGGCCATGACGGGCCACGCGAGCGAGAACACGCGCCGCCAGACGCGCCGCAACCGCGGGAAGTCCATGTACCCCCGCCGACGGTCGCCCGCGGTATTGATATACCGGAGGCGGTCGGCGTCGCCGCCACTCAGCGCCGCGGGCGTTGGTCGGCCGCCCCGGGACGGGCGTCCCCGAACGTTGAAGCCCGCCAGCGACCCACACGGCCCATGGACGTCTTCGTGTACGGCACGCTGACCGAACCGGAGCGGGTCGCCGAGGTGCTCGACTCGTTCGTCTTCGTCGGCCCGGCGACGCTCACCGGCCTCGAACTCGTGGAGGGGCGGTACCCCACGCTCGCGCCGGGCGGCGAGACCGCGGGGCGGCTCCTCCGAACGGAGGCGGCCGACGCGCTCGACGCGTACGAGAACGTGGACGACGGGCTGTACGTCCGGGAGCGCGTGCCGCTCGACGCGCCGGCGGACCACCCCGACACCGCCGCGGTGTACGTCGGGGACCCCGACCGGCTCGACGCGGACGCGACGTGGCCGGGGGCCGGCCCGTTCCCCGACCGGGTGCGATCGGTGCTCGACGAGCGGGACGTGCGAGTGCGACTCACACCCGCGGATCCCGTCTGACGGGCGGATGACGGCCTTGCGGTCGTGCGGTTCCACTTTCGCTCTGGTAGCCTCACCTTTTTGTATTCCCGCGGCGTCGTTTCACTCGCACGTCACACGCGTGCATTCCCCCACCTTTCCTCTCTCCCGAGCCGACGGCCCGGGGATCGGCTCCCCCGACCCGCGCCGTCGGCCGACCGCAACCGATTAGCGGTCGGCGCGGCGACTCGGTGGCATGCTCAGTCTTGCCGACATCCGCGAGGCGCGCGAGCGGGTCTCGGGCGTCGCCCGACACACGCCCTTGGAGCGGTCGCGCTCCTTCTCCGAGATGAGCGGCGCGGACCTCCACCTCAAACTGGAGAACTTCCAGCGGACGGGCGCGTTCAAGATCCGGGGCGCGATGAACCGGATCGCCACCCTCACCGAGGCGGAACGCGAGGCGGGCGTCGTCACCGCCAGCGCGGGCAACCACGCGCAGGGCGTGGCGCTGGCCGCCGGCCGCGCGGGCGTCGACGCCACGGTCGTCATGCCGAAGTTCGCGCCCGTCTCGAAGGTGAAGGCCACCCGCGGGTACGGCGCGAGCGTCCGGTTAGAGGGCGTCGACTACGACGAGGCGCAGGCGTACGCCCACCAGTTGGAGCGCGAGGAGGACCGGACGTACGTCCACGCGTTCGACGACCCGGTCGTGATGGCGGGTCAGGGGACGCTCGGCCTGGAGATCGTCGACGACTGCCCCGAACTCGACACGGTCGTCGTCCCGATCGGGGGCGGCGGCCTGATCTCCGGGGTCGCGGTCGCGATCAAAGAACAGCTCCCGGACGTGCGCGTCGTCGGCGTCCAGGCGGAGGGGGCCGCCTCGGCCGCGAAGTCGCTGGAAGCGGGCGAACTCAGGGAGATCGACAGCGTCGACACGATCGCCGACGGGATCGCCACGCGGTCAGTCGGCGAGCGGACCCTCGAAGTCATGGCGGAGTACGTCGACGAGGTCGTCACCGTCGACGACCGCGAGATCGCCTTGGCGCTCACGCTGCTCTTGGAGCGCTCGAAGACGCTCGTCGAGGGCGCGGGGGCGGTCGCGCTCGCGGCCGTCCTCTCGGAGGCGTTCGAGTACGACGACGGCGAGACGGTCGTCGCCGCGCTCTGTGGCGGCAACATCGACCTCAACCGCCTCGGCACCGTGGTCCGCCGCGGGCTCGTCCAGATGGGGCGGTACCTCAAGATCACCATCGACCTGAAGGACCGCCCCGGCGAACTGGAGCGGGTCTCCAGCATCGTCGCGCGCACCGGCGCGAACGTGTACGCGGTCCACCACGACCGCACGTCCCGGGACGTGGCGGTCAACGCCGCCGAACTCGAACTCGAACTGGAGACCGACGACGCCGAACACGCCGCCGACATCGTCGACGCACTCGAAGCCGAGGGGTACGACGTGGAGATCCTGTCGTAGGCGGCCGCGACGGCCGCCAGAGACGAGGCCGGGGAGGCGTGAGGAGAGGACGCATTCCCGTGAGGAGCGCGGCGCGACGCGCCGCGAACGGACCGATCGCCGGTCGCACTCGGGATCGTCGCGTGATCGGAGTGTCTCGTGGAGCGATTACCTGTCCGTGAGCCACAGAAGGCTTATTCCGGGGGGTTCGGAAGCGAAACCTGCCCTCATGTCCCTGACGTTCATCCGCGCCAAGCCCCTTCAGGCGCTCAAACTCGGTTCCGTCCTCGGAGCCCTCGGATTCGGAATCGCCAGCGTCGCCGGACTGCTCCCCGGCGACGGACTGGACGGCTTCCTCGTTCTCGCCTTCTTTCCGATGGTTCTCGCCCTCGTGATCGGTGCCGAAGCGCTCCTAGCGGGCTACCGTCTGGCCCGCGCCGACGACCCAGGAAGCCGGTTGCGGAGCCGCCCCCGCTACACGGCGGTCCGGGCGTTCGAGGTCGTCGCCACGCTCGGTGCGCCCGGCGCGTTCTACGTCCTCATCGTCGAGATCGGCGGCGAGGTCGCCGGCCCGGGCGCGATCGGGCTGCTGTTCTACGGGGTCGGGCTCGGCCTGCTCGCGTTCGGTGCGGTGGCACTCCGAACGGCGGTCGAGCTCTACGACCACCACCGGAACCGTCCCGTGTCGGAACGCGTCCGAGGCGGATCAAAAACATAACCGGCGGAATCCCGACTCCAGCGGGCGATTCGGGGTCGAAGCGCCGGTTCCGGAATTCCCGTTGAACGGCGGCGACTCCGCTCTCCTAGTCGTCTGCGGTCGCGGCGTCGGCCTCGGCCTCGGTCTCGTACAGCTCCCCCGCCCGCTCGCGCTCGGAGAGGTACTCGTCGGCGTCGAGCGCGGCCTTCACGCCCATGCCGCTCGCGGTCGCCGCCTGCTGGTAGTGGAAGTCGACCACGTCGCCCGCGCCGAACAACCCCTCGACGCCGGTCTTCGTCTGGCCGCCGCCGCGGCCGCCCTCGGCGACGAGGTAGCCGTCGTCGTCGGTCTCGATCCCGGTTCCCTCCAGGAAGTCGGTGTTCGGCGTGTGGCCGATGGCGTAAAACACCGCTCCCACGTCGAAGTCGTACTCGTCGACCTCGTCGGCGGTCGCGGGGTCGTCGAGCTTCTCCTTCGGGTGGCCGTCGGGGTGTTCGACGAGCGTCACGTGGTCGACGCCGTCCTCCTTGTTCCCGTGGATCTCCGTCAGTTCGGTGTTGAGGAGGAGTTCGATCTCGCCGTCCTCGACCTTCTCCTCGACGCGCTCGATCCAGACGTCCTCCGCGCGGAACTCCTCGCGGCGGTGGGCGACGTAGACGGTGTCCGCGAACTTCGTCAGGAAGTTCGCCTCCTCCATCGCGGCGTCGCCGCCGCCGACGACGAGCATGTCCTCGTCGCGGAAGAACGCGCCGTCGCAGGTCGCACACGTCGAGAGGCCGTACCCCATCAGCTCGTCCTCGCCGGGGACGCCGAGCGTCCGGGCGGAGGCCCCGGAAGCGACGATGACGGCGTCGGCGGTGTAGACGTCGCCGTCCGAGAGCGCGACGCGGAAGTGGCCCGCCGGCTCCTTCGAGACGTCCTCGATGACGCCGTTGCGGGCCTCGGCCCCGAACTTGGTCGCCTGCTCTTTCATGTCGTTGATCAGGCCCGGCCCGGAGATCCCCTCGGGGAAGCCGGGATAGTTCTCCACCTCGCTCGTCAGCGTGAGCTGGCCGCCCGGTTCGTCGCCCTCGACGAGGAGCGGGTCGTTGTTCGAGCGCGCGGCGTAGATCGCCGCCGACAGCCCCGAGATACCGGTGCCGGCGATGATCAGTCGACGGTGTTCGACGACGTCGTCGGTCATGTGAACTGATTCGCCGCCGCGCCGTATGTACGTTGCGCCCGCTGTCGATCGCCCCGCACGACCGAGGGGTCACACCCGGCGGCGGGGGCCCGCGCTACCGCACCGCGACGAACACGCTCCGGTCGTCGTCCGGCCCGTAACCGTCGGCGACGGAGACGGCGTCGAACCCCGCGGCGGCGAGCGCGTCGGCGATCCGGGCGTCGGAGAACGGCGTCATCCGGCGGCGGTCGACGAACGGCTCGCCGTCGGGCGTGAACGTCACCGCCCGCCAGTCCAGTCGGCCGTCGCCGGTCGCGACGTGGTGTGCGACCCGGACGTACTCGATCGCCCCGTCCGCGTCGCGGCCGACGTCCAGCCCCGGCCGGTTCCCCTCGGGCGGCAGCGGGGAGTTGTCGAAGACGAGGACGCCGCCCGGCCGGAGGGCGTCGCGGAGCGCCCCGACCGCGGGGCCGAGGTCGCTCGGCGGGAGGTGGTTGACGACGCCGCGGATCGCGACCGCCGCGTCGAACGGCCCGGCGTCGCCGAGGTCCGGGTCCGGGAGGCCGGTGTGACGGAACGCGACCGCGCCGTCGGAGCCGGCGGCCCGGCCGGTCCGGTCGTCCCCGCCGACCGCGCGAGCGCACTTCTCGCGCGCGACGTCGAGCATCCCCTCGTGAACGTCGACCGCGGTCACGTCGAGCCCGCGGGCCGCGAACCGCCGCGTGTGCTCGCCGGTGCCGCAGCCGACCTCCAGCAGGCGCTCGGGGCCGACGCCGCGTTCGGCGAGGAGGTCCGTGACGAACGCGACGTCGCGGTCGTAGTCCCACGCGGACTGGATCGCGTCGTAGAGCCGCGGGCGCTCGTCGTAGAGGGCGTCGCCCATGTGCGGGCGTCCGCGGCGGAGAAAGGACTGCCTTTCGGCGGTGTGGGCCTGAATGACACGCTCCGCGGTCAGTCCGTCGGGAACTCCGGCGGGAGGCCGGCCGGCTGGGCGGGCGCGTCGTCGAGCGCCTCGAAGAACCGCCCGGCGACGAACGCCTCGACCACCTCGGCGAGCGACTCCGCCTCCGACTCCGAGACCTCCGCGAGGAGGCCGAGCGGGACCTGCGCGCCCGCCATCGCGGCGTGGCCCCCGGCCGACCCCACGGGGTCGAGCGCGTCGCGCAGCAGTTCGCCGGCGTCGAGGTCGGCACCGCGGGCGCGGGCGGAGCCGTAGATCACCCCGTCCATGTAGCCGTAGACGAACGTCACCGTCACGCCGTCCAGATCGAGGAGGCGCTCGGCGGCCTGCGCGAGCGCGTCGCGGTCCGCGATCTCGCCGACGCAGGAGGCGGCGGTCGACCCGCGGACGTCGCGGTTCTCGATGGCGGCCGCGAGGACGCGCAGCGTCTCGGGACTCACGCTCGGGCTCTCGACGCGTTCGAGCGTCGACTCGTCGGCGTGCGCGAGCAGGGCGGCCGCGGCCCGGAAGTCGTCGATCGCGGTCGCCCGCGTGAAGTCCTTCGTGTCGATCCGGATCCCGTACAGGAGCGACGTGGCGAGGTCGCGGTCGGGCGCGATCCCGAACCGCGAGAGGTACTCCGCTATCAGCGTGCTCGTCGCGCCGACCGCCGGGCGGATGTCCACGAACGACCCCGCGACCGGCCCCCGCGGCGGGTGGTGGTCGATGACGACGTCGACCGGGTGGTTCTCGGGGAGGCTGTCGTTGATCCCGGCGCGGGAGTGGTCGACCAGGGCGACGCCGCCGTACTCGTCGAGGTCGAGCTCGTCGACCGGTTGGAGCCCGATGTCGAGGAGGTTCACCATCGCGCGGTTCTCCTGGTGGGCGATCTCCCCGCCGTAGCAGGCGTCCGCGTCGACGCCGATCGACTCGGCGACCCGGGTCAGCCCGATCGCGCTCGCGATGGCGTCCGGGTCGGGGTTGTCGTGGGCGACGACCAAGAGCGGTCCCGACAGCCGCCGGAGCGTCGCGAGCAGCCGGGCCGGCTTCTCGTCGTCCGGGGCCTGAGCGGGACCGGCGGCGAGGCCCGCTTCCACGTCGGTCTCGACGTCCGAGTCGGTCGGTTCGGTTCCGCCGGCCGCGTCTGCGGCGGCCTCCGGGCCGTCCGCGTCGCCCGGGTACTCACCGTCCAGCCCGAGCACCTCGCAGACGCGGCCGGTGACGGCCTCGACGGGGTCGATCACGCGGTCCGCGACCGCCACGATCGCGGCCCGCTGCGCGTCCGTCACCGCTGTTCCGAGGTACGCGACGAGCATCGCGTTCGGGTAGCGGTCCCGGGCCGTACGGGCGGCGGCGACGTTCCGGTCGGCGTCGTCGCTCGCGACCACCACGATCGCCGCCGCGTCCGGGTAGTTCGCGGGGTCGGTCGGGTCGGCCTCGACCGTGGCGACGTTGCGGTCGCGCAGCGTCGACGACCACCCCGTGTCGTCGGTGATCGCCACCAGTTCGCCGCGCTCCTCGCGAGTGTGCTCGGCGAGAGCGTTCCCGACCGCGCTACAGCCGAGGAGCAGGCGACGGGTCATACGGACGCGACGGGATCTGGAGGCAAAACGCTGGCGTCGGCGCGCTCCGGTCGATTCCGCCGGTGCGCGGAGTTCCACCGACCCGGCGTCGCGCTCCGCACGAGAGTCACTCCGGGTCCTCCGCCCCTTCGGGGTCGGCTGCCCCTTCCGCGTTCTCTGCGCCCTCCGCGGGGCCGTCGCCGTCGCGGAGCGACCCGCCGACCGCGGCGGCGACGTCGACCGCCGCGCGGTTCTCCGCGACGTCGTGGACCCGGACGATGTCGGCCCCGCGGTCGGCGGCGAGCGCCGTGCCCGCGACCGTCGCGTGCTCGCGGTCGTCGGCGTCGCGCCCGACCGCGCCGTACAGCGACTTGTGGGAGTGGCCGACGAGGACGGGACAGCCGAGCGCCGCGAACTCGCCGCAGCGCGCGAGCAGTTCGAAGTCCTCCGCCGGCGACTTGCCGAAGCCGAGCCCGGGGTCGACGATGACGCGGTCGCGGTCGATCCCGGCCGTGTCGGCGAGCGCGAGCCGCTCGCGCAGCGAGTCGAGCACCTCCGCGACCACGTCGTCGTACTCGGGGTCGGCGTCGGGGTCGACCGGCGCGTCGAGGCTGTGCATCACGATCACCGGGCAGTCGGCGTCGGCGACGACCGCTCGCATCTCGGGGTCCTCCAGCCCGGTCACGTCGTTGATGATGTCCGCGCCCGCGTCGAGCGCGGCCTCGGCGACCGCGGGCTTGCGGGTGTCNCCCGACCGCCGGGACCGACTGTATCGCCTCGATCGTCGGCACGACGCGGTCGATCTCCTCGTCGACCGGGACCGGCTCCGCCCCGGGCCGGGTGGACTCGCCGCCCACGTCGACGACGTCGACGCCCGCCTCGACCATGCGTTCGACGCCCGCGACCGCGTCGTCGAGGTCGGCGTGGCGGCCCCCGTCGTGGAAGGAGTCCGGCGTGACGTTGAGCACGCCCATCACGGCGGCGCGATCGGTCCACGGGTAGTCGGCGTTCGCGGAGTCGGTGTCGGCGTCCGCGGAGTCGGTGTCGATCCCGACCGCGGCCGCGAGGTCGGCCGCGACCCCGCCGAGTCCGCCGGTTTCAGCCGCGGCGAGCCGGTCGGCGAGCGCGCGGAGTTCGGCGACCGTCCCGGCGACCGTGACTGGCACTTGCTCGCCCGCAGCGCCGCGGTCCTCGTCCGCGCCGAGCCCGCCGAGGGCGGCGTCGCCGCCGACGGCTCGGGCCTCGGCCGCGACGCGCTCGGCGCGGTCGCCGCGCAGGCGGAGGGTGAGGACGCGGTGATCGACCCCGTCGCGGTGACGCTCGACGCCCGCCGGCGGGACGCCGGCCGTGTCGAGCGCGTGGGTCGCGTCGGCCGCGTCGCGGACCGTCCGCTCGCGGACCGTTCGGGTGCGGGCGGCCCGGGCCTCGGCGACCGCGAACAGCGACCCGACGAGCAGCACGCAGTCGCCCGCGTCGGCGCGGTCGACCGCGTCGTTGAGGGCGTCCGCCACGTCGTCGCCGGCCGTCACGCGCTCGATCCCCGCCGAGCGGAGCGCGGCGGCGAGGACTTCCGGGTCCTCCGCACGGTCGATTGCGGGCTGACAGGTGACGGCCGTCGCCGCGTCGGGGAGCGCCGCGGCCGTCTCCGCGTGCTCCTTGTCGTACATCGCGGCGTACACGAGGTGGAGGTCGTCGTAGTCGTACTCGGCGAGCGTCGCGGCGAGGGTCCGGGCGGCCGCGGGGTTGTGCGCGCCGTCGAGGACGGTCAGCGGCGCGGTGCCGACGACCTCGAACCGGCCCGGCCATGTCGCCCGCGCGAGCCCGTCTCGGACCGCGCGGTCGGGGAGGTCGGTCCCCAACGTCTCCGCGGTCCGGTCCGCGAGCCCGACGGCGACCGCCGCGTTCGCCGCCTGATGGCGGCCGACGAGTGGGATCCGGTAGGTCCCTTCTCGCTCGCCCGTGAGAGTGATCTCCGCGTCGGTGGCGCTCACTCGGCCCTCGTACGTCGCCGCGAACGCCGGCGGGTCGTCGCTGTCGTCGCTGTCAGCGTCGGTCTCGGCGGCGGCGCTGTCCGCGTCGCCGTCGCTTACGTCTCCCTCCCCGGTCACCCGCGTCACCGGCGCGCCGGCCTCGCCCGCGACCTCGCGGACGACGTCGAGCGCCTCGCCCTCGCAGGCGGTCACGAACGGGGCGTCGGGCCGGGCGATCCGGGCCTTCGTGCGGGCGATCTCGCCGACCGTGTCGCCGAGGACCGCGGTGTGTTCGAGGGAGACGTTCGTGATCGCGGTCGCGACCGGGTCGACCGCGCTCGTCGCGTCGTACTCGCCGCCGAGCCCGACCTCCAGGACGGCCACGTCGACCTCGCGGCGCGCGAACTCGCGGACCGCCATCGCGGTGACGACCTCGAAGAAGGTGAGCGGCTCGCCCTCGGCCGCCCGGTCGATCAGCCACGGGCGGACCTCCGCGACGAAGTCGGCGACCGCGGCCTCGGTCATCTCCCGGCCGTCGACGCGGACGCGCTCGGTGAGCGCCGAGAGGTGCGGCGAGGTGTACAGGCCGACCGAGAGTCCGGCCTCCCGCAGGACCGACTCCGTCAGCCGCGCCGCGCTCCCCTTCCCGTTCGATCCGGCGATCTGGACGAACGGGACGTCCTCCTGCGGCGAGTCGAGGTGCGCGAGGAGCGCCTCGACCCGCTCCGTGCCGGGCTTGACCGAGAAGCGGCGGAGGTCGAAGAGGAACGCCGCCGCCTCGTGGTAGTGCATACGCCGTGGGTCGGCTCCGCGTCGCTTAGGCGTAACGGACCGTGACGACGTGGCGTTCGACGACGGATCGTACCGCGCGGTCGATCGGCTTCGAGAACACGACCGCCGAAGCCCCAGTCGCTCGGCTACACGTGACTGTTTTCGCCGCGAACGATTCTACGACCGAGACCGCCTCGCGACTGCCCCTTCGAGTCCCGCCCCGCACAGCACCGCCCTCACGCCTCCCCAGCCTCGCGGCTCACGGCTTCGCCGTTCGCCGCGTCCCTCGCGCGTGCTCCTCGCGGCCGCCTTCGGCGGCACGCTCGCAGGCACGCGCCGGAGTAACTGACCGGCGACCGCGACCGAAGAGCAACCCTTACGCGCGCGGCTCCCGGACCGGAGGTCATGGACGAACCGACAGCCGAGGCGGACGCGTCGACCGCGTCGGCCGCGGCGTCGTCGACGGCGGGCGACGGCGGTCCCAACGCCGGGACCGCAGTCGTCGCGGAGGGCGTCCGGAAGGCGTACGGCGACGTGGTCGCGCTCGACGGGATCGACCTCGACGTCGCGGCCGGCGAGGTGTTCGGGCTCATCGGCCCGAACGGGGCCGGGAAGACGACGCTGGTGCGCGCGCTCACGGGCACGACAGAGGCCGAGGGCGACCTGCGCGTCTTCGGCGAGTCCCCGCGGGACGTCGATCCGAGCCGGATCGGGCTGCTCCCGCAGGCGTTCGACCCGCCGGCGCGGCTCACGGCCCGCGAGCTGGTCGACTACTACGGCGGGCTGTACGACGCCGCCCGCGACACCGAGTCGGTCCTCGACGACGTGGGGATGGCCGACGACGCCGACGCGTGGTACGAGACGCTCTCGGGCGGCCAGAAGCGCCGGACCTGCGTCGCGACCGCCGTCGTCAACGACCCCGACCTCCTCTTCCTCGACGAGCCGACGACCGGGATCGACCCCGCCGGCCGGCGGGCGATCCACCGGCTGATCGAGCGGCTCGCCGCCGACGGCACGACCGTCTTCCTCACGAGCCACGCGATGGACGAGGTCGAGCGGCTCGCCGACCGGGTCGCGATGCTTCGCGACGGCGAAGTCGTCGCCGGCGGCGCGCCGGACCGGCTGGTCGCCGAACACGGCGGCGCGCCACGGCTCGACGCCGAGACCGCGGAGGCGGCGACCGAGGGCGTCGTCGAGCGCGTCGCCGCCGGGGTCCACGACCGGCTCGGGGACGACCCGACCGTCGCGGCGACGGACGAGGGGATCCGGGTGCGGGGCGTGCGCCCGGAGGCGATCGGCGACGCCGTCGGCGCGCTCGACGACGCCGGCGTCGCCTTCGAGTCGCTCTCGTGGTCCGAGCCGTCGCTTGAGGACGTGTACCTACGTCTCACGGGCGAAGAGTACACGAGAGGCGGGGGGAACGGGGCGGTCGAGTCGGCCGACTCGGCCGCGCCGGGCGAATCGGTCGGGTCGGTCGCGACGGACGACGAGGAGGGCGACCGATGACCCGGATCGGCCGAATTCGGACGGAGGCGCTCGCGGCCGCGCGCTCGTTCACCCGTCGCCGGACGGCGGTGTTCTTCACCTTCTTCTTCCCGGTGATCTTGGTCGTCATCTTCGGCGCGCTGGTGCGGACCCAGCCGACCGGCGGGGGGCTGTTCGCCGAGCCGGCGGGCTACTACATCCCGGGCTACCTCGCGGTCGTGGTCCTGTTCACGCCGCTGTCGCGGGTCGGCTCCGAGATCGCGCGCCACCGCGACGGCGGGCGGTTCGAGAAGCTCGCGACCACCCCGCTCTCCCGGGCCGAGTGGCTCCTCGCGCACACGCTCGTCAACGTCGCGATCATCGGTGCCGCGAGCCTGCTCATCCTCGGCCTCGTGCTGGCGGTGACCGACGCGACGCTGATCGTCTCGCCGGCGCTCGCCGCGCTGCCGGCGTTCGTCGCGGTCGCGGTCGCGCTCTTCTGCGGCCTCGGCGCGGTCCTCGGGGCGGTCGCGGACTCGCAGGACGGCGTGATCGCCGCGAGCAACACGGTGGCGCTCCCCCTGCTGTTCCTCTCCGAGACGTTCGTCACGCCGTCGCTGTTGCCGGAGTGGTTCCTGCCGGCGGTCGCCGCCTCGCCGCTGACGTACTTCGCCCGCGGCACCCGCGCGATCACCTACGAGGGCGGCGCGTGGGCCGGCGACCTGCTCGTGTTGACCGCGCTCGCCGCCGGCTTCCTCGCGGTCGGCGCGTACGCGGTCCCCCGAACCGAGTGACCGCGCGGCGGTCGCCGCGGAACCGTCCATTTATGTCCGCAGCCCGCGTGCCGATGAACCGAGAGGGAGAGCGTTGACAACCGTTCACTTCACCTGTACCGACTGCGCGCAGACCATCGAGGTCAACGACGCGATGCGCGAGACGATCCTCGACACCGGCTGCCCGGTGTGTACCGCGGCCGCGGCCGAGGACGACTTCGCCGTGACCTGCGAGTAGCCGCCGCGACCGCCGCGGAACCCCCGACGGTCGCCGGTCGTTGACACACCGCATCCGGTTGCTGTGGCTTTTTGCGTCGACCGCGACTACGACGGACCGATGACGCCCGAACTCGACGAGATCGATCTCGGAACCGTCCCGCTCGGCCGGACCGGCCTGCGGACGAGCCAACTCCAGTTCGGCACGTGGCGGTTCGGCCGCGTGACCGAGGCGGGGAACGTGGAGATCGACGAGGAGCGCGCCCACGAGCTGCTCGACGCCTACGAGACCGCCGGCGGGCGGTACATCGACACCGCCGACGTGTACGGCGGCGGCGACTGCGAGCGCTGGATCGGCGACTGGCTCGCCGAGCGCGACCGCGAGCGCTACACGATCGCCTCGAAGGTGTACTGGCAGATCCGCGACGGCGACCCGAACAGCCGCGGCACGAACCGCAAGAACGTCCGCCACCGCGTCGACGCGCTCCTCGACCGGCTCGACACCGATTACGTCGACGTCCTCTACATCCACCGGTGGGACGACGAGACGCCCGCCCGCGAGCTGCTGAAGACGCTGAACGGGCTCGTCGAGTCCGGCAAGGTTCACTACCTCGGCGCGTCGACGCTCCGCCCGAACGCCTGGAAGGTCGCCCGCGCCAACGAGATCGCTCGCAACGAGGGCTGGGAGCCGTTCGAAGTGCTCCAGCCGCGGTACAACCTCGTCGACCGCGAGATCGAGGGAGATTATCTGGAGTTCGCGCGTCAGCGGAACCTCGCCGTCTCCCCGTGGAGCCCGCTCGGACAGGGCTTCCTGACCGGGAAGTACGACCGCGACGAGGACCTCCCCGAGGAGTCGAAGGCGGCCGAGTCGAGCCGCTTCCAGGAGGCGTACCTCACCGAGGAGAACTTCGACGTCCACGACGAGCTGGACGCGGTCGCCGACGAGGTCGACGCCTCGCCCGCGCAGACCGCGCTGGCGTGGCTCGCCCACCGCGACGGCGTCACCGCGCCCATCGTCGGCGCGCGCACCGTCGACCAGCTGCGCGAGAACCTCGCGGCCGCGACGATCGACCTCTCCGACGAGCAGGTCGACCGGCTGACCGCCGCGAAGCCCGGTCCGTACGACGCCTTATAACCAGACCGCGACGCCTACCGTTCCGCGCAGTACTCGACGAAGTTCCGCAGAATCCGCAGCCCCGTCTCGCCGCTCTTCTCCGGGTGGAACTGCGTCCCGAACACGTTGCCGGCCTCGTTGGCGACGACCGCCGGGAAGTCGACGCCGTAGTCCGCCGTGGCGACGACCGCGTTCGCGTCGTCCGGCTCCGCGTAGTAGGAGTGGACGAAGTAGGCGTACTCGCCCTCCACCCCGTCGACGAGCGGGTGGTCGCGCGCGACCTCCAGTTCGTTCCACCCCATGTGGGGCACCTTGCGGTCCACCTCGAACCGGACGTTGGTGCCGGGGATCAGGTCGAGGCCGGTCACCTCGCCCTCGCCCTCGTGGTCGGCCTCCTCGCTGGACGTGAGGAGCATCTGCATCCCGAGACAGATGCCGAACAGGGGGCGACCGGCCTCCGCGTGGTCGGTCAGCGCCTCGCGCAGCGGGCCGGCGTTCTCCATCCCCTCGCGGAACGCGCCGACGCCCGGGAGGACGACGCCGTCGGCGGCCGCGAACGCCTCGGGGTCGTCGGTGATCTCGACCGACGCGCCCGCTCGCTCCAACCCGCGGGTCGCGGAGCGGAGGTTCCCGAGGCCGTAGTCGACCAAGACGACGTCCGCCAGCGTCTCCGCGGGCGGCTCGAAGGTGCTCATACGTCCCCTCGGAGAGGGACGGAAAAGTCGGTTTCCCTTGCGACGGTCGGGTCGGGCGGGCGGGGGACTAAGGAGAAACGGAGAAGCGGGAGAAGCGAAAGAAGCGGGGACGAGCGGCTCAGTTCACTTCAGCGCCGCCTCGGCCATCCGCTGCGGGAAGCCGAGGAGGAGCGCCACGATCCCCTGCGCCTCGTCGCCCTCGCGGAGCGTCGACCGGATCCGCTGGGAGAAGATCTCCACGGAGATGATCAACACGAGGATGACGAGGATCGTCGCCATCATGTTGGTGAACGCGAACAGCCCCTGCTGGACCGAGAGCACCTGTCCGAGCCCGCCGCCGCCGATGATCCCGAGCGAGACGGCGATCCGGACGTTGATCTCGAAGATGTACAGCGTCCACGCGATGAACGGCGTCGTCACCTGCGAGAGCATGCCGAACGTGATCGTCTGCGGGCGGTTGGCTCCGGTGGTCTCCATCGCCTCGATCGGGCCGTCCTCGATCTCCTCGAGTTCGTCCGTGAACAGCCGACCGAGGTTGCCGACCGTGTCGGTCGCGATCGCGAGCGTCGCGGTGACCGGGCCGATCCCGCCGAGCGGGATGTAGATGAGCCCCCACACCAGCGCCGGGATGGCGCGGATCGAGGACATCAGCCCGCGGAAGATGAAGTTGAACGGGAACGGCGTGACGCGGCCGGAGCCGAGGATCCCGAACAGCAGCGCGAGCGGGAACCCCATCACGGTGCCGGCGAAGCCCATCGCGAGCGTGATGCCGGCCTCGCCGAGCAGCGGCGTGTCGCCGCCGATGCCGCCCCAGATCAGGTTCCGTTCTTGGATGAACGTCCAGTAGTCGACGAAGCCGCTCGGATCGATGAACGGGAACGACGACGCGAGGAACGGGAAGAAATCGCGGAGCGCGTTCAGGAAGTTCGGGAAGTAGTTCGGGAGGTTCGCTTCGAAGAAGCCGACGGAGGTGAGCGCGTAGTAGAACACGCCGGCGAGCAGGAGCAGGCCGACGCCGAACACGAGCGCCTTCACCCGGCGGGCGAGCGCGATCGCCTCGTAGCGCCGGGTGACCGCGTCGTCGTGGCTCATTGCCCCATCCCCCCGCTGGAGACGCCGCGTTTCGAGGACGCGTCGTCGGTCGACCCGCCGGAGGCCTCGGTCGCCTCGTCGGGATCGGCCGCGAACATGCCTTCCGTGTCGATGTCGCCGTAGATCTGGTCGATGACGTCCATGTCGAACTCGTCGCGGTAGCCGTCGAACACCTTCTGCCCGTCGCGGAGGCCGATGAACCGCTCGCCGAACTTCCGGGCGAGGTTCACTTGGTGGAGGCTGATGACGGCCGTCAGGTCGCGCTTGCGGGCGGCGGTGCGGAGGTATCCCATCACCTGCTGGGAGGAGCCGGGGTCGAGGCTGGCGACCGGCTCGTCAGCGAGCAGGATCGTCGGGTCCTGAACCAGCGCCCGGGCGATGCCGACGCGCTGTTGCTGCCCCCCGGACATGCGCTTCGCGCTCTGTTGGGCCTCGTCGAGCAGTCCCACGGTGTCGAGCGCCTCCAGCGCCTGGAGCTTGTCGCTCTCGTCTTGCAGCTGGAGCAGCGAGCCGATGAAGGAGTTGCGGTTGAGCGACCCGGTGAGCGCGTTGGAGTACGCGGTCATCTGGTCGATGATGTTGTGCTGTTGGAAGATCATCGCGATGTCGTCGCGGGGACTGGTGACGGGGTCGTCGCCCACTCTGATCTCCCCCTCTGTGGGGGTTTCGAGCGCGTTCATACACCGAAGCAGCGTCGACTTCCCCGAGCCGGAGACGCCGAGCACGATGACGAACTCGCCCTGCGGGATCTCGAACGAGACGTCGTCGAGCGCGACGGTGTCGCCGAACCGCTTTGTCACCCCATCGACTGTGATGCGACTCATTAGCTATAAAGAAAGGTTGTAGAGGGGTTACGAAAGGTCTTCGAACTCCAGACCGAGCTGGTCGAGGACCCGCTGGATCGGCTGGTAGTCGTCGATGCTCCCCTCCTGAACGCCGGTGAACCAGAGCGGCTCTCCGTCGTAGTCGTCGCCGTGGCTGAGGTCGTCCTCGCTCACGTTCAGGATCGCCTCCTCCAACTCGGCTTTGACCGGGCTGTCCCAGCTGGACCGGGTCGCGAGCGGTGCGCGCGGGATCGGGTCGGAGACGGCGAGCAGCTGGAGCTCGGTTCCGGACGACTCGATCTCGTCGCCCGCGCCCTCGTACTCCGCCGAGATGTCGACGAAGTCCTGCGACATCTCCTCGAACTGCTCCTGCGGGACGTAGGGCGCGGAGGAGAACGCGCCGGTCGTCGCCGCCATCACGTCGTCGCGCTGGACCATCTGTTCGCGCGCGGTGGTGTGGTCCGAGAACTCGGCCTCGAAGTTGCCCGGATCGCCGTTGGGGGCGTTACCGACGTCGAGACCCGCGTCCTGAAGGATCGTGAGCGGGACGAGCGTCCCCGAAACCGAGAGGATGTCGCCCATGTAGACGAGCTCGCCCTCGAGGTCGGAGAGCGACTCGATGCCGCTGTCGGGCGTCGTCGTGATCGTCGAGAAGTACCGCGCAGCGCCGTACGCGACCCGGACGCCGACGATGTCGAGGATGTCCCCCCCGGCGATGACCGCGGACGGCGAGATGTCCGCGATCTCGCCCTGATCGTTGCGCATCGACTGGAGCGTCGCGGTGTAGCTCTCCGCGCGGTCGGCCTCGATGTCCACTTCGACCTCGGACTCGAGGTACTCGAACATCGGCTGGTACTGCTGTGTGATCTCGACGTCGGCCTCGGCGGGGTTCAGGATGAACTGCGCCGTCGGAGTGCCGTCCGTCTCCCCGGAGGTGCCGCCGTTACATCCCGCGAGGGCGACCGCACCGGCCGCGCCGGCTGTCTTGACAAACGTTCGCCGATCCGCCGACCACCTGTTGTCGGACATACACAGGACGGTTCCGCTCGCGTGACTAATCGTTTTCTATGTTTTCTATATAGAGACTGAACGACCGTCGGCGGCGAGCGCCGTCGACCCGGCGGATCAGAACTCGCCGAGCCGCGACTGTCCGTCGCCGCCCTCGGCGTCGCGGTCGGCGACGCCGCTCAGCTCGGCCGCCCGCGCGATCGTCTCGAAGAAGCCGTCGCGCTGGCTCCGGTCGTACAGGGTCGCGGCCGGATGGACGGACAGCAGGACGCGCCGCGACGCCCCGGCGAGCCTGGCGTCGACCACGTCGCCGGATTCCGAGGTGATCGCCACCGACCGATCGAGGAGGTGCTCGCTCGGCACCTTCCCGAGGGTCACGATCAGCGCCGGGTCGAGCCGGTCGACCTCGGTTTCGAGGTACCCGCGGCAGTTCGCTAACTCCTCGCTCGTGGGGTCCCGGTTGTCCGGCGGTCGACACCGCACGCAGTTCGTGATCCGCACGTCGGCGCGGGCGAGCCCCGCGTCCCGCAACGCCTCGTCGAGGACGTCGCCGGAGCGCCCCACGAACGGCTCGCCCTCCTCGTCTTCGGTGGCACCGGGGCCCTCACCGACGAACAACAGGTCTGCGTCGGTCGGCCCGACGCCGTCGACGATCCGGCTCCGGGACTCGACCAGCGCCGGACACCGCTCGCAGGCCTGAACGCACAGGTTCTCGTCGAGGACGGAGCCGTCGCCGCCGTGTTCGCTCATGGCCATCGATCCGGTCGGCGGCGTCTAAGTAGCGTCGGTCTCGGCCGCCTCACTCGGCGGCGACCGCCTCGCGGTGGGCGCTCGCGGCGAGCGCCGCGATCCGGAGCGGCTCGCAGCGCCGAAACCCGTCGCGGGTGAGCGCGCGGACCGCCGCGGCGGCGCGCTCGGGGTCGACCCCGACGGCGCGGACGAAGCGGGGGTCGCGGTCGTCCGCGTCGTCGATCGCGTCGCCGTCCGCCCGCTCGCCCGCCTCGCCGTCACCGCCGGCGGCCGGGGCGACCGGAACGCGCGGCGGGAGCGACCGGTAGACGGCGAGCCGATCGGCGAGCGGGTCGCCGTCGAACGCCTCGCGCAGGGCCGGTTCGAGGCCGGGGCTGGCCTCGTAGCTCACGGCGTAGACCGGCCGGTCGACCGTCTCGGCGAGTCGGTCGAGGTCGAGGAGGTTGAACCACGCCGGGGCGACACCCGCGCAGGCGACGTGGCGGACGTCCTCGCGGCCGAGCGCGCGCCAGCAGTCGATCACGGCGTCGGTCGCGTCCGTCCCGCCGACGGCACACTCGGCGAACGCGAAGCCGTCGGGGGTGCCGTCGGCGCGGGCGACGACGCCGGCCGCGCGGCTGGCGTCGCGGCCGTCGGAGAAGGCGACGCCGAGCGTGCGGCTCGGCGGGGTCCTCACGTCTCTTCGGACTTTATCTCCTGAAGCCGGTCGAGGAGTTCGTCGTTGGACGCGCCGGGCTCGTAGTCGACGGACCCCTCGTGGGTTTCTTGGGCAGCCTGAACGCCGTCTTCGTCGTCGAAGTCCGCGTCCAGGTCCTGATTCTCCTGTTCGGACTCGTCGTAGCTGCCAAAGCCCATTTGTGTGTGACACTAACAGGGGGCGAGGCATAAATCCACGGGCGAGAACGACCCCGACCGCCGGGTTCGGGACGCGACTGTACCCTTTTGTCCCTCGGCGAGCGAGTACGGGTATGGAACCGATCGCCGTCACCGCGGACGCGGAGGAGTTCACCTGTAACGCGTACCTCGTCGTCGGGGACGCGACGACGCTCGTCGACGCCGGCACGATGCCGGGCGTGGCGGACGTGGTCGCCGAGGCGCTCGACGAGGCCGACGCCGACGGACTCGACCGGATCGTGTTGACTCACCAGCACCACGACCACGTCGGGGAGCTCGACGCGGTCGTCGACCGCTTCGAGCCGGAGGTGCTCGCGTACGCCGACCACCCGCACCGCGACGCGGCGCTCGAAGACGGCGACGAGGTGCTGGTCGGCGACGAGGCCTGCGAGGTCGTCTACACCCCGGGCCACGCGGACGACCACGTCTCGCTCGTCGGCGACGAGCGGCTCTACTCCGGCGACGTCGTCGTCTACAACGACGGCGCGTTCTCGGACGGCTCGTTCGGTCGGACCGACATGGCCGGTCAGTCGCGCGAGCGCCTGATCGAGAGCCTTCACGACATCCTCGACCGCCTGCCCGACACCGCCGCCGCGATGTTCCCCGGCCACGGCGACGTCTACCGCGCCGTCGAGGGACCGGACACGGTCCGAGCGGTCATCGAGCGCGCGACGGAGCGCGCCGAGCGTCGCGAGCCGAAGTACCCCGACGAGTGAGGAAAGAGAGGGGAAGCGGGGCGGGCGGAGAGAGTCAGAGATCGACGGAGAGGTCGCTCACGGGACGGGAGAACAGCGGAAAAGCGCGTCGACCGATTACGCCGCGCGGCGCTCGGTCGCCTTCGGACGGAGCTTGGTGTAGCCGCACTTGCGGCAGCGCTCGGCCTCGGAGGCGTTGCGGGCGTTACAGCGCATACAGATCTGTCGGTCAAGCATCCGGCGTTCGGCGGCGTCGAAGCTGGCCATACGCCTACTGAGCGAGCGGTGCTGTAAAAGGTTGCGAGACGCCGCTGCGCGGGGCGGGCCGCTCAGGCCCCGGCTTCCGTGAGGGCGGCCTCGATGTCCTCGCGCTGGGTGACGCCGACGAAGCGGTCGACGACGCCGTCGTCGTTCTCGACGATGAGGGTGGGCAGCGAGCGGACCTGGTACTGGTTCGCCACGTCCTGCTCCTCGTCGACGTCGACCTTCTGGAGCTCGAACGCGTCGCCGAGATCCTCCTGAATCTCCTCTAAGATGGGGTCTTGCGTCTTACACGGGCCGCACCACTCGGCGTGGAAATCCAGCAGTCGAACGGTCATAGTCGGTCGCAACTACCGCCGGGCCGCGCATAAGGGTTTCCCACTCGTGTGCGAGACTCACGAAACCCCGAGAAGGCGCGGGTGAACGGCCGGTCCGGGGCCGGGGGCCGGAGACCGCGTCGACGGGCGCGGCGAACGAAACGTTTAGAACGCGGCGACGCGCAGGAACAGACATGAGTGGTTCCAACTCCGGCGGACTGATGTCCAGCGCGGGACTGGTCCGCTACTTCGAGAACGAGGACCGGAACGCCATCTCGATCGACCCCAAGACGGTGGTCGCGTTCTGCGTCCTCTTCGGCGTGTTCGTCCAGATCCTCTCGCTGACGGTCGCGTAGGCGCTCGGGTC
The DNA here is from genome assembly GCF_000337415.1 of Halorubrum tebenquichense DSM 14210. GTDB lineage: Archaea > Halobacteriota > Halobacteria > Halobacteriales > Haloferacaceae > Halorubrum > Halorubrum tebenquichense. The sequence goes on along the minus strand of NZ_AOJD01000049.1, from coordinate 17,883 downwards.
AATCCGGTTTCTCGGTCCGTCGCTCCGGTCGCGTAGCGCGCCCTTTTTCCACGCGCCCGCCCCATCGATCCGTATGAAAGCAGGCGTCATCGCCGTTCAGGGCGACGTGGCCGAACACGCCGCCGCCGTCCGCAACGCCGCGACCGCCCACGACGAGTCCGCGGAGGTCGTCGAGGTCCGGGACGCGGGGATCGTGCCCGACTGCGACGTCCTCCTCATGCCGGGCGGGGAGTCGACGACCATCTCGCGGCTGATCCACCGGGAGGGGATCGCCGCGGAGATCCGCGACCACGTCGCGGCCGGGAAGCCCGTGCTCGCCACCTGCGCCGGGCTCATCGTCTGTTCGGCCGACGCGAAGGACGACCGAGTCGACCCGCTGGGGCTGGTCGACGTCTCGGTCGACCGCAACGCGTTCGGGCGACAGAAGGACTCCTTCGAGGCGAAGATCCCGATCGCCGGGCTCGACGACTCCTTCCACGCCGTGTTCATCCGCGCGCCGGCCATCGACGACGTCGGCGACGGCGTCGAAACGCTGGCGACGGTCGACGGCCGGCCGGTCGCGGTGCGAGACGGGCCGATCGTCGCCACCGCGTTCCACCCCGAACTCACGGACGACCCGCGGGTCCACGACCTCGCCTTCTTCCCCGATCGGGAGGTGGTCGCGTGAGCGATCCCGACGCGACCGGAGACGCCGCGGAGGGCGCGACGGAAGCCGAGATCGCCGACGCGTCCTCGGAGTCCGTCCTCGACGACCTGTTCGCCACCATCGAGTCGCGGAAGGAGAAGCTTCCGGAGGGGTCGTACACGGCCTCGCTTTTCACCCACGAGAAGGGCGAGAACGCCGTCTTGGAGAAAGTCGGCGAGGAGTCAACCGAGGCGATCCTCGCGGCGAAGGACGACGACCTCGACGACCTCACCGCCGAGAGCGCCGACCTCGTCTATCACCTGCTGGTGCTGCTCGCGATGAAGGACCTCGACCTCGACGACCTGCGCGAGGAGCTCCGAGACCGGTTCTGACCCCTCCTCACCGCTCCCGTTCGAGCTCGCGGTCGATGTCGTCCAACTCCTCAGTCTCCAGTTCGTCGGCGATCCGGCGCTCGAACTCCGCCTCGCTGATCTGCCCCTCGACGTACTGCTGCCGAAGCCGGTCCTGCCGGCCGTCCGCGGCGTCGACCGCGGTCGTACCGCCGCCGATCGAGTCGACCGACGGCGAGTCGTCGTCGCCGAGCAGCCACGAGCCGGCCTTGTACGCGACGTAGCCGAGCCCCGCCAGCACGGCGAGCGTGACGATTCCGGAGATTACCGCGGTCGCGAGGCCGATGATGGCCGATATCACGGACAGCACGACGCTGACGACGACGAGGATCGCGACGGCGATCGCGCCGTAGTAGAGGGCCTTCTTCCCGTCCATGCCTCGGGGTCGGGCGGCCGGCCGCAAATACCTTCTCCCGCGCCGCCGAACGTCCCGGACGGGAACCGCCGTGAACGACGCCGAACCGTCCGGATCCGACGGAACCAGCCGATCGACTCGGAGAGCGGCGCTGCGGCGAGGCGGGTCGCTGGCGGGCGGCGCGGTCGCGGCGACCGCCGGCTGCGTCGGCCGCGAGGGCGAGGCGAGTGAGGTGCGCGGCGACCGCGGCGACCGCGGCGAGCGCGACGCGTCGGACCCGCCGGTGATCGCGCACCGCGGCTTCGCGGCCGAGAACCCGGAGAACACGGTCGCGGCCGTCGAGGCGGCGACGGCGGCCGTCGACCGGGTCGAACTCGACGTGCGGTGCTGCGGCACCGGGGAGCTCGTCGCCTTCCACGACGCGACGCTCGGGCGGGTGACGGACGCGACCGGGCGGGTCGAGGAGACCGCCTACGATCGGCTCGCGGCGCTCTCCGTGGAGGACTCGGGCGAGCCGGTGCCGACGCTGGCGGCGGCGCTCGACGCCGTGCCGGCCGACGCGTGGGTGATGCTCGACCTGAAACAGCGGGGGATCGCCGCGGACGCGCTCGCGGTCGCCGCGGACCGCGACCACGGCCTCGCCGTCGCCGCGGCCGACCCCGCGGTGCTCGAAGCGGTCCGGGCGGCCGACCCCGCGGTCCCGACCGTCTACGGCGTCCGCGAGTCCGTCCCGGCGCGAGTTCTGCGGCCCCTGGTCCCGGGGCGGCTCTGCGGGGTGGGGCTGCCGCGGTGGGCGTACCCGCCGCAGGACGCCGCGGGGACGGTCGAGACGGCGACCGCGCTGGGCTGTGCGGCGGTGTCGCCGCGATACGAACTGTGCCTGCGGACGGACGTCGTCTCGCGGGCGAGGGACGCCGGCCTCCGGCTGCTGCCGTGGACGGTCGGGTCGGAGCGAGAGTATGAGGCGGTGGCGGGCGCGGGAGTCGACGCGGTCGTGTCGGACGTTGCCCGCGGACCGTCAGGGAGGTGAGACGACGCCGGAGAAGTGAGGCGAGGATCGGGGGACGAGCGACAGAAGCGTTATTCGTCCGGGTCACGTCGCCCGAAGAAATGGATCGGGACTCGGAGAACGGCGGAGACGAGGGCCTGACCGGCCGGGACGAGGACATCGACCCCGACGGACCGGTCGACCGGCGGACGGTGCTCGGCGCTGTCGCGGGGGCCGGGAGCGCCGCGGTCGCCGGCTGCGCCGGCTCGGAGCCGGACGACGCGTCGACGACCCGGCTGGACCCGGAGCGCTTGGAGGGGCTCGCAGTCAGGTTCGCGCCGACGCTGTACTTCGATTCCGCCGAGCCGTGGTTCCCGACCGACCCGCGCCCGTACGCGAGCGAGGAGGAGGGTGAGACGGTCGTCGACGGGTTCGCCGCGTTCGACGGCTACCACGAGCGGTACGACGAGGCCGGCGAGCCGCCGGACCCGACCGTCTTCTACAACGGGATGCGCTACGAGGACTCGTCGCTCGCGGTGGTCCAGTTCTGGATCTACTCCGCGTTCGACCAGTTCACGGCGAACTTCCACTGGCACGACTGGGAGGCGCTCCACGTCTTCGTCGACCTCGACACGGGCGACCCGCAGCTGTACGTCGCCAGCTCGCACTCCCGGAGCGTCCCGAACAACGAGTTCCTCGACCCGGATCCGGACCGAGTCCCCCGGATCCTCACCGAGCTCGGCTCCCACTCCAGTGCGCTGTCCGTCAACGAGGTCCCCGACGGCTTCCGGCGCGTGGGCGAGGGAGGGCTGCTCGCGGACGTCACGAACGCGGCGATAGACACCGTCGAGGACCTCCTCGGGATCCCGCTCGCGTACGGTCTCCCCCGCGACGAGGGGGCGCGGCTCCCCTTCGTCGTGCCCGAGTACGAGGGCGAGCCGATATACGACCACCCGGACCTCCCGTCGGTGACCGCCGACTCGCTCGTCGACGGGGCGCTCACCGTCCGGTCGCTCGACGCGCTCTCGTCGCCGCCGACCGACCTCCCGGCGCGGGAGACGGGCGTCGCCTTCCGCCACCGCGAGCGGGACGACCCNGGTCGTCGAGTACGACCTCGTTCCGAGCGCCGAACTGGAGCACATCTCGGCGTTCACCGGGCCGCAGCTCAGCTTCGAGTTCGCCGTCCCGGAGGCGGTCGAGGACGCCGTCGCGGGCCACATCACGACCACCGGCGTCCCGTGGGAGCAGCCCCGGTACGAGAACCCCGCGCTCGACGTCAGCGCCGGGAACCACCGGTCCGAACTCGCCGACCGGTACGACGCGATCGCCGGCGACGAGTCGTTCGGCGACGGCGCTGCCGGCGCGCTCGACGCCGTCGTCGCCCGCGTCACCGAGGCGACCGAGACGGACGACGCGCCCGAGGGCGAGGGGCTGACGACGACGGCGGCGAGCGTCGAGTCGTTCGTCCTGATCGAGAGCGACCCCGAGGCGGTCCCGACGTTCGCCGGCGGGGTCGCGGTCGCCAACGGCGTCCCTGAGGGCGACCACCGGCTCACGGTCAACGGTGCCGGGCAGGCCCCGCACAGCGAGCGGTTGACCGTCGGGGCCGAGGAGTCGATCACCGCGGCCGGCGTCGACGGCGAGATTCCCCTCGTCGCCCGCGAGAACGCGCGGAAAGTGGAGCTCGACGACGCCGAGAGCGACGTCGAGGTGACGCGGACCGCGATCGAGGACGACTTCGCCGGGCGGATATACGACTCCGCGGTCGACGGGAGCGACGCGACCTACGTCCACGCCGGCGGGGCGTACACGACGGAGGTCCGCGACGCCGACGACGAGGTCGGCGCGTACCGCGTCAACCCTGACCCGCCGGGGAAAGACGACGGGGGCGACGACGACGGAGACGACGGCGACGGTGGAAGCGGCGCGGCCGACCCGATCCGGATCGGGCGGCCGGAGACCGGCGCGGCCTCCCTCGCCGGCTACGTCGCCGACGTGGCCGAGGAGACGCGCGCGGCGGTCGCGGAGGCCGCCGCGGCGAGCGACGACGGGGACGACAGCGACGACGACTCCGGCAGTTCCGGCGGCGGCGGGGGCGGCGGCCCGTCGAACGCGGTCAACGGGTTAGAGCAGGCCCTCGCGGCCGCGGTCGATCAGGCGGAGCGGGCCGAGGAGCGCGCCCGCGAGGGCGACGCCGAGGGGACGGACCGCCAGCTCTCGAACGTCCTCGACCGGATCGCTCGGATCGAAGAGCGGCTCGCCGCGGCGCGCGAGGGGCTCCCTCCGGGGCTCGCGAACGCGACCGGGAAGCGGGTCGAGCAGGCGACCCGGCGCGTCGAACAGGCGCGGGACGCGGGGAAGCTGTAGGGCACCCCGAGGCGGTCAGCCCGGATATCGCCCCGATTACTCCCCGAGCTCGTCGACGAGGAGACAGATGTCGGAGACGGCGGCCTCGACGAGCGCGCGCCCCTTCTCCGCGGTCGCGACGGTCGGGTCCCCGATGTTCCCGGCGGGCGTCAGTTCGTCCATGTCCCTCGCCGTCAGCGACCAGCCGACCGCGTTCTCGCCGAGCGCGTCGTAGTCGGTCAGCGGCAGCGACTCCGCGGGCGGGTCGACGCGCTCGGCCCGGTCCATGTGGACGAGTTCGGGGAACAGCGCGAGCATGATGCTGGTCTCGAACTCGGAGGCGTGGAAGGAGACCTCGCCCGTGCGGATCTCCTCGGCGGCGTCGGCGAAGACGTTGACGAGCGGGACGTGGAACGCGTCGAGGTCCGCCTCCGAGCGGAGCCGGCGGACGACGACCTCCAGTTCCGGGTCCTGCGCGAGGTAGTGCCCGTTCAGCAGGAGGACGTTCTCGATCCCCCACTCGCCCGCGGAGGCACAGATGTCGAAGAGATAGCGCTGGAACGTCTCCGTCGAGACGGTGAACGTCCCCGGTTTGAACGTGTGGTGCGGGCTCACGCCGTACCAGACCGGCGGCGCGAGCAGCGCCGGGCTCCGCTCGGTCACGCGCTCGCCGATCGCCTCCGGCATGTAGGCGTCGACGCCGAGCGGCAGGTGGCGGCCGTGTTGTTCGGTGCTCCCGACCGGGACCAGCAGGGTCCGGGTCTCCTCCAGTGCGGTCTCGATCTCCGGCCACGTCATCTCGGCGACCCGGCCGGATCCCGTCGGCGCGTCGGACATGGGTCGGGGTCGTCGGGCGAGAATAAAAGGACGCGGTACTCGGGTCGCCGTCGGGCCTCGCGGGCCCGGACCGGCGGCGCACTCGCCGTGCCACCGCGCACCAACGGATGGAAAGCTATAGGACGCAGAATCGACCACGCGTATATAAGCAGATGTCTCAGGAGGGATACGACCACGCGACGGTGGAGGAACGCTGGCAGGAGGCGTGGGACGACGCCTCCGTCTACCACGTCCCGGACGACGCGGACGACCCGACGTACGTCCTCGGGATGTACCCGTACCCGTCCGGGAAGCTCCACATGGGCCACGTCCGCAACTACACGATCACCGACGCGTACGCCCGCTACCGCCGCATGCGCGGCGACGACGTGCTCCACCCGATGGGGTGGGACGCGTTCGGGCTGCCCGCCGAGAACGCCGCCAAGGAGCGCGACACCAACCCCCGCGACTGGACGTTCGACTGTATCGACACGATGCGCGGCCAGATGAAGTCGATGGGGTTCGGCTACGACTGGGACCGCGAGGTCACCACCTGTACCCCCGAGTACTACCGCTGGAACCAGTGGCTGTTCCGACGGTTCCACGAGGCCGGCCTCGTCGAGCGCCGCGACGCCGAGGTGAACTGGTGTCCCTCCTGTGAGACCGTCCTCGCCGACGAGCAGGTCGAGGGCGACGCGGAGTTGTGCTGGCGCTGTGACACCCCCGTCGAGACCCGCGAGCTGGACCAGTGGTTCCTGAAGATAACCGAGTACGCCGACGAGCTGTTGGAGGCGATCGACGGGCTGGAGGGGTGGCCCGACTCCGTGCGCCAGATGCAGCGCAACTGGATCGGCCGCCAGTACGGCGCGGAGGTCGATTTCTCGGTCGAAGACCACGGGGCGGTCACCGCGTTCACCACCCGGATCGACACGATCCACGGCGCGACGTTCTTCGCGCTCGCCCCCGACCACCCGATAAGCGAGGATCTGGCCGCGGAGGACGCCGAGGTCCGTCGCTTCATCGAGGAGGAGGCCGACCCGGACGGCGACGAGCCGAACGGCGTCGCGACCGACCTCACCGCCACCAACCCGGTCACCGGCGAGGAGATTCCCGTCTTCGTCGCCGACTTCGTCCTCTCGGACGTGGGGACGGGCGCGCTGATGGCGGTGCCCGGCCACGACGAGCGCGACCACGCGTTCGCGGAGAAGATGGGCGTCGAGATCCGGCCCGTGATAGCCCCCGAGCCGGACGACTGGGACGGCGAGACCGTCCCCGACGCGCCGGACGTGAGCGACGCGGCGTTCACCGACGACGGGGTCGTGATCGACTCCGGCGAGTACACCGGCCTCGACAGCGAGACCGCGCGAGAGCGGATCACGGCCGACACCGACGGCGCGGCGGAGACGACCCAGTACCGCCTGCGCGACTGGGGCATCTCCCGCCAGCGCTACTGGGGGACGCCGATCCCGATCGTCCACTGCGACGACTGCGGGGCGGTGCCGGTGCCCGACGAGGACCTGCCCGTCGAACTGCCCGAGTTCATCAACACGACCGGGAACCCGCTTGACGCCGCCGACGAGTGGCAGCGGACGACCTGTCCCGACTGCGGCGCGCCCGCGACCCGCGAGACGGACACGATGGACACGTTCGTCGACTCCTCGTGGTACTTCCTGCGGTACGTCTCGCCGGCCCTCGACGACGCCCCGTTCGATCTGGACCGCGCCAACGACTGGATGCCGGTCGACCAGTACGTCGGCGGCATCGAACACGCCGTGATGCACCTGCTGTACTCGCGCTTTTTCACCAAGGTGCTGGCCGACGAGGAGGGGTTACAGCAGCGCGAGCCGTTCACGAACCTGCTGGCGCAGGGGATGGTCCAGCTGGAGGGCGAGAAGATGTCGAAGTCGAAGGGGAACGTCGTCTCGCCGCAGCGCATCGTCGACGAGTACGGGGCCGACACCGCGCGGCTGTTCATGATGGAGGCCGCCCAGCCCGAGCGCGACTTCGACTGGTCCGAGGAGGGCGTCAGGTCCACCCACCGCTTTTTGACCCGGCTGAACGACCTCGTCGAGGACTACGCCGCGGGCGACGTGGCGCTCGCCGGGGACGGTGACGGCGACGCCGCCGAGCGCGGCGAGATCGACGACTACGTCGCCGACGAGACCGACGCCGCGGTCGCCATCGCCGGCGCGGAGTACGACGACCTGACGTTCAACGTCGCGCTCCGCGAGGCGCAGGAGCTGGTCCGCACGCTCCGGAGCTACCGGGAGTACGCCGACCCGCACCCGGCGGTCTTCGAGCGCGGGGTCGACGTCGCGGTCCGCCTGCTCGCGCCGGTCGCGCCCCACCTCGCCGAGGAGCTGTGGGAGACGCTCGGTCGGGAGGGGTTCGTCGCCGAGGCCGAGTGGCCGAGCGCCAGCGTCGACCGCGACACGGTCGAGCGCCGCCGCCGGCTCGTCGCGAACACCCGCGAGGACGTGCGCGACATCGTCGAGGTCGCCGGCATCGACGACCCCGAGCGGATCGACGTCGTCGTCGCGCCCGACTGGAAGTACGACGCGCTGTCGATCGCGGTCGACAGCGACGCCGACAACCTCATCTCGGAGCTGATGGCCGAGAGCCACATCCGCGAGCGGGGAGACGCGGCCGCCTCCTACGGCCAGGACCTCCAAGCGAACCGCGAGGCGCTCCGAGAGACCCTGTCCGGCGACGCCGAGTACGACGCCCTGCGCGCGGCCGCGTGGCTGATCGAACGCGAGTTCGACGCGCCGGTCCGGGTCGAGCGCGCCGCCGACGCCGAGGATTCGGTGGTCCGGAAGGCGGAGCCGGGCCGCCCCGCCATCGACATCGTCGAGTAGCGCTCGCTCGGCTTTTGTAATATCCTCGCCCGACCCCGGAAACGCTTAGTCGCCGGCGCGGTCCCTTCGCGTATGGACGACCCGTACGCCCCCGCGCGGAACGCGCTCGCCGGCGAGGGGCTCGGCGGCGCAGACGGCGGGACGGCGGCCAGCGACGCCGCCGACCCCGCGGTGCTCGCCGCCCGGCTCGACGACGCGGACCCGCTCTCCGGGTTCGCGGACCGGTATCACGTCCCCGACGGCGTGCTGTACATGGACGGCAACTCGCTCGGCCCCGCGAGCGACGCCGCCCTCGCGAGCCTCGACCGCGTCGTCGACGAGTGGCGCGACCTGCTGATCGCCGGCTGGACCGACGCCGACCCGCCCTGGTTCGAGGTCGGCGAGCGGCTCGGCGACGCGCTCGCGCCGCTCGTGGGTGCCGACCCCGACGAGGTCGTCGTCGGGAACTCGATCACGGTGAACCTCCACACGCTCGTCGGCACCTTCCTCGACGAGCTGCTGGCCGGGAACGCCCCCGACCGCGAGGGGTTCGAACGCGCCGACGGGACGTGGGCACCGGACGGAGAGCCCGACATCGACCCCGCGGTCCTCGTCAACGAACTCGATTTCCCCTCCGACCACTACGCGATCCGGGCGCAGCTCCGCCAGCGCGGGATCGATCCGGACGAGAAGCTCCGGATCGTCCCGAGCCGGGACGGGCGGACGATCGATCCGCGAGACGTCGAGGCCGCGCTCGACGCGCACGACGACGTGGGGATCGTCTGGATGCCGACCGCGCTGTACCGGTCCGGCCAGCTGTTCGACGTCGAGCGGATCGCGGCGGCGGCCCACGAGGCGGGCGCGTACGTCGGGTTCGACGCGGCCCACTCCGCGGGCGCGGTGCCCCACGCGTTCGACGAGGCGGGCGTCGACTTCGCGGTCTGGTGCACGTACAAGTACCTCAACGCCGGGCCGGGGTCGATCGGCGCGCTGTACGTCGCCGAGCGCCACCACGGGCTCACGCCCGCGCTGGCGGGGTGGTGGGGTCACGAGAAGGCGACGCAGTTCGAGATGAACATGACGTACACCCCCGCCGACTCCGCCGGCGCGTGGCAGATCGGGACGCCGCCGCTTTTCGCGGCCGCACCGCTCGAAGGGTCGCTCGAACTCCTGCGGGAAGCGGGGATCGATCGTCTGCGCGAGAAGTCGCTCGCGCTGACGGACTTCCTGATCGCCCTCGTCGACGACCGGCTCCCCGAAGTCGCGGTCGGGACGCCCAGAGGCCACGCGGCCCGCGGCGGCCACGTCGCCCTCGAACACCCGGACGCCGAGCGGCTGAGCGAGGCCTTGAAAGACCGCGGCGTGGTGGTCGACTTCCGGCCGCCGAACGTGGTCCGCGTGTGTCCCGCGGCTCCGTACACCGCCTTCGCCGACGTGCTGGAGGTCGTCGACGAGATCGAGGCGATCCTCGAATCCGGCGCGCACGAGGCGTACGCGACGAACGACGGGGGCGTGACGTAGCGGCCGGGGCGGTCGGAGTCGTGTCGTACAGGGGGTCGTCCGCGTCCGTACCCGTAGTGTTATGAGCCGACCCGACCTACACAAATGTAAGACAGATGGGAAAGGGATCACGGCCGACCGACGACGCCGATCGGTCGGAAGCGGACGGCGACGAGGTGAGCAACGCCTACGAGGCGATGTTTCGTGAGGCGGACGACGCGATCTTCCTCGTCGACGTCGCGGCGGCGAACGGCGAGTACGAGTTCACGTTCAGACAGAACAACACCGTACACCAACGACAGACCGGCCTGACGGAAGACGAGAGGTTCGGGCAGACGCCCCGAGAGCTCCTCGGCGAGGAACAGGGGGCCGCGGTCGAGGCGAACTACCGCCGGTGCGCCGAACGGGAAACGACGATCGAGTACGAGGAGCGGCTCGACTTCCCGGGCGGGACGTCCGACTGGCAGACGAAGCTGACGCCGGTAACGGACGACGGAGAGGTGACGCAGATCATCGGCGTCGCCCGGGACATCACGGAACAGAAGGCGCGGGAGCAGGAACACCGGCGGACGTACCGGCGGTTTCAGACCGTGTTGGAGACGATGTCCGCGGCGGTGTTCCTGAAAGACGCCGATGGGCGGTATCTCCTAGTGAACCAGGCGTGCCGAGACCTGTTCGACGTCGACGAGGATCCCGTGGGAATGACCGACGAGGATCTCTTCCCGGAGGCGGTCGCGGCGCGGACCCGAGCGGACGACCGGCGGGTGATCGAAGACGGCGAACGGATCGAAATCGAGGAGACGATCCCGACCCCGTCCGGGGAGAGCGTTCGACTCACTCGGAAGTCGCCCGTGTACGACGACTCGGGAGCGATTCAGGGGGTTTGCGGCGTCTCGACGGACATCACCGAGCAGACGGAGCGGGAGCGAGCGCTCGAACGGCTCAAAGACCGGCTCGAACTCGCGGTCGAAGGCGCACAGATCGGCGTCTGGGACTGGGACATGACCACCGACGAGGTCGAGTTCAACGACCAGTGGGCGGAGATGCTGGGCCACTCGCTCGACGAGATCGAGCCGCACCTCGACGCGTGGGAGCGGCGCGTTCACCCCGACGACCTCGAGCCGGTCGAGGACGCCCTGTCGGCCCACATCGCGGGTGAGACGGAGTACTACGAGGCCGAACACCGGATGCGCACCGCGGCGGGCGGGTGGAAGTGGATCCGCGACATCGGGAAGATCGTAGAGCGCGACGAGAACGGAGAGCCGGTCCGAGCGGTCGGGATCCACCTCGACATCGACGAGCAGAAGCGACGGGAGAAGGAACTGATACGGACGCGACGGCTGATCGAGCGCACGCAGGAGAGCGCCTCGATCGGCTGGTGGGAACTCGACCTGGTCGACGAGGCTATCACGTGGAGCGACGAGGTGTACCGGATCCACGGCGTACCGACCGACGAGACGGTCGAACTGGAGGAGGGGCTGGACTTCTATCACCCGGACGACCGCGACACCATCGAGGAGGCGCTCGACCAGCTGAGGGAAGCGGGCGAGTCGTACGACCACGAGCTGCGGATCGTCACGACGTCGGGAGAGACCCGGTGGGTGAGGGCGATCGGCGACCCGAAGTTCGACGACGGGTCGGTCACCGGGGCGCTCGGACTGTTCCAGGACATCACCGAGCGAAAGCGGTACGAGCTGGCCCTCGAATCGACCCGGGAGGAACTGCGGAAGATCATCGACCTCGTGCCGGACCTGGTGTTCGTGAAGGACCGCGAGGGCGAGTACCTCCTGGCGAACGAGGCGACCGCGGCGGCGTACGGGCTCTCGCCGGAGGACGTCGAGGGGCGATCCGAAGGGGAGATCATCCCGGACGCCGACGACTCCGCGGAGTTCCGACAGGACGACTTGGAGGTGATCGAGTCCGGGGAACCGAAGCGCATCGGGGAGGAGACGCTGACCACGGCGGCCGGGGAGACGCGGGTTCTCCAGACGACGAAGATACCGTACAAGGCCCCCGATACCGGCGAAGACGCCGTCTTGGGCTACGCCCGCGACATCACCGAGCTCAAGCGGTACGAGCGGACGCTCGAAGAGCAGCGGGACACCCTCATGCTGCTCAACCAAGTCGTGCGCCACGACATCCGGAATCAGCTGATGGTGGTCGAGTCGTACACCGAACTGCTCGAGGACTCGCTGCCGGACGACCAAAGCCGGAGGTACGCGCGGACGGTCATCGAGGCGGCGAAGCAGGCCGCCGACATCACGGAGACCGCGAGAGACGTCAGCGACGTGCTGCTACAGGTCGGTTCCGAGCGAACGCCGATGAACCTCCGTGCCAAGCTCAACGGACAGATCGAACAGCTCCGGTCGGACAAAGACCGGGCGACGGTCTCCGTCGACGGACCGATCCCGGAGGTGATGGTGTTGGCGGACGATCTGCTGGAGGCGGTGTTCCGGAACCTGCTGACGAACGCGGCCGTCCACAACGACAAGGAGCTGGCCGAGATCACGGTGTCGACCAGCGTGTCGGACGAGACGGTGCGCGTGTCGATCGCGGACAACGGCCCCGGGATTGACGACGATCACAAAGAGCAGATCTTCCAGGAGGGCGAGAAGGGCCTCGAAAGCGGGGGAACCGGGATCGGACTGTACCTCGTCAAGACGCTCGTCGACAGGTACGGCGGCGACGTGTGGGTCGAGGACAACGAGCCGGTCGGGAGCGTGTTCACCGTCGAGCTGCCGCTCGCCGAGTAACCGGCACCGGAGGCCGCCGCCGAGGGGTCGATCGGTCGCGTCCCGAGCGGCGACGGCCTTAATCGCTCGAACCCCCAATCACGGGTAATGGCAGAGTCGTCGGGGATGGACGCGTTCGCGCACCTCGGGAGCGAGATCCGGGGGGCGCTCTCGGACCGGGGGTTCACCACGCCGACAGAGCCCCAACGCGAGGCGATCCCACCGCTCGCCGACGGGCGGAACGCGCTCGTCCTCGCCCCCACGGGGACCGGGAAGACGGAGACCGCAATGCTCCCCGTCTTCGACGCGCTCGTCGAGGCCCGGAACGCGCCCGGCGACCCGCCGCGCGAGGGCATCTCCGCGCTGTACATCACCCCGCTGCGCGCGCTCAACCGCGACATGATGGACCGGCTGGAGTGGTGGGGCGACCGGCTCGACGTCGAGGTCGCGGTGCGCCACGGCGACACCACGCAGTACGAGCGGAGCAAGCAGGCCGACGACCCGCCGGACGTGCTGATCACGACGCCGGAGAGCCTTCAGGCGATCCTCACCGGCTCGAAGATGCGCGTCGCGCTCGAATCGGTCGCACACGTCGTGATAGACGAGGTCCACGAACTCGCCTCCGCGAAGCGGGGCGCACAGCTCACGGTCGGGCTGGAACGGCTCCGCCGGCTGTCCGGTCCCTTCCAGCGGGTCGGCCTGTCGGCGACGGTGGGCGACCCCGAGGAGGTCGGGAAGTTCCTCGTCGGCACGGGGACGCGGGACCCCGACCGCCCCGGCGACCGCGGGTTCGAGACGGTCGAGGTCGCGGCGGGAACGCGGACCGACGTGCGCGTCCTCGATCCCGAGATCACCGACCGCGACACGACGCTCGCGGGCAAGCTGGCGGTCGACGAGACGACGGCGAGCCACGTCCGGACGATCCGCGAGATCGTCGCCGAGAACGACTCCACGCTGATCTTCGTCAACACGCGACAGACCGCGGAGGCGCTCGGCTCGCGGTTCAAGACGCTCGCCGAGAACGAACGCGAGGCGGCCGAACGCGGCGACGTCGATGCCGGTGCGGACCCGGACGAAATCACCGAGATCGAGCTCCACCACGGCTCGCTGTCGAAGGACGTGCGGATCGACGTGGAGGACCGGTTCAAGGCGGGCGAGCTCGACGGGCTGGTCTGTACCTCCTCGATGGAGCTCGGCATCGACGTGGGCCGCGTCGACCACGTGGTCCAGTACGGCAGCCCCCGCGAGGTCGCCCGCCTGCTCCAGCGGGTCGGGCGCGCGGGCCACCGCCGCGATCTGGTCTCCGAGGGGACCGTCGTGACGCAGGGCGGCGACGACACGCTCGAAGCGATGGCCATCGCGCGCCGTGCCGGCGAGGAACTCGTCGAACCGGCGAACATCCACCACGGCAGCCTCGACACGGTGGCGAACCAGATCGTCGGGGTGGTGATGGACGAGGGAGAGGTCCACGCGCGCGAGGCGTACCGGACGGTCACAAACGCCTACCCGTTCAGGGACCTCTCGGAGCCGGCGTTCCAAGAGGTCGTCCGCGAACTCGACGGCAACCGGCTGCTGTGGCTCGACGAGGAGACGGACACGCTCGAAAAGTCGGGCGGGACTTGGCAGTACTTCTACGCGAACCTCTCGATGATCCCCGACGAGTCCACCTACGAGGTGTACGACATGTCTTCCAGATGCGGGATCGGCACCCTCGACGAGCAGTTCGTCGTCAACTTCGCCGGGCCGGGCGAGACGTTCGTCCAGCGCGGCGAGATGTGGCGGATCACCGAGGTCGACGAGGAGGAGGAGCGCGTGAACGTCACGCCGATCCCGGACCCCACCGGCGAGGTCCCCTCGTGGGTGGGCCAGGAGATCCCCGTCCCGAAGCCCGTCGCCGAGGAGGTGGGGAAGATTCGCGGCGAGGCCGCGGCCGCCCTCGACGCCGGGTCGGCCCCGGAGGCGGTCGCGGCCGACCTCGCCGAGCGGTACCCCACCGACGAGGAGACGGTCGCCGCGGCGCTGAAGTCCGTCGTCGACCACGTCGAGGCCGGTCACCCCGTGCCGACGAACGACCGGATCGTGATCGAGGGGAGCGCGCGCACCGTCGCGGTCAACGCCGCCTTCGGCCACGAGGTCAACGAGACGCTCGCGCGCCTGCTCGCGGCGCTCGTCGGCCAGCGCGCCGGCTCGTCGGTCGGCATGGACGTTGACCCGTACCGGATCGAGTTCGAGGTCCCCCACGGCGTCGACCCCGGAACCTTCCGCGAGGTGCTTGAGACGACCGACCCCGAGCGGCTGGAGGCGTACCTCGAACTCGCCGTCAAGAAGTCGGACGCGCTGAAGTTCACGCTCGCGCAGGTCGCCGCGAAGTTCGGCTCCGTCAAGCGGTATAAGGAGGGCAGAGGGAAGTTCGGCGGCGACCGCCTGCTCGCGGCCCTGGAGGACACGCCCGTCTACGACGAGGCGCTCCGCGAGGTGTTCCACGCCGACCTCGCGGTGCCGGAGACGGCCGACCTGCTGGCGGGCGTCCAGCGCGGGTCGATCGGCCTCGCGATCGCCCGCGAGCGCACCCCGCTCGGCACCGCCGGGCGCTCGGCGGGCACGGAGTTCCTCGTGCCCGACAACGCCGACGCCGACGTGATCGAGACGGTCAGAGAGCGGATTCAGGACGACCGGGTGATCCTCTTTTGTCTCCACTGTACGGACTGGCGGCAGACGACGAAGGTCCGGCGCGTCCGCGACCAGCCGGAGTGCCCCGACTGCGGTTCCACCCGGATCGCGGCGCTCAACCCGTGGGACGACGAGACGGTCGCCGCCGTGCGCGCGGCGGAGAAAGACGACGAGCAGGAGCGCCGCACCGAGCGGGCCCACCGCGCCGCGAGCCTCGTTCAGACCCACGGGAAGCGGGCGGTGATCGCCCTCGCGGCGCGCGGCGTCGGTCCCCACAACGCGGCGCGGATCATCAACAAGCTCCGCGAGGACGAAGACGAGTTCTACCGCGACGTGCTCAGACAGGAGCGCGAGTACGCGCGCACGCAGTCGTTCTGGGACTGATTGCGGCCGGTCGGCGCTCGCGAGTCCCGCCCGCCGACACGCTCGTTTTTAAGTGTCGGACGAACGAACCGGAAAATATGGACCTCTCCGCCGCCGTCACGGCAACGACAGCGACCCTCCGCCGACGCCCCGCCGACCTCCTCCCCTTTTACCTCCTCGGTACCGCCGTCCCCGTGATCGCCCGCCTCGGCACGTTCGCCACGCTCGCGGGCATCTACGCGTACCTCGAGGTCACCGGGCGGCTCGCGGCGGCCCGCGACGCGCTCGCCGGCGTCGAGCCGCCGCCGGAGACCCAGGACCCGGAGGCGCTTCAGGCGTGGGCCGAGGGACTGGCCCCCGCGTTCGAGCCGCTGGTGACGCCGACCGTCGTGGGCCTCTTCGCCGCCGGCGTGCTCGTCACGGTCGTCCTCGCGGTCCTCGCGTACGCCGTCGTCTCGGCGGGCCAGCTCTCCGCCGTGATCGCCAGCCTCCGCGACGAGCGAGGACTCGTCGGGGGGATCGCGGGCGCGCGGTCCCGCTGGCTCACGTTCCTCGAGCTGTACGTCGCCGAACTGCTCCTGTGGGCCGGGGTGATCGGGCTCGGGTCGGTCGCGGTCAGCGCGGCGTTCCTCGCGAACCCGTTCCTCGGTGCCGCCGTCGCGGTCGCCGCGCTGCTCGCCGGCCTCGTCGCCCTCGCGCTCGTCCGTATCTGCTTCGCGTTCGCGCCCGTCGCCGTCGTCGTCGACGACGCGGGCGTGGTCGGGGCGGTCGAGGGCGCGGGCGGCTTCGTGCGGTCGAACCCGGTCGACGCCGCCGCGTACCTCGTCGTCGCGATCGGCACGCTGGTCGCCGTCGCGTCCGTCGCCTCGGCGGTCGCGTTCCTCGGCGGCGGCCCCGTCGTCGCGCTCGCCAGCGCGGTCGTCGTCGCGCCCGCGCTCGACCTGCTGAAGACCGTCCTCTACGGCGACCACCGCGGGACGGTCGACCCCGTCTCGCCGCCCGAAGTCGGCCTCCGCGCGCAGTTCGTCGGCGGACTCCGCCGCGGGTGGCGCGAACTGACCGGCTTCGTCCGGTCGACGCCGGGTCACCACGCGCTCGCGGTCGCGGTCGCGGTCGGCTTCGGCGCGGTCGGCTGGCTGGCCGCCGACCCGTTCGTCGGGACGGTCCCGACCTCGATCGAGACGCGGATCGCCGGACAGATACCGCCCGTGGCGGCGCTGACGTACTTCGGCAACAACTGGGGGGTCGCGATCGCCACCGGCTTCTCCGGGGTCGGCCTCGCCGTCCCCGCGCTGTCGTCGCTCGCGTTCAACGGCGTCGCGCTCGGGGCCACCGCCGCCTTGGAGGAGAACCTCCCGGCGCTCGTCGCGTTCGTGGTCCCCCACGGGATCTTCGAGATCCCCGCGCTCGTCGTCTCGGGGGCGCTCGGCGTCCACCTCGGCGTCGTCTCGTGGCGGACGTTCCGCGGCCGCGCGAGCCGCGAGCGGTTCGCCGACGCCTTGGAGACCGCCTTCTGGGTGACCGTCGGGCTCGGGATGCTCCTCGCCGTCGCCGGGCTGATCGAGGGGTTCGTCAGCCCGTACTACTGGCGGCCGTTCCTGTGAGCTGAACGGGAGCCCGGTCGCGTCGCCGCCCGAGCGCGGCCACCCGCCCGCAGCCTTATTAGCGCGGGCGCGAAGCGACGGTATGCAGCCGCTCGTCGCCGCCATCCTCGTCGGCGTCCCGCTCGCGTGGCTCGTCGGCTTCGCGGCCTACGCGTACGTCGACGCCCCGAAACACGGCATGGACCCGCGCAAGTGGGCGGTTATCGCCTTCGTCGTCCCGCTGTTCGGCTTCCTCGCGTACGTCTTCGAGCGCGACGAGCAGGGGTACGACCCCGAGACCGACCCGTACGCCGAGGGGAGCGAGGAGCGGACCGGCGGGTTCGCCGTCCACGAGTCGCGGCAGGGCGAGAAGCGCCTCGGGCCGGCCGGGACCGAGGCCGAGGAGGACGAAGACGACGAGTGGGACGACCCGGACGGCGTCGATCTGTGAACTCAGAGCGCGTCGATCAGCGCCGCGCGGCGGCGGTCAAGGTCGAACGCGGCGTCGGCCGCGTCGAGGCGACCGAGGAACGCGAAGACGTCGGCACCCGCCCGCTCGGCGTGACCGATCAGCGCCTCGATCGATTCGCGGTTCAGCGCGAACGATTCCAGTTTGCCACAGCAGAGCGCCAGGGCGATCCCCGCCTCGCCGGAGGGA
>NZ_AOJD01000048.1 GCF_000337415.1 Halorubrum tebenquichense DSM 14210 | reverse complement strand
ATAAAAACGGTCGTCGGAAACGGATAGACGACGCCGCGAGCGGACCACGGAGCGGGAACGAAACAGACGGGAACAGATATCGCAGAGAGAGAACGGCCGACGCGCGGGCGTCGTCAGTCGGCGGGTTCGGGCTCTTCGGTCTCCGCGGCCGCCGCCTCCGCGGCCGCCTCGGCCGCTTCGGCGGCCTCCTCTTCCTCCTTCTTGTCCTTGATCTTCTTCATGCGGAAGATCTCCTCGCGCTCCTGCTCTTCGAGCTTCTGCTCGATGTACTCCTGGTTCTCGTACAGGCCGGGGAGCAGCGTGAACTCCAAGGCGTTCACGCGGCGCTTCGTGGTCTCGATCTCCGTGAGCATCTTCTTCATCGCCGTCTCGACCTCCGCGGCGAGGATGATCGACTCGAGCAGCTGCTCGTAGGCGTCGGCCGCCTCGTCGATCCGCGCCGAGGAGCCGAGCAGCCCGTAGCCCCGCTCGTCGAGGCTCTTCTGGACCTTCGAGGACTCGATCTGCGGGACCACGACGCCCATGATGTTCTTCGACTGCGTCGTGATCTCGGGGTGCTCTTTCAGCGCCGCGGCCGCGCCGCGGACGGCCACGTCGCCCTCCATCGCCCGGGCCATGTCGATCTTGCGCTGGGCCGTCTCGTAGTTCTCGGAGACCTCCGACCGGACGTCCTGCGCCTGGTCGAGGATGTCCATGAACTCCATGATGAGCCCGTCACGCTTCTGTTCGAGCGTGTCGTGACCGCGCTCGGAGAGCTCGATGCGGTCCTCGATCGCCATCAGGTTCTTGCGCGTCGGTTTGACGTCCTCGGCCATCTTGGAGGTAGGTTCCGCCCAGAGGCGGTTAATTCTTTTCAGACGCGGCGTGTCGCGGTCGGCACCGCGACGGAGCCGCCGCTGGTGGGGCTGGCGTCCGGCGAAAAGTGAACCGAGGCGTCAGTCGGCCGCTTCGACGACTTCGCGCTCGGCGTCGTCCTCGCGGTAGTACTCCTCGATGAACTCCTCGTCGATCCGGTTGAGGGCGTCCTTCGGGAGCATCGAGAGGAGGTCCCAACCGATCGAGAGCGTCTCCTCGATGTCGCGGTTCTGGTCGAAGCCCTGGTCGATGAACTCCGACTCGAACGCGTCCGCGAAGTCGAGGTACTTGTTGTCGAGCTCGGAGAGCGCCTCGCGACCGACGATGTTCACGAGGTCGCGCAGGTCCTCGCCCTCCGCGTACGCCGCGAACATCTGGTCTTTCACGTCGGCGTGGTCCTCGCGGGTGAGCCCCTCGCCGATCCCGTCGTCCATCAGCCGCGACAGGCTGGGGAGGACGTTGATCGGCGGCTGGAGGCCCTGACTGTTGAGGTCGGGGTCGACGTAGATCTGCCCCTCGGTGATGTACCCGGTCAGGTCCGGGATCGGGTGGGTGTCGTCGTCGCCCGGCATCGTGAGGATCGGGATCTGCGTGACGGAGCCCTCGCGGCCCTTGATCCGGCCCGCGCGCTCGTACAGCTGCGCCAGGTCGGTGTACATGTACCCGGGGTACCCGCGGCGTCCGGGCACCTCCTCGCGGGCCGCGCCGATCTCGCGGAGCGCCTCGCAGTAGTTGGTCATGTCCGTCAGGATGACGAGGACGTGGTAGTCCTTCTCGAAGGCGAGGTACTCGGCCGTGGTCAGGACCATCCGCGGCGTGACCGTCCGCTCGACGGCGGGGTCGTCCGCGAGGTTCATGAACACGACGGAGCGTTCGAGCGCGCCGGTGCGCTCGAAGTCCTCCATGAACTCGTTCGCCTCCTCCTGCGTGATGCCCATCGCGCCGAAGATGACGGCGAACTCGGAGCCGTCCTCGTCGTCGTCGCCCTCCTCCTCTTCGGGCACGCTGGCCTGCCGCGCGATCTGCATCGCCAGCTCGCTGTGCGGCTGGCCGGAGCTGGAGAAGATCGGGAGCTTCTGGCCGCGGACGAGCGTGTTCATGCCGTCGATGGCGGAGACGCCCGTCTCGATGAACTCCTCGGGGTACTCCCGGGAGTACGGGTTGATCGCCGCGCCGACGATGTCCTGTCGGTCCTCGGGGACGATCTCCGGGCCGTCGTCGATCGGTCGGCCGGAACCGTCGAGCACCCGCCCGAGGAGGTCCTCGGTGACGGGCATCTTCATCGTCTCGCCGAGGAAGCGGACGGACGCGTCTCTGTCGATACCGCTCG
This sequence comes from Halorubrum tebenquichense DSM 14210, assembly GCF_000337415.1. Classification (GTDB taxonomy): domain Archaea; phylum Halobacteriota; class Halobacteria; order Halobacteriales; family Haloferacaceae; genus Halorubrum; species Halorubrum tebenquichense. Next base: position 10,942 of record NZ_AOJD01000048.1, on the reverse strand, counting down.
TCCCCTCGAAGACCTGAATCGCGACCACGTCCTCGGAGGATTCGAGCACCTGTCCGCGCAGCGTCTCGCCCTGTGCCGTCTCGATCTCGACGATCTCGTCGTAGCCGATCGCCTCGTCGACCTCGGCGTACACGAGGGGACCGCTGATCTCGGTGATGGTTTGGTACTCTTTCATGTTAGTAGAGGCTCCGGAGTTCCTCGGTGATGTCCGCTTTGAGCTCCTCGATGTACTCCTCGTAGTCCTCCTGGACGCCGATCCGGTTGATCCGGGGGGCGGCCTCCGTGTCGACGATCTCCTCGACCGGGACGCCCGCGTCGAGCGCGTCGAACGCCTCGTCGCTGAACGTCTGGATCGTCGTCAGCATGAGGTACGTCTTCTCCGGCGGACAGAAGGTGTCGACCGGGTGGAACGCGTTCTGCTGGAGGTACGCCTCGCGCAGGTAGCGCGCGACCTCGAGGGTGAGCTGCTGGTCGTCGGGGAGGGCGTCCTTCCCGACGAGCTGGACGATCTCCTGCAGCTCCGTCTCCTCGTCGAGCACGTCGACCGCCCACTGGCGCTTCTCGGCCCAGTCGTCGGCGACCTCGTCTTCGAACCACGGGTCCAGCTGGTCTTTGTACAGCGAGTACGACTCGTTCCAGTTGATCGACGGGAAGTGGCGGCGCTCCGCCAAGTCCGCGTCGAGCGCCCAGAACGTCTTGACGATGCGCAGCGTGTTCTGGGTGACCGGCTCCGAGAAGTCGCCGCCGGGCGGCGACACCGCGCCGATCGCGGAGACCGACCCCTCGGTCCCGTTGACGTTCTCGAAGTAGCCGGCCCGCTCGTAGAACTGCGCCAGGCGGGCGGCGAGGTACGCGGGGTACCCCTCCTCGCCGGGCATCTCCTCCAGCCGGGAGGAAATCTCGCGCATGGCCTCCGCCCACCGCGAGGTGGAGTCGGCCATCAGCGCGACGTCGTACCCCATGTCGCGGTAGTACTCGGCGATCGTGATCCCCGTGTAGATACAGGACTCACGCGCCGCGACGGGCATGTTCGACGTGTTGGCGATGAGCGAGGTCCGGGCCATCAGCGGGTTGCCGTTGGCCAGGTCCTCCAGCTCGGGGAAGTCCTCGATGACCTCGGTCATCTCGTTGCCGCGCTCGCCGCAGCCGACGTAGATGATGATGTCCGCGTCGGCGTACTTCGCGAGCTGGTGCTGCGTGACCGTCTTCCCGGAACCGAACGGGCCCGGGATCGCGGCCGTCCCGCCCTTCGCGATGGGGAACAGGCCGTCGAGGATGCGCTGTCCGGACACCAGCGGCGTCCGGGGCGTCTTCTTGTTCGCGGAGGGGCGCGCCTCGCGGACGGGCCACTCCTGGTGCATCGAGACGTCCGTCCCGTTGGCGAGCTCGACCACCGTCTCGGTGACGTCGAACGAGCCCGACTCGACGGCGGTGACCTCGGTGGTCTCGCCCTCGTCGAGCGCGTCCGGCGGCACCATCACCTTGTGGTCGATGGTGACCGTCTCCTCGACGATGCCGACCACGTCGCCGCGGCCGACCTCGTCGCCGACCTCGACGGAGGGCTCGAACTCCCACTCCTTCTCTAAGTCGATGCCGGGGGCGTCGACCCCGCGGTCGAGGTACGGGCTCCCCATCTTGCCCTCCAGCACGTCCAGGGGGCGCTGAACGCCGTCGTAGATGGCGTCCAGCACGCCCGGACCCAGGTCGACCGACAGCGGCTCGCCCGTGTTCTCGACGGGTTCGCCGGGGCCGACGCCGGAGGTCTCCTCGTACACCTGAACGGTCGTGAGGTCGCCCTCGATCTCGATCACTTCCCCCATGAGCCCTTCGTCGCCGACGTAGACGACGTCGTTCATGCGGGCGTCGAGATCGCGGGCGGTCACGACCGGACCGCTCACGCTCTGAATGACGCCGTCGTCGGAGACGGCGTCGGTTGTGTCTGCTTTGCTCATATTAGTCGTCTTCCTCCATCAGGTCGATGCCGATGGCGCGTTTGATCTGGTCGCGCAGCCCGCCGCTGCCGGCTCCGGAGCCGCCGAGCGTCACGAGCACCGGCTCGATGCTCCCCTCGACCGCCTCGCGGGTCCCCCGCGAGAGGTGGTCGAGGTCGTCGTCGTGCATCACGATGATGCCGACGCCCTCGTCGTCGAGCGTCCGCTCGACCGCGTCGTCGAGCTTCTCGTCCTTCTCGTCGTCCGGCACGTTCTCGAACGCCCGGACGCCGGCGAGACGGAACCCGGTCGTGAACTCCGGGCTGCCGACGACCGCTATCTCCTGGCTCATGTTATCACCAGCTCCGATTCGATCTCGTCGGGCGACAGCCCGGCCTCCTTCCCGCGGGCGATCGCCCGGATGTTCTCCGTCTCGCGCTCCTTCGCGAGGATGTAGGAGATGATCGGGGTGACCGACACGGGGTGGATCGTGCCGAGCCGGTCGCCGTACGCCAACAGCGCGGCGTCGATCGCGTGTTCGAACGCGATGAGGCTGTCGGCCTCCTCAAGCTCGCGGAGCGCGGGACCGAGCTCGTCGCCGTACTGGCTGTCGCCGATGTACTCGACCAGCTCGTCGATGTTCTGCGCCAGCCGCGCGAGCGACGAGCGGGTGAACAGGTCGCCGCCCTCGATGAAGTACGCCGCGGGGTCGATGTCCGCGCCCGAACGGGCGAGCCGGAGCGCGTTCGTCGCGTTCCGGAAGTCGACCTCCGCCTTGAGGAACGCCTCGTACTGCCGGGTGGGCTCGTCGCCGCCCAGCCCCGAGAGGAGCCGCTCGTAGAACGCGCGGTCGACCGCGTTCTCCAGCGGCACCAGCACGCCCGTCTCCTCGAACTCGGCGTACGCCTCCCGGAGCGGCTCGCCGTAAATCGTGTCTTCGAGCACCTCGATCACGCCGTCGATCGAGTCCGCCTCCAACAGCCGGCGGATCCGGCGGTCGTCGAACTCGCCGGCGCGGATCAGGTCGACCTCGACGGCCTCCTGCTCCGCGTCGGTGTAGACGCCGCGGATGACCGTCTTCACGTTCCACGCGTCGAACTTCCGGAGGTAGCGGGCGATCAGGCCGTACAGCGACCCCTCGCTCCAGTCGAGGATCGCGTCGAACTGCTCGGCGAGGTTGCGGTTCAGCGCGTACTCGATCAGGTCCACGCCGCCGTGGCGGCTGCCGAGCGCGTTGATCTCCGCGCCGTAGCTCGACTCCTCCATGAACCGAGCGATCTCGGCCGGACCCATCCGGGTGAGCTTGCGGTACTCTTCGTCCCCGAAGAGGCTGCCGCGGCGGGCACGAACCCGCGCGACGACGTACTCGGGGTTCGGGCTGCCGGCGGCGCTCATTGGTCGAACAGCCGCTCCGAGATGTTCTTCAACTCGTCGTCCCAGACGGACTCCAAGACCGAGTCGAACGTGTTGTTCACGCGAACGCGGGAGGTGTCGCTCTCCGCGACGACGCCGCCGAGGCAGTCGACCTCGCCGTCGACCTCGGCGTTGCGGTCCGCGACGAGGTCTTCGAGCAGGTCGACGTCTTCGGCGCGGGTGTAGACGGCGACGCTCTCGTCGTCGTCGAACTCCGCGAGGCTCGCGTCCAGCAGGGCCTCGGTGAGCTCGCGACGGTCGTCGCCGTCGAGACCGGAAATCGCCGCTTCAACGTCGTCGCGAACGTCCTCTAAGACGTCGCGGCGAGCGCCGAGCCGCTCCTGTTTGGCCTCGAGCTTCGCCGAGGAGAGCGTCTGTTCGCGCTCCTGGTCAATCTGGTCGTCGACCTCGGCGAGCCGCTCCTCGCGGATGCGCTCCGCGTCGGCTTCCGCCTCGGCGACGATCTCGTCGGCCTCGGCGTCGGCCTGTTCGCGGATCTCCTCCGCACGCGCGCGGGCTTCGTCTCGAACGTCCTCAACGACGGTTTCCAAACTCATTGGTTGAAAAACGCTGGAGAGTTACCCGACGATGAAGACGACGACGAGCGCGAGGATGACGATCGTCTCGGGAAGGACCGTCAGGATGAGCCCGTTGACGAAGAGGTCGTCGTCCTCGGCCATCGCGCCGACGGCGGCCGACCCGATACCGCGCTCCGCGTAGCCGGCTCCCAGGGCCGCGAGCCCGACGGCGAGGGCCGCCGCGGCGTTGGGGTCAGTCAGCGTTCCACCGGTCGACAGTACGAGGTTCCCGAGTTCGTTGGTAGCTTCAAACATTGGTAGTAGTTGCTGTTGCTCGTCTCCGAACGGTTGCTAATTGCCCCTACAGGAGTCATAAAGCTTCCCAAAACGACCGAACGGAACGGTGAAAACGGAGGTGAGCGCAGCGGCTAACGGGGTCTCGAACCGGGTCGCGGGACCGGGTTCGTCGGACGAACGCCCGGAGAGCCGAGCGGTCGACCGGCCGTCACTCCTCGCGGGTGTACTTCCGGTCGCGGCCGAACGGCAGGTACTCGCGGCCGCCGCCCTCGTAGAAGTTCCCAAAGAACTCCACGTACTCGAGGCGCACGGCCTGAATACCGGCGGACGTGACCCCGAGCAGGAGCACGACGATGTGGCCGACGACGGCCACGACGATCCCGCCGACGAGCGCGACGACGCCGACCGCGCCGACCGAGGCCGGGTCGAACGCGGTGGTGATCCCGGCGAAGACCAACTCCTCGCTCGCCGTCTCCTGGACGTGGTGGAGGTGCTCGTTCGTGAAGATGAAGTGGAAGCTCCCGTCGCCGCCGTCGTCGATGTACGCGCCGAACGCGAGCAGGTTGACCGCGAGCGCCATCCCGCCCTTCGCGAGCAGGACGGCCATCAGCCGCGCGTACGAGATGACGTTGACGACGGGCGAGAGGAACTCGGCCAGCTCCGGCGGCTCGCCGATCCCGAGCAGGACGAGCCCGAGCACCGCGGCGGCCGCGCCGGCCCAGCCGACCGCGGCCGGGAACCCACTGAACGAGACCGCGCCGAACGTCAGCACCGAGACCGCCTCGAACAGGAAGTCGGGCTTCGAGTTCGGGAAGACGCTGCTGAAGATCCAGATCCACGCGCCGTTGAGGATCAGCAGCCACGAGCCGGCCTCGTAGACGGCGTGTTTCGCGTCGTGCTGCTTGAGCGTGCTCACGAACGAGAGGACGTGGCCGACGTTCAGGTGAAGGATGCCGAACACGACGCTCACGACGAGGAACGAGAGGCCCCAGTCGAGGTCGGCGGGCGAGAGGCCCTTCCCCTCGACCGGCCAGTGGACGTCGCCCGGCAGCAGCTGGTAGGCGTGGTAGCCGAACAGGTCGATACCGTAGTAGATGCCGAACAGTATCGTGAACGCACCGGCCCACATCGCGACGGAGCCGAGTTCGCGGAACGCGCCGTCGAACTTGGTGTACATGAACGCCCCGATGGCGGCGTAGAGGACGCCGTACCCCACGTCGCCGATCATGAACCCGAACATCGCCGGGAACGTGAGGAAGACGAGGAGCGTCGGGTCGAACTCGGAGTACTTCGGCCGCCCGAACGCCTGTACGAGCAGTTCGAACGGGCCCGCCGCGCCGCCGTTGTCCTGGACGACCGGCGGGTCGTCGGTGCCGTGTGCCGCGTGGCCGCCGTCGGTGGCGGCCTCGCGCTCGGTTTCGGCGTCCGCGGACGCCGAGGTCGACGCCGCGCCGCCAGCCTCGCCGTCGACGGACTCGGTGTGGTGATCGCCGTCCGGCGTGAACGAGGCGCGTTCCAGCTCCTCGACCTCGGCGTGGTCGCCCACCGCGTCGGCGACCGCCGCCTCGAAGTCGGGGAAGGTCTCGGTCGGTACCCAACCCTCGGCGACGAACGCGTTCTCCGTCGTCGCGAACGAGAGCGGGGCCTCCTTCTTCTCGGCCTCGATGGTGAGCTGCTCCTCGGCGCGCAACAGGAAGCCGGCCGCCTCCTCTTTCACCGACTCGAGTTCGCTCTGGACCGCGTCGAGCTCGTCGCGGAGGTCGGCCTGTTCGGCCTCAAGCTCCGCGACGTACTCGTCGGGGCTCGCGTCGGCGTCCGGCACGTCGAGCAGCGCGATGTCGACGCCGACCAGCGCGTCCTGAACGACGCCCTCGGCGTCGTGGTCGGTCGGTTTCGCGACGATGGCGAGCACGTCGCCGCCGACGAACACGTCGAAGGCGTCTATCGTCTCGGCGTCCTCGAGCGCCGCCTCGACGGGGCCGGGCTTGGCCTCGCCGACGACGACCTCGACGGAGTCGTAGCCGCGCAGGTACTCCAGGTCGATCCCCAGCTCGGCGAACGGCTCCATCCGGTCGATCTCCTCCTGCCGGTCGCGGATCCCGTCCTGAAGCTCGTCGCGCTGGTCGTTGAGGTCGTTGACCCGGTCGCGGACGCGTTCGAGCTCCGCTTCGAGCTCGTCGTCGTCCAGCGGTCGGGCGGCCTCGGCGTCGTCCTCGTCGACGTCGAGGATGCTCTCGAGCGACCGCACCGTCACGAGCCGCTCGTTCAGCGTCTCGGCACCCTCGAGCGAGGTCCCCGGTTCGAACCCCTCGTACCGCTCGTCGTAGTCGGTGACGTGCAGGGAGTGGTGCGAGTACGCCGCCTCGATGACGTCGTCGATGACGCGCTTCGAGCCCGTCACCGACACCCGGCTCATCCGCTCAGGCCTGAGCATCCACCGCCTCCTCGGCCTGCTCGTGAACCGCCGCCTCGAACCGCTCGACGGCGTAGTCGACGGCCGATTCCACACGGTCGCGGGCCTCGCGTTCGAGCTCGTCGCGGTCCGAACGCCCCGATTCGAGGATCTCCTCGCGCCGCTCCTCGATCTCCTCTCGGGCCGTTTCGAGCCGCTCTTGGGCCTCGGAGTCAGCCTCCTCTTCGGCCTCGGCGCGGATCTCGTCCGCGCGGTTACGAGCCTCGGCGAGGCGCTCTTCGGCGTCCGATTCAGCGTCCGCGATGATCTCGTCCGCCTCCCGTTCGGCCTCCTTGATCGAGTTGAGCACCTCTGGTCTCGCCATGCTACTAATCGCCTGAAACTCTACAAGCGACGTATAAGGTGTTTGCGAAAGCCCGCGGGGTTTCGCGCGGATTCCGGGGCGATTCCGGACGGATATCCGACCGAACTCGTCGGACGCGCCCGCCGGGTCCGGGCGTCGCCGCCTACATTTAAGTAGCAGTCGCCGGACCGTCACCGTATGGCAACGGTGTATGCGGTCGCGTCGGCGAAAGGTGGGGTCGGGAAGACCACCACGACCGCCGCGCTGGCGACGATCCTGGCGGAGTCGGGGGCCGACGTCGTCGCGATCGACGCCGACCTCGGCATGGCGAACCTCGCGAGCGCCGTCGGGGTCACCCCCGGCGAGACCACGGTTCACGACGTGCTCGCGGACGAGGCGGAGCCCGAGGCGGCGGTCCGCGAGGGACCGTCCGGACTCCGGGTCGTTCCGGGCTCGGCCGAACTCGACGCGTACGCGGCCGCGGACCCGTCGGGACTCCGTCGGGTGATCGAGGCGTTCGACGACGCCGAGTTCGTGTTCGTCGACGCCGGCGCGGGGCTGTCGCACGACTCCACGCTCCCGCTCGCGATCGCCGACGAGACGCTGCTCGTCTCGACGCCGGAGCGGAGCGCCCTCGGCGACACCGAGAAGACGCGACAGCTGACCGAGCGGCTCGGCGGGACGGTCGCCGGTGCCGCGATCACCCGCGTGACCGACGACACCGACGAGGTCGTCACCGCCCTGCTCGACGCCCCCGTTCTCGCTCGGATCCCGGACGACGAGGCCGTGGCGCGGGCCGCGGCCGCGAACCGCTCCCTGTCGGCCGTCGCGCCCGACGCGCCGGCGACGCGGGCGTACCGCGACTTGGCCCGTGCGCTGACCGGCGTCGACGTCGCCGGGGCTGGGCTCGACGGTCCCGCGGCCGAGGCGGCGATCGGGGCGCGTTCCGGCGACGGCGTAGACGACGGCGACGGGAGCGGAATCGACGAGGAGAGCGGAGACGGCGACGAGAGCGAAGACGACGAGAGCGAAGACGACGGGAGCGACGGCGACGAGGAGCGCGCGGCCGAGGACGGGACCACCGACGAAACGGACGCGACGGACGGCGACGCGGACGGCGAGGGGCCGGTGACCGACGACGCGGTGATCGTCGACGACGAACCGGAGCCGGCGGTCGGCGACGAGGGAGGAGAGCCCTCTGAGGGGGACGAGGAGACGCCCGCTCCCGACGACGACCGACCGGCGGACGACGACGACATCATCGTCGCGGACCCCGATGCGATTGGGGTGACGGAGCCGGGCGACGGCGACGACATCATCGTCGCGAGCGAGGACGAAGCCGACGCCGATGCGGTGGACGAAGACGGTGTGACGGACGCGGACGCGGGCGACGCCGATGCGGTGGACGAAGACGGTGTGACGGACGCGGACGCGGGCGACGCCGAGGCGGCCGGGGCGGGCGACGCCGAAGCGGCCGACGCCGACGAGGCCACGGACACCGGTCGGGACGATGGCGACGCCGAGAGCGCGACCGAGGACCGCGGGAGCGCCGCCGACGAGGACGCCGAGACCGGAGTGAGCGCCGACACCGAAGCGGACGCCGACACCGAGACCGACGAGGACGACGACGCCGACGCGATCCCGGACGCGGACGAGACCGCGCGGGCGACGGCGGCCGAGCGGACCGAGTCGAACGACGACATCGAGGACGAACTGGCCGGCAGCATTCCGTTCCGCGACGACGACACCGGGACCATGAACACCGTGCTGTCGGAGGAGGCGGAGGGCGGCGACGACCCCGACGGGGGCGCGGACGACGACGCCGATGGGGCGACGGCGGACGACGACGAGGACGACGGAGACGGGGAGGACGGCGGGTTCTTCAGCCGGCTGCTCGGTCGGTGAGGACTGAGTGAAGCGTCTCCGTCGTCGCGGAGAACGGGCGGAAAACGAGCGGGGCGGAGAACAGACGGAACAGGAAACGATCGGTCCGGGAGCCGCGGTACGTATCAGGCTTCCGACGGCGCGCGGGCGCGGTCGCGGATCAGTTCGCGGATCTCCTCGGGGTCGGTGACGTCGGCGAGCTCCTCGCAGGAGACGAGGGCGGTGCCGTCGACCGACTCGCGCTTCTCGTGCTCCTCGGTGAAGTACACCGAGCGGGTCTGAGCCACCTCGCCGATGGAGGACATGATCCGGGCGCGCTTCTCGGCCGCGGCGGTGAACGCCGAGTGGCCGGTGAGCACGCGCGTCTCGGGGCTGTCGTCGTCCTCGGAGACCGCCTTGAACGGCGCGCGGGCGGTCGGGTGGACGGTGAAGCCGGCGCTCGTGAGCACGTGGAGGACGTGTTCGTCGTCGGGGTCGGCCGCGGGCGCGGACGGCGTCGGCTCCGCGTCGCGGACGTCGTCCGCGCCCTCCAGCACGTCGACCGGGCTGGAGAACGGCTGGTCGAACAGCTCCTCCAGCTGGATCGCCACCTCGATGGAGGCGTTCATCCCGTCCTCGTACTTCGAGACGGTGCGCCGAGAGACGCCGAGTTCGGTCGCGAGGCGGCCGAGCGACCAGCCGCGCTCCTCGCGCTCGTCCGCGAGGAGGTCGCCGTCGAGGCTGACGTACAGGCCGCCGGGGGCCGCGTAGATGAGCGGCGGCATCCCCTCGACGAACAGGTCGTACGCGGTGTCCGGGTTGATCACCGGCACGCCGTGTCTGAAGTAGACGACGCCGGGCTTCAGCTCCTCGTCGCGGGTGCGGACTCCGATGACCATCGGCGTCCCCCTGAGGTACTCGCCGAGCCGGCGCATCTCCGCGCCGGTCTCCGCGTCGAGCGCGTCGACGTTGCCGAGTATCTTCAACAGGAGGAGGTCCTCGTCGCGCCGGGCCGCCACGTCGAAGCTCTTGGGCCGGACCGCACACCGGTCGCTGACGAGGAATCCCGCGTCCTCCAGCATCGCGGTGACGTTCCCGATGAGCGCAGTCCGGGACATAGCCGGAACAAGCGGCTCGGCGTATATATGCGTTGTGTCGTCGGTCCCCCGACGAAACCACCGCCCGCCTGCGATTTTGCCCGTTCGAGGCGGGAAACGGTTAAATACTCCGTGAGCGCTGGTTAGCGGTTCGGCGGCGACGAAACGCGACCGGCCCGCCTCGAAAGGGACTTGACCCGCCGCTGCGAACGTCGTCGCATGCCGATCGTCGCCGTCGACGACACCGACTCCCGCGAGCGCGGGATGTGCACGACGTACGTGGCGACGCGGATCGCGGAGCGGGTCGCGGCCGCCGGCGGCAGGGTCCGGCGACGCCTCCTCGTCCGCCTGAACCCGGCCGTGAGACACAAGACCCGAGGGAACGCCGCGGTCGCGCTCCACGTCACCGGCGTCGACGCCGAACGGGCCATGGAGGTCGCCGTCGAGACGGTCGCCGACTTCGCCGCCGCGTCGGACCCGCGGACGTCGCCGGGCGTCGTCGTCGCCGGCGGCGACGTCGCGGGCGACCCCTTCGACCCGACGGGCAGGCCGATTCCGGACGCGATCGCCGGGTTCGCCCGACGCGCGCTCCGCGAGCGCCTCTCCGTCGCCGAGGCCGTCGATCTCGCCGACGAACACGGGTTCCGGCACGCCGCCGTCGGATCCGCGGGCGGCGCGGACGGGGGCGAGTCGGTGGCCGGTCGGGGGCGGATCGGCGCGCTGGCCGCGGTGGGCGCGCCGGCCGCGTTCGACGACTGGACGGTCGAACGGATCTCCTACCGCGAGCTCGACCGCTGCGGGACGCCCCGCGAGGTCGACGTCGAGAGCGTCTTCGCCGCCGCCGAGGAGGGGTACCCCGGGGTTTGGGACACCGTCGACCGGGAGACGGGTGCCCCCGTCTGCGTCCCCAACGCCCCCGGCCCGATCCTCCACGGGATCCGGGGCGACGACGCCGACGCGTGCCGGGCGGTCGCGGCCGCGATCGACGGCGAGGCGGTCGACCGCGCCGCGACGTTCCTGACGAACCAGGGGACCGACGCCCACCTCGCGCCGGGGCGGATCGGCGA
>NZ_AOJD01000047.1 GCF_000337415.1 Halorubrum tebenquichense DSM 14210 | reverse complement strand
GAGAAGGGGACGGCGACGGGACCGCCGCCGCCCTCCGCGCCGTCGCGTTCGCGCCCACCGGCCGGTTCCGCGACCGGATCCGGGCGCTGCGCCCCGGCGACCGCGTCACCCTCTGCGGCGAACACGAGGTGCGGGCGGACGCCGACGGCCCGGCGAGCACCCTGAAACTGGAGAAGTTCGCCGTCCGCGACCTCGTGCGGACCGAACCCGCCGTGCCGACCTGTCCCGAGTGCGGGCGCTCGATGTCCTCGACGGGGCGGGATCAGGGGTACCGGTGTCGGGACTGCGGCACGAGCGCGGCGGGGAAAGTCGATCGGCCGGTCGACCGCGACCTCGACCCGGGCTGGTACGAGGTGCCGCCGAGCGCGCGCCGCCACGTCGCGAAGCCGCTCGTCCGCGGCGGGTTCGACGCGCCGACGCACCCGGAGCGGTGACGGGGCCGTCGATCTCGGCCCACCCGGTGCGATGAAGTGATCCGCGCGAGAGCGGGCGGACGTGACCGGAATCGTCTTCCACGCGACGGAGCGACGCGACGCGGTCGTCGGGTTCTACCGCGACCGGCTGGCGGCGACGGTGCGGCTCGAACAGCCGGACTGCACGATACTGGAGTTCGACGGCTTCCTGTTCGGGTTCTGCGAGCGCGCCGAGGCCGACGACTGCGGCATCCTCACGTTCGTCTACCCGGACCGAGACGGGGTGGACGCCGCACGGGACCGGCTCGGCGACGCGGTCGTGGAGGAGCCGCGGGCGAACGAGACGTACGACATCTACCAGTGTTTCGCCGAGGACCCGGAGGGCCGGACCGTCGAGTGTCAGGCGTTCCTCGACGACGACGTCGACATCGAGTAGGCGGCGGTCAGCGGGACGGAAGATAGCGGCCGCTCACTCGTCGAGGTCGTGGGCGTCGCGCCACGCGGCCGCCCGCTCCGCGGCCGCCTCGCCGTCGTCGAACCGCTCCCGCTCGTAGGCCGACTCGTCGACCGCCTGCTCCATCACGTCGAGGCGGACGACGAAGCCGCCGTCCGCGCGCTCGCGCAGCCTGACCGTCGCGTAGCCGTCCGACCGCTCCCACTCGGTGACCGTGCCGTCATCGCGCTCCAGCGACCAGCTCATACCCGGGCGGACGCGCCCCGCGGCTAAAGCGGTGGGGTTCCGCGGTCGGACGGGGGATGGGGTTTCGCGGTTGAGTCAGTCGCCCGCGCTCGGCGAGCGGTCCGCACCCGGCGTCTCCGCCGCCTCCGGCGTGGCGGCGTACCCGCACACCGGGCAGACGACGTAGCCGAGCGAGTCGTACGGGACCGACGTCGAGGGAGCGGTCACGTCGCACTCGGGGCAGTCGAACGTCGCGGCGTTCTCGGTCGACATGCGACCACATAGTGGGTGATCATCCCTAGTTATGCGCCGCTTGCTGCCCCGTCAACGCCACCCTACTTATATACCGAGTCCGAATCCCGTCGCGTGACCGACGACGCACACGCGGGCGGGGCGGACGCGGGAGAGCCGACGGCAGAAGGGACGACCGGACCGCACGGGCGGCGGCGCGAGCGGGCCGCGCGGCGGCTCGACGCGGTCGACGCCGCTGGGCTGGTGGCGTTCCCGAGTCGGAACCTCGAATACCTCACCGGCTTCGCCGAGGAGCCGGGCGAGCGGCACTTCTTCCTCGTGGTTCCGGCCGCGAGCGCCGCGGACCCGAGCCCGGCGCTGCTCGTGCCGGCGCTGTACGAGACGCAGGTCCGGGAGGCGACGGGCGTCGCCGAGGTCCGGACGTGGAGCGACGGCGACGACCCGGTCGCTGCGACCCGCGACCTGCTCGCCGACCGGGGGCTCGACGGCGGGCGGCTCCTCGTCGACGACACGATGTGGGCGCGGTTCTCGCAGGACCTCCGCGCGGCGGCCCCCGACGCGACGTGGGGGCTGGCGAGCGAGGCGCTCGCGGACCTCCGGGTCAGGAAGGACGAGGCCGAACTGGCGGCGTTACGCGAGGCGGCCGCGGTCGCGGACGCCGTCGTCGATGACCTCCGCGAACTGGGCGCGGACGCGGTCGGCACCACCGAGGCCGAACTCGCCGACCGGATCGCGGACCGGCTGGCCGCACGCGGGGGGCGCGGGGTCAGCTTCGAGACGGTCGTCGCGGCCGGCGAGAACGGCGCGAAGCCGCACCACGGCCACGGCGACCGCGAGGTCCGGGCGGGCGAACCGGTCGTCCTCGACTTCGGGACGCGCGTCGACGGCTATCCCTCCGACCAGACCCGAACGCTCGTCTTCGGCGGGGAGCCGCCCGAGGAGTACCGGGAGGTCCACGAGGTCGTGCGCGAGGCGCAGGCCGCCGGGGTCGCGGCCGTCGAACCCGGCGTTCCCGCGTCCGCCGTCGACCGCGCCGCGCGCGAGGTGATCGAAGCGGCGGGGTACGGCGAGGCGTTCGTCCACCGGACCGGCCACGGCGTGGGGCTGGAGGTCCACGAGGAGCCGTACCTCGTCGCCGGCAACGACCGCCGGCTGGAGCCGGGGATGGTGTGCTCCGTCGAGCCGGGGATCTACCTCGACGGGCGGTTCGGCTGCCGGATCGAGGACCTCGTCGTCGTGACCGAGGACGGCTGCGAGCGGCTGAACCGGACCGACCGCGGCTGGGGGACGGGCGGCGAGACCGCCGGCTCGTCGGCGCGGTGACGAGCGAGGCCGCGACGGAGGCCGCAACGGGAGGACGAGACGCCAGAACGCGACGCGAAAGGCGGAGACCGGCGTGCCGAGCGTCGACACGCGGATACGGGAGTCGTGTGCCTGCGCCCCCAAGCGAAAATTACGGCCGGATAATATAACAGTATTACCGTATTATTTCGGGTGGGTTCTCGAGGTCGCATCGGAGTCGCGGGCGCTCACGGAGCCGCGAGCGGCATCGAAACCATTAGTGTCGCCCGAGCGGAACCGCGACGCATGAGCGACACCGATGCGGACGAGGGTGACGAGGAGGCCGAAGCGGAACCGGCCGTCGAACTCGGCGAGGGACCGGACGTGGCCGGCGAGCCGGTCGCCCGCGTCGCGTCGCGGCTCACCTGGCCCGCGACGCGCAGCGACGTCCGGGAGCAGGAGGGCGACGCCGAGATCCGGACGCCCGACGGTCCCCGCGGGCTCGACGGCGTGCTCGCGGAGAGCGAGGTCCCGCTGTTCGAGAGCCGGAGCGAGTTCGTCCGAGCGGTGGAGGACATCGTCGGTCGCGGCCCCGTCGCGACCGAGTAGGCCGAGCGCGTCGCCCCGCCACGGACTTTTTACACGGGCGACGCGGAGTCAAAGCATGGCGATTCCGTTCGACCCGCACGAGCTGGACCCCGAGGAGTACGGCGAGACCAGGACGACGCTCGAGACCGACCACGAGTCGGCGATCGAGCGCGTCCGCGAGGTGTGTACCGACGCCGGGTTCGGGGTCCCGGTCGAGTTCTCCCCCTCCGAACTGCTCAACGAGAAGGTGGACGCCGACCGCGACCCGTACTACGTCCTCGGCGCGTGTAACCCCCGGATGGCGGACCGCGCGCTCGACGCCACCGACGGCCGGATCGGCGGACTGTTCCCCTGTAACATGATCGTCCGCGAGGTCGAGCCCGGTACGCAGGAGGTGTACCACGTCTCGATCATGAAGATCGCGCGCCTGCTCGGGCTCCCCGTCGACGACGACGAGATGGACGCGATCATCGACGACACCGGCGAGATGGTCGACGCCGTGTTCGCGGAACTGGACGACGGCGCGTAGATTCCGATCAGCGGCGACACCGGTTCTCCCATTTAAAAGGTGGCGCGTGCCTGCGAGGCCGCCTCTGCGGCCGAGCCGCGGGGGACCGAAGGTCCCTCTGGAAGCCGGCGCGCAGCGCCGGCGACAGCGCCGTGCGAGGGATGCCGCGAGCGCCTGATAAGGCGCGAGCGGCGAGGTTGGGGAGGCGCGAGGTGCGGTTGCTGTGCCGGGCGGGACTCGAAGGGGCAGTCGCGAAGACGAAGCGCGGCGCAGTAAGGACCGCAGGAGCGAGTGAAACGAGCGCCGAGGACCGCAGCAAGCCGCGCTTCGTCTTCGCGACTGGGGCTTCGGGGGCGTTCGCGTCGATCAACGATTTATAAACAGCTACGTACCGCCGAGCGACTGGCGCTTCGGCGGTCTCGGTCGTCGCATGGGGGCGACTGCGTCGTAGCGAGCGACCGCGGCGTCGACGCCGTTCGACGCGCTCTCGGATTACCCGGACGTGGCACCGTCACCGGTTCCCGACTCCCCCAACCACGACACCGCGAGCGACTCGAACGGCGCTGAGTACCCCATCAGCGTCGTCCCCAGCACCGCCATCACGAGGACGTAGCCGACCGCGAAGGCGTTGATCGTCCCCGCCAGCGCGGGGTCGAACGTCCCCGCGTTCGCGCCGGTGACCGCGACCGTGGCGATGATCAGCGAGAACTCCCCGCGGGTGGTCATCCCGAGCGCGACCCGGGTCGACCGGCGGGCGTCGAGGTCGAACGCGCGCCCGGCGAGGTATCCGGTTACCAGCTTCGTCGGCGTCGTCACGACCACCGCGAGCGCGACGAGCGCCGCCACGTCCCCGAACAGCGCGGGGTCGGTGACGAGACCGATCCAGAAGAAGAACACCGCCGCGAAGGTGTCGCGGACCGGCTCCAACAGCGTCTCGATCTCGTGGACGCGCCCGGTCGACGAGAACGCCATCCCGACGAAGAAGGCCGCGACCGCCTCGCTGACGCCGAGCGCGAGCGAGACGCCGGCGACCAACACGACCGCGGCGATCGACCGAAGCGCGACAAACTCCTTGTCGTCCGTCGCGACCAGCCGCTCGAACGCCGGGGTTCCGAACCGGACCAGCGCCAACAGCGCGAGGATGAACGCGATCGCGATCCCGATGTCGGTCGCGGCCGCCGCGACGTCGCCGCCGCCGAGCACGAGGGCGGACGCGACCGTGAGGTAGACGGCGATGAACAGGTCCTCGTAGACGAGCGTGCCCAGCATCGGCTCGGCCTCGTCGTTGGCGATCCACCCGAGGTCGATGAGCGACTTCGTGATCACCGCCGACGAGGAGATGTAGACGATCCCCGCGATCAGAAACGCCGGGAGGAACGCGCCGAAGACGAGCCAGCCCAAGACGAGCCCCGCGCCGAAGTTCGCGAGGTCGATCGTCCCCGCGGTCCCGATCGGACGCCGCCGAGCGAGCAGCCGGTCGAGGTTGAACTCCAGCCCCAGAAAGAAGAGGAGGAAGACGATCCCCAGCTCGGCCCCGAGCGAGATAAACTCGGTCTCGGGGACGTAAACGGTTCCGAGGCCGGGCAGCGAGAGCCGGCCGAGGACGAACTCCCCGAGCAGCATCCCGACGAGGATGTACGCGGGGATCACCGACTGACCGAGCCGGTTCGCGAGCGCGCCGGCGACCGCGACCGCGGCGAACATCGCCCCGACGTCGAGCAGCGCCACTACCGGTCCCCTCCACGGAGGTCACTCGACGGGGGAGGTCTGACGGGGACGAGGTCGCCGCTCATCCGGTGAGGATGTCCTCGAACGCGGCGCAGTTCTCGGGCGTCCCGACCCCGATCAGCGTGTCGCTCTCGTGGAGGGTCGTCTCGGCACCGGGACTGTCGATCACCTCCCCGCCGCGCTGGATGGCGACGATCGTGAGCCCGGTCCGGTTCCCGATGTCGGCGCTCTCTAACGTCTCGCCGACGAGCGGGGAGCCCGGCGGGAGCTCGTACCACTCCAAGAGGATGCCGCCCGGCAGCGTGGTCTCCTGCGTGTCCGGCTCGACCGGCTGGAAGTACGCCCCTTCGATGATCGACCCGATCTTCCGCGCGAGGTCGTCGTCGAACGCGAACACCTTCTCGGAGTCCGCGTCCGGGTCGCGGCGGCGAAACACCTCGCGTTTGCCCGTGTTGTGAATCACCACGACCATCTCCTCGTCGCCGAGGTCGATGGTGAACTTTTTCCCGACGCCCGGGAGGTCGGATTCGCTGATCGTCATACCCGAGGGTGCGACCCGACCCTAATAGTCGTGTGCGTTCGTCGCGTACCAAACGCTAAGTGCGGTCGGTTCGAGGGGACGCGTATGTGGGGATCCCGCGGGGGTCGGGACCGACGAACGGTGGTCTGTATCGCGTGCGGGGACTCGGTGTTGCGGGAGGACGCCCGCGAGTACGACAAGGAGGGCGACCGGTGGAACCGCCGCGACAAGGAGTTCGAGTACCTCTGTGCCGACTGCGACGGCGACCTCTCCCACCAGCCGCGCGACGGGCTCGAATCGCTGATCTGTTCCATCGAGGCGGACGGGCTCACCACCGAGGAGTTCCTCGGCCGCTACGTCGACGCCGTGACGGGCGACGACGATCCGGCCGAAGCGAGCGACGAGCGGAGCCGTTCGAGCCGCGATCGCTCGAACCGCGACCGCTCCGACCGCGACCGATAATTCTACCCGTCGCGGCCCTGTACGGCGGTCGTACGGATGACCGCCCTCCACCTCGTAGCCGTTGCTTCCGATCCCGCGTCGGTCGCGCTCGGTACGCTCGGCACGCCCGGCCCCGTACCGCTCGCGCTCGACGCGATCGATCCCGTCCCGACCGCCGTCGGTGCCGTCGCACTGGTCGTCGGACTCGCGTCCCTCGCGTACGGGGCGGCCGGCGGCCGCGACGCCGTCCGGATCCTCCGGGCGACCGCGACCGACCCGCGGGGGCTCGACGGCGCGGAGCGTCGGGTCCGGGTTACCGGTCGGGCGGCCGCGGTCGACGGCGAGACGCTCCCGTCGCCGTTCGGCGGCGACCCGTGCCTCTGCGTCGGCTACGACGTCTCCGAGTTCCGCAGTCAGGGGAAGGGGCAGTCGTGGGTCACGATCGACGAGGGCGAAGCGGGCGTCCCATTCCGCGTCGACGACGGCGGGACCGGCGTCCGGGTCGACCCCGCGGCGGCGACGTTCTCCTTCGAGGTCGACGAGAAGATCAAGGTCGACGCCGCCGACGAGCCGCCGGAGCGCGTCCGGGAGTTCGTCGACACGGTCGACGAGGTCGAGAGCACGGAGACCGGCTACGAGGTCGGGCCGCTCACGATCGGCGACGACCCGCGTCGCAGGTACCTCCAGCGCGTGCTCCGGCCGGGCGACGAGGTGACCGTCGTCGGCGACACGGCGGCGTTCCCGGACGCGCCCGTCGGCGAGGTGAAATCGCGGATCGCGGACGGCTCGCCGTTCGTGGTCTCCGACGCGAGCGCGCGCCGGACCGCGCTGCGACAGGTGGGCCGGTCGGCGGTGCCGGTCGTCTTCGGCGCGGTCGCGCTCGCGGTGGCCGGGGTGGCGCTGTCGCCCGCGGTCGCCGCGCTCGCGTGAGCGGGCCGCGAGGACGCCCGTCTCCCCCGCCCGACAGGCCTTTCTAACGGACCCGCGTTGGTGGAGGTATGTCAGACGACGAGCCGAAGCAAGGGTCCGCCGAGGACCAAGGGCCGGTGACGATCACGCCGGAGCTCGCGGACCGACTCGCCGAGAAGCGCGAGGAGCTGTTCGAGGAGTTCGAGATCCGCGACGAGTTCCCGAGCGAGGTGCTCCGGGAGGCCGAGGCGCGGACCGAAGGCGTCTACGAGGAGATCGAGGCGGAGATCGACGAGCGCGAGGACCTCCGCGATCTGACGACGTGGACCACCGACCCGGTCGACGCGCAGGACTTCGACGACGCCATCTCCATCGAACGCGAGGAGGACGCCTACCGGCTGTGGGTCCACATCGCCGACGTGACCCACTACGTCACGCCCGACACGGCGATGTGGGAGGAGGCGGTCGAGCGCGCCAACACCGTCTACCTGCCGGACTACACGATCCACATGCTCCCGCCGGTGCTGGCGGAGACCGTCTGCTCGCTCGTCCCGAACGAGGACCGCCTCGCGCACACCGTCGAGATGGAGATCGATTCGGAGACGCTCTCGTTCGAGGACATCGACATCTACAAGTCCGTCATCAACTCCGACGAGCGGCTCACCTACAAGGAGTGCGAGAACCGCCTCGAAGACCCCGATCTCCCCCTCAGCGAGGAGAACCAGCTCGCCTTCGAGCTGGCCGACCGGATGCACGAACAGCGCAAGGCGGACGGCTCGCTCGTCTTGAACCCACGGCGCGACCGCGCGCACACCATCATCGAGGAGTCGATGCTGAAGGCGAACAAGGCGGTGACGCACACCCTGATGTGGGACCGCGGCGTCGAGGCGATGTACCGCGTCCACCCGCAGCCGACCCCCGATCAGTGGAACGAGGCGTTAAAGGAGATACAGGAGTTGAACGGCGTCTCCATCCCGGGCGACGCCTGGGGCGACGACCCGCGGAAGGCGGTCAACGCGGCCTTAGAGGAGTCGCCCGAGCGCCAGCTTAACAAGATCCAGCGGGCCGTGCTGAAGGTGATGCCCCGCGCAAAGTACATGAACGACCCGTTCGGCGGCCACCACGCGCTCAACTTCGACATCTACGGCCACTTCACCTCCCCCATCCGCCGGCTCTCCGACACGATCAACCACTGGATCGTCCACGAGAACGACGTGCCCGAGACCCTCGTCGAGCTCTGCGACCGCGCCAGCGACAAACAGAAGGACGGCGAGACCGCGGAGCGGCTCTACAAGCAGTTCCTCGAAGAGCAGGGGCTCGACCCCTACGCCGTCAACAACCGCGGCGTGGCGGTCGTCGAGGACCCCGAGGAGGCGAAGCACACGGCCTGATCGGGAGACGCCGGTAACGATTCCCTCGGGGAGTGAGCCACGCTGCGGGCGCGTCGAGGCTCGCCAGACGGAGGCGAGGTGTCGATTCGTTCAAAATAGTAGATATCGATATTTTCAATAACGTATATACGTCCTATCGCGAGACCGATACGTATGGATTCCGAAGGAGGCCTACAGTGGCGTCAATTACCCGTTTTCCTCCAAGGAGCCGGCGTGTTATTTTTTGTCATATTCTTTTTCTTTTTCTTTTTCTTCCACGGGTTCGAAGTCAGAGAGCTGTATTCCGATAACTTCGTGTTCGGCGTCGTCACCACCTGTCCGTTCATCTTCGGCATCGCGTATGCCGGCCGCTGGCTCGACGGGAGTCGACTCCCGGCGGAGCGGTACCCGCGCGTCGGAGAGTGGTTCGTCGGCGGACTCGCGGGGTTCCTGGGCCTGAACGCACTCATGATCTCCGTGTGGCCCGCCGACGCCCTGTACAACAACCTCATGTGGGGACTGTTCGCCGCCGTCGTCGGCGGCGCGGGCGGCGTCACGGTCGGCCTGTTCGAGGCGCGAGCGATAGAGCGGGCGCTCGCCGCCGAGCGACAGGAACAGAGACGGAAGCGGGTCGAGAAGCGCAACGAGCGCCTCGACGAGTTCGCAGACACCGTCAGTCACGACCTCAGGAATCCGCTGAACGTCGCCTCCGGACGCCTCGAACTGGTGCGGGAGGACTGCGAGAGCGATCACGTGGAGGCGGTGGCGGACGCGCACGACCGGATGGAAACCCTGATCGACGGACTGCTCGCGCTCGCGAGGAGCGGGAGAGACATCCAAGAGACGGAGCAGGTCCGGGTGTCGAACGTCGTCGAGGGGTGTTGGGAACACGTCGCGACCGGGGACGCGACGATGGCGATCGAGACCGACCGAACGGTCCGAGCCGATCGAAGCCGTCTCCGGCAGCTGTTCGAGAACCTCATCCGGAACAGCGCGGAACACGGCGGCGAGAGCGTGAGCGTGACCGTCGGTCGGCTGGACGACGGCTTCTACTTCGAGGACGACGGTCCAGGAATTCCCGCCGAGGACCGGGAGCGGGTGTTCGAGATGGGACACTCGTCGTCACACGACGGGACGGGCCTCGGCCTGAGCATCGTCAAACGGGTCGCCGAGGCCCACGGATGGCGGGTCCGGGTGACCGACGGTGCCGACGGGGGCGCACGGTTCGAGGTCACGGGCGTTCAGTTCGCCGACGACTGAGTCCGAACGTTCGAACGTCTCACGAAACCCGCCGGCTGGCTCGAGAGTTCGCGGCCGACGGTTCCTCGCCCGATCAGATCGAGGAGGTGTACAGCAGCATGCCGACGGCGACGATCGAGACGAGCAGGATCCACCCGACCATGATGGCCCCCATCTGGCGGTGCGTGAGGTTCTGCCCCTCAAGCAACTCGGAGATACTCATATTCGGCTCAACTGACTCGTGATATATAAGCGGCGCGGGTCTGCCGAGACGTTCAGAAACCGCGGCGTACGGACGGTTCAGCGGTCGTTTAGCGCGGAGAGACGGGGCGGTCGGACGGATTCGTACGGTCCCGTTCGGTAACGCTTACTGGACCACGCGAGGTAACGACTAAGCGAACGAAGTGAGCGAAGGAGTGGACTCGCGGGGATTGTGAACCGGAGCCAGACGTGCTCGCTCACTCCGTTCGCTGCGCGCGACTGGCAGGGTTCAAATCACCGCTCGTTACAGCTGTGCGCCGCTCGCGACGTTGCTCGCGGCGCAAAAACATGGACTCGCGGGGGTCCCGCGAGCGACCGGAGGGAGCGAGTGGGACCACGCGAGGTAACGACTAAGCGAACGAAGTGAGCGAAGGAGTGGACTCGCGGGGATTTGAACCCCGGGCCTCTTTGCCTTGCTCGGAAGCGTTCGGCCTTCGGCCTCACAACATTCCGCACCGCGCCCGCAAAAAGAGAGCACAGCCGGGGCACAAATCACGCGCCAAGGCGCTCCCACTCGTCCATCCCTCGACAACCCCGCGGTTGTCTCGACACCAGCACAGCCACAGCACCACCCAGAGACGTGTCGCTGTTGATGCTCGAAGCCGAGTCTCGACACCAGCACAAACACAGCACGGTACTCGTACACGCGATTGCAGAGCAACCAATGTTAGAACCAATGACGCCACGAGAAGCCGTCAACGAGTACCTCGCCGAAATCAAAAACGAACTGGCCGCGACCACACACGCCAACCACCGATATCGGCTCGACCAATTCATCCAATGGGCCGACGAGGAAGGCCTCAGCAACATGAACGACATCACCGGAAGCAAACTCCAAGACTTCAAGCAATGGAAATCCGGTGACGTCGCCAAAGTAACCATCAAAAACCACCTCAGCACCCTCCGTCAATTCATCGAGTTCTGCGAAGACATCGATGTCGCCCCCAACGGTGTCGGACGAAAAATCCGACTCCCAACCATGCAGCTCGGCGACGATGTCAACGACACCCACCTGCTTCCAAACGAAGCCGAAGCGATCCTCGACTACTGCGACAAATACGAATACGCGACACTACGACACACCGCCTTCTACATCCTCTGGCACACCGGAATGCGCTCAGGCGGGCTCCGTGGACTCGACGTCGAAGACTACGATAGCCACAACGGAATCCTCTCAATCAGGCACCGACCCGAAACCGCGACCCCGCTCAAAAATAAAGAACGCACCGAACGTGACGTGTCGATCAAGACCGCTGTGACCGCCGTGTTGGACGATTACCTCGAGATGCACCATCCATACGTCGAAGACGAACACGGCCGTGTGCCGCTACTGGGGACCAGCAACGGGCGGATGGAGCAGACAACACTCCAGCGGAATATCTACACGCTCACGCGCCCGTGCCACTACACGAACGAGTGTCCGCACGACAGAGACATGCAGGAGTGTGAGGCGACAACATACAATACGGCAAGCAAGTGCCCGACAAGCGTCTCTCCTCACGCCTTGCGGAAGGGCTCAATCACTGTCCACCGGAAACAGAACGTGCCGAAGGAGGTCGCTTCAGAGCGAATGGACGTGAGCGGCGATGTCCTCGACAAGCACTACGACAAGCGGACGGAGCGAGAAAAGATGCAGCAGCGACGGGAGTACCTCGACAACATCTGAATAGCGGAAACGGCGACGATAAAATTCAAGAGATTATCCAGACCTCGACGCCAGCCCTGTGAAGGTAGTGGTTACTACCGGCGGCCGGCATCTGTTTCGTACAGAGCAATGTTTGACTCGATATCGCCACAGACGTATTGATGGATGATCCCCTCAAGCTCGTCGACAGCCATAGTCCGATCCTCAGCTATCGCATCGATATACTCCGGAGCAAGCTGCTCGCCGAACAGCGAGTTTGTTAGCTTTTCGCCGCACCATATTGTCGGCTGAACCGTGAGACCATGTGTTTCCAGTACTTCCTCCAGCGACGGCCACTTGACACCGGCCTCGTCGGCTGACCGTTTCCGAGGTACAAACAGGTCAACATGGTTCTTCGCACAATTGAGCTCGGGCTGCTGACGGAATTGGAGCGCCTGAATACGTTTTGATAGGTAGTCTAAATCGAAGGCCTCGCCGTTGTATGTCACGAGTGCGTTGGGGTCGAACTCGTTGATGCGTTCAAACGCCCGACGAATCATGGTCCCCTCATCGCCGAGTGCACCTCCGAGGGTCAGCACGTCGATCGTCTGTTCCCCAGCGATAGTGTCCTTCAGACCGATCCCGATTGCGACGATCTGGCCGGCCGCCGGATCAATAGAGTCGACCTCAATATCGATGCTGGCGTATCGGGTGGCGATCTCCTCTGGAGCAAGGGACTGCTCAAAAACGGATTCGTTCATAACATAGAAACGCCGGTCCACATGTTCAAACTATCGATAGTCTTACAATAAATATGTGGTGTTAGTACGTAATCGTAGGCGCACCGTAGAATCACGTTAGTGGTATCTCTCCATAGGCCAAATTAGCTATGGGAGCCGCAGTAACGCCGGTGGTGGCACTTCAACTTTCTGCGTGAAGATATGATCTATGGAAAAGACCCTCAGACGAAGCCGCTATCAGCGGTTACAATATCGCCTAATGTCTACTATCATATAGGAACAATCTCCCAATCGACGAGCGACGGCACCGGCATACGAACAGCGGAAACAGATAACAAATGCAATCACCAACCAACTACAGAGAGATAGATCTGGCCTACACAATGGGCCTCATAGCTGGCGAATCGAGCTTCTTCATCACGTTCAGCCGCGATCACAGGTACGCACACGATGTTTACTTTTGTCCGAAGTTTTCGATCAGCATGGGACAGAAAGAGGAAGAAATGCTTCGGAACCAGTGCCGGCTCTACGGACTCGGAACTGTGAATCCCACCGTCAAGGGCTTTTCATGGGTCATCTCCAGCCGTGAGGAATGTAGAGAGCTGATCGAACTCATCGACCAGTATCTCGAGAAAAATCCCTCCACGGAGTTCCTGACCGCAGCAAAGCACGATGCGTACGAGAACTGGCGATCAGCACTGGAAATGCTTCGACCCGGTCGACAGCTCAACGCCGATGAGGTGGTCAAGTTGGCCGAACTCCGGGAGGAGATCAATTATCTCGAGGCTGAAAACACCATACCCACAGAGGAGATCAAAGAAATAGTTAGAGCGGCTGAAAGCGCATAGATAGTTTGATAACCAGAAGGAATAACCCTGATAAGTGACTCTATCTAAATGAGGCTCAACTTGGAGAGCCTCAGCCAAATCCTGGGGAGGGTTTAGGCATCCAAATGGGTAGCAATAGCTCCGTCCCTTTGGAGAGACGGTCCAGAGACCGGGCCAGTCAGACCCGGTCGGGAAATCCGTCTTAATGTACTATTCTCAGTGTATAGCAGGACTATCAAGGCTAATCCGAGACTGTGGATTTAGTTGAGCTCCGAGTACCGGTATTGCGCCGGGTCTGATCTCGTAGAATGTGTATCCCTGTAGACATGACCTGATATGCCTCACGATGATTGTCGGCCCCGGTACAGAAACCCGGTAATCCACCGAATCCGTGCGCGGGTATGTAGTGCCAAGCGGGTACGTACAGACGCCTTTTGACCCCCTCCAGTCGACAGCCCCAAATGGGTGCTATTTTGAGTGGAGGTTCATCACGACCTACTGTTGCGGGCATACTGCTCATCAGAGGATCAGGCGGTGATAAACGCCTCGTGACCCAGTTGAATCAGAGCCGCGTACTGTTCCGCAATCTCATCGAGAAGTTCCTCACCGAGGGTTTCAGCGTCCTCTAACTCCCACTTCTGCGTCACAACTCGGTACGTTTGATTTCCGGTTACATCGAGTCCCTCCACGGCAAACTCAGCCTGCATACTTTGGAGTTCAGAGACGCCAGCCACACTATTGCCTTGTGCGTCGATGGCGATCACGACCGTTCTGTCGTCTGGCTTCGGAGCAAGGCGGTATTTGATCGACGTTGGGTGATCATCGTTCTGACTGACGAGCCGTGGCTCTCGGTGATCAATCCCCTCTGGAAATAGCTCGCTTATTGACGCAGCGTTCGTTACAGATTGGAAATTCGGATAGGCTCTTTCAACGATTTCGTTAACCAGCGCAGGGTACGTCGGACTCGGCTGATCTTTCGGTCGAACTCGTCCCAAGGGATAGTCAACAACGGTTTGAGTCGCGAGCGTGGTACTTTCGGTCTCGGTGTCCGGTGAGCGAAACACTTGGATCTCCAAGCACTGGAAGTTCAGTCCCTGCTCAAGGAGGTACCGTACGTTTTGTTCTGTTCGACGGGTGACCGCCTCGGCGACCACGACCATCCGCTGTGTACTGTTGAACTGATGCTCTTCGATTCCATCACCGAATACCGATTTAAAATCTGTTAGAAGATTGCCACCACTACCGGGGATCTCGCCAACATCCCATTCACTGCGCTCAATTCGTTCCTGATACTCCTGATAGAGATCGTCGAGATCATCGTAGTTGAACGAACTGAGTGGCTCAGAATATTCTAACGGCTGGGAGATAATGCTCCCCTCGCTGGCGCTCCCAGAACCGCTTAGGCCTTTCTTGATTTCGACCACGAGAACGTTACCCCAGCGGTCGAGCCCGACCAGGTCGGCGACACCTGTGTTGAGTCGAACCTGTCGGCCGATGAGGAGCACCTGCTCGTCCAGTAGTAGTTCGGGGTTGCGATGGAGCCAATTCTCCAGCGTCTCTTCTTGATCGATCGCTATTCGCTCGTATTGTGTTGTACCTTTCCGGTCAGAGTCTTCGAGATTATAGAGCTCCAATGTCTTTACCGACAGAACCGTCACAGAGTCATGCTATAAACATACGTACAATAGGCTATAGACTTACGATAGATATGCTATTGATTTCACTTAGGAGGGCTATTCATATGATCGCTGGAATCGCCGCGCAATGCGGCCTCGAGTACCGTGGATGACCAGCGCCGACAACCGTATCCTCGAGTTCCTTGATGAGAAAGAGATTGTTGCGACTCCCCAAGTGGTCGCTGCGAACATCGACTACAGTCGTCAGTACGTAAATGAGCGGATTCGGGTCCTCGCGCAGAACGAACTCGTAGAGAAGGATGACGAGCCGCTGTATCAGATCACGGAGCGTGGACGTCAGTATCTTCAGGGTGAGCTCGGTGTCGATGATCTACCAGCGAAGCACGAGGGAGATCGTTAGATCGGGGCGAATATCGGACCTTTAATTCTGTTTGTGGTGGCATGGATTTTTTTAGGTCGTCTCACCTTGCCGGTAAGGAGAGTTCGGAGCTGTGATCGTTTGGGTCAGATCGTGTTGTTATACTGTAGCACGCTCTGGTAGCCCTCCGGCTGAAGTGTCACATAGTCGGACCAGAATTACTGACAGATCCGCCTCGACGTCGCCCCCGGGTTTCGTCGTATGACTGCTCCGAGAATCTACAGATCACGTCAATTGACGAAAGAATAGTTGGTATCTGACGAAATTAATCCTCTCCGATTCTCAGCCCGATTAGTACATAGTCTTATGTACAAGTAGTACATACATTTATGTACACTATGGCGACGAGACAAGTCCGGTTACGTGAGGACCATCACCAATTCGTGAAAGACGAGGCCTACGCTCTCAGCGGATTAGTACAAAACGCTATTGATGAAATTATCGAGGGTGATCGAGAGCCCCCATCTGACGCGAACCGACCAACAGAGGGTCATAAACTCACCCGAACCTCCGTGAGCATCACAGACGAACACGATGATTTTATTGCTTCTCATAATTTTACATTCTCTGTCCTCGTCCACCAGATAATTGAGGAGCGTATCGAAGTCGAGCGGCGTCTTCAGGAGGATAGATAGTGTCGTCCGAAATTGAAACACAGGTACAGACTGACCTGAGTCTCAACGATATGCTGGATATCCTCAACGATCACGACGGCAAGCCCCACGTTCTCCTTAAGCACACACAGGCGCGATTCGACCTGGCCGAGTGGAAACAAAACGGAATCGAGAACGACTTTGCGTGGAATGAGATCCTCGAAGAAATCAACTGGCGCAGCGTCTCGATGTCGAAGGAGGACTTCGTTGGCCACATTGACGACGCTACTGGTCAGAGCGAAGATGCCGGAGACGCTGTCGATACAGATGGTGGTCGGAAAGAAATCCCGGAAATGACGGCCGCCGAGTTCCAAGACGAGTTTGATTGGGACACGATACAAGACCGCAAGATGGCGAAGCTGTGCCACGAGTGGGTCGTCGAGAACGAGAACATCATCTTCAGCAACGACACTGTCCTGCTGTACGATGATGGCGTCTGGGCCGCCGACGAGCCCCGAGTAGCCCGCATCCTCCAGGACCTGCTGGGCGGTCACTACGGAGACAACGTCAAGAAAGAGTACATCAACGGCTACGTCGAGGTTCGAAAACCATACCGGGTCAAGTGGGAGGATATGGGACTGGCCCCCGGCCTGACCGCAGTTGAGAACGGTCTCCTCGATCTGGAAAAGGGAGAGATCGTCCGAGAGCTTGAGCCCGACGACCGAGCGATCATCAGACTCCCCGTCGAGTGGAAAGGTCCCGATGCCGAATATAGTGAATGGGATGACTACCTCACAACCAGTGTCGAATCGAACGGCCGTCCCGTGCTTCAAGAGTACGTGGGCCTGTGCCTGGACACAGACCACTACCCGTACAAGAAGGCCCTGATGCTCCTCGGCGGTGGGGACAACGGCAAGGGTGTCTTCGAGGGGTGCGTCACTGCGCTGCTCGGTTGCGACAACGTCACCAACGACGACTTGGCCGATATGGGGAACACGTTCGGTCTCCAGCGTCTTCGGACGATGGCCGCCAACATCAACTCGGACATTCACTCTGGGAAGATCGAGGAGACGTCGATGTTCAAGAAGCTAACAGGTAACGACCGTGTTCGGGTAGAGCAGAAGCACCAGACGGCCAGCCAAATGAAGAACCCGGCCAAGATGATCTTCGCCGCGAACGAAATACCCTCGGTAGAGAATGCCCAGAGAGCGTTCTACGCCCGGTGGCTACTCGTCCAGTTCCCCAACCGGTTCACGAAGGACCCCGACGACCAGTACATGGACGCCGACCTCGGTCTGGAAACTCGGATCAAGGAGAACGAACTCTCCGGAATCCTCGCGTGGGCCGTCGAAGGCTACCAGCGACTCAGCGAACAAGGCTCCTTCACCGGAGTACATACGGCCGAGTTCAATAACGCAGAATGGAATAACTATCAAGACACGACCGATACGTTCGTCCGGAACTACGTCACACACGGTAACCCCGTCGTTGACGAAGGGGCGAAGCACAAGATGCCTGTTAGTCAAGTCTATGAGCTCTACAAGAAGTTCATCAGGTCGACCCCGACTGGTGAGAAGTCCAAGAGAATGCTCAATAACTACATCACAGCCGACTTCCGCTACGGTGACGCGGAGACCGAGCCCGCAAATATCCCTGACGGTGATGGTGGTTGGAAAAGCGAGCGGGTCTGGGATGGTGTCTACGTGCCGAAGGATGCCCGAGACGAGATCAGCGAGCTATATCAAGAAGCGATGTAGGCCTCGTGTAGAGGTTCTGACACCACCCCCACCGATTGTAGCTGACCAACCCCATTCTTCCCGGATTTAGACGACTAAGTAGACACGCCACCACAAGCGGCTGCTCTGGGCCGAGTCCAATTTATACAGATCTTTTTTGTAGATCGTCGATATTGAGGGGGTGGGTGCCGTAAACCGGAGGTAGAGAGCCTGATACCCGATTTATACACTTCCCAAAAGAACTGTATATGGCTGTACAGAGTCTGTCCCCTCCGATATCGGCACTTCCACCCCTTACACAGATTATACGCAATCCCAGAAAGTAATATAGACAAATGAACACACTGTTCGGAAAGGAGGGGGGTATATAAAGAAGAGAGTGTGTGGAAATAGTAGAGTAAGAAGTCGGTTTTTTGAAGATGTGTGTAAACCCCAATTCGTACGTTCCCAGGTGGTAGAGAGCCTATGTGGCCGTATACAGTTCTTTTGGGAAGTGTATAAATGAGGATACAGGGCCTGAGACGAGTGATATCGGAGGGTGGGGTTAGAATTGTGATGAACAGTCTGTGTACCGATAGAGTGCTACCGGATTATTCCAAGGCGCACAGATTCCGTATCTGGTGGTCCGGTTTACACNGGGGTTAGAATTGTGATGAACAGTCTGTGTACCGATAGAGTGCTACCGGATTATTCCAAGGCGCACAGATTCCGTATCTGGTGGTCCGGTTTACACTATTCTCTCGAGCCCCACGAGGTCCTCTCTTGGCCTTGTGATCCCCCGATACACTCAATCACCTGAATGCCACCAAAATCGTTCTTAGCTCTTCTCAAGCCATTAGAACCGTTGGATAAGATAGCGAAGTAATGAAAGAGTCCCACACGTCCTACTATATTGGGTCCTGACCGTCACTTGTTGCTCGTCGGTTCGTCGCCACGATCGGCTCCAGTTGTCTCGCTATTTCGAAGATCACTGAGCGTCCGATTATCGAAGTCCGGGTGGCACCAGTATTTGTATCCGTTGAGAGCCTCATCTCGATCACGGCCGACGAGTTCGTGGAGTACCTCCTTCGTTAGGCCGGTGAATGAGTAGAGTTCGTCGTCATGATCCCATCGGACGTTGTCGCTTTGTCCGGTATCGCCGGTCACCGTTGCCCACCAGAAATCATCGTCCTCGTTCCAGTCCTGGTTTGCGTTGCCAGGTACACGCTCCGGGTCAAATCTTACTCGCTCTCCCGGACGCAGGACTTTGCGTTCGAGAAGGGCATTAATCGCCGCAGGCCGTCGAGATCGCTGCTGCTGCTTCTCCTGTTTCTCACGACGCTTGGTCATGTACTCTTCCGCCTCTGCAACCGGAATGACCTGCTGGCTATTGAGTAGCACACGGCCCTGATGTTCGTATGCCTCGATACGGCGGCAAGTGATGTCCACCCCGTACTCCTCTATAAGCCACATCACCGGGGCGGTGATTTCTGTTCCAAAGCTCCCTGCTGCGAGGACTATCCGTGGCTTTTGATCGAGCTCGAACTCAGCCCAGCCATCACTCGACGTCGTCAGGCTGTCGGGCTCCCCGATGAAGTCGATGAACGTCTCACCGACACTCTCCGGCGTCAGCTCCGTGTCCTCTCGTGAGGACCAAAATTCGCGGTAGTCTTTCTGGACATCCTCCGCAGTCAGCGTTGCACAGTAGCTCGCGTACTTGATCGCTTGGAGGTCCGTCGTACGATCCGCACGATCGCGTTTGAGTTCTACGACAACGAGCTTGCCAGCTTGGTCGAGCGCAAGGATGTCCAATCGGTCGCGGGTGTCCTCGAAGTTTGCGTACTCGGAGGTAATGATGAGCAGATCCTCACCGAGTATTTGCGGTTGTTCGATCGCCCACTCCTGAAGATTTTGGCGTTCGAGGAAACCCAAATCTGAGAGATCTTGCTTCCTGAGCCCCTCCAGATTTCCATTTTCCGCCTCAACGCTAAATAACATATTGGGATAATATTTGAAGTGTGACTAAATACTTCTCCAAGGAATATATGTTGACGGACTCAAAATTAGCACCCCAATCGTTATAAATGTACTATAGAAGTACACTATATGGCTGAGTTTCAGAGTGGGTTGACGGACCACCAGACAGACGTCAATCAGTATACATCAGATTTGACGGCTGCTATCCGTGAGGCTGCTGAAGATGCTGACTCTGAGATTGATTTTAGCGAGCAAATTCGGGCAAACTTAGATGGGGTAATGGATGAATTTGGAATTGGGTTTGATTATGTTAATACACAGATTGGATCTCAACTTTCTATCGGGGATGTGGAGGCTGTACTTGACGAACAGGATCTCTCCTTTGATGGCGTTCCATTTGATCCTGATGATATACACGAAGGAGGACAACAACCAGACGCTGTAGCAGGAGCCTCCGTTACCGATTACAAGGACCCTGGGACACTTAGCACTCGCAGTGGACGAAAAAGTTCGTTAGGACAATTAGCTGGTTATATGATTACTGTCGCAGAAGTACAGAATGTTAGTGTCTCAGATACGGCTGGTGTTGTTACTGATGGGGAGAGATTCTTATTTTTACACGGAGATGACCTTTCACAGGCCGAGCAACGACACGTGAACGAGGGATCAACAGAAGAATATATTCACCTTCTGGTAGGCCATTGGGCTGTCCTAACCGTTGATCGGATGCTTAGTGACTTTGGCGATAGAACGAGTATATCTATTAATGCTGTAAATGCATTTTATAATGCGCTTGAGGACCCGGGAAATAGATCAGAGAAATTCTTTGAGGAATGGAAGTTACTTTTCGAACAAGTTTGTGGATTTGACTTCGACGAAGGAGCTGAAATGTTAGAAGAGCAATACGGTCTTAATATTCAGAATGACGAGGAGTATAGGAAGGCCCTATTTGCTCTCTACACATACTATTCACTTATTGCTAAATTGCTCGCTGCTGAATTTGTTCATTATCACCAAGATTCACGTTTCCTCTCCTTTATGAAGAAACTCATCGGCCGTTCCGATGATGAACTTCGTAATCAAATGGAGCAGTTTGAAGAGGGATGGGTATTCAAAGACGCTGGAATAGACAATTTCTTAGAGGTTAGCCTATTTTCGTGGTATACTGAATCTGCTGTTTGGGATGACGAACTCTCCAAGGCTATCGTCGACATAGCCCACCGGATGAGAAAATATGATCCAGGAAAGATCAGAGAAGAACCTCAGGAGGCACGAGACTTATTCAAGAAACTGTATCAGCATCTTGTGCCTGAAGGGCTTCGTAATCAGCTTGGAGAAGTGTTCACACCAGACTGGCTGGCGGAATTAACAATTGAGAAGTCTGGATACGATGGTGAGGGTAGTATTCTTGATCCGACTTGTGGATCTGGCACGTTTTTGGTGTTCGCAGCCCGTAAAAAGAAGGAGAAGTACCAGGAGCAGCATGGTGACGAATTGTCTGATGAACAAAAATCTGAAATTGCAAAGAAAATATTGAATGAGATTGAAGGCTTTGATCTGAATCCTCTTGCTGTTTTAGCAGCTCGTACGAACCTATTGATAGAGATGGGTGGGTTACTCAGTTACCATACTGGCGATGTGCCTGTTTATTTAGCAGACTCAGTGCGCCCACCTGAGCTAAGTAGTCAAATTACCGGTTCATTCTATACCGTTGAAGAGATTCCGACAGAAAGTGGAGGCGAAATTGAAAATAGTGATGATTATCTAAATATCAAAATTCCAGAAGAGATTATTGAGAGAGAGTTAGTAAACGATTACTTCGATATGGCAAAAAAGTATACTCTTCGAGGTGTCTCATCTGATCAATTTGTCCAGAGTTTTAGAGAGGAATATGGTATTGAGGAACCCCGAACAGAATCAGCAATGCAGTATAGTTATGAAGACGTATCTGATCTACATGACCGGGATGCTAATGGAGTTTGGTGGGGAATTGTAAAAAACCGATTTCGTCCCCACTTTTGTGGAACATTTGACTATGTTCTTGGGAATCCTCCATATATTACATTAGATAACTTAGCTGATGAATATCGTGATAAAATAAAATCTGAATGGAGAGAGTATGATATACTACCGGATGGTTCACAGGCACAAAAGAAGGTAGAACACGGACTGTTGTTCACGTGCGTTAGTATTGATAAATATCTTAAGAAGCCTAATCAGAATCAAGGTTCCGGAACGCTCTCATTTTTACTTCCACTAACTGCTCAGAGAGGAGGCGCGGCTGGCAAGTTTCGAAAATATCTATCCGAAAACACAGATATTCTTGGATTAACTGATATCGCAGATCTAAATCCATTTGATGTGACCAAAAATCGACCCCTTATTATAAGTGTCAAAAATGGTGCTGGGACAGACTTCCCGGTTCCTTGTGATACCTGGACTGGAAGTCGCCCACCATTCGATAAAAGACTCGATGAAGTTGATGTAGATCGGTATGATTTCGTTGCTACCCACCTCGGAAGTGATCCGACTGGGAAGTGGTATTCAGCGCCTTCAAATGCAATTAGTGCCTTCGAAAAGATCTACGGTGAATCAGATTACGAAGCTCATGAAGGAGCAGGCACTGAAGGTGGTCATGGATTATTCTTCATCGACGTTATTGATGACAGATCTAATTTAATTGAGAACACCAATATTGGTCGTAAGCAGTGGGACAAAGTCAGGGCAAGAGTAGACCCAAGTCACGTATTCCCAGCAGCCAAGGGAAGTAGTATAAATAAGTGGGAATATTCAACACCACGAACACTACTTATTCCACATAAACAAACGGGCGAACCGTATAGTGAAGACGAATTGCGAACAACGGACACTTGGGACTTCCTCTATCATAATGGAAGGGATCAGGATGTCGGTGATCGGAAATGGTACGGGACTCGTCTAAAGGACACTAATCATCCCAATCACATTCTACAACGGGTAACGGAGAGAAATTTCTCAGAATATAAGACCATATATCAAAATATAACTGGTGGAACATATGTCGATTTTGAGGCTGTTACTCTGGGTCCGGAAGAAGTTCTTGGTGAGGAAAAGCCCGTAATGTTTGATCATTCAATTAATTATATTGATGCCGATTCAAAAGAAGAAGCGTATTATTTATCTGGTATCCTGAACTCCGCTTGCATCAGAGCAATGATGAGGGCCCATAGTGTATTAAATCTAAATCCACGTGCAATCGAAGAAGTTAATATCCCAACATTTGATGAAACTGAGGACCCCCACTTGACTCTTGCTAAGCTATCTGAAGGGGCCCATCAATTGGCTAAATCACACGAAATAGATAGTTTTGTCCCCGATATTTTAGATAAACCAGTAGAAGAAATAGGAGTTTCGAATATCGAAATGAAAATAGATAGAGTTGCCTCAGATGTGTTTGATATAACGGATGAGGAATTGGAGAGTTTGAGATATTATCTTGAAGTCACAAGAATTTAAAATTCGATCTATATTATTGCGTTTTGATCATCAAGTAATTATATGTTAGATAAAATAGAATTGATCCTATCAATAGAATCCTCAATCTGACTAAATTTACGAAGACCTTGAATTGCGAACTTGCCTGTAGAGAAGAGTAAAAATGTAGCCGTAGGCTGACTAAGTTTAACAATTACTGCAGGAAATTGTTCGGGTTCGTATTCAACATCAGCTCCCTGATTATTGAGGTCCACAAAAATAGTCTCCAGTTGGAGTGGCCTACCGAGGTCACCATTTACTGCGATGTTGGTGATTTCAGGCTCTTCGATCAGTTTCGCTTTGTGGCCAACCGCAGTCACACGCTCAATAATCGTTTCAATATGTTTCCGAGCTTCTTCAGATGATGTACATCCATAAGTGAGAATCCGCTCTTCAGACCAGTCACGACCAGTCACAATCACACGTACGTTCGAGTCTTCTGGAGTGAACTTGTGCCCGGAGTCTGTGCGCTCGAACCCATCAAGCATCTCCAGCTTCATCGGGTCCATACGGACGATTGCCTTGTGCATCATCGAGTGAGGTGTGTACTCGACACCGTCATCGGTCACGTGGGTGTTGGCCTCACTCTCGACACTCGTCATAGTAGCATATCATTCTGAGAGTAGCAACCTGACTCTTGCGCATCGGCGTGAAGAACCGCTTCGGGGACATACGCGAGTAAGATCACGCGTATTGGTCAGGGCATTCGAACCGGGGCGTCATCAGGTTGGTTCGCCGGGTTTTCGAGCCGACCTGGCACCAGCTGTCCGTTGGGGCAAAGCGTCAAGATCCGATGTGAGAGTGATGCGTATCCCACCAGAAAGAAAATGCCGGATAGACACCGGTGATAGTCTGGTATTCCTGATTAGGACCGATTTACCGGAAGACCGAATCTATGCCACTACTGATGTCGGCCTCGGCTGCGCTTAGCCAGACGGTATAGGATCAAACGTAAAAAGTGTCCTCTATGGTGCCAGCCAATCAATTCATCAACGTAGAATCAGACGACTCTCCGACAGGGTTAGCCTCAACGTACCCAAGTGTATTCTGAAAGAATGTCGATAATATAAACAGGTCGGCTGGTGCTGAGACTTGCTCGCATTTGTTCTTTATACAGCTGGAAGGCCCAATTCCATACCAATATTTCTCGTGGTGACGGAACGAAGTCTCTGGTCGAAGGTCAGTAGAAGTCAGCTAACGTGGCTCTCCCGATTTTCCACCAGCATTCCAAATTAGATCCATAAGTTCATCAATAGTAGAATCTGGGTTAGCAGAGTATGATTCAATCACGACTTCCGGCAAAGTGACTACGGAATTGCCGAATGGGACACGGTCAAACTCGTCCTCGCGTGAGTTACGTTTGATCAGGAACTCGGGAGCATCGATGATGCTTGCGAGAACATATAATGGGGGGCGTAGGTCTTGTTCCTGTAAATATTGGATATAATCGGGGAGAGTGTTTTCTAATGCTTGTCTTAGCTTGTCGCTCGTCAGATAGGGTGAGCCGTGCTCCGGACTTGAACTAAACACGTACTTTGTCAACGCTTCGATCACTCCCCCACGAAACGTACGAACGTACTTATTTACCTCCTGATCAGTTGAGCCCCGAAGAACAGTAACGCTATCAACAGAGTACAGTTCGTCGAGTCCTCCTGCACCCGATCTCGACTCAAAGAATGGGGGTCGCGAATCAGTTCGAAGTTCAGCGGTGGATAGGTCAACCTGCTTTCCCGGGGCGAATGAGTCTCCAGAAAAGAGGTGTAGCACGAATTTCGGTGATGATGTAATCTCAAGTTGCTCCGCATCTCCAGTTATCGTAGCAATCCGGTCGCTTCTGAACTCGTTGATCTCTTCACCCTGCTGCTCCGTTTGTAGGATACGCCGCCTGATCTCATCGACATCTAATGGGAATCGACCACTTGGACTCCGTGCGTAAAATCGATCATTCGTCGCGATGCGATGAGGTGAGCGCCAACTTCGGTCCACACCAACTATTATAAGATACCGGTCATTTTCCGTTGGGATAGCACTAATATCAAAACTGCTGGTCGGGAGTGGTGGATCAGTACTTCGTCGGAGTACATTAGCCCATTGTTCGATAGTATGATCGACGTCGTCGACTGGAAAGCCTGCTGCGTGTTCAGGACGGCCCTCGTCATCAGGGATACCCACGATTAGATGACCACCATTGCTGTTTGCGAAAGATGTTGCCTCCGCCAGTAGTTTCGTTTTGTGCTCTACTGAGTCGTTATCGAGATCAAGGTACTCTTTGTACTCGATCTGTTTTCCCTCCTGTATCCCTTCGGAGACCAGTTGTTCGACATCATCAAATCCAATCTCATCGACCGGTTTGTTGAAAATAGGCATCTTACAACGGTTTTCTACCCTCGCGATATTAGTCTAACGCGCCTATATCAACAGTAGCGGTGGCCCAAATCCGCGTGTCCCTCACGGTTTTAGCCTTAGGACACCTCCTCGGGATATGACGTTCAGCGTCTCGTGGCACGCGCTCCTTGACGAACTCGACGATCTTCCCGAAGGAGCGACGCTGATTACTCCGCTATCCCACAACAGGTTCCGGGTTACCAACGTACAGGAGCAACGTGTCATCATTGACTTCGAGGACAGTGACGAGAAACGACCGCTTCAGCGCGACCAGTTCGAGACGTTGTACCGGCGTATCGGTGACGAACCGAACGGCTTCGAGCTTGACCGGCTCCCAGCTGACGCCGACCCGTACCCGGCGGTCCTAAGCCTTCATCCACGGTTCGAGATAGACGAGAATGCGGGCGTGATCACCGAGCAGGATGGCCCGACCACCAGTCAGCTTCTCGACGGCGAGCCCGCCGACGATACCGACGAGCGATCAGAGCCGGACCTGGACGTGTATGCGGACGCGCTGTTGCTCGTTGACGCGCTCGAACGCCACGACGTGACCACACTGTCGGAGATGGAGACGGACGCGCTGGTGAACCTCTACACCCTACTCTCGGACGTACAACGGAACGCCAACGACCTCCGTCAGGACGTGGCTGACGTACTGCTGGACCGCCTTCATCATGACCGTCCGGTGAGTGGCCCCTTCGGTTCGGTCCAACGCACAACTCGTCGCAATCGATCGCTGAAAGATGAAGACGAGGTACTGGCGAAACTCGAGGATGCTGGGATCGACCGCGAATGGGTGATAGGTATCGACCGGAGCAAGGTTGATGACGCCTTAGAGGTCACAGGGCTGTCCGAGACGGATGTGTACGATATCGACGAGTCAGAGTACGTCCGGAAGGCCGACGTCGACGAGGAGGTCAAGGAGACCCGACTCCAAGGCCTCAAGGAACAGCTCGCGGCGACGGAGGGGCAAGAGGCCGATGAACTACGTAAAGAGATCGAGGACCTCGAGGGACGCATCGACGAGCTCACGAGCTTTCGGACAGGAACAGAAGTTCACGAGTGAGATTCCGGGTCCACTTCTTTGGGGGCGATGGCGGGTATGGGACTCAGAGTAGTATTTTCGAGAAGTCGAGAGGGGTGCCACTCACAAACGACTGGTCAAGTAGCGACAGTCTGTAGTCGAATTACCCTTCCAAAACCCTGTACGTACGTACTTACGCGCCAATATGTACGTGCGGCCGTCGTCACCCGTTTTTCGAGATCGTTTATAAGTGATAATAGGATCGCCAAGAGCGAATCCAGCTATTCTCCGAGAGCATTACTGGCGTAGCTATTGCTCCTTCTCAACAGTGAGGTGATTAGTGAGAACCACCGGCAAGGACCGTAGCCAACTTATAGACTTTTGATCCCGGCGAAACGATAGACTACACGCAATCGCTATACGGGGAACCGACAATGATGACACGTCTTCCTTCTGACCCGGTAAACCGCGCGGGTAGACCTCTTCAAGTCTACCGGTCAGAGACGTATGATGGTAAAAGGGCCCGACGCCGTCTGTTCATTTCCGCTCGGGATGTCTCGGGATGGACTCGCGGGGATTTGAACCCCGGGCCTCTTCCTTGCGAAGGAAGCGATCTGCCACTGATCTACGAGCCCTCATCATGATTCAATCCCCGTTCGTATTTGTACCTTACCTTTCGACGACCCGTGCGAGAGTGGCTCTCACCCGTGACCGAACGGGTTCGGGAGACCGGCCGAGACGCCGCGAGGTCGGCCGGCACCGACGGGATTACGTGTGCGGCGAGATTACTTATTAGTCAGGCGATTTCTGGCCGGCCCAGATCTCTATTAACGTTTCTGAGAAGCATCCCACATTCGTTACTCTTTTGCCCGCGGACGACCGACCGTGAGGTATGTCAGACGCGACGGCGACCGACGCGGACACCGACGTGGACCCGGCCGCGCTCGCGGCCCTGAAACACGTCGGGCTCGTCGGCGGCCTCTCCGAGACGAAGGTGTCGTGCGCGGCGCTCGGCGACCGGCTCGACGCCTCCACGCAGACCGCCTCCCGACGCCTCCAGACGCTCGAATCCGCGGGCTACGTCGATCGCGACGTGGTCAGCGACGGGCAGTGGGTCCGGGTGACGGACGCGGGCGAGGCCGCGCTCCGGGCGGAGTACGCCGACTACCGCCGGCTGTTCGAGTCGGACGTCGAACTCGCCCTCCGCGGCGCGATCACCGGCGGGATGGGCGAGGGACGCCACTACATCACGCTGCCGGGGTACGCCGAGCAGTTCCGCGAGCGGCTCGGCTACGACCCGTTCCCGGGCACGCTCAACGTGAACCTCACCGAGGAGAGCGTCCGCCGCCGCGGCGAGATGTCCGGCATCGACGCCGTCCCCATCGACGCGTGGGAGGGCGAGGACCGCACCTACGGGGCCGCCACCTGCTACGGGGTCACCCTCGTCGCGGGCGACGAGCGCTACGAGGCGGTCCACGCCATCGTCCCCGACCGCACCCACCACGACGACGACCAGCTCGAACTGATCGCGCCGGACCGCCTCCGCGACGCGCTCGACCTCGCGGACGGCGACGCCGTTGAGGTCCGCGTCGAGCCGACGAGCCGGGCGGACGAGCCGGAGCCGAGCGCGGTCGAGACGGAGGTCGCCTGATGCGGGCCGACGTCGACGCCGACCCGGACGCCGGGGCGGCCGACGCCGCGAGCGAGGCCGCGGACGCGACCGATCCGGTCGAGCGCGCGCTCGACGCCTTCCGCGCCGGCGACCCGGTCTGCGTCCACGACTTCGCGGACCGCGAGGGCGAGACGGACATCGTCTACCCGGCCGCCGCGGTCGACGAGGCCGCGGTCGCGCACATGCGCAACGACGCCGGTGGACTGATCTGCGTGGCCGTGAGCGACGCCGTCGGCGACGCGTTCGACCTGCCGTTCCTCGCGGACGCGCTCGACCACCCCGCGGTCGACGACGACCCGGACTACGACGACCGCTCCTCGTTCTCGCTGCCGGTGAACCACCGCGACACGTTCACCGGGATCACGGACGCGGACCGCGCGCTGACCATCGTCGAGGTTGCGAACGCGGCCGCCCGCGTGAGCGAGGACCCGACCGCCTACGGCCCGGAGGACTTCGCGGCGGAGTTCCGCGCGCCCGGCCACGTCCACGTCCTGCGGGGCGACCGCGACGGCCTCGACGGGCGGACCGGCCACACCGAACTCGGCCTCGCGATGGCCGAGGCCGTGGGGGCCGCGCCCGCCGCCGTCGTCTGCGAGATGCTCGACGACGAGACCGGCGACGCGCTCTCGCCCGCGGACGCCGCCGCCTACGCGGCCCGGCGCGACATCCCCTACGTCGAGGGCGCGGCCCTCGTCGAGGCGCTGCGCTGACGCGAGGGAGACGCCACGCGACCGATCGATTTTCCGTCACGAAACGATCCCTGACCAGCCGGTCTGGCGCGCGCCTCCGAGTGGCCGTCAGGCCACGAGGAGCGTCGCGCGAGGGAGTCGGNNCCGACGAGGCTGGGGAGGCGTGAGGTGCGTGCGGTGCGGGACTCGAAGGGGCGGTCACGAGGCGGTCTCGGTCCAGTCTTCGACCACCCCGCTCCCGTAGCTGTTCGAACCGGAAACCGACGACCCGTACCTCACAGATTTAAGCCGGGAGGTCACGACCGCTATGATATGGGATTCGACGAGATGGACGTCGACACGATCTGGAAGAACGGGGAGTTCCTCGACTGGGAGGACGCGACGACTCACGTTCTCACCCACGCGCTCCACTACGGGAGCGGCGTGTTCGAGGGCGTCCGGTGTTACGACACCGAGCGGGGCCCCGCCGTCTTCCGCTGGGACGAACACCTCGACCGGCTGTTCGACTCCGCGAAAATGTACGACATGGACATCGAGCACTCCCGCGAGGAGATCACCGAGGCCACCCTCGAACTGCTCGACCGGCAGGACCTGGAGTCCTGTTACATCCGGCCGATCGCCTACTACGGCTACGACTCGCTGGGCGTCTCTCCGGAGGGCTGTCCGACCGACCTCGTCCTCGCGGCGTGGCCGTGGGGCGCGTACCTCGGCGAGGAGGCGCTCGAGGAGGGCGTCGACGTGATGGTCTCCTCGTGGCGGAAGCACGCCTCCTCGCAGGTCCCGACGAACGTGAAGACGACCGGCCTGTACGTCAACTCCATGCTCGCGGGCGAGGAGGCGCGCCGGAACGGCTACGTCGAGGCCATCGTCCTGAACAAGGAGGGCAACGTCGCGGAGGGACCGGGCGAGAACGTCTTCATGGTCAACGACGGCGAGATCTACACCACCGGCCCCGCGCAGTCCATCCTCGAAGGGATCACCCGCGACACCGTGATCACCCTCGCGGAGGAGCGCGGCTACGAGGTCCACGACGAGGCCGTCATCTCGCGCGGCCAGCTGTACACCGCCGACGAGCTGTTCTTCACCGGCTCCGCCGCCGAGGTGACCCCGATCCGCTCGGTCGACGACACCGAGATCGGTTCCGGGACCCGTGGTCCGGTGACCGAGGAGCTCCAGCAGGCCTTCTTCGATCTCGTGGAACGGCGGACGGACGACCACGACGAGTGGTTCACGTACCTCTGAACGCGGACTGCTGACCGCGAACACGGTCGCCGTCGGGCCGCGTCGGCCGCG
Organism: Halorubrum tebenquichense DSM 14210; assembly: GCF_000337415.1. Taxonomy (GTDB): domain Archaea; phylum Halobacteriota; class Halobacteria; order Halobacteriales; family Haloferacaceae; genus Halorubrum; species Halorubrum tebenquichense. The sequence goes on along the minus strand of NZ_AOJD01000047.1, from coordinate 74,328 downwards.
GAAACGGCTTCTCAGTTCTCGGTCGACCCGCTCCCCTCGGTCGTGGACTCGCCGCCCCCTCCGGGCGTCCCGTCGGTCCGGACGTGTCCGTAGCCGTCGGGAGTGCCGTCGCCCTCGGCCGGGTCCTCCTCGTGGACGGGGACCTGATGGGCCGACTCCGCGAAGCCGGCGGAGAGGACCCGCGTCATCCCCTCCTCGACGGTCTCGCCGGTCTCCTCGATGCGCTCCGGCTCGACCTCGATGACGAAGCCGGTGGTGATGTTCGGGGCGGTCGGCATGAACAGGACGATCTTCCCGTCGCGGGTCTTCTTGCCCGTCCGGAAGGCGGTCATCCGGATCCCGGGCCACGTCTCGATGTACACCGGGCTCTGAAGCTCGTCGGTGCCGGAGATGGCCGTCTCGATGGCGAGCTTCGAGGCGTTGTACACCACCCGGAGCGCGGGGATCCGGTTTATGGTGTCGTCCACGGCCGACTCCGCCAGCCGGCCGAGCGTCGTCCGCATGAAGTACCCGACCGCGAGCACGACGGTGGCGAACACCGCGAACGCGATGACGACCCGGGACGCGGGCTCTAAGAAGCCCGGAATGACGTTGGGCTGGAGGTCAGCGATGAGCGGGATCGACGCGATGTACTGGTAGATCCAGCGGAGGACGAGGAGTAAGACGAGGAGCGGGGCCAGCACGATGAGGCCGCTGGCGAAGTCGCGTTTCCACGTGGACATCTATCGCGTTGGTATGCGTCGGCAATCCTTAAGAGAGCTTTCACGCGCCGGCAACGCCCCGAAAGGAGACGAGGAGCGGGACCGTCGGCGACGACGGGCGACCGCCGACGGAGAACCGGACCGTCGGCTACCGTCCCAGCACCGCCCGCGCCGCGAACGTCAGGTTCTCCTTGCGCTCGCGGACGCGCCGGTAGAAGTACGAGAGCCACTTGTCGCCGTACGGCGCGTACTGGTGGACGTCGACGCCCTGCGCGGCGAGGTCGCGCTGCGCGTCCTCGCGGACGCCCATCAGCATCTGGACCTCGTAGTCGGTCCCGTGTTCGCGCGCGAGGCGGTCCGCGAGCGATATCATCTCGGGGTCGTGGCTGCCGACCGCGACGCCGCGGTCCCGCCCCTCGAAGAGCCGTCGGAGATCGTCGCGGTACGCCTCGTCGACGTCGGCCTTGTCCGTGTACGCGATCGACGAGCCCTCGTCGTACGCGCCCTTCACCAGCCGGATCTTGCCGGGCACGTCGAGGAGGCGGTCGAGGTCGTCGGCGGTGCGTTTCAGGTTCGACTGGATACACTGGCCGACGCTCCACGGGTAGTCCGCGGCGATGGACTCGAAGGCGTCGAGCGTGGCGTCGGTGGTGTCCGCGTCCTCCATGTCACACCAGACGAACGCGCCGCGCTCGTCGGCGCGGGCAACGATCTCGCGGTAGTGCTCCTCGAACAGGTCCGCCGAGACGTCCATCCCGATCTGCGACGGCTTCACCGAGACGCAGGCGTCGAGGCCGCTGTCGGCGATGTCGTCGAGCAGTCGGAGGTACGCGTCCGTGTCCGCCCTAGCGTCCGCGCGGTCGTCGTAGTGTTCGCCGAGCAGGTTCAGGATGACCGCGATGTCGTCCTCGTTCGCGGCGCGGGCGTGGTCGAGAGCCGCCGGAACGCTCTCGCCGGCGACGAACCGCCGGGCGATCGGGGGGATCATATTCACAGCTGCGGACGGCGCGAACTTTACCTTTATCGAGTCGGCGCGGGTGGCCGCGACATCGCGTCCGCGGCGGCGGGTGACAGCCGGCGACAGATCCGGGGTTTATAACATCCCGGACGCCGCCCGTGGAGATATGATCGGTTCGCTCGTCGCGACCGCGTTCTGGGCGATGCTCCCGGCGTACGTCCCGAACAACGCCGCGGTGCTGGCCGGCGGCGGTCGCCCCATCGACGGCGGCCGCGAGTGGCGCGGTGCGCGGCTGCTCGGCGACGGGAAGACGTGGCGGGGGACCGCCGTCGGCACGCTGGTGGGCGTCTGCCTCGCGGTCGCGCTCAACGCGCTCGCCGACCCCGCGAGCGCCGCGCTCGGCGTCAACCTCCCGACGTTCGCGCTCCCGGCCGCGTTCGCGCTCGCGTTCGGCGCGATGTGCGGCGACATCGGTGCCTCGTTCCTCAAGCGGCGGTCGGGGCGCGAGCGCGGTGCCGCGTTCCCCGGCCTGGACCAGCTCGACTTCGTGGTCGGCGCGCTGGCGCTCGCCTTCGTCGTCGACACCGACTGGGCGGTCGCCGTCTTCACACCCCGCGTCCTCGCTGTCGTCGTCGTGATGACCCCGGTCCTCCACGTCGTCACGAACGTCGGGGCCTACCGGCTCGGGCTGAAGGACGAGCCGTGGTGAACGAGCCGTAGCGAACGACCCGGAATCCGGTTCGAGACATAACGCACCCAGAAACGGGGCTATTTTTCGAAACAGCGATGAGAGTCGATCGTTCGTCCACGTAATTCGCGGCGATGAGAACGGGAGAAAGACATATATACTGGTGTGGCATACCATGTCACGCATGTCTAGTAGCGCACCCGACTCGGACGACGTGTTCGACGAGTTCCTGTCCGACCGCGGCCACGAAACGGAGATCGTACGCTGGGAGCGGTCGTATAACAAGCTCCAGTGTCCGGAGTGCGGTGCGCTTCACGAGGAGGGAACGGCGCGGTGTTCGGTCTGCGACTGGCGACCGAACTGACTGACACGACGGCGGCCGGCGGCGTTTTCTTTCGTTCAAACTCCCCGGTAGTATTATGTGGAATTACTCGATAGTGGTGAACATGCCGACCTGTCAGAACTGCGGTTCGTTCGTCACGACAGATTACGTTCGGGTGTTCACCCCGAACGAGGTCGATCGGCCGCGCGTCTGCCCGGCCTGCGAGGACCTGGTCCGCGACGGGGCCGAGGTCCGCGAAGCGCGCGCGACGCGGAGCACCTGAGCGGTCGGACCGAGACGCGCCGCGGCGGCGGTCGAGCCACGGCGTTTAAGGAGAACCGGAATCTGGACGTAACAATGACCGATACCACGGTGACGCGGCTGTTCGGGGGGCCGGGCAGCGGGAAGACGACCGCGCTCTTGGACCGCGTCGAGGAGATACTGGAGACCGAGGACGCCGACGTCCGGGACGTGCTGGTCGTCTCGTACACGCGCGCGGCCGCCGCCGAGATCCGAGAGCGGCTCGCCGAGCGGCTCGACATCTCGCCGCGCAGTCTTCAGGGGAACGTGAGCACGATGCACGCAAAGGCGTACGAGCTGCTCGACCTCTCGCGGGGCGACGTGGTCGGCGAGGACGACAAGGAGGCGTTCTGCGAGGAGTACGGTATCGAGTTCGAGGACCAGAACGGCGGCGCGGGCCGTCGGACCGCGCGGTCGACGACCATCGGGAACAAGATCATCGCCACCTCCCAGTGGCTCCAGCGCACCGAGCGGGACGTTGCCGACTGGTACGACGTGCCCTTCCAGTGGAACGTCGAGGAGGTCCGGCTCCCGCCCGAGGAGGACCCGAACGCCCAGGAGGGCAACAAGTACACCCCGACGTGGCCCTCCGACGACGAGCGGATCGACATCCCGGAGACGATCCGGGCGTGGCGCGCGTACAAGGGCGACAACGACCTCGTCGGCTTCGCGGACATGCTCGAACGGGTCGCGCAGCGCTCGCTCGTCCCGAACGTCAATTACCTGATCATCGACGAGTTCCAGGACATCACGACGCTCCAGTACAACGTCTTCGAGGAGTGGCGGCCCCACATGGATCGGGTGCTCATCGCCGGCGACGACGACCAGGTCGTCTACGCGTGGCAGGGGGCCGACCCCGACCTCCTCCTCGACACCGACGTCGACGAGGACGTGGTGCTCCCGAACTCCTACCGGCTTCCCTCGGAGATCCTCAACGTCGTCAACGCGGAGATCCGCCACATCGACAAGCGGCAGGAGAAGGACCTCCACCCGCGCAAGGAGGGCGGGACCGTCGAGGCGATCGAGTCGCCGTCGATGATCGAACTCGTCCGCAACGTCCGGTACACCGTGGAGGACGACGAGGGCGACGTGATGTGTCTGTTCCGCGCCCGCTACCAGATGTTCGACTTCATCGACGAGTTCATCGACCACGGGATCCCATTCTCGATGCTCACCGACGGGCGGATGTGGACCGACCGAGTCCAAGACTACGTCAGCGCCGTCGAGAAGGCCGAGGCGGGCGACCCCGTCAACGGGCTGGAGGCCCGGCGGCTGGCCGACATGCTTCAGGAGTCGGCGTTCGGGACCCACGACCGCGAGGAGTTCTACGACTACCTCGACGACCGCGAGGAGGCCGCCGACGCCGACGACGTCTCCCTGATCGACGTCTCGGCCGACACGCTCGACGAGTACATCCCCTTCATGCCGGACACCGCGAGCGCCGACGACATGGTCCGGAAGGTGACGAGCTTCCAACGGAAGTCGATGGGCGCGTACTTCGACGGCGAGTATCAGGGGATGGACCCGACCCGCGTCCGCGTCGGCACCATCCACTCCGCGAAGGGCCGCGAGGCCGACCACGTGTTCGTCGGCACCGACCTCACCGAGAAGGTGGTCGAGCAGATGGCCGCCTCCATCGACGACCCGACGGACGTCGACGGCGTCGAGGAGTTCACCAAGTCGACCAGCCCCGTTCCCCTGCTCACCGACAACGAGCGCCGCGTCTTCTACGTCGGGATGTCCCGCGCCCGCGAGCGGCTCGTGATCATGGAGAGCCTGATCAGCGGCGCGCCGACGCTCCCGATAAGCGTCCTGCTGTTCGACGAACTCCGCGAGGAGCCGGCACAGGAGCTCGTCGAGGAGGTCCAAGCGGAGTTGGCGGTCCCCGAACCCGAGCCGTGAGCGGGGACCGCCCGGAGTCGGACCGCCGCGCTTCCGCCGAATCCGCCGGAGGGTTCCGACCGCTGCGGACCGACCTCGCTCCCGTCGTCGAGGCGATCCGCACGGCCGGCGCGAGCGCGTTCGTCGCCGTCGGCGACCGCTTCGACGACGGCCTGCGCTACCTCACGCGCTTCGCCGGCCCGGACCGACCGTACGCGCTGGTCGTGGTGCCGAGCGACGACGAGGCGGTCGACCGCGCCGGGCGGGCGGTCCTCTGTACCCCCGCGCTGTTCCGCGAGCAGGCGGACCGCGAGTTTGTTGACGCTGCACGCGATCCGGACGCGGACGCGGCGGCGGAGGGCGGCGCACGGTTCCACGACGGGGTCGTCCGCGAGGTCAGGACGGAGGGCCTCGGCGACCACGCCGGCGAGCGCGCGGCCGCGGTCGTCGACGACCTCGTCGGCGGGGAGGAGAGCGGAGAAGAGACGGACACCGGAGACGGCGACCGCGCCGTTCTCACCCCGGCGTCGATAGCGCACGACGCCGCGGTGTACCTCGAACGCGCGGGCAACGACCTCGCGTCGACGGACGCGGTCGCGACCGCCCGGGCGCGCAAGACGCCGGTCGAGGTCGATCGGATCCGGCGCGTCCAGCGCGCGACGGTCGAGGGGCTCGGCCGCGCCGAGGCGGTGCTCGCGGAGAGCGAGGTCGTCGACGGCGGAGCGGACGCCGCCCCCGCCGGCGGCGACCGTCGACCGCCGCTCCGCTGGCGGGGGGAACCGCTGACCACGGAGCGGCTCCGCCGCGAGGTGAACCGGGTCCTCGCCGCGGGGGGCGTCCGCGACGCCGGCAACACGGTGATCGGAGCCGGCCCCTCGGCAGCCGACCTCCACTACGTCGGCGACGACCCGATCCGTCCCGGGGAGACGGTGTTGCTCGACGTGTCGCCGCGGGGCCCGGACGGCTACTACGGCGACGCCACGCGGACGTTCGTCGTCGACGGCGACGGCGGGTGGGAGCGGCGCGCGTACGTCGCGGTCGAGGCCGCCCGCGAGGCCGCGCTCGACGAGGTTGAGCCGGGCGTCCCGGCCAAGACCGTCCACGGCGAGGCGGCCGCGGAGCTGACCGCGTACGGGTTCGACCCGAACGCGGACGAGGACGAGGCGGGCTTCACGCACGGCACCGGCCACGGGGTCGGGGTGAGCCTCCACGAGTCGCCGTCGCTGTCGGGGGCCGGCGAGTTGCGTCCGGGCCACGTCGTGACCGTCGAGCCAGGCGTGTACGACCCCGATGTCGGCGGGGTCAGGCTGGAGGATCTGATTCTCGTCACCGACGACGGCTACGAGCTGCTCGCCGAGTACCCGTTCGGTATCGTGCCGGAGCGGCGGTGAGAACAGGAGATAACTACGGCCGTTCTTTGAGCCATCGGCACGGCCTTTTTCGCGACCGTCGATGGCTGAGACACATGCGATCCGAATCTACCACCGAAAGCGGAGATTCCGCCGAGTCTGAACCGAGTTGGCGTCTCCTGACAAGGGGACTTCCGGCCGCCATGACGCTTCTCGTGGTCGTGTTCACGCTCGTCGGGGTCAGCGTCGTCGGAACCGGCGTCGTCGCCGCCGACGGAAACGCGGGTTTCGACGAGAGCATCGTCACCGTGAGCGAGGACGGGACCACTGAGGTCGTCGTCGAGTCCGACGGCGTGGAGTCGTTCGAAATCGTGATCGGGAGCGAGGACGAGTCCGGGTACGAACTCCGAGCGACGGTGACGCCTGACGGTGACGGCGTCACGACACTCACGTACGACCACGGCGCGGCGGGCGACGGCGGTGACCCGTTAACCGCCGACGGCGGCGAGGTCGACCTCGACAGCGAGACTGATCTCGGCGAATCTCCCGCGCCCGGTGCCTACGAGCTGGGGCTGTTCGTCGACGGAGAGAGCGGTCCGATCGACATCGGGACGCTGATGGTCGAGACGGCCGGCAGCGACGACAGCAGTAACGGCGGCGACGGCAACGACAGCAGCGACGATGGCGACGCAGTCGAGGCCGTCACCGACGCGAACGTCGAGGACGCGGACGTCCTCGTCGAGCCGCGTGCGACCACCGTCACGGTGCCCGTCAAACTCGACGACGGGGCGTCCGTCGACATCCGGCTTCGATCGGCCGGCAATTCGAGCACGAACTTCATTAAGAGTCAAGAAGCGACGGTGAGCAACGGAACGGCGACGACGACGTTCGACATGAGCGTCACCGAGCCGGGAGACCGCGCGACGCTGACCGTCCGGGATAACGGGGGACTCGACGAGCCGGTGACCCGAGACGTACTCGTGGTCGAGGACGTCGAGTCGTCAGAGGGCGGGGACAGCGGGGACGAAGCTCCCGGATTCGGTTTCGTTGTTACCACGCTGGCACTGCTCGGTGCCGCGCTCTTTGCCCGAGTTCGGAAGTGAGGAGAGCCGCGAACTGAGCCCCGGGGAGACATCCCAGTATTCGTCGCGGTCGGTCGTCGGACGGGGAACGACGCGCAGTCACCGCTCGTCGGAATCCCCCCCGGCCGTCGCGGACCGGGAATCGTCGTCCGTCTGGGGAGCTGCTGCGTTGTCGCCGCGGAGTTGTCGAGGGAGCAGTCCAGAGATCAGCCGACGGGCGATCCGGGCCGGATCGAGGAAGTACTGCGGGAGGACGACCATCGCGACGGCGACGACCAGCAGGCCGACGCCGACCCCGAGTTCGCCGGCGAGCAGCCGGACGACGGCGTAGTTCGCGAGCGGCAGCGCGAACACGAGCGACGCCGCCAACCCGATCATGTCCAGCAGTCCGAGTCGCATCTGGCTTCCGTTGATCGCCGGGGGGTAAAAGGGACGCGGCGGACCGGCAGCGCCGCGTCGGCGGGGTTCGGAGGGCTGAGACCGCGCCGGACCCAGAACCGATATCCGTCGCCCGCCCCCAGTTCCGGTATGTTCACCGGCATCGTCGAGGGCACCGGCGCGGTCCGGTCGCGGACCGAGACCGACGACGGCCTCCGGCTGACGATCGGGGTCGACGGCGTCGAGGGGTTCGACGACCTCCGCCACGGGCAGTCGATAAGCGTGAGCGGCGTCTGCCTGACCGTCGAGGAGTTCGGCGTCGGCGAGGGCGACGGCGGGACCGACTGGTTCGAGGTGTTCCTCGCGAGCGAGACCGTCGCGAAGACGTACCTCGGCGACGTGCGCGAGGGCGACGCGGTCAACGTCGAGCGCGCGATGCCCGCCGACGGCCGGTTCGACGGCCACGTCGTTCAGGGCCACGTCGACACGGTCGCGGAGGTGACGGGGATCGACCGCGTCGGCGAGGACTGGCGGTTCACCTTCTCGATCCCGGAGGGCCACGGCGATTACCTCGTCGACAAGGGCTCCGTGACGCTCGATGGGATTTCGCTGACCGTCGCCCAGAAGCGCGACGGCGAGTTCGACGTCGCGGTCATCCCGACGACCTACGACCTGACGACGCTGTCGGCGAAGTCCGTCGGCGACCCGGTCCACCTCGAAGTGGACGTGATCGCGAAGTACGTCGAGAACATGGTCGGCGCGGACGACTGAGCGCCGCCGGGCGGCGGACGGCCGCGCGTCGGACCGGGTCACCGGTCCGTCGCGGGACCCGGAGGGCGTGATTTAAGTGCGAGATGGGCGAGTCGGCTGACGGATGCCCTCCGACGAACACACCGGTCTCGTGGCGGCACTGGTCGCGATCGGCGTCGTGGTCCCGCTATACACGGTCGTCGTTTCGCAGCGACTCCTCCCGGGCCTAGGGGTCGGGCTGTCGGCCCTCGTCACCGCGGCGCTCGTGGCTCGCGACGGAGCCGGCCGGGGGACGCTCGTTCGTGCGACGATGGCCGTGAGCGTCGTCTACGGCGCGTTCACCCTCCAGTTGCCCGTCGCGGTGATCGCGGCCTGCGCGGTCTACCTCTCCGCGTGGGTCACGGGAGCCGATAGTCCGTTCGGCGCTCCCGACACGGAGATCGTCCCGATCGAACCGGGCGTCACCGGCGAGGTCGGAGACGGCGAGAGCTCCGAAGACAGTGAGGATTCCGAAGACGAGGAAGACTCCGAAAGATCCGGGGACGGCGAGTGATATACGGACGGCCGAGCCGCGGTCTTCAGGCGTCCTTCGCGCCCTTCACCGTCTCGCGGACGGCGTCGACGCCCTCCTCGTGGAGCAGGTCACCGACGACGATCACGTCGCTGTGGGCGGCCATCTCGTTGGCCGACTCGTAGTCGTGGATACCGCCGCCGTAAAAGAGGGTGGCGTCGTCTAAGGCGTCGCCGGCGGCCGCGACCTTCTCCGTGTCCCCGAACGTGCCGGAGTACTCGACGTAGACGATCTCTTGGCCGAACATGCGCTCGGCCACCTTCGCGTACGCCCCCACGTCGTCGGCGGTGAGGTCGCAGTCGGCCTCGGTCAGCTGGGCGACCGACGCGTCGGGGTTCAGCACGATGTACGCCTCGGTGTGGGTCCGGCTCCAGTCGAGATCGTCGATGCGGACCCACTCCTTGTGCGCGCCGGTGATCCAGAAGGGACCGCCCGCGTTGAACACGGTCGGGATCAGGTAGCCGTCGAGCGCGGGCGAGTCGATGACGACGCCCGGATTCGACGGCTCCTGGTACAGCGGCACGTCGTACTCCGCGGCGGCGTCGACGACGCGGCTCATCTTCTCCGCGGTGACGTCGAGGGTCCCGCCGATCTCGATCGCGTCCGTCCCGGTCCGGCAGACGTCCTCGAAGGTCTCGCCCGGCCGGAGGTCCTTGTCGGGGTCGACCTTCAGCACGTGGTCCCAGTCGTCCCACGGGTTGGTCATCGGGCGAGACTCCACCGGGCGTGAACAAAAAGGTGCGGAACCTGTCCCGCCGGTCGGGGCGCGCTCGCCGGCGGACTCGCCCGTCGTCCCCGGCGCGATCACAGCAGGTCGTCTATCTCGTCGTTCTCGAACGCGGCCGCGGGGTCCGGCTTCTCCTCGCGCTCGTCGCGGACCGCCTGCCGGGCGCGCTCTAAGAACGCCTCGACGCGTTGGGACCGCTCGACGCCAGTGAGGAGGACGAGAGCCGCGATCCGGTCGGAATCGAGCGGGAAGTCGCCGCCCCGGACCTGCATCGAGCCGGTCTCCTCTTGGAGCCACTTGCGGGCCTTCTCCGCGCCCTTCCGGGAGATCCGGTCCGGGTCGCCGGCGACCGCGACGAGCGCGGCGTCGGCGTCGGTTGCGCTCGGCAGGGAGAGTCCGGTCATCACCGCGCTGCGCACCGCGCTCGTCACGGTGGTGACGTTCTCCTGCGGGTCCTCGGCCGCTGGCGCGGACGCGAAGCCAACCGCGGCCATCCCGCCCGCGCGGAGCGTGTTTATCACCTCGCTGGTGTCGACGACGGACTCCGCGACCCCCTCGACCGCTTCGCCGGCGGCGAGGAGGAGGCCGATACGCTTCGCCATCGAGGCGTTGATCGCCTCGTAGCCGCCCTCGACGGACTCGCCCGCGGACCGCCACGCGTCGTTGTCGAGCAGAATCGTCGCGTCCGCCTCGCGGACCAACGTCTTCAGCGACCGCCCGGCGTTCACTTGGTACATCGTCCCCTCGTCGCGGCCCGGGAGGATTCCGATCGCGTAGACGGGGACGTCGTACACCCGGTTCAGCTCCCGGACGAGGACCGGCGCGCCGCCCGATCCCGTCCCGCCGCCGAGCCCGGCGACGACGAACACGGCCTCGGCCTCCGCGGTGACCTTCGGCGCGAGCGCGTCGAGGATCTCGACGGCGTCCTCGTCCATCACCTCCGCGCCGAGTTCGTTGTCGCCGCCGACGCCGTGGCCGTTGACGCGCGACTGGCCGACGAGGACCGTTTCGAGCGGGAGGGGGTCGAGGTCGGCGGCGGCGGTGTTGACGGCGAGCGCGTCGAGGACCGCGCCGTAGCCGGCGTCGGCGTCGAACTCCGCGAGGGCGGTCGTGAGTTTGCCGCCCGCCTGTCCGACGCCGAGGAGGACTGCTTTCATGTCCCAACGTACCGTTCCCCGCGATAATACTGTTTCCCCGACGTTTAAGAACGAAAGCGCGGCCAACCGGCCGCATGGCGGATCACGCAGGGGACGCCGACTCCCCCACGGCGGGAGCGGAATCGCTTTCGGCGGGAGCGAGCGCCCCGAACGATCGGATCGAGTCCCGGCTCCGCGCCGTCGAGCGCGCGGTGACCGGGAACGACGCGCGCCCGGCAGATGTCGCCGACGACGCGACGGCGACCGCCGAGCGCGAGCGGCTTGAATCGCGGCTCGACGATCTTGAGGAGCGCGTCGCGGAGCTGGAGGCGGCGACGCAGGCGGTCCGCGGGTACGTCGGAGCGGTCAGGGCCGTCAACCGCGAGGTGGAGCGCCGGGCCGACCTCGCGCTGTCGCGGGCGACGGCGGCGGAACGCGGGAACGACGCCGACGGGGCCGTGCCCTCGGAGAGCGCGCTGGACGCCGCGCTCCCGGACGACCGTCCCTCGTCGGGGGGCCGGAGCAACGGCGACGGCGGAGCCGGCCGCAGCGACGGGCGAGACAGCCGCGGCGGAAGCGGAGACGGCGACGACGGGGACGGCGGCGCGTGGGCGGAGGACGCGCTGAGCCGACTCCGGGAGTCGCTGTGACCGAGCCGTGATCCGCGTGGTGCTCACCGTCCTCGTTGCGGTCGCGCTGCTGGCCGCGTCGATGCCCGCGGTCGAGACGGCCAGGACCGCGACGACGGCGGAGCGGATCGGTACGGAGGCCGATCGGCTGGAGCGCGCGATCGGCGACGTGGTCGCCGGGTCGACGCCAGTGAGCGACCCCGCGACCGCGGCGCGGACGACCGCGCTCGTCCGCGCACCGAGCGGGTTTGCCGCGGCGGACCTCGACCGGGTCGCGCTCGTCGAGCCGCCGGACCGACCCGACGGCGTCGCGCTCGCGTATCGGGTCGACGGCGGACCGGAGCGCGCGTTCCGGATCGGGACGGGCCCCGTCCCGGCGACCGTCCACCTCGTCGACGCGCCGATCGAACTCCGGCCGGGCGGAACGAGCCGCGTTCGCCTCCGCTACGTCGACGACGACGGGCCGACCGTCCGGGTCGATCGGATCGGGTGAGGCGGCGGGCGGAAGCGGGAGCCGGGCGACAGGGCGAGCGATCGTTTATAACTGATGCCGCGGCCACGCCCGGCATGAACTTCGGTCTCACCGCGCGGGTCGCCGACGCTGCCGGAGAGACGCCGCTGCGGGCGCTTCCGTGGGTCGACGAGGACGCCGACGAGTGTCGCTGCGAGCCGACGTTTCGCGAACCGGTCGGGACGGGCGTGAAGGACCGGGTGGTCCTCGACGTCGACGCGGACGACTGTCCCGGGCGGGGCGACCTGGCCGCGAGTCCGGCCTGTCTCGCGGCCGTCGTCGAGGCGCTGACCGACCGCGACGCCGACGTGGTTCGAACCCGTTATCGGGGACGAGAACGGTCCTATGCGGACGCTGCGGCGGATCTCTTGGTCGCGGCGGGACAGTTCCGGGAGCGGATCGGGTTCCACGAGGAGCGGCTCGCCGACCGCGTGGCCCGGGACCCGCTCGGCGCGGCGAGGGAGGCGGCGGGGCGTGCGGGAGCCGCGAAGCGGATCGCGGCCGAGACGGGGCTGTCGGCGGCGGCCGAGGCGCTCGCGGGAAATGCCGACGAGTCCGGTGAGGGCCCCCGCCTAAAAGACGTCCTCCGCGCGCACGTCGGGCCGACAGCCGCGACCGCGCGCGTCGCGGCCGCGCCGCCGCCGGGCGCGACGCTGGTCGACAGGTGGACCGTCCCGACCGGGGCGACGGTCCGGCGCTACGAGGGCGACGACGCGCTCGACACCTATCACCTCACGCCGCCGACCGTCGACCTAGACGCCGACGACGTGGCCACGCTGGCCGCCGCGCGGGACCGGCTGCTCGACGACCCCGCCGGGGGGGACAGGGCACCGGGGCGGGCGGTGCGGGCGGCCGCGGACGGCGACGCCCCGGTCGCGGATCTCACGGAGATACTGCGGCGACACACGCACGGCTACGGCGCGTTCGAACACGTCTTCGCCGACGAGCGAGTGAGCGACGCGACGGTGACCGCGCCGGTCGCCGAGAATCCGCTTCGGGTGGTCCTCGACGGCGACCGGTGCCGGACGAACGTGCGACTCCCGCCGGAGGGGGCCGCCACGCTGGCGTCGCGGCTCCGGCGGGCGAGCGGGCGCGCCTTCTCGCGGGCGACGCCGACCCTCGACGCGACGATCGAGTCGGAGACCGGGCGGGTCAGGGTCGCCGCGGCCACGGACCCGGCCAGCGACGGGCTCTCGTTCACCTTTCGGCGCGGCGACCCGGAGGCGTGGACGCTCGCCCGGCTCGTGTCCGTCGACACGCTCACGCCCGCGGCGGCCGGGCTGTTGTCGGTCGCCGTCGAGCGCGGCGTGACGGGCCTGATCGCCGGGGGGCGGGCGGCCGGGAAGACGACCGCGCTCGGGTCGCTGCTGTGGGAGCTCCCCGCGGAGACGCGGGCGATCGCGATCGAGGACACGCCGGAACTCCCCGTCGGGGCGCTCGCCGACGGGGGGCGGGACGTCCAGCGCCTCCGCGTCGGGGACGGCGCGGAGCTCGCGCCGGCGGACGCGGTCCGGACGGCGCTCCGCATGGGTGGCGGCGCGATCGCCGTCGGCGAGGTCCGCGGCGAGGAGGCGCAGGCGCTGTACGAGGCGATGCGCGTGGGTGCCGCCGGGGAGACGGTGCTCGGGACGATCCACGGCGAGGACCCGGAAGCGGTCGAGGAGCGCGTCGTCACCGACCTCGGCGTCGCTCGCTCGTCGTTCGCCGCGACCGACCTGATCACCGTCCTCGACTCCCACCGCGTCGAGTCGATCGTCGAGGTCGGCGACCGCGACGGCGGCGTGAGCTTCGATCCGCTGTTCGAGCGGACCGACCGGGGACTCGTCGGAACGGGGCGGGTCGACCGCGGTGAGAGCCGCCTGATGGACGGGCTGGCCGGATCGGACGAGTCGTACGCGGCGGTTCTAGAGGCCGTCGACCGCCGGACGGACCGGATTCGAGAGGCGGTCCGGGCGGGGCGAACCGCACCGAAGCGGTACGTCGGTAACGATGCGCTCGAAGGTGCGACGGGCGGATGCAACGGAGGGCGCGAATGATCGAGAGCGGGTCGGGGGGCGCGGACGACTCGACCGCGTCGGCGGAGCTCCGGCGGGCGATCGCGTTCCTCGGGTGGGACGTCACCGCGGAGCGCGTCGTCGACATCGGGTACCGAGTCGGGGTCGCCGTCGGCCTCGTCGTCACGGTCGTCGCGGGGGCCGTCGCCGGCGCGGTCGCGGCCGGACCGGCGGGGCTGGCCGCCGCCGTCGGCGGGGTCCACGCGGTCCACCGAGCGCCGGTGTGGCTCGCGTCGCTCCGGCGGACGCGCGCGCTCGGCGCTGCCCCGGGGCTCGTCGGACGGCTGGTGTTGCGGATGCGGCTCGACCCCTCGACGGAGCGCGCGGTGGGGTTCGCCGCCCGGACCGGCGACGGGCCGCTGGCCGCGGCGCTGTCCCGGCACGAACGCGGGAGCGCCGACGGACCGACGAGCGGCCTTCAGGCGTTCGCCCGGGAGTGGCGGCCCTGGTTCCCGGCGATCGACCGCGCCGCCGCGCTCGTGCGAACCGCGGCGACCGCGCCGCCGGAACGCCGCGGGCGGTGTCTTGACCGCGCGCTCGACGCGACGCTGTCGGGGACAACGGACCGGCTCGCGGAGTTCGTCGGGGCGGTTCGGGGACCGGTCTCCGCGCTGTACGCCTTCGGCGTGCTGCTGCCGCTGGCGCTCATCGCGCTGCTGCCGGCCGGCGCTGCCGCCGGCGTCGCGATCGGACCCGGAGTCGTCGCCGGCCTGTACCTCGTCGCGCTCCCCGGAGGGCTGGTGGCCGCCTCGGCGTGGCTGCTCTCGCGCCGTCCCGTCGCGTTCCCGCCGCCGCGGATCGGCCGCGACCACCCCGACGTGCCGAACCGGCGGGGGCGCGCGCTTCTCGTCGGCTGCGCCCTCGGCGCTGTGGCGGCCGTCGTCGCCGCGCGCGCGGTCGCGCCGTGGGCGTGGCCGGTCGCCGGGGTCGGCGTCGGGGTCGGGTCCGCGCTCTTCGTCCTCGCACAGCCCCGCCGGGCGGTGCTATCGGACGTCCGCGAGATCGAACGCGGGCTCCCGGACGCGATGACCGTGATCGGCGGCGACGTGGCCGAGGGCGTCGCCGTCGAGACCGCGGTCGCGAACGCCGGCGAGCGGCTTGACGGCGCGACCGGCGACGTGTTCGAGCGCGCCGGGCGGCGCACCGACACCCTTCGGGTGAGCGTCCGCGAGGCGTTCCTCGGGCGGGGCGGACCGGCGGCGGCGGTCCCGTCGCCCCGGCTCCACGGTGCGATCGCGCTGCTCGCCGTCGCCGCGCGGGAGGGTCGCCCCGCCGGCGACGTCCTGTTGGAGCTCGCGGACCAGCTTGAGTCACTCCGGGAGCTCGAACGCGACGCCCGCCGTCAGCTGGCGACTGTGACCGGGACGCTCTCGAACACGGCGGCGGTGTTCGCGCCGCTCGTGGGCGGGGCGACCGTCGCGCTCGCGACCGGGATCGACGCCGCCGACGTCGGCAGCCTCGGTGCCGGCGCGGCGGCCGGCGCGGACGCCCTCGGCGGCGGTCTGAGCGCGTCCGGCGGAGCGACGGCGGCGGGAGCCGGGACGGCGGCGGGTGGAGGCGGCGCGACAGGCGGGGGGGCGCTGTCGGTCCCGGTCCTCGGACGGATCGTGGGAACGTATGTGCTGCTGCTCGCCGCGCTGCTCACCGGGCTGGCGACCGGGTTGGAGCGCGGGTTCGACCGGACGCTCGTGGCCTACCGGGTCGGGATCGCGCTGCCGACCGCCACCGCGACGTTCCTCGTCGCGTTCGCCGGTGCCGGACTCCTGTTTTGAGCGGGAGACACCGGGAGCGGGGCGGCGGCAGAACGCACGCGCGTCCGGCGATCATTTATATGCGAAGCCGCGGCCAGCCGCCCCATGTTCGAGACGCACCTCGACGCCACGTACGCGTGGCTCGGCTTGGCCGTCGTGAGCGTCGCGACCGCCGGCGTGGCCGCGGCGTTCCCGGCCTCGCCGCCGCCCGACGCCGGCGGCGTCGCGCGCACGGTCGACTCGGTGGCCGACGGGGAGTACCCTGCGACGGCCGAACACGGAATCACGGCGGACCGGCTCCGGCTTACGGACGGTTCCGTCTCGCTCGGCGACGACCGGGGAACGGCGCGGGCGACGCTCGACGCCCCGCGGATCACGCCGGTGGTACGGTCGGGAGCGACCGCGAACGCGACGACGGACGCGCGACTCCGTCGGGTGCTCGACGGCGTCCCCCCCGACGCCGCGTTCGACGATCCGGCGGCGTTCGCGGCGGCGGCCGAGCGCGCGCGAGCGACCGACCCGGGATGGGTCCCGGCTCCGGACCGGGTCACGGTGCGACGGGTCCACTACGGTGAGGTCCGCGTCACGCTCGTCGGGTGATCCCGCGTGTCTCGAGACCTTCTCCCGAGCGCGTCGGAGGCCACCGACAGACCGACCGCCCCCTTCTCCGCCGCCGACCGGGCGGCCGTCGAACCGGTCGCCGGGCTCGTCGCGGTGGTCGTCGTCGGGCTCGCCCTGGGGCTGTACGCCGGGGCGCTCGACGACGCCGCGCCCGATCGGTCCCGGCAGTCCGCGGACGCGGCGCTCGACCGCGTTGAGCGCGCGGTGACCGTCGGCGGCGTCGTCGACCCCGACCGGTTGCGACGGGTCGAGGCCCCGGGGACGGCGACCGCGGTCGAACTGGAGGCGAACGGCGAGCGCTGGCTGGCCGCGTCGGGCCCCGACGCACCGGGACCGCCCGGAGTCCGGTCGCCGGGGGCGGTCGCGGTCGCGGAGCGGCGGGTGACCGTCCGAGTGGGGCCCGGGAGGAACGTCCGCGGAACGCTCCGAGCGGTGGTGTGGCGGTGACTAGCACCGTCCTCGATGTGACCGTCCTGCTGCTCTGTGTCTCCGCGAGCGTCGTCGCGCTCGGAGCGAGCGACGCCGGCGGCCCCGACGGCCCGGGCGCGAGCGACGCGGCGGACCGGCTGGTCACCGAGACCGCGAGCGTGACGTACGCTGATTCCGACGCGCCGAACGGAACGCGACGCGTCCACGCGACCCGGGCGGAACTGCTCGCGTTGGTTGCCGAGCGGGACGCGGAGGACGCGTTCGACCGCCGAGTCACCGAGACCGTTCGCGCGGGGCTCGATCCGCGGACGCGGGTCGACGTGACAGTGGAAAGGGGCGGCGAGCGGGACGCGGGCGGCCCTCCAGCGCTCTCGTCGCGCGACGCGCCCCGTCCCGCGTGGGTGGAGCGTGGGTCGTTCCCGCGTCCGATCGCCGACACCGCGGTTCCGGGATGGGCGGCCGACGGACGGGTATCGGAGGGGAAGTCGAACGAGCGCTCGGACGCGGTCGCCGTCGGCCCCGAGCCGCCGCGGAACGCGGACGTCACTCTCGCCGTCGTCAGACAGCCGATACCGACTGCTGTCGGCCGGGATCGAGACGGTGTCCGGTCGTCAGAGGGCGTCGTTCGGATCGTCGTTCGGAGGTGGTGAGCGTGGGGAGCCACCGCGGCGATCGGTCGCGCGGTCGACGCCAGCGGACGTTCGTCGTCGACGAGCGGGCGCGGGTTCCCTTCGCGCTCGTCGGCGTGCTGCTGCTCGTGACGAGTTCGGCGTACGCCGCCGGACTCGCCGATCAGGGGCTGGTCGGCGAGGACCGCCGCGTCGAGCGGGCCGTCGAGCGAGTCGACGCCGACGCCACCGCCGCGCTCAGGAGCGCGGCTCGGGAGGCGGCCCACGACGCGGCGGCGGAGCCCGTGACGCGCGCGCCGGACAGATCTGGACCGGTGTCCCGGGCCGTTCGGGAGCGCTCGGCCTTCGAGGACGCGTTCCGGATACGGCTCGCGCTCGCCGGAACGGAGGCGCTGAACGCGGTCGAGAGCGACGTCGGCGGGGTCGAGGCGGACGCCTCGCTGCCGGGGGTCGAGTCGGCCGACGACCTCGTCGCCGCTCGGGAGCGCGTCCGAGTCGAACCGGTCGCGAACGGAACCGCGGTGCGGGTGACCTTCGAGGGCGTCGCGACGACCGCGACCCGAGACGGCCGCACCGTCGTGAGCAGGACCCGACCGCGGACCGTCACGGTCGCCGTGCCGACGCTGGCCGCTCACGAGCGGACGGAGCGGTTCGAGACGCGCCTCGACCGCGGCCCCGTCGAGGGGGCGGGACTCGGTCGACAGCTCACGGCGAGCCTCTACGCGATGGCGTGGGCACGCGGGTACGGGCAGTACGCTGGCGCGCCCGTCGAGAACGTCGTCGCGAACCGCCACGTCGAGCTGGCGACGAACGCCGGTATCGTCCGCGTCCAGCGCGACGTGTTCGGTGCCAGCGACCCCGACGCGCGCGGCGGCGTCGCCCGCGCAACCGCCCGAACGGGCGTGACGGACCTGCTGTCGCCGACCGGCGTCCACGAGGCCTCCTGGACGGACGCCGTCCTCGGCGCGCCGACACCGACGAGGGGAGGCGACGGGGCGGATGCGGCGGCGGACGGGGATCGGAACCCGAGCGAGGACGCGGCGTTCGAGCCGTCGGCGGAGCCGGCGGAGCGGAGCGCGTCGGTCGAAGTCGGCCACGCGGCCGACCGCGCCGCGACCAAGATCCACGACGACCTCGACGGGATCGTGCGGCAGAGCCACCGCGTCGAGGCGAGCGCGGAGACGGAGACGACTCGGATCCGCGACGGGGGGCCGGTGACGCCGGCGCGCCCGCGTTCGCTTCGCGACGAACCCTGGCGGCGGGTCGACGGATCGCGGACGGAGCGGGTCCGCGTCGCGGACGGCAGCGGTCTCGAACCGGGGGCCGACGGGGAAACGGTGTCGGCCGGCGAATCGGTGCCGTTCGGGGAGGCAACGCGGGAGGTCGTCGTCGAGCGCGCGGCGACGGCGACGTGGGAGCGGCGGATCGTCGAGCGCGGACCGAACGGAACGGTCCAGAACGTGAACGTCGACCGCACCGTGACGCGCGACGAGGCGACGGACCGGTACCGCGTCCGGGTCTCGCTGACCGGGACGTACGCGCCGCGGGACGGCGCGCCCGACAGACCGACGGCGACGTTCGGCGGCGGCCGGGGTGTCGACGGGCCGGACCTCGCAGACGCCCCGGCCGCCGCGGCCGCCGAGTTGAACGTCGAGACGGCCGGCGGCGTCGATCGGTTCGCGCGCGACGCCGTCGAGGGCGGGGACGAGCGGCGAACGGCCGTCGTGTACGGGGTGCGGTCCGACGCGGACCTCGACCGGATCGCGTCCGATGTCTCGTCGCTGTCGGAGCGCGTCCGCGGTCTGGAGACCGAAGCGTCGATGACCGACGCCGCGGTCGGCGAGTCGACCCCGTACCGGGACCTCGCCGCGACCGTGCGCGAGCGGCGCGACGCGCTCCGGGACGCGCCGTCGCGGTACGACGGGGCAGTCGACCGGGGTCGGGTCGCCGCCCGGACCGCGTACCTCGACGCCGTGATCGAGGAGTTAGAGGCGGCCGCCGAGGACCGAGAGGAGGCGGCCGACGGCGTGCTCGACCGGGTGAACGACGCGTTCGGCGGCCCGTCGGTGGGCGAGGTGATCGCCAGCCGCGAGGCCGCCCGCGACCCCGGGACCTACGCGGTCGGCGACGGGGGGCCGGGCGGCGAGGTCACGTTCGCCCCGGAGGGGTCGCCCGGGTACCTCCCGCGGACGGCGGTCGACGGCGAGCGCGTCGCGGGCGTCGACTGCACGACGACGCGACCGCTCGCGACGCGGAACGTGAACTACGTCACGCTCCCGTACAGCGACGTGTCCGGCGGGATCGCCGACCGGATCCTCGGCACCGACGACACGGTCCGCCCCGACGTCGCCGGGCGGTCGCTCCTCGCCGCGGACGAGGCGCTCGCCGCGGCCGACAGCGACGACCTGCGCGCGGACCGGCGCGCGCTCGCCGGGCGGATCGAGGAGTCGCTGCGGCGCGTCGACGACGCGCTGGCGGCGCGGCTCGCGGACCGGACCGACCTCTCGCGCGAACAGCGCCGCACAGTGTTGGAACGCGCCGCCTCGGAATACGACTCGCTCGGCGACAGGGCGGTCGCGGTCGGTGAGGGCGAGTACCCGGACCGGGTCGCGAGGGAGGCGGCCGGGGTCGGATCGCTGTCGAGGGCCGAACGGATCGGACTCGCGGCGCACCTCCGCGTGGAGACGCGGACGGCGGCGGGGCGCGACGCGGTCCGGATCCCCGCTCGCTTCGTCGATTCGACCACGGCCGCGTCCCGGAAGATCCGACGGGACGAGGTCGAATCGGCGATCGAGGCCCGCGCGAAGGAGGGAGTGGCGTCGGTACCGGACGACCGCGTTCCGAAGCCCGTTCGGACCGTCGGGGCCGGGCTGCCGGTCGCGCCGGTTCCGGGGTACTGGGTGGCGACGGTCAACGCGTGGAACGTTCAGGTACGAGGCGAGTACCCGCGGTTCGCGCTCCGGGCGGACGTCGGCACGCCCGGGCGTCCGTTCGAGTACGTCAGGGAGGCGGGCGAGGTCCGGGTCGACGTGGGCGGCGAGTCCGTCGCGCTCGGCACCACAGAACCCGTCGCATTCGAGACGCGCACGGTCGTCGCCGTGGCCGTCCCGGCGGGCCCGCCGGGCGTCGGCGACGTCGACGGGACGCGCGATGAGGCGTCCGGCGGCTGGCCGTGCCCGGGACCGCTGACCGCGTCGCCGTCGGAAGCTGACGAGTGTACGGAGGGGTGAGCGGCGGAGTGTGACCGGGAGGCCGAGACGCGGAACGGCCGGAACGAGTCCGACCGCAGGCGTTTTGAGACGCCGCGACGGAGTGGAACCATGTTCCACGAGGTCGTCGAGAACGGGTCCGGGTTCGATTCCGTCGACGCCGACGAGCCGACGGCGGCGGACCTGCTCGACGCGTTCGAGTCGATAGTGACGGAGGCGGCGGCGAGCGTGGAGGTCGACCGGCTCGTCGGCGAGGCCGGGCTGAGCGAGGCGGACGCGACCGCCGTCCGCGACGGAGAGGTCGATGGGATGTCGGTCGCGGACGCCGCGGCCGTCCTCGCGACGGCCGACGGGGACCGCGACGCCAACGCGATGGTCGCGGAAATTCGCGACCACCTGCTGATGGGGATGGCGACCGCCGTCCTCGACGTCGACGCGATCGCCGCGAAGATCGACGCCGACCTCACCGGACAGGAGGTACAGCAGGCGCTGGAGGGGCGGACCGCGATGACGCTCGGACAGCTCGCGGAGATACTCGCGGTGATCGAACGCCGGAAGCCATGAAGGTCGTCGTCGTCGGCTGCGGCTACGTCGGACTGGCGCTTTCGGACCAGCTCGACTCCCGCGGCCACGCGGTGACCGGCGTCCGGCGGTCCGACGCCGGCCTCGACGCGGTCTCTGCCGTCGGCCCCGACGTCGAGGCCGTCCGCGCGGACGCGACCGAGCCGGAGTCGCTGGCCGCCCTGCCGGACGCGGACGCGGTCGTCTTCGCGGCCAGTTCCGGCGGTCGCGGCGCGGACGCGGCGCGGGACGTGTACGTCGACGGACTGGCGAACGTCGTCGACGAGTACGGCTCGCGGGCGTCACCGCCGGACAGGCTGGTGTACACCTCCTCGACCGGCGTGTACGGCGACCACGACGGCGGGTGGGTCGACGAGGAGACGCCGGTCGAGCCCGCCACGGAGAAGACGCGCGTCCTCGCCGAGGCCGAACGGATCGCGACGGAGCGCGCCGGAGACGCAGGGATCGACGGGACCGTCGTTCGGTTCGCGGGGCTGTACGGCCCGGACCGGTACAGGCTGGAACGGTACGTGGAGGGGCCGGTGACCGCCGGCTACCTGAACATGGTCCACCGCGACGACGCGGCGGGGTCGATCCGGCACCTGTTGGAGGCGGACCGCGCGCGCGACCGCGCCGTCCTCGTCGTCGACGACGAACCTGTCGACAAACACGCGTTCGCCGACTGGCTCGCGGACGCCTGCGACGTGGCGCGTCCGGAGAAGCTGTCGAAGGACGAGCGGATCGCGGCCGGGGACCTCTCCGCGCCCGCGGAGCGTCGGATCCGAACGAGCAAGCGGTGTTCGAACGCGCTGCTCCGCGACCTCGGCTACGAGTTCGTCCATCCGACGTTCCGGTCGGGGTACCGGGAGGCCGTGCGCGCGTTCCGGGCCGCGACCGAGTAGCGCGACTCCGCGGGTCGGGGGCCACGCGGCCCCTGGGCCACCCGATCGCGTTCGGTTCCGTCGCTTCCAGTCCGTCGGAACGGCAACGAAGGTTCATGTGTCGGGGGCGAGTGGCTACAACCCATGCGAGCGATGAGCGCGGCCGGTGACGGGTTCTCGCGGGCGCGAGCCGTGCTCCGGGAGAACCCGGAGATCGCCGTCGGGCTGGCGATCGTCGCCCTAATCGCCGTCGCGGTCGCCGTCGTCGTGTTCCGCGCCCGTCGGACGCCGGGCGTCAGGTTCCGACGGCTGTTGGCCGACGAGGAGGATATCACGGTGCTGATGCACCCGAACCCGGACCCCGACGCGATGTCGGCCGCCGTCGGGGTGGCCTCCCTCGCCGACCAGGTCGACGTCGACGCGACCGTCCAGTACCCCGGACAGATCCGTCATCAGGAGAACCGCGCGTTCCGGACCGTCCTCGACCTCGAACTGGAGCCGATCGAACACGTGAGCGACCTCGCGGCGGAGTCGGTCGTCCTGGTCGATCACAACGAGCCGCGGGGGTTCGCCGGGGCCGACGGCGTGTTGCCGATCGCGGTCGTCGACCACCACCCGGGCGACGGCGCGGGCGAGTCGTTCACCGACGTGCGGACCGACTACGGCGCGAGCGCGTCGGTCGTCGCCGAGTACTTTCAGGACAACGACGCGGTCCCCGTGCCGCCCGACAAACACGCGAGCGAGACGGCGAGCGACCTGACGCTGTCGACCGACACCGCGACGGGACTGCTGTACGGGATACTGTCGGACACGAAACACCTCACCGTGGGGGCCAGCGAGCCGGACTTCGCGGCGGCCGCGTACCTCTACCCCGGCGTCGACCAGGACCGGCTCGACCGGATCGCGAACCCCGCGGTCGACGCGGAGGTGCTGGAGGTGAAGGCCCGCGCCATCGCGGGGCGGCGTGTTGAGGGGTCGTTCGGGGTCGCCGACGTCGGCGGCGTGAACAACGTCGACGCGATCCCGCAGGCCGCGGACGAGCTGATCCAGCTGGAGGGGGTCAGCGCGGTCGTGGTGATCGGCGAGCGGGACGGGACCGTCCACCTCTCGGGGCGGTCGCGCGACGACAGGGTCCACATGGGCAACGCGATAGCGGCGGTGTTGGACGACGTCGACAACGGGAACGGGGGCGGACACTCTCGGATGGGCGGCGGAACGATCGAGCCGGAGATCGATCCGACGGGAGAGGGCGAGTCGACGACCGTCGACCGCGACGCGCTCGCCGACGGCCTGTTCCGGGCGATGGCCGGCGACGTGTGAGCGCGAATTATAAGTCCCGGGCCGCGGTGGGTGGATTATGAGTGTTGCTGACGCGGTCGACGACGGCTGGCTGGCGCTCGTCGGCGTGGGGGCCGGCTACGCGCTCGCGGTCGGGCTGGTGTTCCTCCTGTTCTTCGTCGCGCCGTACCTGGCGGTCGCGGCGCTGTAGCGGGAGCTCTCGGGGCAAAACGGCGTGAGAACTGGAGACGGCGTCGAGAGCGGCCGGCTGGGCCGATCAGGCGAACGCCAGCGAGTCGTCGGCGTTCGACTCCTCGTCCTGTTGGAGCTTCTCGTGGGCTTCGAGGAAGTCGTCGAGCGTGACCTCCGTGCGGTCGTCGCGGATGGCGAACATCCCGGCCTCCGTACAGATCGCCTTGATGTCGGCCCCGGAGGCCTCGGGGGTCAGCTCGGCGAGCTCGCCGAAGTCGACTCCGTCGGCGAGGTTCATGTTGCGCGTGTGGATCTGGAAGATGATCTCGCGGCCCGCGGTCTCCGGCTTGGGCACCTCGATGAGGCGGTCGAAGCGGCCCGGCCGGAGGATGGCGGGGTCGAGCATGTCGAAGCGGTTGGTCGCGGCGATGATCCGGACCTCGCCCCGCTCGTCGAAGCCGTCCATTTCCGAGAGCAGCTGCATCATCGTCCGCTGGACCTCGGCGTCGCCCGAGGTCTTCGAGTCGGTCCGCTTCGAGGCGATCGCGTCGATCTCGTCGATGAAGAGGACGGCGGGCTGGTTCTCGCGCGCGACCTCGAAGAGGTCACGGACGAGCTTCGCGCCCTCCCCGATGAACTTGTGGACCAGCTCCGAGCCGGCCATCTTGATGAACGTCGCGTCCGTCTCGTTGGCGACCGCCTTCGCGAGCATCGTCTTGCCCGTCCCGGGCGGGCCGTACAGCAGCACGCCGCTCGGGGGCTGGATGCCGACGTCCTCGAACATGTCGGGGTGTTCGAGCGGCATCTCGACGGTCTCGCGGACCTCCTGCATCTGGTCTTCGAGGCCGCCGATGTCGGCGTAGGTGACGTCCGGTGAGTGCTCGACCTGCATCACGCGGGCGCGGACGTCGGTCTCCTTCTCCAGTTTCTTGACGACCGACAGCGAGTTGTTGACCGCGACGCGGTCGTCGGGGTCGAGCTTCTCGCGCAGCTCGTCGGTGATCTCGGTGAGCGCCTCCTGGTTGTTCCCGTGCTGTTTGATCACCGCGCCGTCGGGCGTGATCTCCTGGACCGTCGCCACGAACAGCGGGGACTGTTTCAGCTTCTTGTTCTCGTGGGTGAGCCGTTCGAGCTTCTGCTGGTACTTGTTGTTCTCCGCGTTGGCGTCGAGGAGCTTGTCGCGCATCTCCTCGTTCTGCGACTCTAAGACGTCGAGCCGCTCCTGTAAGGAGTCGATCTTCTCCTGTTTCGACGCCGAGCCCTCGTCGTAGGGCATGTCGACGTCATCGACCGTGTCGCTCATTGTGTTTATGAAGGCGTCTCGCGGATAAGAGGCTTCGGGTGGGGGAACGACACGGCCCGTTTCGCCGGCGTCGACGCCGGACTGCGCGGGAGCGCACCGCCGATAGCCTCGGTCACCTCCGCCGTATTAATGTCTTACAGTAATCTCAGCGGATAGTAAATATTATCATGCGGCATCCCAACGATCGAACCACGCATGAGCACGACCGATGCCGTCACCGCTGACGACGGGACCGCGGACCGCTGGGCCGCCGTTCGCGACCTGCCGCCGAGCGCGAAGCTAGTCGCGAAGGTGCTGGACTACAACGACACGCTCACCCAGAGCGAGCTGGCGGAGGAGACGCTGCTCCCGCCGCGAACCGTTCGGTACGCGCTGTCGCGGCTCGAGGACGAGGGCGTCGTCGACTCCCGATTCTCGTTCACCGACGCGCGCAAGCGGCTGTACTCGCTCTCCGTCTGATCCGACGGGCCGCGCTGGCCGTCCGGTCTGTCGAGCCTCGCCCGGTCGGATGCCGGGCGAGCGACGGTTTATCACCGATACCGCGCCAGTCGTCCCGTGGTCTCGACTACCGCCGTCAAGCGCGCGTTGGCCGCGCTCGCGACCCGCACAGACACCGCGAGGCGACCGTACGCCGCCGTGATCGAGGAGGCCGACGTCGCGCGAACCGACCTGCGGCGCGCGGCGGGGTTCGTCGACTCCGGCGGTCTCGACCGGCTCGCGGACGCGGTCGACACCGCCGAGGGCGCGGGCGACGCCGACGCCGCCGAACGGGGCCGAGCGGCGCTCGACGCATACCGGGAGTTCCGGCGGGCCGCCACGGAAGCGGAGGGAACCGGCGACGGAGGGGTCGCGACCGACGCCGGCGACCACTTCCGCCCCGGCCCCGGAATCCCTAAGCCGGACACCGGCCAAAACGCGGACAGATGACACGGGTGATCCACACCGGCGACACCCACATCGGGTACTCGCAGTACCACTCGCCGGTCAGACGGCAGGACTTCCTCGACGCGTTCGAGGCCGTGGTCGACGACGCGGTCGACGACGGCGTCGACGCCGTCGTCCACGCGGGCGACCTCTTCCACGACCGCCGACCGGAGCTACGGGACCTCATGGGGACCATCTCCGTCCTCCGCCGGCTCGACGACGCCGGAGTCCCCTTCCTCGCGGTCGTCGGCAACCACGAGTCGACCCGGGGCGGGCAGTGGCTCGACCTCTTCGAGCGGCTCGGCCTCGCCACCCGGCTGGGCGACGAGCCGGTCGTCGCGGGCGACACCGCCTTCTACGGGCTCGACCACGTCCCCGTCTCGCGGCGCGACGACCTCGACTACGCGTTCGCCGACCACGACGCCGAGTACGCCGCCCTCGTCGCGCACGGCCTCTTCGAGCCGTTCGGCTACGCCGACTGGGACACCGAGACCGTGCTGACCGAGAGCGACGTGGACTTCGACGCGATGCTGCTCGGCGACAACCACACGCCGGACACCGCCGAGGTCGCTGGCACGTGGGTCACGTATCCGGGGTCGACCGAGCGCGCGAGCGCGGACGAGCGCGAGGGGCGCGGCTACAACCTCGTCGTCTTCGACGGGGACGCGGCCGGCGGCGACGACGTCGTCGAGGTCCGGCGTCGCGCGCTCGACACGCGCCCCTTCGTCTTCGTCGAGGTCGAACTCCGCGAGGGGGAAGGCGAGTCCCGAGTCCGCGAGCGCGTTCGCGAGTACGACCTCACGGACGCGGTCGTCCACGTGGAGATCACCGGCGAGGGCGACCCGGTGACGCCGGCGGCGATCGAGGAGTTCGCGACCGAGCGGGGAGCGCTGGTCCCGCGCGTCGTCGACCGCCGCGACGTCGAGACCGACGGCGATGTGGACGTGAGCTTCGCGGACCCCGAGGACGCCGTCCGCGACCGGCTGGACGAGATGTCGCTTTCGACCGCCGCGCGCGACGTCGAGTCGGCGGTCCGCTCGGACACCGTCCCCGACGCCAACGTCCGCGAGACGGTGAAACGCCGGGTCGAGGAGCGGCTCGACGAAGAGGCTGATCTCGACGCGTTCGACCCCGTCGGTCCGGACACCGAGACGGACGAGGTCGGTGGAAGAGAGGAGGAAGCCAACGGCGACGAAGCGGAGCAGGAGCCCGACGGCGACGGCGGAAACGACGAGAGCGACGCTTCGGACGAAGCAAACGCCGACGAACCGCATACCGGCGAATCAGATACCGACGAGTCGGCCCCTGACCCGGCGTCGACCGACGGACAGGTCTCAATGGAGGACTACCTGTGAAGTTCGACCGCGTCCGGCTCGTCAACTTCAAGCCGTACGGCGACGCCGACCTGCGACTGACCGAGGGCGTCACCGTCATCCACGGGCTCAACGGCAGCGGGAAGTCCTCGCTGTTGGAGGGCTGCTTCTTCGCGCTGTACGGCTCGAAGGCGCTCGACGGCACCCTCGAAGACGTCATCACGAACGGCGAGGAGGAGACCGAGGTCGAACTGTGGTTCACCCACGACGGCGTCCCCTACCGCGTCGAGCGACGGCTCAAGTCCTACGACGGCCGGATCGACCACCAGTGTACGCTCGAATCGACCGACGGGAGCGACGTGACACGCGACGGCGCGCGGGCGGTCCGCGAGTTCGTCACGGAGCTGTTGCGGATGGACGCCGAGGCGTTCGTCAACTGCGCGTACGTCCGGCAGGGGGAGGTGAACAAGCTGATCAACGCCACCCCGCGGGAGCGACAGGACACGATCGACGACCTGCTCCAACTTGGGAAGCTAGAGGAGTACCGCGAGCGCGCCGGCGACGCCCGGCTCGGCGTCGAAGACGTGCTGGAGAACCGGCGCGGGCGGCTCGACCAGCTCGACGAGCAGATCGCCGCGAAGGAGGACCGGGACCTCCACGGCCGGCTCAACGAACTGGAGAGCGAACTCGGCGATGTGACCGAGGAGATCGAGCGCTACGAGACCCAGCGGGAGCAGGCGAAGGAGACGCGCGAGGCCGCCGCGGAGACGCTGTCGACGTACGCCGAGAAGCGCGAGAAGCTGGAGGCGGTCGAGTCGGAGATCGACGAGATCGAGGCGTCGATCCGGAGCGCCGAGCGCGAGCGCGACGACCACCGCGACGCGATCCGCGAGACCCGCGAGCGGATCGAGGAGATCGAGGCCGCGATCGGCGAGCGGCTCGACGACGCCGGCCTCGGCGCGGCGAGCGAGGCGGCGATCGCCGAGCGGCGCGCCAATCTCGACGACCGGGAGGCCGAGATCCGCGACGACCTCGACGAGGAGCGGGTGAACGCCGAGGCGCTCCGCAATCAGGCGACGAACCTCGCCGGGAAGGCCGACGACCGCGTCGAACGGGCCGGCGAGATCGAGTCCGAGGCCGACGACCTCGCCGACGAGGCCGAGGCGGCCGAGGAGGCGGCCGACGACCGGGAGTCGTCGATCGAGGAACTGACCGACGAGGCGGAGGCGCTGCGCGAGCGGTTCGCGGCGGCCGACGCCGACGTCGACCGCGACGGTGTCGACGGGAAGCGGGAGGCGCTGCGCGACGAGCGCGGCGAGGTCCGCGAGCGGGTCGCGGAGCTGTCGACGGAGCTGAAGAACGCCCGCGAGCGCGTCGCGGAGGCCGAGGAACTGCTCGCGGCGGGGAAGTGCCCCGAGTGCGGGCAGCCGGTCGAGGACTCGCCGCACGCGAGCGGGATCGACGAGGACCGCGAGGGCGTCGCGGAGCTGGAGGCGGAGCTGGAGGAGGCCCGCGAGCGCGAGGCGGCCCTCGACGAGCGGATCGCGGAGCTCGACGAGCTTGCGAGCGCCGCCGACCGGCTCGACGAGATCGACGAGGCGGTCGAGACCCTCGGGGACCGGGCGGCGGAGAAGCGCGAGGCGGCGGAGCGGAAGCGCGAGGCGGCGGCGGAGAAGCGCGAGCGCGCCGCCGACCTCCGCGAGGAGGCCGAGGGGACCCGCGAGGTCGCCGCGGAGAAGCGCGAGGAGGCAGAGGCGGCTGCGGAGCGGGTCGAGAAGCTTGAGGCGTCGCTGTCGGCGGTTGGCGACGCCCGCGAGGCGGTGACTGCGGTCGAAGAGCGGCGCGCGGCGATCGCCGACGCGGAAGACGAGATCGAGCGCCGGCGCGAGAAGCGCGAGAACCTGAAGGAGGTGAACGACGAGCGGCGCGACCGGCTCGCGGACAAGCGCGAGCGCCGCGACGAGCTCGCCGACGCGGTCGACGAGTCCGCGGTCGAGGCGGCGAGAGAGCGGAAGCAGGACGCCGAACGGTACCTCGAAGAGGTCGCCGAAGAACTCGACCGCCTCGACGAGCGACGGACCGAACTCCAGAACGCGATCGGGGGCGTGAAAGGCGAGCTCCGCGAGCTGTCGGAGCTCCGCGAGGAACGCGAGGCGCTCGGCGACCGAGTCGGGGCGCTCGAAGCCCTCCACGACGAGACGAGCGAGCTGGAGTCGATGTACGGCGACCTGCGCGCGGAGCTCCGCCAGCGCAACGTCACCGAGCTGGAGCGCACCCTGAACGAGACGTTCGAACTGGTGTACGGCAACGACGCCTACTCGCACATCGAGCTCGACGGCGAGTACGTCCTCACGGTCTACCAGAAGGACGGCGAGCCGCTCGACCCGGAGCAGCTCTCCGGCGGCGAGCGAGCCCTGTTCAACCTCTCGCTGCGCTGTGCGATCTACCGGCTGCTCTCGGAGGGCATCGAGGGGGCGGCCCCGACCCCGCCGCTCATCCTCGACGAGCCGACCGTCTTCCTCGACTCCGGCCACGTCTCGCGGCTCGTCCGGCTCGTCGAGGAGATGCGCGGCTTCGGCGTGGCCCAGATCGTCATCGTGAGCCACGACGACGAGCTCGTGGGCGCGGCCGACGAACTGGTCACCGTCGAGAAGGACCCGCGCTCGAACCGCTCGACCGTTCGCCGGGAGGACGCGGCGGAGCTCGGCGTCGCGGAACTCGCCGACGACTGAGCGGGCGTCGCGGCGGACGGGACGACTCCCGGTCGGACCGGCCGGGTACGGGCGGGGTCGGTCCGTTGGCGTCGGCGGCTACGCCTGCGTCAGGCTGAACGCGTAGACGAACGCGCCGAGAGCGCCGCCGACGGCCAGCCCGCCTTACAAAGAGAGATACAGCCACGAACCGGTCGAGGAGTACCGGAACGCGCCCGCCGCGGCGACTCCCGCGAGGCCGACGGACGCGTACAGCACGGGCGGTCCCGCCAGTCCGAGTCGATGGGCCAGGACCCGTTCCGAGACGAGCGGAGAGAGGAGCCCGCAACAGACCGCGAGGAGTCCGGCGGTGACGCGACGATCCGGCCGAAGCGTCATGAACGGAGATAGCCGGAAGGGCGGTAAGTGCTTTCTGTCGGCGTCGAACGCGCAGATCCGCCGGATTCAATCGTCGTCACGCTCGCCACCGCGGTCGCCCCGGAGCGACGCTATCGCCTCGACCGCGACCGGGGTCGCCTCGTAGCCGCGCCGGCGCGCGACCTCGGCCTCCGCGACCAGTCCGGCGGCGCGGAACTCGGAGAGCGCGCCGTGGAGGTCGGACTCGCACATGTCGGCCGCGTCGAGGAGGTCGATCGCGGCGATCGGCCCCTCGTCGACGACCACCGCGAGCAGGCCGAGCGACCGGTCGTCGCGGACCGCACCGAGCGTCCGCCGGACCGGCTCGGGGACGCCCGAGGCGGCGGTCGCGAGCGGCGACTCGCCGTCGACGACGCGGAGGTCGTCGTTGTCGACGTACCGCTCCTCACCGGTTTTTGGGTCGCGCACCCGGCTCGACTCGGCGGAGCGTTTCACGAGGAGGTACGTCTCGCCGTCGTCGTCGCGGACCGTCTGCATGGTCGGGGGAAGCGGTCGCGTGGGCATTACGGTTGCGGGGGAGTCGCGTCCGCGTCCGTGTCGGCGTCCGAGTGGCCGCCGTCGGGACCGCCTTCGGAGTCCGACTTGTCGGCGTCGTCCCGGGACCGCTCCCACGCCCGGTACGTCTGGTAGGTCCGGACGCCCGCGAGGAGGCCGCCGACGAACAGGCCGGCACCGATCCGCGACCAGCCCTCGAAGAACCACACCATCGGGCCGAGCGCGACGAGGAGGACGGCGGCGTTGGCGTAGATCACCGCGACGACGAAGGCGCGGAGCGTGCCGGAGTCGACGTCGCTCGCGCCCTCGAAGTCCCCGCCGTCGTCGAACGTCTTCACCGAGGGTGCCTCGGGGATGTCAGGCGTCATCTCGCGCTCGGCGTCGGAGCTCTCGCCGACGGAGATCTCGCCCTCGTCGTCCTCGTCGAGGCTGAACACGTCCGAGACTACGCCGCGCCGGGGCAAAGGGGTTCCGTCCGGACGCGGCGCTGACGGGAACCGGCGGGGCCGCAGAAACGTCGGGCGGGCGAGCGGGACCGCGGAAGCGTCGAGGGGCGGCGCGCGGCGCTCGCAGTCAGACCGCGTCGGCGAGCCGCACCGTTCGGCTCGCCTCGACCCACGCGAGGGGGTTCGTGGCGTCGAAAATCACCACGTTCCCGTCGTCCTCGTACACCTCCACCTCGTCGTCGACCGCGTCGGGATCGGCCGGGCGAGCCGCCTGAGATTCGGAACGTGGGTCCGAAGACATACCCCTTGGTAAGCCGTCACACATTAAATGCCTTTCCGTGGCGGGAGACCTCGCCGGACCCGAAAGCCGAGTTTTTTAGCCGGGTGACGCCGAAGCACGGGTATGACTCAGTCGGGGCTGTCGGACTTCTCGTCGACCGGGGACGCGGGCGGCGGGGCCGACGGCGACACGGACACCGAACGGGAGGAACTGGCCGCACAGGAGGCGGCCGTCGTCGCCGGCGGCGGGCGCGGGCGCGTCAGCGACGTGGTCGACGTCGACGAGGCGAAGTTCCCGGAGTCGACGGGGACCGTCGAGCTGATGATCACCCAGATCGACTACGCCGTCGAGGGGTACGGCAGCGACGAGTACCCCGTCGTCCACGTGTTCGGGCGGCGGCCGGCCGAAGACGTCGACGGGGACGCCGAGCACGACACCGTCGAACACGTCCGGGTGCTCGGCGTGGAGCCGTACTTCTACGTCCCCACGGCCGACCTCGACCGCGACCCCGTCGAGGAGTACGACGTGGTGATCGGGACCCGCGAGCAGGACCCCGACGGCGAGCAGTACGAGAGCATCCGCGGCGAGCCGCTCACCCGGATCGTCACGCGGACGCCCCGCGACGTGGGGAACATCCGCGACGACTTCCGGACGACGTTCGAGGCGGACATCCTCTTCCCGAACCGATTCCTGATCGACAACGGGATCAACGGCGGGATCCGCGTCGAGGAGCGGCGGCTCGACGACGAGGACGGGACGATCCAGGTCCATCAGGGCCACCTCGAACCCGCCGACGTCGACGCCGACCTCCGGGTGAACACCTTCGACATCGAGGTCGACGACCGCCGGGGGTTCCCCGAGGACGGCGAGGAACCGATCATCTGTCTCACCAGCCACGACTCCTACGACGACGAGTACGTCGTCTGGCTGTACGACGCCCCGGAGGCGGAGGTGCCGTCCCCGCAGGACCTCCCCGACTACGAGGGGATTGTCGACGACGGGGACGGCGGGGGATCGCTCGACTTCGAGGTCCGCACCTTCGAGGAGGAGGCCGCGATGCTCGACGCGTTCGTCGCGTACATCGACGAGACGGACCCGGACGTGCTGACCGGGTGGAACTTCGAGGACTTCGACGCGCCGTACGTCCTCGACCGGCTGGAGGTGCTCGACGACGGGAGCCAGTACGACCTCTCCGTCGACCGGCTCTCCCGCATCGGCGAGGTGTGGCGCTCCGGCTGGGGCGGCCCGGACATCAAGGGCCGGGTCGTCTTCGACCTGCTGTACGCCTACAAGCGCACGATGTTCACGGAACTCGAATCGTACCGGCTCGACGCGGTCGGGGAACGCGAACTCGGCGTCGGCAAGGAGCGGTACACGGGCGACATCGGCGACCTCTGGGAGCAGGACCCCGAGCGCCTCCTTGAGTACAGCATCCGCGACGTGGAGCTGTGCGTCGAGATCGACCGGGCGCAGGACGTGATCGCCTTCTGGGACGACGCCCGGAAGATCGTCGGCTGTAAGCTGGAGGACGCGACGACGCCCGGCGACGCGGTCGACATGTACGTACTCCACATGGCGTACGGGAACTTCGCGCTCCCGTCGAAGGGCCAACAGGAGGCCGAGGAGTTCGAGGGCGGCGCGGTGTTCGAGCCGATCTCCGGCGTCCGCGAGATGGTGAGCGTGCTCGACCTGAAGAGCCTCTACCCCATGTCGATGGTGACGATCAACGCCTCGCCGGAGACGAAGGTCGACCCCGAGGAGTACGACGGCGAGACGTACCGCACGCCGACGGGCGTCCACTTCCGGAAGGAGCCGGACGGGATCATCCGGGAGATGGTGACCGAACTGCTCGACGAGCGCGAGGAAAAAAAGGCGCTCCGGAACGAACACGACCCGGGGACCGAGGCGTACGAGCAGTACGACCGCCAGCAGGGAGCTGTCAAGGTTCTGATGAACTCGCTGTACGGCGTTTTCGGGTGGGATCGGTTCCGCCTGTACGACCGCGAGATGAGCGCCGGCGTCACCTCCACCAACCGTGAGGTGATCGCCTTCACCGCGGACGTGACCGACGAACTCGACAGGAAAGTTACATATGGAGATACGGACAGCGTCATGCTCTCGCTCGGGGACCTGTCGAAGGAGGCGGCGATCGACACCTCCTTCGAGATAGCGGACCACATCAACAGCCGATACGACGACTTCGCGCGCGAGGAGCTGAACGCCGACTCGCACCGCTTCGAGATCGAGTTCGAGAAGCTCTACCGGCGGTTCTTCCAGGCGGGCAAGAAGAAGCGGTACGCGGGCCACATCGTCTGGAAGGAGGGGAAAGACGTCGACGACATCGACATCACCGGCTTCGAGTACAAGCGCTCGGACATCGCGGGAATCACCAAGGAGGTCCAGCAGAACGTCATCGAGACGATCGTGACGGGCGATAACATCGACGAGGACATGCAGGAGGTGAAGTCGTACCTCGTGGACGTGATCGCCGAGGTGCTCGACGGCGAGATAAGCGTCGAGGAGATCGGGATCCCGGGCGGGATCGGGAAGAAGCTCGACGCCTACGAGACGCCGACCGCACAGGTCCGCGGGGCGAAGTACGCCAACATGATGCTCGGGACCAACTTCGGGAGCGGGTCAAAGCCGAAGCGGCTGTACATCGAGAAGGTCCATCCCGACTTCTGGGCGCGGATGGAGGACGAGGAGGATCTCGACCCGCAGCGCGACCGCCTCTATGGGGAGTTCAAGCGCGACCCGGACGTGATCTGCTTCGAGTACGCGGACCAGGTGCCCGAGGAGTTCGAGGTCGACTGGGAGAAGATGCTCGACAAGACGCTGAAAGGGCCGATAGAGCGCGTGATCGAGGCGCTCGGGATGTCGTGGGAGGAGGTCAAGACGGGGCAAGAACAGACCGGACTCGGCTCGTTCATGTGACCGTTGGCGAGCGAAAACCACGCCTATCGAAAGCAGTTTTCGATCGGTAGAAAATTTCTTGGTCAATCTGCGAGTTTTGACGGGGAGATGCGTAACCATTAACCCCCTCAACTCCTACCGTTAACGTACGAGGCACGAGAATACATATGGCTACTCTCGAAATCAACAATCTCCACGCACGAGTGGCGGAAGAGGGCGGCGAACGCATCCTTCTCGGGGTCGACCTGACCGTCGAGTCCGGCGACATCCACGCGCTGATGGGACCGAACGGGTCCGGGAAATCGACGCTCGCGAAGGTCATTGCCGGCCATCCCGCCTACGAGGTGACCGACGGCGAGATCCTCCTCCACCTCAGCGAGGAGGACGTCGCCGACGTCGACCTTGACCTCGACGACGAGGACTACCACTGGGAACTGCTGGATCTAGAACCGAACGAGCGCGCCGCGCTCGGCATCTTCCTCGGCTTCCAGTACCCCGCGGAGATCGAGGGCGTCACCATGACGAACTTCCTCCGGCAGGCGCTCAACGCGAAGGCGGACGAGCGCGAGGAGCTGTTCGGCGAGGAAGAGGAGGAGGCCGAGGCCGACGAGGACGACGAGGGCTACGAGACCTCCCCGATGGAGGGCCCCGCGGACGACGGCGAGATCGGCGTCGCCGAGTTCCAGGAGATCCTCTCGGAGAAGATGGAGCTGCTCGACATGGACGAGAAGTTCATGCAGCGCTACCTCAACGCCGGCTTCTCCGGCGGCGAGAAGAAGCAGAACGAGGTCCTCCAGGCCGCAATGCTTGAGCCGAGCGTCGCCGTGCTCGACGAGATCGACTCCGGGCTCGACATCGACCGCCTGAAGGACGTCTCGAAGGGGATCAACGCGCTCCGTGACGAGCAGGGCACGGGCATCCTCCAGATCACTCACTACCAGCGCATCCTCGACTACGTCGAACCGGACCACGTCCACGTCATGCTCGACGGCGAGGTCGTGAAAAGCGGCGGCGCGGAGCTCGCCGAGAAGCTCGAAGACGAGGGGTACGACTGGGTCCGCGAGGACGCCTTCGAGGCGGCGTAACCGAATGTGGTAACGCGACACACGTAAACACGCAAAACCGTAACAAGACACTATGAGTTCACAACAGGACGACCTCAAGGAGACAGACACCGAGGCCCGCTTCGAATTCAAGAAGGAGGAGAAGTCCGCCTTCAAAAGCGAGAAGGGCCTCACCGAGGAGACGGTCCGCGTCATCTCGGAGGACAAGGACGAACCGGAGTGGATGCTGGAGCGCCGCCTGCGCGCGCTCGAGCAGTTCCAGGAGATGCCGATGCCGACCGACTGGCCCGGCCAGCCGGACCTCTCGGAGATCGACATCGACGAGATCGTACCGTACATCCGTCCGGACATCGACGTCCGCGGCGGCGCGGAGAGCTGGGAGGACCTCCCGGAAGAGATCCAAGACACGTTCGACAAGCTCGGCATCCCGGAGGCCGAGAAGAACGCGCTCTCGGGCGTCGGCGCGCAGTACGAGTCCGAGATCGTCTACCAGAACATGCAAGAGCGGTGGGAGGAGAAGGGCGTCATCTTCTGTGACATGGACAAGGCCGTCCGTGACCACGAGGAGATCGTCCGCGAGCACTTCATGACGAAGTGCGTCCCGCCGAGCGACAACAAGTTCGCCGCGCTCCACGGCGCGATCTGGTCTGGCGGCTCGTTCGTCTACGTCCCGGAGAACACCACCGTGGAGATGCCGATCCAGGCGTACTTCCGGATGAACTCCGAGGGGATGGGCCAGTTCGAGCACACGCTCATCATCGCCGAGGAGGGCTCGGAAGTCCACTACATCGAGGGCTGTTCCGCGCCGAAGTACTCGGCGTTCAACCTCCACTCGGGCGGCGTCGAAGTGTTCGTCGGCGAGGACGCGCACGTTCAGTACTCGACCGTCCAGAACTGGTCGAAGAACACGTACAACCTGAACACCAAGCGCGCCATCGCCGAGAAGGGCGGGCGCATGGAGTGGATCTCCGGCTCGATGGGGTCGAAGGCGACGATGCTGTACCCGTCGACGATCCTGAAGGGCCGCGGCGCGTCCGACAACCACATCACCATCGCCTTCGCGGGCGAGGGGCAGGACATCGACACCGGCGCGAAGGTGTACCACAACGCGCCGGAGACGAAGTCCACCGTCGAGTCGAAGTCGATCGCGAAGGACGGCGGCCGCACGAACTACCGCGGGCTCGTCCACATCGCCGACGGCGCGGAGAACTCCTCGACGGCCGTGGAGTGCGACGCGCTGATGTTCGACAACGAGTCGACCTCGGACACGATGCCGTACATGGAGATCAACGAGTCGAAGGTCGACGTCGCCCACGAGGCGACCGTCGGGAAAATCGGCGACGAGGATATCTTCTACCTCCAGTCGCGCGGGCTGGACGACGACGACGCCAAACAGATGATCGTCTCGGGGTTCATCGAGCCGATCACGGAGGAGCTACCGATCGAGTACGCCGTCGAGCTCAACCGGCTCGTCGAGCTCGAAATGGAGGGTTCGCTCGGATAACATGAGCACGCAAGCAATCGAGAGCCTCTCGGAGGACACGGTACGACGCATCGCGGACGAACGCGACGAGCCCGAGTGGCTCCTGAAGACGCGTCTCGACGCGCTCGCCGCGCTGGAGACGGCGGAGCTACCGGACGTCATCCAGACGCCCGGCCGCCGCTGGACCGATCTGGAGGCGCTGGACTTCGAGGCGCTCGTCGACCCGCTGAACCAGGCGGACGAGACCGAGCGGACCGCGGGCGACGACGAGGTCGTCGTCCTCCCGTTCACCGAGGCGCTCGCCGAGTACGGCGACGTGATCGAGGCGAACTTCGGCTCCGTCCTCGACCCCGAACACAACTACCTCACGGCGCTTTCGGTCGCGCTGTTCACCACGGGTACGTTCGTCTACGTCCCCGAGGGCGTCGACGTCGAGGACGTGACGGTGCGCGCGGAGATGAACTCCCGCTCGCTTTTCAGCCAGACGCTCGTCGTCGCCGAGGAGTCCTCGTCGGTGACGATCCTCGAATCGATCGAGACGGGGGATAGCGAGGTCGCCGACGACCGGTACTTCTCGAACCTCGTCGAGGTCGTCGCGGGCGAGAACGCGAACGTCCAGTTCGGCTCGCTCCAGAACCTCGACACCGACTCGTACACCTACTCGCTGAAGCGCGCCGTGACGGACACGTACGCGACGGTCGACTGGATCGAGAGCAACTTCGGCTCGAAGCTCACCCGGTCGGACATCGAGACCGAACTCGACGGCGACGGCTCGGAGAGCCAGATCGTCGGGACGTTCTTCGGCACCGACGACCAGCACTTC
Organism: Halorubrum tebenquichense DSM 14210; assembly: GCF_000337415.1. GTDB lineage: Archaea > Halobacteriota > Halobacteria > Halobacteriales > Haloferacaceae > Halorubrum > Halorubrum tebenquichense. The sequence continues at coordinate 36,568 of NZ_AOJD01000047.1, read as the reverse complement.
GACATCAACGCCCGCGTCTGGCACCAGGCGGAGCAGACGACCGCCGACCTCGTCACGCGCGGCGTGCTCGACGACGTGGCCCGCTCGGTGTACGAGGGGGTTCAGGACGTCGGCGAGGACGCGTGGAACACCTCCAGCTACCAGCGCGAGAACACGCTGATGCTGTCGGACGACGCGGAAGCGGACGCGTCGCCGAAGCTGATCATCCACAACCACGACACCGAGGCCTCGCACTCGGCCACGGTCGGACAGGTCGACGCCGAGGACCTGTTCTACCTAGAGAGCCGGTCGATCGACTCCCGGACGGCGCGGAACATGCTCGTCGAGGGCTTCTTCGTGCCCGTCTTAGAGGAGATCGCGGTCGACGAGTTCCGCGACGACGTCGAGGACCTCGTCGTCGAGCGGCTCCAGTAGACCGCCGGCACCGCTCGGCCCGGATTCGGTTTTTCGACTGGCGCGGCGTTCCGCTCCGAGAGCGGAGCGGCCGACCCGCGAGGGGAACCGCTTAAGACCGCCCACGCCCGAGACGGAGGTATGCGAACCCGCGTGTCGTACCGTCTCGGGTGGTCGCGGTGAGCGTGAGCCAGCGGGTCGCCTCCGACGACCAACTCGCGCGGCTGCTCCAGATCGGAATCGTGCTGGAGGAGGTCGTCGAAGCGCGAACACATCGGCACTACCAGCAGTTGGACGCCGAACTCGACGCGGAGGTGGAGACGCTGCTCGCGGACGCGGCCGAGGAGTCGGCCGACCACCGCGAGCGCCTCGAGGCCCTCATCGAGGGGCTAGGCGTGGAGAGCGTCCCGTTCGGCGAGATCGAGTCGCTGGTCGACGCCCGCTACGGCCGGACGCGACCGGAGGACTTCGACGACGTGTTGTACGACCAGCTGTGTAACGAGGAGACTGCCTACAAGTTCTACGACGACCTCATCGAGGCGATCGAGGGGTCGGACGCGGTGTTCTCGATCGACCGCGAGGAGCTGCTCACGACCCTGACGACGATCCGCGACGAGGAGGCCGAGGGAGTGCGCGAGGTCACGGAGGTCATGGAGCGCCGATGAACCGGGCAGACGAGTCGCCGACGAGCGCAGACGGAGGACAGCCGTGAACACCGCAGATCAGTACCTCAAGACGATATACGTCGTACAGGACAGCGAAGACGGCCCCGCGTCGACCGGGTCGATAGCCGACGCGCTCGGTGTCAGCCCGGCCAGCGCCAACGAGATGATCGGCAAGCTCGAGGAGCGCGGGCTCGCGGAACACGAGAAGTACAAGGGCGTCACGCTTACCGACGACGGCATCGTGCGGGCGCGAGACGCCCTCCAGACCTACTGTATCATCGAGCGGTTCCTCGCGAACGTCCTCGCGGTCGAGGACTTCCAAGCCGAGGCCCGTGAGCTGGAGGCCGTCATCGACGACACGGTCGCCGAGCGGCTCGACACGATCATCGACCGGCAGCCGGAGTGTCCGGACTGCTTCGACCCCGAGTCGGACGCCTGCGCGTGTCTGGAGATCGCGCCGACGCCGGTTGAACCCGAAAAGCAGTAGCGACGAACGCGGAGATTTCCAGCGGTCAGACGCCCGTCGAGTACCGCAGGATGCCGGCGATGCCGCCGAACGCGTCGAGCAGCTGTTCGCCCTTCTCGAAGTCCGTGGAGATGAACTTCGTGTCCGTGCCGCGCTGTTCGGCGATGGCCATCAGGTGCTCGATGACGTCCTCGCGCTCGTCGACCTCGGCCGGCTCGCCGCACTCGCTACACTCGTGGTCGGGCGTCGAGTGCCGGGAGTCGATCACCTCGTACTCCTCGTGGCCGTTGGGACACTCGTAGACCACGACGTCCGAGCGGAGGTCCTCGGAGATGAGGAGTCGGTCGACCGACCCCATGATCAGGTTCCGGCGGGTCTGTTCGAACCCGTACGTCGCCTCCTCGCCGGTGTTGAGGTTCTCGAAGAACGTCTCCATCTCGCGTTTGTCCTCGACGATCTCCTGATCGGCGAGCACCTCGCTGGCGTTGTCGACGAGGTCCGTCAGGCCGGACTCGTCGGTGTAGGCGACGTCGAACTTGCCGAGGACCTTGTCCTGGAGCTCGTGGTGGAGGTAGTCGCCGTCGAGGAACTCGTCTTTCGTCGGCGACGGGCCGCCGACGAGGATGCCGTCGAGCTCGTGGCGCTTGTCGACGAACAGGTCGTCGGCCATCCCCGCGACCTCCTGATAGAAGTTGTCGATGGCTTCCAAGCGCAGGCGGGCGAACCGCTGTGCGGACTGCCCCCCCTTCCGCTGTTTGCCGGGGACGAGCGAGGAGGCGGACTTGACCGGCTCGACGCGTTTCCCCTTCAGCCAGCCGACGTTCGCCTCGCGGCGGTCGAGGACGATGAGCCCGAAGAGCCCGGTGTCTTCGAGCATGTGTTCGAGCGGCTCGGTGAGGAACTCGGAGTCGCAGTGGTAGCGGAACGACGTCACCGGCTGCGGGGGGGACTCCAGCGTGCGGGTGACCATGTCGGTCTGTCCGCCGCCGGCGTTGATCGCGCCGGAGAAGATCACGATCCCGTTCTCCGGCGGGAAGGTGTCGTAGTAGCGCAGTCGGTCCTTGATCGAGGTGAGCGCGTCCTGAACGGCGGTCCGGGTCTGCTTGGACTTGATGTTCGACGCCTCGCTGTGCTCTTGGGTGACGTGGGCCACCACGTCGGATATCTGCTTGTCCTCGGGGATGTAGATGGTGACGAGCTGGGTGCCGGAGCCCTCGAAGTCTTTGAGTTCCTCGATCACCTTGCGGAACTCGTACTTCCGGCGGTCCTCGTTCGCCTCCTGTGCGTCGCTACTCATTGTCGAAACTACGGCGGCGTGCCGGTAAGTAAGCTTTGACCTGCGAGACGCGTCGCCCGGGAAACGGGGCGGAGGGGACGGAAGTTCGGGGGCGAGGCGGTCCGGAGGGGGTTACATCGACTCCGGCGCGTCGACGCCCAGCACGTCGAGCGCGTTCGCCATCGTGTGCTTCGCGGCCGCGACGACCGCGAGGCGGGCGGCGCGCAGGTCGTCCGTCTCGGCGGTCACGACCGGGCACTCGCGGTAGAACGCGTTGTAGGCGTCGGCGAACTCGCGGGTGAACGTCGCGATCGTGTGGGGCTCCAAGTCCTCCGCGGCGGCCTCGATCGCCGCGGGGAACCGCGCGACCTCGCGGAGGAGGTCGCGGGCCGCGTCGGTCTCGAGGTCGCTCGCGTCCACGTCGAGCGCTTCGGCGTCGACCGCGCCGTCGGCGTCCGCCGTCACGCCCGGCACGTCGATACCGGCGGCCGCGGCCTCGCTCAGGATGCCGGCGCAGCGCGCGTGGACGTACTGGACGAACGGGGCCGACTGGGCCTCGAAGTCGAGCGCGTCCTCCCACTCGAAGGTGATCGCCTTCGCGGGCTGTTTGGAGACGATGTCGTACCGGACCGCACCGATCCCGACCTGATGGGCGATGCGCTCGACGTCTTCCTCGGTGAGGTCGTCGTCGCGGATGCGGTCGTCCATCCGGGACTCGACGGCGTCGCGGGCGCGGTCGATCGCCTCGTCGAGCAGGTCGTCGAGCATCACGCCGGTCCCCCGACGGGTGGACATCTTCCCGTCGGGGAGGTTGACGTACGAGTAGATGACGTTGCCGAGGCGGTCGGTGTCGTTGCCGAGCAGTTCGAGCGTCGCGTCCAGCTGGTCGGCCTGGAGCTTGTGGTCCTCGCCGAGGACGGTGACCGCGCGGTCGTAGTTCGCGAACTTCCACTCGTGGTGGGCCAGGTCGCGGGTGGTGTAGAGGCTCGTGTCGTCCGAGCGCAGGAAGACGAGGTTCTTGTCGATCCCCCACTCGTCGAGTTCGAGCTGCCAGGCGTCCTCCTCGTAGACGGCCTGATCGGTCTCCTTGAGCCGCTCGGCGATGTCGTCCGTCGAGCCGTCGCGCATGAACCGCGTCTCCTTGACGAACTCGTCGAACTCGGCGGGCAGCCGGGCGAGACAGTCCTTCATCCCGCCGAGGACGGCGTCGACGACCTCGCCGACGCGCTCGTAGGTCTCCTCGTCGCCGGCCTCGAGCCCCTGGAGGATCGACTGGATCTCTGCTTCGGCCGCCTCGACGGCGTCCTCGTCGGCCTCCTCCAAGTAGGCGTTCCCCTTCCGGTAGTAGCGCACGAGGTCGTACTCGGCGCGGTCGCGGGCCGGCTCGCTCTCCAGGTCGGACTCGTCGAACCGCTCGTAGGCCCACGTGAACACCGCCATCTGCCGGCCGGCGTCGTTGACGTAGTAGTGGCGGTCGACGTCGTAGCCGGCGTACTCGAGCAGGTTCGCGACCGCGTCGCCGACGATGGGGTTCCGCGCGCGGCCGACGTGGACCGGCCCCGTCGGGTTCGCGCTGGTGTGTTCGACCACGACCGAGGTCTCCCTGTCCGGGAGCGCGCCGTAGCCGGCGTCGGCGGCCGCCGCGTCGAGCGTGTCGGCGAGGTAGCGCGCGTTCGCGTGGAAGTTGACGTACGGGCCGGCGGTGTCGACCGAGTCGACGTAGTCGGTCCCCGAGACGTCGACGGCCTCGGCGACCGTCGCCGCGACGTTCGGCGGGGCGTCGCCGACCTCGCCGGCGAGTCGGAAGGCGACGCTGGAGGCGAGCGTCGCGTCCATCTCCTCCGGCGGGCGTTCGATGCCGAGGTCGTCGGTCGGGAGGTCGAGGTCGGCGAGCGCCGCTTCGACCGCGGCCTCGACCTCCGACCGGAACTGCCTGAACATACCGTCCGTTCGACGGGCGGGTTAAAAGGCCCTTCCGAAGCGGCTCGGCGGCGAACGAGGGGACGCTACGGAACCAACCGATCCGCGGTGGCGCGTGCCCGAGAGCGGTCGCCTCCGGCGACCGCGAGACGGCACGCGCGAGGGAGTCGCGAGCGGACGGGCGACCGAAGGGAGCCCGGAGCGAGCGACGAGGCTGGGGAGGCGTGCGGTGCTGTGCGGAGCGGTGCGGGCGGGACTCGAAGGGGCAGTCGCGAGGCGGGCAGAGGCGACGGAAGCACCGCAGCGAGCAACGCGAGCGAGGAGCGCAACGAGCGTCTGCCCGCCTCGCGACTGGGGCTTCGGCAGTCGTGTTCTCGGAGAGAGTCACGTATAGCCGAGCGACTGGGGCTTCGGTGGTCTCGGGTATAGAGTCAATCTCGACGAAGACAGCCACGTACCGCCGCTCGTCCGGGTCTCAGTCGACGATTTCGTCGATCAACTGCCGCGCCGCGCGCCGGACCGCCTCGTCGCTCTCGATAGAGGGGTCCCACCCCAACGCGGACAGGTTCTCGATCGACAGCCGCATCTTCGGCACGTCGCCCGTCCACCCGCGGTCGCCGCCGGTGTAGGAGTACTCGGGGGCGACGCCCAGCTCCTCGCTGACGATGTCCGCGATTCGTGTCACCGACGTGGTCGTCCGCGTCCCGAGATTGTAGACGTTGTACTCGTCGTCCGCGGTCTCGACGACGTGCCGGATGGCGTCGACACACTCGGTGACGTGCATGTACGACTTCTCCTGCCGGCCGTCGCCGAGGATCTCGAGGTCGCTCGGGTCGGCGTCCAGCTTCTCGATGAAGTCGGGGATCACGTTCCCGCGCTGGTGCGGCCCGACGATGTTCGCGAACCGGAACACCCACGACTGAATCCCGTACGAGTGGGCGTGCGTCGAGATCAACCCCTCGTCGGCGAGCTTCGAGGAGCCGTAGATCGAGATGGGTTCGAGGGGGGCGTAGTCCTCCGGGGTCGGCCGCGGCGCTTCGCCGTACACGGTCGACGAGGAGGTGAACGCGAAGCGGTCGATACCGATCTCGCGCATCCGGTCTAAGACGTTGTACGTCATCTCGGTGTTCTCCTCGAAGAGGACGCGGTCGTCGTCGTAGTTCGTGTCCGTGTACGCCGCGAAGTGGAAGACGATGTCGAGGTCGCCGGTCACCGCGCGGGCGACCTCGTCGGGGTCGGTCAGGTCCGCCTCGACGAACGCGGCCCCGTCCGGCACGCGGTCGCGGGCCCCCTTCGAGAGGTCGTCGGCGACGCGGACGGTCGCCCCGCGGTCGAGCAGGCTCGCGGCGAGGTGGCTTCCGACCAGCCCGGCTCCGCCGGTGACGAGGACGCGCGAATCGGCGAGTTTCATACCGGTCTGTCGGCGGTGGCGGGTAAGTACGTGTGGGATCGCGAGCGCGGTCGGTGGGGTACGTCGAGCGCGGTCGTTCCTCCAACCGGCCGGGGTGGGGGTTACAGTCCCTCTTGACCGCCCTCTTGCGAGAGGAGGACGACCATCGAGAGGCCGGAGATGACGAGCAGGATCAGCGTCGGCACCACGGCGTACTGGTACAGCGCGGACGCCTGCGCGCGCCAGATCTGGGTGACGATCGTCTCGAACCCGGAGGGGCGGAGGATCAGCGTGACGGGGAGTTCCTTCATCGCGGTGAGGAACACCAGGGCGGCCCCGGCGACGATCCCCGACCGGGTGAGCGGGAGCGTGACCCGCTTGAACGCCCCCATCGAGGACTCGCCGAGCGTCCGGCCCGCCTCCACGAGCCGGGGGTCGACCTGGAGGATCGACGTGCGGCTCGACCCGACCGCCTGCGGGAGGAAACGCACGACGTACGCGAACACGAGGAGCGGCAGCGTCTGGTAGATCCACGGCAGGTAGCCGGAGCCGAAGTAGACGAGCGCCAGCGCGAGGACGATACCGGGCACCGCGAAGCCGACGTACGTCGCGCGCTCGAAGAGGACGGCGAGCCGCGAGTCGTGGTTCGCGGCGAAGTACGCGATGGGGATTGCCGCCAGCGCGGCGACGACCGCCGCCGCCAGCGACACCGACAGCGAGTTGAGCACGTAGACCGGCTCGAACGCCATCGACGGGCGGCGGCCCGCCTCCGACCGGAGCAGCCACAGGCCGAGGATCCACAGCGGGACGAGGAGCGCGAGCGCGGACACCCCCGCGGGTAGGAGCGTCGCCGGCCACCGGAGGCGGCCGAGCGACACCCGATCGTCGGTGCGGCCCGCGTCGTCGCCGTGCGAGGACGCGTCGGAGCGCACGAGCCACTCCAGCGCGAGCACGAACAGCACGACGACGAGCAGCTGTAAGGAGAGCAGCGCGGCGTAGTCGCTCCCGAAGGAGTTGTACTCGACGTATATCTGCCGGGTGAACACCGACAGCCGCATGATCGACGGCGTCCCGAAGTCGGAGACCGCGTACAGCGCCGCGAGCAGCGACCCGGCGGCGATCGCCGGGCGGATCGCGGGCAGCGTCACCCGGCGGAACGACGCGAGGCGACCGTGGTTCAGCGTCCGCGCCGCCTCCAACAGCGTGGTGTCGAACGACAGCAGCGCGGCCCGCGTCGTCAGGTAGACGTAGGGGTACGTGTACAGCGTGATGACGAGTATCGACCCGGGGAGGCCGTATATCTCCGGAACCCGCTCGATCCCGAGCGGCGAGAGAATCTCGTGGAACTCCCCGCGGGGGCCGAACGCGGAGACGAACGAGAACGCGCCGACGTAGCTGGGCACGACGAGCGGGAGGGCGGCCGCCACCGCCCAGAACCGCCGGAACGGGAGGTCGGTCCGGGCGGTGAGGTACGCGAGCGGGACGCCGATCGCGATCGACAGCGCCGTGACGCCGACCATCAGGAGGAGGCTGTTGACGACGGTCTCGGCGGTGCGGACGCTGAGGGTGAGTTCGACGGCGCGCGCGGGATCGACGGTGACCGCCTCGATCACGAGCCACGCCAGCGGGAAGACGAGGACGGCCGCGATCGCCGCACACAGCAGCGTCAGCCCCAGCGGTACTCGGTCCTCCCCGTCGGTCAGCCGGTCGCGGATCCGGGTTATCGGGCTCATGGTCGGGGACGCCTGTCGGTCGAAGGATGGACGCAACCGCCGTTAGGGGTTCCGATCGCGCTCCGACGGATATATTAATTTAGGGATGCCTAAAACCTCTATGGAACTGACGCGGCGCGACGCGGCGGCGGCGCTGGCCGCCCTCGGCGCGAGCGGCGGGGTCGCGCTCGGCGCGCGCGTCGCCGCGGACCGCGGCCGCGACGCCGGCGGCGACTCGGGAGGCGACGGGACCGGAGACGACGCGCCCGCCGACGACGAGACGGTCCGCGAGACCCTGACCGCCGTCGCGGCGGTCGTCTACCCCGACGACGCCACTGGGGTCGAGGAGTTCGTCGACGGGTTCCTCGACGGCAGGCTCGACGGCTCCGCGCACGCGGCGGGCGTCCGCGAGGCGGTCGCGGAGCTGAACCGGCTCGCCCGGTCGTGGCACGGCGGCGCGGTCGCCGACCTCGACCCCGCGGTCCGCGACCGACACCTCAGGGAGGTCGGCGCTGATATCGCCGACGAGGACCCGGACGGGACGACCGCCGAGCGGGTCCGCTACTACGTCGTCAACGAACTGCTGCTCGCGTTCTACGCCTCCCCGACCGGCGGCGAACTGGTGGGCATCGAGAACCCGCAGGGGCATCCGGGCGGCGCAGAGAGCTACCGGCGGGGGCCGCGATGAGCGCGGGAGACGGGCCGGCGGGGAGCGCCGGGAACGCGGCCGCGGTGGACCGGACGCCCGTCGCCGACGCGGACGTCTGCGTCGTCGGCGCGGGGCCCGCGGGGGCGCTCGTCGCCGACCGGCTGGCGGGCGACCGCGAGGTGGTGATACTCGACGCCGGGCCGCGCTTCGATCCCGCGGACCGGCTCGCGCGACAGGAGCGGGCGATCCGGCCGTCCTACGGCCGCCCCGACGTGTGGGACGTGGGCGGCGCGCGCGACGCCTACGAGAACGCCGGGTCGACGGAGTGGGATTACCCGCTGAACCACGCCCGCGTGAAGGGCGTCGGCGGGTCGACGCTCCACTGGCAGGGGATGGTGATGCGGCTCCACGAGGACGACTTCAACTCCGGAGCCGAGCGCGGCGCGGGTCCCGACTGGCCGATCGACTACGCGGACCTGCGGCCCTACTACGCCGAGGCGGAGCGCGAACTCGGCGTCGCGGGCGCGTCCGACAACCCCTACGCGCCGCCCCGGGAGGAGCCGCACCCGATGCCGGCGTTCGAGCCGTCCCACAGCGACTCGCTGTTCGCCGAGGCCTGCGAGGCGGTCGGGATCGACATGCACTCGGTGCCGAACGCGCGCAACTCCGAGGCGTACGACGGGCGGTCGGCCTGCGTCGGCTACGGCACCTGCCAGCCGGTGTGTCCCTCGGGCGCGAAGTACGACGCGACGGTCCACGTCGAGCGCGCCGAGGACGCGGGCGCGACCGTGATCGACCGCGCGCCGGTCGAGCGGCTCGACCACGACGGCGACGACCGGGTGACCGCGGCCGTCTACGCGACGCCCGACGGCGAGACGCACAGACAGGAAGCGGACGCGTTCGTCGTCGCCGCCGGCGGGGTGGAGACGCCGCGGCTCCTCCTGCTCTCCGCGTCCGACCGCTACCCCGACGGGCTGGCGAACGCCAGCGGGGCGGTCGGGCGGTTCTTCATGGACCACCTGTTCGCGGGGGCGGGCGGGACGCTCGACGAGCCGACGCGACAGAACCACGTCGGCTTCTACACCAGCGCCTGCGACCAGTTCTACGACGAGGCCGACGAGACGCAGGCTCCGTTCAAACTGGAGTTCTTCAACTACGCCGGCCCCTCGCCGGTGGAGTCGGCGCTGACGGGCGACGACTGGGGCGACCCCCTCTTAGAGCGCCTGCGCGGCGAGTACGGGAACCACGTCGCGATGGGCGCGCTCGTCGAGCAGCTCCCCGACGCCGACAGCCGGATCACGCTCGCCGACGACCGGACCGACGACCGCGGCAACCCCATCCCCGAGATCGACTGGACCGTCGGCGACCGCGCGCTCGACACGATCGAACGGGCCAACGAGATCCAAGTGGAGGTCCTCGAAGAACTCGGGGCCGACGTCGAGTGGGTCGCCGGCCCGGACGCCACCGGACCCGCCTACCACCACATGGGGACGACGCGGATGAGCGACGACCCCGATCGGGGCGTCGTCGACGCCGACTGCCGGACTCACGACCTCGAAAACTGCTGGATCGCCTCCAGCTCCGTCTTCCCGACGAGCGGCGCGATGAACCCCACGCTCACCATCGCCGCGCTCGCGCTCCGCGTCGGCGACGACGTGGCCGGCTGGCTCGGCGACCGGACGTGACGGCTCGCCGCCACTAATTTAGGTAAACCTAAAAAGTCAAGTGCGTGCGGGCGGAGTTCCGGGTAATGAGCGACTCAGCGCACGCGACGAACGGGTCCGCGGCCGCCGTCGACGGCGACGCCGACGCGGCGAGCGACGCGGACGAGGCGACCGACGAGGCCGCCGAACCGTACACCTTCGCGGACCTCAGCGTCGTGATGGGAACGTACAACGAGGAGGAGGCGATCGCGACGGTCCTTGAGGACATCGACGAGGTCACCGACGGGGAGGCGGAGGTCGTCTGCGTCGACGGCTCCTCGGACCGGACGCCGGAAATCGCACGGGGACACGGCGCGACGGTCATCGAGCAGGAGCCGCAGGGGTACGGCGTCGCCGTTCGGGAGGCGGTCTTGACGCCCGACCGCCCCGTGGTCGTCACGACCGACTGCGACGACACGTATCCGATGGAGGCGCTCCCGGAGTTCCTCGCCGAGATCAACGACGGCGCGGACGTGGTGAGCGGCGACCGGCTCTACCACGGCGCGGAAGCGATGCCCGCGTTCAACCGGTTCGGCAACCACGCGTTCGCGGCGCTCGCCTCCCTCCTGATGGGCGAGCGCGTCCACGACACCACCACCGGAATGCGCGCGTACCGCCGCGAGGTCGTCGAGGACATCGGCTGGACCGAGAACACCGGCCTCTCCGCCGAACTCCTCATCCGGCCGCTGATGCGCGGCTACGACGTGCGTGAGCGCCCGATCCGCTACGCCGAGCGCCTCGGCGAGACGAAACTCGACCCGATCGGCGGCGGGGCCGCCATCGCGAAGTCGATCGTCACCGTCTGCCTCGAAGAGCAGCTCCGACGGTTCTGAGCGGCGACGACTCTTTTTAAACCATCTGCGGTGGCGCGTGCCGACGAGCGCCCACAGGGCGCGAGTCGCACGCGCGAGGGACGCGGCGACCGGAGGGAGCCGCGAGGCTGGGGAGGCGTGAGGTGCTGTGCGGTCAGGTGGGACTCGAAGGGGCAGTCGGGAGGACGAAGCACGGCGAAGCAAGCACTGGAAGGAGCGAACGGAGTGAGCGACTGAAGCGCGCGGCGAGCCGCGCGAGTCCTCGCGGCTGGGGCTTCGGCGGCCGTGTCACCGGAACGAATCACGTCGTAGTGAGCGGCTGAGAATCCGACGGCCTCCCTGCTCGATTCGGTACCGCGAGCGCGACCGTCCTCCGGGTCTCAGTCAGTCTCGGCGACCGTCTCGAAGACCACCCACTCCGAGTGCTCGTCCGGGCTGTCGGGGAGGTACGTCCCCTCGTTCCCGCACTCCGTGACGAGCCGGCACACCGATCGCTCGGGCGGCCAGACGACCTCGACGCGACCGGAGTCGGCCGTGCGGACCGTCGCCTCCTGCCGGTATGTGAACGTCGAGCCGTCGGGCGCGACCAGCGTCACGGTGAGGACAGCCACGTCGCCGGACGGATCGATCGACGCCGAGCCGTTCGGCGCGCCCGCCAGCCGGATCCCGTCCCCTTCGATCGACCACTCGACGGCGAGCGGGTCGCCGGCGACGGGGTCGCTCACCGTGTACGCCGCCCGGCCCTCGCCGCGGCGCGTCTCGACCCGGACCCGGGCGGTGTCGACGCGCTCGGGGACCCCCACCGTCGTCTCGGCGTCCACGCGCGAGCCGGACCGCACCGCGATCGGCTCCAGTTTCGGCGTGACGCGGTCGTCCGGGTCCGCGGTCCACGCCCCGCGGTAGCCGTAGCGGTAGTGGGTGCGGTTCGGGTAGGCGTCGAGGACCGCGAAGTCCTCGACCGGGTCGCGGTCGAGCGCGTACACCGCGTCGCCGTCGAGCCCGGGCTCGTTCCGAAGCCCCTGGAACGGGTGGTTGAGCCACTCGCCGTACGGCGTGGGGACGAACACCAGCGCGTCCTCGAACTCGGCCTCCTCGAACGGCGCGTAGGCGGCCTCGTGTTTGGCGTCGACCGCCGCGTTGCGCTCGACCGGCTCCGAGGCGGTCGCGACCGCGGCTCCGCCGGCGGCGACGAGCGCGACCGCGACGACGAGCGCGGCCGCGACGCGCGCGCCCCCGTCGGAGCCGGTCCGGTCCGCGATCCGCGCGCGGAGCCGCGGCAGCGACCGCGCTCCGGCGGCGACGGCGACCCCGCCGAACAGCGACAGCGGCACGAGCAGGTCGAAGTGGTAGAACGGGCCGAACAGCGACGCCAGCCCGTCGGTCGGGTCCGACAGCGTCGCGAGCGCGTTGTGCGTCCCCCAGAAGAACAGGTTGCCGACGACGACGGTTGGGACGACGCCGGCGACGAGCAGGGCCGCCGTCCGCCGGAACGCCCGCGACCCGGGCGAGCCGGACGAGCCGGACGAGCCGTCACCGCGAGCGGCGGCCGGGGCGAGGTCGAGACCGGCGCGCCACCGCCGGACCGCGACCGCGCCGCCGGCGAGCGCGAGCAGCGTCCCGACCGGTCCCGCCGCGACCCACCGGGTCGCGAGCTCCCACAGCGCGTACCCGTTCGATTCGAGCGCCAGCGCGGGCGTGTACTCGACCGAGTGGCCGAGGATGCGGCGCTGGCCGAAGCCCGGCCCGTCCATGGGCGCGAACGCCTGGTACGGGAAGGTGAGCGCGGAGCCGGTCACCCGCAGGTTGTACGCGAGCGTGACGCCGACGAACAGCGTCCCGAACAGCGCCGTCAGGCCGTGCCTGCGGACCGGGGCGGGGAGCGTCGGGAGGTTCAGGCCCTCGGCCGCGACCGCCGACCCCACCCGCCACAGCGCGTGGGCGATGAACGGGGCCGCGAACAGCACCGCGGTGAACGGGCGCGCGAAGAAGGCGACCCCGATCGCGACCCCGGCGACCCCGGCGGCCGCGGTCAACCCGTCGCGGACGCTCCGGAGGTACGCGACCGCGAACAGGAGGTTGAAAAGCGTCGTCGGCGCGTAGGGGAGGAACGTCGCGCCGGTGAGGACCGCCATCGGCGACGCCGCGAACAGGACGGCCGCCGCGAGGCCGGCCCGCCGACCGGCGGTCATCGCGCCGAGCAGGTAGACGAGCGCGGCGTTGCCCGCGGCGACCGCGGCGAGGGTCACCCGCGGCTCGTCGAACAGGGCCGTGGTGATCGCGTACGTCGCCGCCGGGACGGGGCTGTACTTCGGGTAGAGCCGTCCGCCGTCCTCGACGAAGAACCACGGGTGGACGGCGTCGGCGAGCGGCCCGGCGTGGAACTCCAGTTGGCCGCCGAGCAGGAGCGCGGCCTGCGTGAGGTAGACGCCCTCGTCGTGGTTCGCGGAGTGGTGCGAGAACAGGGTGGCGGCGACCGCGAACGTGAGGAGCCCCGCGGCGAGCGAGACGCAGACCGCGGCGGCGGTCGTCCGGTCCGCGTGAGCGAGCCGCTGGCGGAACCAAGACGCGGACCGCGCGAGAGGGGACGGGACGGGACGGGACGACACGGGGCGGGACGCGTCAGATGTCGACGCCGGCCTCGCGCATGAGGTCGACGGTCGCCTCCAGGTCGGACAGCTCCGTCAGGTCGATGTCCGGCACGTCGAGTTCGTCGATCGTCGGGAGATCGCCGATCGGCTCCACGTCGGGGATGAGCGGGTACTCGAACGTCGAGCGCGCAAAGTAGTCCTGCGCCTCCGCGGACAGCAGGTGCCGGACGAAGTTCCCAGCGAGGTCGACGTCCGAAGCGCTGTCGACGATCGCAGCGCCCGCGACGTTGAACACCGCGCCGGCGTCGCCCTCGGTGAAGGCGGTGTCTATCGCCGCGTCCGAGCTGCCGTCGAGGACGCGCTGGATGTAGTAGTGGTTCGTGAACCCGGCGTCGACGGTCCCGTTCGCGATCTCCTCGCAGACCCGGAACTCGTCGTCGTAGGCCGTCGCGCCCGATTCGACGACGGCTTCGAGCCACTCGCGGGTGGTCTCGTCGCCTTCGAGGATCCGCATCGCGGTGACGAACGCCTGACAGGACCCGTACGAGGGGGCCCACGCGAGGTCGCCGTCGAACTCTTCGGGGAACGCCATGATGTCGCTGGGTACGTCGGCGGCGTCGTACTCGTCGCTGTCGTACGGGACCGTCCGAGCGCGCCCGGAGGTACCGATCCACTGGTCGGTCCGGAACTCCTCGCGGACCAGTTCCGCGACGTCGCTCGGGACCGCCTGCGTGCGCCCCTCGTCGGCGAGCGCGCCGAGCGACCCGGCGTTGACGGAGTAGAACACGTCCGCCGGCGACCCCTCGCCCTCGTTGAGGATCGCGTTGACGTGGTCGGTGGAGTCGGCGTACCGGACGGTCAGGTCGAGGTCCGGGTACTGGTCGTCGATGTACCCGACGAGCGGCCCGACGAGGAACTCGTTGCGGCCGGAGTACACCGTCAGTTCGCCCGAGAGGTCGGGCATCTCCGAGACCGGCGTGCCGCCCGGGAGCCCCCGCCCCTCGCGGCCGGAACCGATCTGTCCGATGTTCGACTGCGCGTCGCCGTCGGAGTCATCTGTCGTCCCGCTACAGCCAGCGAGGCCGACCGCGCCGACCGCGGCGGCGCTCGCGAGGAACCGCCTGCGGTTCGGGTTCGTGAGGTCGTGGTTCGTCATGTGTTTTAGGCTTGCCTAAATGGTTTTAGTCGTGTCGGTTCAGTCGTCCGCGACCGCCGGCGTCCGGCTGACCGCGTCGAGGCAGTCGAGCCAGTCGCGCATGTACTCGCCGCAGTGGTTGAGGAACGCGCCGTTGTTCCACTCGTCGAACTCGCCCTCGGCGAGCGCGTCCGCCATCGCGGCGAAGACGGCGGCGTACGAGTCGGCGTCGTCGCCCGCCTCGTCAACCACTTCCCAGACGTGTTCGTTCAGCTCCAGCCCGGCCACCTCGTTCGCGAGGTCGTCGAACGTCGAGCGCGGGGCCTTGTTGTGCTTACACAGCGGGTCGCCGTTGTAGATCCGCTTGCCCAGCACGTCGCAGGCGCGTTTCAGGAACAGCCCCGACCAGATGTCGTCGAACCGGCCCACGTCCCACTCGTTGTCGTCCATCGGGAGCTGGTAGAACGCGGGGATCACCTCCCGGCGGAACGCGAGGTTCATCGAGCAGACGGTGAGGTAGTTCCCGCGCGCGGCGACGAAGTCGCGCTCGAAGTCGTCGGCGCTCGTGCGGGTCTGCGCCTGCCCTTCGAGGTCGCCGTCCATCAGGATCCGAACGGCGTCGAGGTCTGGGACATTGGTCCACAACCCCTGCGAGGCGACGACCTCGCCGGCCTCGACTCCGACCGAGTCCGTCTCGACCGTCTCGTCCATCGCGGCGTAGGGGTAGCCGCGGGGGTAGAGCCCGTGTTCGTCGGCGTTCTGATAGAGGACGTTGACCCAGTCCTCGTCGGAGCTGACGCGCTCGATCTCGCCGCCGAACGCGAGGTTCTCCATGTGACGGCCGAAGTAGTCGACGTCGTCGTGGGGCAGCGTGTCGTCGTCGATGAACACGCCGTAGTCGAACGACTCGTCGGCCCACATGTAGAGGAGGCCGAAGCTCGTCTCGGCGTGGCTCGCGGCCGGAACGACGTGACCGTACGCCGCCGCGCCGTTCGCCTCGTACCACTCCTCGCGGCGGGTCCCGTCGAACACCTCGCCGGAGACGCCCAGGTCGTCGAGCATCGCACGCATCTCGTCGGTCTCACAGAAGTCCTCAGTTACCAGGACGAAGTGGAGCCGCGAGACGTCGAACCCGTGGTCGCGGGCGTTCTCGACGTACGCGCGGACGCACTCGTACTCCCGGATCGTCGGGACGATCACGCAGGTGTCCGGACCGTCGCGGTCCGAGGCGGTCGCATCCATACGAGCTTGTTTTTAGGCTTACCTAAAAGTTTAGCGGTCCGACGCCGACCGCGTCGCGGCCGCGTCCGGTTCCGGCTCCGGTTCGTCCGGGGAGCGGGTGACCGAGAGGTCGAACGCGGCCGCGACGACGCCCCCGCCAGCGAGCGTGACGGCGTTTTTCAGCGCGTGGTCGAGCGCCGCCGCGGCGAGCGCGGTCTCGGCCGGAATCGGGGTGGTCGCGACGACGATTCCGGTGAACGCCGCCTCGTACAGTCCGATCCCGCCTTGCGAGAGCGGCAGCACCTTCGCGAGGTTCCCGGCCGAGACCGCGAGCGTGCCGACGACGAGGAGCGTCGCGGGGTCGACCCCGCCGCCGAATCCGCCGACGAGCGCGGCGAGCACGAGCACCGCGGTCAGGGCGTCGGCCGCCCACACGACGCCGCTCGCGAGCGACACCCGAGCGACCGCCCCGGCGTCGGCGGCGACGACCCGGACGGCGGCACCGAACCGGACGGCGGCGTCGACGACCCCCGAAAGCCGGGATCCGGCCGTGCGCTCGCGGAGGGCCGGACCGAACCGACGGTCGGTGCGAGCGACCGCGACGGCGACGACGGAGAACGCCGCGGCCGCGAACGCGGTCCCGGCGGCGGCCGCGACCGCCCGCCCCGACCCGTCCGGGGGCACGGACCGGCCGCCGGCGAGGAGGGCCGCGAGCGCGGCCCCGCCCAGCGCGCCGAGCGCGACCAGGTCGAAGGCGCGCTCGACCGCCAGCGACGCGACGCCGGTCGGGTACGGCACCTCGCGCCGGCGCTTCAGGAGGTACGCGCGGACCCCGTCGCCCGCCCGCGCGGGGACGATCAGGTTCGCGGTCTGGCTGGCGAACACGGCCGCCGTGAGGAAGCCGGTCCGACAGCGGTGTCCCATGGGCGCGAGAATATCGCCGTACCGCCGGCCCCGGACCGGCCACGACAGCAGGTAGACGACGAGCGCCGCGAGGAGGAGTCGCGGGTCCGCGGCGGCCGCGGCCCCGACGACGGCCCCGACGTCCAGCGTCCGCGCCAGCACCGCGCCGCCGACGGCGAGAACGAGGACCGTCCCCGCGACCGCGATAGAGCCCCGCGGGAGGCGCTCGCGGATTCCGGAAAGTCGCTCGCGGAGCCGAGCGGCGGCGACGCGCGGATTCATCATTTGTTTAGGTCGCCCTAAAGAACATAACGCTGGCGGTTCGGGGAGGCGAGTCTCGGGCCGAGACCGACGGCGTCCCGGCGTAACGCGTTTGCTCGTTGGTGTCGAACGACACGTCATGAACGCGAGCGAAGCGACCGATGGCGACGGGGTTCGAATGTGGCTCGTCGAGCGCACGTACTCCGACGACGAGCAGAACATGGTGATCCTCACGTACGCGACGCCGGACGGCGAGCGCTACTTCCGCAAGGAGCGGGCGCTCACCTCCTTCGCGGACGTGCGCGACACCACGGCCGCCGTCGACGCGCCGCCGTCGAACGTCGGAACCGTCGATGACCCCGACGACCGCAAGCGGTACGCCGCGGAGGCGACGCGGATGGCGGACGCGCACGACCCCGACGACGTGATCTGACGACGGTCGACGCGGATCCGCGAGCGACCCCGCACACCCTTTTCACCGCTCGGGTCCAACAGCCGCTCGATGCGTGCGACCCTCGAAACGCTCGGAATCGCCCTCCTCGTCGGCGCTGTTCAGGCCGCGCTCGGCGTCGTCGGTCTCGCGGGGCTGTTCGCGCTGTCGACTCCGGTGTCCGTCGCCCCGTGGACGCTCGTCACCAGCGTGTACGCGCACGCCTCCGTGAGTCACCTGCTGGCGAACGCCCTCTCGCTGCTGCTCGTCGGTCCCCTCGTCGAGCGGCGGACGACCCGCGTCCGCTTCCACGCGTTCGTCGTGACCACCGGCGCGCTCGCGGGCCTCGCGCAGGTGACCGTCGGCGGCCTGCTCGGTCCCCGGGCCGCCGTCCTCGGACTCAGCGGCGCAGTCTTCGCGCTCGGCGGCTACCTGCTCGCGGGCAACGTCGTGAGCGCGACGCTGTTCGACCGCCTGCGGCTCTCGCCGCGCGTCCAGTTCCTGCTGTTCGGTCTCGTCGCCGTCGCCCTCACCGTCACGACGGCCGCGCCGGGCGTCGCGCTGATAGCGCACGCGACCGGCGCGTTCTGCGGGCTCGCGGCCGGTCGGGTCGGACTCCTCGACGCGCGGTGAAGCCGAGTCCCGCCCCCGCGGCGTCGCCGGCGCAGTCGCTCGGCGGGTGAAAACAAAGAGGGGGTAGAGAAACGCCCTAGCGCTCAGTCTTCCAGAACGATCTCGATGCTGACGTCGTTCGGCACTTGGACGCGCATGAGCTGGCGGAGCGCGCGTTCGTCGGCGTCGATGTCGATCAGACGCTTGTGGACGCGCATCTCCCAGTGCTCCCACGTCGCCGTCCCCTCACCGTCCGGGGACTTTCGCGACGGGATCTCGAGCGTCTTCGTCGGCAGCGGGATCGGGCCCGACAGGGCGACTCCCGTCGAGTCCGCGATCTCGCGGACGTCGTCGCAGATGTCGTCGAGGTCCTCGGGGCTCGTGCCGGCGAGGCGGACGCGTGCCTGCTGCATCGATTATCGCTCGTTGACTTCCAGCACCTTGCCGGCCGCGATGGTCTGACCCATGTCGCGGATGGCGAAGCTGCCGAGTTCCGGAATCTCGCCGGACGGCTCGATGCTGAGCGGCTTCTGCGGGCGCACGGTGACGACCGCGGCGTCGCCGGACTTGATGAAGTCCGGGTTCTCCTCGGCGACCTCACCGGACGAGGGGTCGATCTTCTGATCGATGGACTCGATCGTACAGGCGACCTGCGCCGTGTGGGCGTGGAAGACCGGCGTGTAGCCGGCCGTAATGACCGACGGGTGCTGCATGACGACGACCTGCGCCTGGAACGTCTCGGCGACGCTCGGCGGGTCGTCGGCCGGGCCACAGACGTCACCGCGGCGGATGTCGTCCTTGCCGATGCCGCGGACGTTGAACCCGACGTTGTCACCGGGCTCGGCCTTGGGCACCTCTTCGTGGTGCATCTCGACCGTCTTCACCTCGCCGCCCACGTCGGACGGCTGGAAGGAGACGTTGTCGCCGGTGTTGAGAATCCCGGTCTCGACGCGTCCCACGGGGACGGTCCCGATACCGGAGATGGTGTAGACGTCCTGGATGGGGAGGCGGAGCGGCGCGTCCGTCGGCGGCTCGGCCTCCGGCAGGTCGTTCAGCGCCTCCAGCAGAGTCGGCCCGTCGAACCAGTCGGTGTTCTCGGACTCCTCGGCGACGTTGTCGCCCTCGAACGCCGAGATCGGCACGAACGTGGTGTCGTCGGTCGCGAAGCGGACCTGGTTGAGCAGGTCCTCGACCTCGCCGATGACCTCCTTGTAGGAGGACTCCTGGTAGTCGACCAGGTCCATCTTGTTGACGCCGATGATGAGCTCGTTGATGCCCAGCGTGCGGGCCAGGAACACGTGCTCTCGGGTCTGGGGCGCGACGCCGTCGTCGGCCGCGACGACGAGCACCGCGTTGTCGGCCTGCGAGGCACCCGTGATCATGTTCTTCACGAAGTCACGGTGGCCCGGACAGTCGACGATGGTGAAGTAGTACTCGTCGGTGTCGAACTCCTGATGGGCGATGTCGATCGTGACGCCGCGCTCGCGCTCCTCGGCGAGGTTGTCCATCACGTAGGCGAACTCGAAGCCGCCCTTGCCCTTCTCTTCGGCTTCCTCGCGGTGCTGCTCGATTACGTGCTCGGGGACGCTCCCCGTCTCGAAGAGGAGGCGACCCACGAGCGTACTCTTGCCGTGGTCGACGTG
Organism: Halorubrum tebenquichense DSM 14210; assembly: GCF_000337415.1. Classification (GTDB taxonomy): domain Archaea; phylum Halobacteriota; class Halobacteria; order Halobacteriales; family Haloferacaceae; genus Halorubrum; species Halorubrum tebenquichense. The sequence continues at coordinate 16,789 of NZ_AOJD01000047.1, read as the reverse complement.
GCCGATGATGGCCAGATTCTGGTGCGGTTTGTCACTCATGGGGTAATCACGCGCTAAGGCGCTCTGTGAGTAAGTTTCGGTTGATTCCACTAAAACGGTTTCGATACGTACCACAGAGTATCGGGCCGCAGTCCGGCGATTCTCGACAACGCGGGGCACGCCACGCCGCCGCACGCGAAGGCCGACCGACCGATAGGGGGGTCGATCGTGGGCGCGATTACTCCAGCCGCCCCACGTCACCGAGGACCGCGCTCGCGGTCTCGGGGCCGCCCGCGCCGCGCCCGGAGATGTTGAGCCGACCGGCGTGAGAGGTCTCTATCTGGACGATGTTCTGGGTCCCGGAGACCGCGAGCGTTCCGTTCTCTGGGACGAGCCGCGGCGCGACGCGGACCGTGTCGCCGGTCGCCTCGCCGATGAGCCGCACCGTCCGCCCGTCCTCGGCCGCGAGCCGGAGCGCCGAGCCGGGCACGTCGCGGATCCCTTCCACGTCCGCGTCCGCGAGCGTGAACTCCCGCGCGTCCGCCGGGTCGTCCGCCGCGCCGAACGAGAGGACGTTCGCGAGGATGACGCACTTCAGCGCCGCGTCGGTCCCGTCCACGTCGAAGGAGGGGTCCGCCTCGGCGACGCCGAGGTCCTGCGCCTCCGCGAGCACGTGGTCGTAGTCGAGCCCCTCCGCGGCCATCCGCGTGAGGATGAAGTTCGCCGTCCCGTTGAGCACGCCGCGGACCGCGGTGACGTGGCCCGGCTCGATGTCCTCGACGGTCGACACCGCCGGAATCGCGCCGCCGACCGTGGCCTCGAACCGGATCTCGCCGTCGCTGTCCGCGACGGCCGCACGCAGGTCGCCGAACCGCTCCGCGACCGGCCCCTTGTTCGCGAGGACGGCGTGGCGGTCGCGCTCCAGCGCGCGGGTCACGTGCGAGAAGCCGGGCTCGGCGTCGTCGAGCGTCGTCGGCGTCGCCTCGACGAGGACGTCGTAGTCCGCCGCGAGCGCGTCGTCCGGGTCGTCGTCGCCGACGATCCCGCGTTCCGCCTTCCGCGCGACGACGGCGTCGGGGTCGACCCCGGTACTCGCGGTCCCGCCTCCGTCCGCGACGACCGCGCTCGACGAGTCGGCGACGGCGACGACCTCGTGGCCGTATTCGCCCGCGAGTTCGACGACGGAGCGCCCGACCGCGCCCGCCCCGATAACGGCGAGTCTCACGCGTCCACCCCCGTGAGCGGCTCGACGACGCGGAGCTCCTTGTCGGCCGCGAGGTCTCGGACGGCCGCGATCGCCGCGTCCGTCTCGCCCGCGCGGGCTTCGAGCCGGAGCCGCGCGCTCGACACCTCCTCGGTCCCCTGCGGGGCCGCCAGCGACACGTCGGCGACCGAGGCCGACTCGCAGGCCTCGATCCGCGAGAGCGTGTCCGAGAGGTCCGTGTCGATGAGGTGGCCGAACAGGAGGATCGTCACCTCCTCGGCGTACCGCTCCGTCCCCGCCTGCATCACGTTCACGCCCTCACTGCGGAGGGCGTCGACGATCCCCTCGAACCGCTCCGCGGTCGCCTCGAAGTCGACCTCGACCGGGATCCGGCCGCGGGGGGTCTTGTTCCCGCGCTCGTGGTAGATCGACAGGAGGTTCCCGCCGTTGTCCGCGATCGGGTGGAGCGCGGCGAGCAGCTGGCCCGGCTCGTCGACGAGCTCCAGCCGGACCGTGTGCGTCGAGGGCGTCGCGGCCGCGTGACCCCCGTCCGGAGACGCGCCCGGGGCCGACGACTCCGGCTCGTCGGACGCGGTCTCGGGGACCCCGTCGCGACCGTCGCTCACGCCGCCACCTCCGCGACCCCATCGCGGGCGGTTCGGTCGCGGTTCGGCGTCCGCGGACACGTTCCTGTCCCCGACGTGGAGCGATCGCTCGGTGGCTCCGCCGCGGCGCGCCAGAGGGGAGTCGTGCCCGTCTGCATACCCGAACGGAGTCGGACGATCCGGTATAAGCCTTCGGCGGGGGCAGGCGTTGCCTCGCCGCCGTGGTTGTCAACGTGCCTCACGGAGTCGGGTGAGCCCGCCTCGAAGGGACGCCCTCACCCACACAGTTATCCGAGACCCGGACCGACGGCTGGGCGTGTGCTACCCTCCACGAGTCCCGTCGAGCGTCGGGACGCGATTCGCCGCACAGAGTTACCGTCAGTCGGGTCGCCGTCCGCCGAACGGGGGTCGTCGATCCACATGAGCGACGGCGGCCTCTCCGTCAACGGCCCGAAGACGCTCAAGGGCGCGGCCGCCGTGCTGCTCATCGGGCTCGCGGTGACCGGGTACGGCGCGTACGACTACACCCAGCAGTCAAACGCCGTGGACGACGCCGTCGAGGTCGACGCGACGATCACCGAACTCGACGTGGAGTCGACGTCGAGCGGTAGCAGCCGGGACGTTGACTATCGACCGACGGTCCGGTTCACCTACGAGTACGAGGGCACCGAGTACGCGGGGACGAACCTGTTCCCGTCGACGATCACGTCCGACTACGACACCGAGTCGGCGGCGCGCGAGGCCCTCGACGGCTACGCCGTCGGCGAGCCCGCCACCGCGTACGTCGACCCGTCGGACCCCGACGGGGCGTTCCTGCGGTCCGAGACGTCGAACGCCCCGCTCGTCGCGGTCGTGACCGGACTGCTGTTCGCGTTCGTCGGCGCGCGGGTGGCGCTCCGGCGCGTCCGCGGCTGACGAGGCCGGCGAGAGGGCGGACCCGTCCTGACGGCGGGGGCGCTTCGGACGGAGGCGTCGAGAGAGAAGCTCGCAGAAGGAAACCGCAGAGCCCGCGGACCGCGTCGCCGACTTAGAAGTAGTCGATCGACTGCGGCAGTTCGAGCTTCATGCCCTTGCGCTCGCGGATCTCCATGATCTTCTCGCGCTGGAGGTTGTCGACGAGGACGCGGAAGCCCGCGTTCTCGGTGTTCCACGAGGCGCGGCCCTCGGTGGCCGAGCGGATGTCGGAGGAGAACCCGATCATCTCCTCGACGGGCGCGATACCCTCGACGACCATGAGGTCGCCTTCCTGGTACATGTCGTCGACGCGGCCGCGGCGGCCCTGGATCTCGCCGGACGCCGCGCCCATGTGCTCGGAGGGCACGTCGATCCGAACGTCTTGGATCGGCTCAAGCAGGCGGACCTCGCCGTCGATCAGCGCGCGGTGGACCGCGTCGCGGACCGCGGGGATGACCTGCGCCGGACCGCGGTGGATGGTGTCCTCGTGGAGCTTCGCGTCGTGGAGGCGGAACAGCGACCCCTGGACCGGCTCGGCGGCCAGCGGGCCGTCGTCGAGCGCCTCCTGAAGCCCCTCCAGGACCAGCTCCATCGTCTCGTTGAGGTGCTGGATACCCTTCGTGTCGTCGATGAGGATGTTCGTCCGGTGGATGTCCTCGACGTTCTGGGAGGTGTCCTTGTCCATGCCGGCGTCCTGTAGCGCTTCGCGGCGCTCCAGTTCGGGCATGTCCATGGAGACCTCGCCGAGCTGGATGGCGTCGACGATCTCCTGGTCAAGCGGCTCGACGGTGATGTAGAACTTGTTGTGGCGGTTCGGCGACTGCCCCTCGACCTCGCGCGAGGACTCCTGGGGCTGCTCGCGGAACACGACGATCGGCTCGCCGGTGATGACCGGGATGCCCTGGTTGTCGCGGATCCGCTGGGTGATCACTTCGAGGTGGAGCTCTCCCTGCCCGCTGATGAGGTGCTCGCCGGTGTCCTCGTTGATCTCGATCTGGATCGTCGGGTCCTCCTTGGCGACCTGCTGGAGCGTCTCGATGAGCTTCGGCAGGTCGTCCATGTTCTGCGCCTCGACGGACTTCGTGATGACCGGCTCGGAGATGTGCTCGATCGACTCGAACGGCGTCATCTCGACGGACGAGACGGTGGAGCCGGCGATGGCGTCACGCAGTCCCGTGACCGAGGCGATGTTCCCGGCCGGGACGCGGTCCACCTCCTCGCGTTCGGATCCCATGAAGAGGCCGACGCTCTGGATGCGGTTCTTGCCCGCCGTCCCCGAGACGTACAGCTCCTGACCCTTCTCCAGCGTGCCGGAGAAGACGCGGCCCGTCGCGATCTCGCCCGCGTGCGGGTCCATCGAGATGTCCGTGACCATGAAGACGACGTCGCCGTCCTCGTCGACGAGCTGCATCCCCTCGGCCAGCTCGGTGTCCGGGTCACCGCGCCAGATGCGCGGAACGCGGCGGGGCTGGGCGTCGACCGGGTTCGGGAAGTGCTCGCAGACCATGTCGAGCACGACGTCCGACAGCGGCGTGCGCTCGTGGAGCTCCTGCCGCTTGTCGTTCTGCTCCAGCTCCATGATGTCGCCGAAGTCCATCCCGGTCCGCTGCATCGAGGGCATCGAGACGCCCCACTTGTACAGCGCGGACCCGAACCCGACCGTGCCGTCCTCGACGGAGACGGTCCAGTCCTCGGGGATGTCGTCCATGTTCTCGGCCATCCCGCGGATGAGCTCGTTGACGTCGGCGATGACCGACATCAGCCGTTCCTGCATCTCCTGGGGCCCCTCCTGGAGCTCCGAGATGAGGCGGTCGACCTTGTTGATGAACAGGGTCGGCTTCACGCCCTCGCGGAGCGCCTGCCGGAGCACCGTCTCCGTCTGCGGCATCGCGCCCTCGACGGCGTCGACGACCACCAGCGCGCCGTCGACCGCGCGCATCGCGCGGGTGACGTCGCCCCCGAAGTCCACGTGGCCCGGGGTGTCGATGAGGTTGACGAGGTGGTTGGTGTCCTCGTACTCGTGGGTCATCGAGACGTTCGCCGCGTCGATGGTGATCCCGCGCTCCTGCTCGTCCTCCTTCGTGTCCATCGCGAGCTGCTCGCCCGCGGTGTCCTCGGAGATCATGCCCGCGCCCGCCAGCAGGTTGTCGGAGAGCGTCGTCTTCCCGTGGTCGACGTGGGCGGCGATGGCGATGTTCCGGATGTTCTCCGGGGAGTCCATCAGCCGCTCACATTCCTGAACGATCTTCTTGCGTCGGCCCATTATACCGAGTGTTACCGAAAGCAGGGTCAAAAGGGTAGTGTTTCGTCGCGGCCGTTTCGCGGGGGAGTACCCCCGATCGCCGCCGATTTCGTGTCGGTCGGTGTCACGGCACGATCGGTGAGCCGGACCGTTCCGCGGCCCCGACTCGACGGTGATCGGAGGAGCCGCCCGAAAGCATCGGGGCGGTTTTAAGTTCCGACTGGGGAAACGGGGACGCATGAACGAGACGCTCTCACGGCTCGTCGACAGCGGCGTCGTCGCGGTGTTGCGCGGGGTCCCGGCCGACCAGCTCATCGGGATCACCGAGGCGCTGCGCGAGGGCGGAGTCACCGCCGTCGAGATCACCGCCGACACGCCGGACGTGGCGGAGAAGCTCGGCGAGGTCGCCGGCTCGTTCGACGACGAGGTCGTCGTCGGGACCGGGACGGTCCTCGACAGCGAGACGGCCCGGACCACGCTGATGGCGGGCGCGGAGTTCGTCGTCTCGCCGAGCCTCCACGAGGACGTGATCAAGACGTGCAACCGGTACGGTGCCGTCACCGCGCCGGGCGTGATGACGCCGACCGAGGCGATCCGCGGCTACGAGGCCGGTGCCGACTTCGTGAAGGTGTTCCCCGCGAAAACCGTCGGCCCGGACCACCTCGGCGCGATGAAGGGGCCCCTCGGACAGATCCCGATGATGCCGACCGGGGGCGTCAGCCCGGACAACGCCGCCGACTACATCGACGCGGGCGCGTTCGCGGTCGGCGCGGGCGGCGCGCTCGTCGACTACGACGCCGCCGAGCGCGGCGACTACGAGGTCATCACCGAGACCGCCCGGGAGTTCACGCGGGTGGTCGAGGAGGCGCGCGGAGGCGACTGAGACCGCTCCCGTCCAGTTTTCAGAGCGCGCGGCGTAGCGTCGACAATGCTCGTCGTACACGCCGCGTTCCCGATCGACCCGGACCGGATCGACGAAGCGCTCGACCACGCCGAGACCCTGGTGGCGGAGTCGAACCGCGAGGAGGGCGTTATCGACTACAGGGCCGCGAGAGACGTCGAAGACGGGGCGACGCTCCGGTTCTTCGAGCGGTACGAGGACGCCGAGGCGTTCGAGTCGCACTCGGGGACCGACCACTTCGAGGCGTTCGAGGCGGCACTCCCCGACCTGCTCGCCGGGGAACCGGAAGTGTGGCAGTTCGAGGTAGAGTCGGCCGCGCAGTTGGACCTCTGAGCCGGGACGCTCCCGAACTCGGGGCGAGTCGCGGGTGGAGGGCGCGTGGCCGGAGAGCGCGCTGCCGGACCCGCACGGCCCCCGCGGCGGACCGACCCGGCGCTCACATGAAGTCCGCGATGCCGGACTGCTTGTTCGTGTCGTCCTCGAAGATCGACTCCAGCGACTGGTCTAACACCTTCAGCCGCTGTTTCGTGTAGGGCCGGCAGCCGAACCGCTCGGCCACCTCAATGGCGGTGTCGACGTACTTGCTCACCGACCCCTCGTGGACGGTGAGGTTCACCCGCCCGCCGCACTCCCGGCACTCGCCCGTCAGGGGCATCCGGCGGTACTTCTCGCCGCAGTCGAGACAGCGCGTCTCCTGCCGCGAGAACGCCCGGAGGTTCCCGATGATGTCCGGCAGGAAGTGGTACTCGATCACCCGCTCGGCCACGTCCGTCTCGTCAACCGCGCGGAGCTTCCGGGCCAGCTCCAGCTGCGCGTCCATCTTCTCCATCATGTCGCCGAGCGTCTTGTACGCCGACAGGTCCGGTCCCATCGCGATGTCCGTCGTGTCGTGGGTGTGGTCGAACCCGTGGTACTCGTCGTCGGTCCCGAGCGTGTCCTCGCCGATCTGGATCAGGTCTTCTACCTCCTCCGGGTCGGCCAGCTCCCGCGAGGCCTCGTACAGCTCCACCGGGTACTCCCGGACGATGTCGACGTTGTGCGCCTCGTCGTCGATCTCGGAGGGGTCGATCCGAGAGGACATCACGAGCGGCGCGTCCATCCGCCCGCCGCGCTGGTCGGGGAGAAATTCTTTCGAGAAGTTGAGAAGTCCGTCCATGAGGAGCATTACGCAGTCCTCGTCGCCGTCGCAGTTCCGCCGTTTCGCGGCGTGAAAGTACGGATGAGCGTATCCGACGGCGGCCGACGTGAAACCTACGACTCTGCCGACAGTCGCCGCGCTCGTGTGGGGTGCCATCCCGAAGACGAGTTCGCCGACGAGGTCGTCGCGCTCGTTCACCTCGTAGAAGCGGTCGAGCCCGTAGAACTGCTCCAAGAGGTCGTCGACGAAGTCCGCGGTCTTCAGCATGTGCTCGGCCGCGCCGTCCGAGAGGACGATGTCCTGGACGCGCAGTTCGACCACTTGGTCGTCGTGGCGCAGCGGCTCGCCGTCGACGTCCGTCTCGTAGCCGAGTTCGCGGAAGTGGTCCGCGGTGACGTCGAGCTCCTCGGGCTTGACCGCCGTCACCGGGAGGTCGGTCATGTCGTACCGGACCGTGCCGTCCTTGAACGAGGTGACGCCGTTCTTCGCGCGGAGGACGCCCTTCTCGATCGGCTCGGGAGTCTTGTTCCGCGAGGTCAGCCCCTGAACGCCCTTCAGGATCTCGAAGGCCGACTCGCGCTCGCCGACGGTCTCCAGCGCGGAGCGGTACGCGTCGTTGACGTCGACCTCCTGGTAGGTCGCGGCGGTCACCTCCCACTCGCAGTTCGGGCACTCGACGCGGCCGGCCTCGTCCGGCTCGCAGACGGTGCCGCAGTCGTTACACTCGTAGTGCGGCTCCGTGTGCGTCTCGCAGTCGGGACACAGGGCGGCGTAGGTGTGCTCGCCGCAGTTGGGGCAGACCCGGTCGGAAACCTCCAGGTCGTGTCGCCCGCGGTGCCCGGTGTCGTCCATCACGTTCGCGGCCTCGGCGACGTCGCGCTGGGGGCCGCCCGCCTCGTTGATCGGGAACAGGGTGTGGACCGCGGGCGAGAGGTCGCGGCTCTCCGACTTCTCCGGGCGGCCCATCCGGTTGCCGATCCGGGTCGGCGCGCGCTCGCGCACCTCGAAGGGGGCGACCTCGTTGACGGCGCGGATCGCGTTCTCGCCGTCGGCGTACTCGCGGGCGGCGTCCGAGAGGTCCGCCTCGTCCCACTCCTTCCGCAGTCCGTCGTCGACCCCGAGCGAACGCGCGAGCGGCCGCCACGTCGGGATCCGGAGCGCGTCCGGGGTCGCCGCGTGTTCGACGAGCAGCGACTCCAGCGCGTCCTGAACCGGGTCGGTGCGCTCGACGGCGAGGACGCCCTCGACGACGTCGCCCGCGGCGACCGCGTCGGCGAGCGCCTCGAACGCGTCGACCGACACGTCGTGCCAGAGGTAGGTGTACTCGGGGTGGAGCGGGCAGTCGTGTTCGCGCGCCCACGAGAGCGCCTCGTCGACGCCGGGGTGTTCGAGGTCGACGTGGGGGTCGTCGCGCAGCGCCGCCACGTCCGCGCCGGCCGCCTCGAACTCCTGGACCCACCACTCGGGGGCGTACGACGCGGGCGCGAGCGGGTGGTTGTTCTCGATGAACTCGCCGTAGTTGACGAGGTACTCGCCGAGGTCGAGCACCTTCTCGATCCCGTTGCGGATCTCCTTGGCCTCCTCGGGGTCGTCGATCCGCCGGACCTCGCCGTTCGCGAGCCGGACCGTCGGGCCCTCGATGGAGTCGACCGGAACGACGCCGTGGGCCTTCCCGGGGCGCTCGGTCTTGATCTGCGTGCCGGCGGCGAGGAAGTCGTCGACGATGTGCATCGTCGCGGGGTGGACGCCGCCGGTCGCGAACCCGTGGTTTCGCGCGCGACCGTACCGGAGCCGGAACCCGCCCGCCTCGCTCGGATGGGTGAACACGGGGCGGCCCGCGATGAGGTCGCGGAGGAACTTCTGTGAGGGGTCGGCCCGGACCGACCCGGCCGGCTCGTCCGCGCTCGAGCTGTCTCCCTCGCCGTCACTTCCGGCGTCGTCCGCGTCGCCCTCGCCCTCGCCGCCTTCGTCCGCGTCGTCGTCCGCCGCCCCGTCGCCGTCGCCCGCCCCGTCCTTCCCGATCGTGCCGTCGATCAGGTCCTGGAGCCACGGCCAGTCGACCTCGTCGAGGTTGCGGGTGTACCGCTGGATCTTCGGAGCCTTCAGCGCGATCCCCTCGGCGGCGACGAGGCACATCCCGCCGCGCGCGGAGTTGGTATCGACGCGTTCCAGATCGCGGAACCCGGAGACCTCCTCGTCGCTCGTCGCCTCCCCGTCGAGCATGACCGGGATGTGCTTGGCGATGAACTTCGACTCCTTGTCCTTCGGCGTGTACTGAAGCCCCGTGTCTTTGTCGTAGAGGGCGATCTCCTCGGCGTAGCGCTCGACCTCGATGTCGCGGGGCTTGTACTCGTCGACGCCGAGCAGCGCCCGTGCGTAGTCGGCGACGAGCACGGAGAGCGCCTGCGCGGTCCCGCCCGCCGAGCGGATCGGGCCGGCGTAGTAGACGTTGACGAACTCGGTGCCGTCGTCGTTCTCCAACAGCTCCACGCGGTCGATCCCCTCGATCGGCGCGGCGACGACCCCCTCGGTCAGGAGGGCGACCGCGGTCCGGACGGCCCCCTCGATCTTCCCCTCGCGGGAGTCGTAGTCGCCGACGTTGCCGTCGACGAAGTCGGTGACCAGTTCCAGGGCCGCCTCCTCGCGGGACATCTCGCCCTCGAGGTCGCGGACGCGCTCGGCGACGCCGTCGATCCCGAGGATGTTCTCGACGCGGTCGGCCATGTCGCGGGCGACCGGGATCTCGATCTCCGGCTCCGGGTCCCGACCCTGCTCTTTGGCCGCCTCCGCCACGTCCCACGCCTCGTCGAGGCGCTCCTCGATCTGCGCGAAGTAGCGCTCGTCGTCCGGTCTCATCGAGCGTCGGTCGCGGGGGCCGCGCGGTGCGCGCTCCGGGTCACAGCCACAGGTCCAGGTCCGTGGCCTCGTCGTGCGAGCGCTCCAGCGGCTCGGCGAACGCGCGCAGGTGGCACTCGCCGGCCCAGACGGTCGCGGAGTCGAGGTGCCCCGCGAGCGCCTGCCCGCTCGGGCGCGAGAGCACGGCGTGGGTGTGCGCGAACACGTCGCCCTCCAGCAGCGAGACGTTGCCCACGCAGGCCGCCACCTCCAGCGGCTCGTCGAAGGTGACCGACCGGTACTCGGTGTCCTCCTGGTCGTAGAACCAGACGTCCGCGTCCTGAACCGCGCCGAGCGCCGTGAACCAGCCGGCCTCGACGTCCTCCTCGCGGGCCAGCGACTCGATCTCCTCGCGCCAGTCAGCCCCCGTCTCGAACCGCGCGACGTACTCCGCCGTGGGTTCGACCTCGCGATGGTACATAGGGCGTCTCAACGAGTGCCGGGGGCAAAAAGGCTTCAATCGGTCTCGTTTCGGGCAGAGACCTGTTAAGTTGCGAACGACACGAAACGTTCACGACTTCTTTTTCTCACAACGGATGTCTAACAAAACGTGAGGAGATATGCCAAATTCCAGTCGGTTACATAGAAACCCGCTCTTGTACCCGATTCGATATCGGTTCCATTGCGAGAAATAAGTCGTAGCCTATCCAATACCGGATCGACTACAAATAATTATTCTTGTTCAGAATATGAGTTATCTAACAACTAAGGCGGCCAGAAACATCCTCTCGCAAGCAAATTGTTTGTACCCACGCGTTCCCAACTGGGGGAACATTTATACTGGCAGCAGCCCGTACATAGAGATATGAGTCAGGGCTCGTACGACGATACCATCAAATTCCGCGCGGGCGCGCTGAAAGAGGCGGCTGGCGAGCTCGATGCGATCCATCTCGGTGGGATCAATATCAGCGAACTCGCCCGAGCGGGGCTTGCAGATATGCTCCGTCGGACCATGACTGACGAGGACAAAATCACCCTCTATGAACGCTACAAGGCAGGTGAGATCTCCGAGGAGGCTACTCGCCTGCTGCTTGGCGAGGAGTTCGACCTCCTCCAGGAAGATATCGAGGAGTTCGCCGCGGCAGCCGAGGATGATACCAGCCAATATCTTGTTTGAATGGCGACTGATGAACCGCAATATCCGATTCTCGTCGATACTGACGCCCTGATCGCCGTCGGGAACAGCTCACTGTGGGATCGTATTACTGAGAACATCGGACTCACGACCACGAACGTCTGCCAGCAGGAGCTAAAGCGCCATCACGAGCAGAACCGCTCTCACGCTCCAGAAGGAAGTCGCTCGTATCGCCTTCACCACGGTAGTACGCGTGTTCTTGATGCGCTTGAGGATACAGAGACACCATTGACACGTGTCACGAGTGTCCCTCGGCCGCATGGGGCTGATGCCGGTGAGCAATCGCTGGAACAGCATCTCGTGCAGCATCCAAAGGCGGTCGATTACGTAGTGTTGATGGACGCTCACGGCCGCCGTTCGATCCGTCGAGAGATTCAGAACCGCGACCTCGAGGCGCGTGTAGTGCCACCGACTTTTCTCTTCTACATTCTCTACGATAACGATCTTATCTCGCGAACAGCGTTTTGTGAAACGTGTGCTGAACTTCTCAAAAGTGAAGGGTGGACAGGCTATCACGCCGTCGATGCTGCGTGGGAGGGGATTCCAGTCGACTGCTCAGACGTCATTGACTCGGATCTCCTTCCACCTTCATGATTATAATGGAGATTGGAGCTGCGGTCTCTATAACTCCCACCGAGATCCTGCTGAACCGCTTCGAGTAGGTCAAAGACCCGCTCTACGATTACTCCGCACTCACTCCTTTGACCAGCCGCGAACCGTCGCCGAGATCGCCGACCGAAGCGATAACTATCGGAATACGGTCAACCGTGTCCTCAAGCGATTCCGCGACCGTGGTCTTGTCGGGACGGACGCCGGCCGCGACGACGATATCGAGACATGAACATGCTGGTGTAGGCTGGCCTCGACTACGATGTCGTCGAGGCGGAACTCGAAGCCCAGATCGACCGGCTCGGCGACGATCAGTTCGCAACGTTCGCGAACGAAGCCCTGGTCGAACTCGAGGAGCGGTACGGGGTGACCACGCCCATCGAGGACCAAGTTCAAGAACTGACGGGGCAGTACTACCGTGGGCCCGAAGTCCTCCAAGCACTCGATGAACCGATTGAAAAATCGCCTGATGAGAGCGCTCTACGCCGAAGAGACGAAGAATCTCTTGTGTTTCTCTGAGAGAACAACCGGTCGCGTGGAGTCGGACGGCGAACGCCCTGACGGGCGTCGCCGTCCGCTCACGCTCCCAACATTCAACATTCGCCGTCTCAAGCGTCTCAGTGAGCAGTTCTTGGTTGAGCATAGACACCAAAACCAACGAATTGCTCACTTCTCAAACTGGCTTAACTTGACAGTGCCCATTGTTGAAATATGTTGTATATAATAGGTTTTGACTCGGTGCTGGTCAATATGTAGAATAGTCTATGAGCCTATTGCTCCTCCAGACAGAATCCATAGAACCAACGCGATCACCCCAGCTACAATAGCTATAACGGTATTTTCTTCAGAGGTATTTATCCCAGGGGCATCATCTATGAGGCCTTCTCTTTGATCAACTATATCAGTAAGCGGATCTATCAAGGCATCCTCAAATTCAGAGTATACCGGATTTGGCGGGAGTTCACAGTTATTTACACACACATCAACGATCTCGGAACCGAGATAAATACAGTTATTCTCTGGATTGAACCCAAACCAGATGTCATATCCAAAGAAGGTTGACCCTAGTGGTGTCGTTACGTTAAGTCCATTAATAGTAGCACCAACAAGTGGAGTTCCTGAACCAGTACAGGACTTTGTATAGAACTTTGGTGAAAGACCACTTGTTTCAACACAGAATTCCGCCCATTCGACGTTCAAATTACTGATCGAATCACACGTTTCCTCGGGCGGCTGTTCAAACTCAGGATCATCCCACCAATCCGGTGTATCACCTCCTCCACCGTCTATTGGTTCGTTATTTGCGTCAGGAGAGATTTGGCTGTCATCTTCTGTATTATCTTTATGATCATGCGTGGGAGGCAGAGATTCTTCCTCCACCTTTTTTTTCTTCCTTTATTTTGTTATTATTTATAGAGAATTCTGTTTGGTTTATTTCCCCATCAACCCAGAATTCCAAGTTGCCACTATCCCACTGAACATCCCAAACAGATCCCTGTGATGGCTCAGTTATTTGTTTGATTTCATCTGCTTTTTCATCAATATTACTAATTCCAAATGCGATGAATAGGCACCGTCGGTCATCTTCAATTGAGAGAAACGCTATAACTTCATCAGATTCGTTCGGGTAACAATCTATGGCACGCTTCTGAGTCCCGCCATTATCGTCTTCCGCAGCTCCAGTGGTACTTATAAGTGTTGTCATGCCCACAGCACCTGCTCCACCACCGACACGCCTGAGGAAATCACGCTTATTAATTTCCATACTAACCATACATACTACTAACATATAATTCTATGCCACGAAGATAATATAATACTCGCAGGTCTAATTCGAACTATATCTATGTCTAAACTATAGATTAGTATTAATATAGTAGAGAATATTATATCTAAATCATCTAGTTTTATAAAGTATTTTAAAATATCCCGTTCAAAAACGATATATTAGTTCATATTATACTAATCGCCGGAATAGAGTACTGGGATTGTGGATAAATTCTCACACATTCAAAGAGAGTTAGTAAAACGCTCCACAGAATACTGTTCTAATAGGAAGTTCAGCTAAAATTAAACGATCGATTAACTATCTGGTCCTATTGTCTGATATGCTTGACTCCCACGAACAATACCCAATATTGTGATGAGAGTATAGAGAATCGTGAGAGCTACTATACCATGATCTAGATAGTGGAGAATAGTGAATAGAAGAGCAATTATTCCGACTATTATCATAATGATAGAATATATTTTCCTCATTTCTAATAGTAAGAACACACCAGCCCCAGCAATTAATGAAAAAAGAGTTCCCAATACATATTCGTTGAGTCCGACGAAGACAAGAACTGATCCAATAAAACCAAAAATAACGAGTCCGAGTCTTGAGAGGTTCATCCGCAATTCCGGGCTAATCATAGCCGGAATATAATGTCTATATACAAAAATATTTTGGTCTTATTCTACTAGGCTTCAAGCAAATATTACTAACTTTTAATTCTGTTAAAACCTACAGTCTATGATAGAGTTCAACAGAATTAACTATTTACTATCAGGGTCGTGATCGTTGTTATACGGTGGTATCGGGCTATTGTCTTGGTCGGGTTCTGGGGGATATTGTATGATACGCCATAACCAGAAGTCCTTATGATCGATCTGTTCGAGTGGCTCAACTGACTGCTGTCGGAGGGCCTCTTTAACCGGTTCTGGATAGCTTGAAAAAGGTAGTATCATATCTTCTCCTCGCGCCTCGAACTTCGTCAGTAAGTTATCCACGCGAACGTCACTCTCAAGTACCCAATCTAACCACTCAGCTTCGTCACCAACCTGTTGAGCGTATCTGTCTGATAAATTGTTGTAGTTATCAATCGCGTTAACATATTCTGTATATGCGTCATCTAATCCTAATTCTACCATCCCCCAGTAACAGATCTCTCCAACTGGTGTGAGTTTGTTGGTGAAGCTCGTTCCAATATCTGAAACAGCTTCTGCCTTGATCAATCCCAGATTGCGAGCCTCTTCGACCCGGTTCGACACTGTATCATGGCTTACTGCTACTTGAGATACTATTTTTTTGAATCGGGCATTCTCAGGACCAATTGCGAGAATCAACCCAATTGCGCCATCTCTCTTAAAAAATTCCGCGATTTGATTGGTCATCAGGTAGGTCGTAGAGGGACATCAACTAAGATTTTGAGTCTACTCAGAATCTGAGTTATATCTGGTTTGGAATTGGCTCACCAGCTGAGGGGTATCAGAGATGGAGTCTACTCAGCGAATTCTACTTATTTGGCAGCCAGACCTCGCGTCATACATGAATTCGTTTCCGGAAACGACACCCATACACTTTACTCAGATTCTGAGCTACTATTCAACAAAATAATATTTTGTTATGAATCTCTCAGATACCTCCTCCTCCCCGGTCACAGGCCTTGGAAAGCAAGCAGATGAGATCATCGACGAAGAGACAGAATGGATAGATCTCATTGATAAGTGTGACACCGACCGATTTGAACGACGAGACAGGTATCCAGATTGGCACACTGCCACACCGTTTCCACGGATGTTTCTCGCATACGTGTGGGCGAAAGCCGAGGATATCTCCTTGACGACGATCCCGGACCAACTTGAAGCAAATCCAGAGTTGGCCACTGCTATGGGTTTTGACCTCGACAATCTTCCCTCAGAAAGCACGTTCAAGCCAACGCGATTAGATGAAGGACGATTCGAGGAACTTCAGTCACCCGTTGAACGGGGAGTGAAAGAGATTCGAGCACTTGCAGCTGAACGGGGCGCACCGATCGGGAATGATCTTCTCAAAACNACCCGTTGAACGGGGAGTGAAAGAGATTCGAGCACTTGCAGCTGAACGGGGCGCACCGATCGGGAATGATCTTCTCAAAACAGCGGACGGCGAGGACGAACAGTCGCTGTCTAATCGAACCGTCCAACGCCTGTTACGGAAGAAGGGCCACGAGGTGCTTGATGAGTTGAAATCTGTAGCCATCCCCTCAATCTCACTCCCTCGGCCGGATGACGCGATCTACGACGACGATGAGTTACTCGTCTTAGAAGCAATCGCGTCGATCAAACAGCAGGCGGCACACAATTCGGGCCAGAAGTTGGGCGACATGAAAAATCCAGATCCCGCTGTTGATGACCCGTTCTACGAGGATGGGCCATCTGGTGAGACGCTATTGGAAGCGCTCAAGCAGATGTCTGTCGAGGAGATCGCGACTGTGCTGAATTTTGCTCTCCGAAAAACATACACACGCGCGAAGCCCCGAATTAGGGAGCTCGAACACGGGAACGGCTCACGGTTTGGGACTCGGGCGAAAGTCGCACTGGATATGACGTACGTTGCCTACTATGGTGATCGTGACGAGATGGAATGGGTACAGGGCGCACCGGAGGGAAAAGAGTACAGTTGGTGTCACAAGTTTGCGACGGTCGTGGTCGTCGGCGAGAACACCCACTACGTCGTTGGGGTGTGTCCGCTCGGGAGTACGGATTACGCTGCGACAGACGCCTATCCGGGTAAGGATAGTTCCTACTACGTCGGGGATGTTGCACGGCGACTTCTCTCGATCGCCGAAGATTATGTCGACATCAGGATGGTGTATGCCGATCGTGAATTTCACGCTGTAGACGTCCTTCAGACGCTTATTAACAAGCGGTTGGATTACGTAATCCCTGCCAAGAAAGATCAACATCGGATTGGACCGATNTTATTAACAAGCGGTTGGATTACGTAATCCCTGCCAAGAAAGATCAACATCGGATTGGACCGATGTGTGACCAGTTTGACCAACTGAAGCAGGGGTATCACGAACCGAACGACACCCCGCTGTATGTCGAGGAGGATTTCGTCATGCACGGTACAGTGAAGAACGGCGTCTCAAACCACGCAGTACATACGAACGTCGTCGTGTTACCCCCCGCAGAAGATGATGATGTCCATGAAGAGGGATCGCCACAGCCCTTCATTACGAGTCTTGACGCGAGTGACGAGGTCGCATTAGACCGGCGCTGGACGAAACAGCAGATCGAACAGTACAGTGACCGCGGAGCGATCGAGAACTCATACTCGTCGATCAAGAACGCAGCAGCGTGGACTACCTCGAAGGAGTT